>NZ_JBFUKW010000002.1:0-691487 GCF_056400665.1 Variovorax sp. P5_A3 | reverse complement strand
CGACTACGTGATCGGCAACCGCATGCGCAGCGGGTTCGCGCTGGTGGCATGGCCGATCCGCTACGGCGAAACGGGCGTCATGAGCTTCATGGTCAGCCACGACGGCACGTTGTACGAGAAGGACCTCGGACCTGGCAGCGATGCCAGCGCGCGAGCACTGACGCGTTTCAACCCCGATCCGAGCTGGAAAAAGGTCGACGTGCCCAGAAGCTGAGTCGCCGGTGTGGTCTGGAGGTCCTCATGGTTCAGAAGGCACAACCCGTCGACCCATTCGCGGCACAGCCACAGCCGCGCAGTTGGCGCGCCTATTTCCCGCCCGCGCAATGGCTGCCGTCCTATCAACCCAAGTGGCTGGTGAAGGACGCGGTCGCCGGCGTCACGCTGGCCGCCTACGGCATCCCGGTGTCGCTGGCCTACGCGACGCTGGCCGGCCTGCCCCCGCAGTACGGCATCTACTGCTATCTCCTCGGCGGCCTTTTCTACGCACTGTTCGGCTCGTCGCGCCAACTGGCGATTGGGCCGACTTCGGCGATCTCGATGCTCGTCGGCGTCACTGTCGCGGGCATGGCGCAAGGCGATCCGGAGCGATGGGCCAGCATCGCCGCGCTGACGGCCCTGCTGATCGCAGCCATGTGCGTGATCGCATGGCTGTTGCGCCTGAGTTCGCTGGTCAATTTCATCAGCGAGACCATCCTGCTCGGCTTCAAGGCTGGCGCGGCCTGCACGATTGCGCTCACGCAGCTGCCCAAGCTGTTCGGCGTCAAGGGCGGCGGCGAAGACTTCTTCGAGCGACTCGTCATCCTCGGAGGGCAACTTCCCGAAACGAACCTCGCCGTGCTGGCCTTCGGTCTCGTCGCACTCGCCCTGCTCCTGCTGGCCGAGAAGTACTTGCCGGGCCGGCCGGCCGCATTGTTCGTGGTGGTGGCTTCCATCATCGTGATGTCGGTGACTTCGCTCGACAACCTGGGCTTCAAGGTCGTCGGGGCCCTGCCCCAGGGCCTGCCGGATTTCAAGATGCCCGGCCTGCGCGTGCGCGATGTGGAAGGCGTCATTCCGCTCGCGTTCGCCTGCCTGTTGCTGGCCTATGTGGAGAGTGTCTCGGCCGCGCGTGCCCTGGCCGATGCGCACAAGTACGAGATCGATCCTCGCCAGGAATTCCTCGGTCTCGGAGCGGCCAACCTTGGCGCAGCGCTGTTCCAGGGCTATCCGGTCGCGGGTGGACTCTCGCAGTCGTCGGTCAATGACAAGGCCGGCGCCAGGACGCCGCTGGCGCTCGTGTTCGCTTCGGTCACCATCGGCCTGTGCCTGATGTTCCTGACCGGCGGGTTGAAGAACCTGCCCAACGTCGTCCTCGCCGCCATCGTGCTGGTGGCCGTCAAGGGCCTGTTCAACATCGGCGAGATGAAGCGCGTGTGGCGGGTGAGCCGCTACGAGTTCGTCGTGTCGATGATCGCGTTCGTCGCGGTGCTGCTGCTCGGCATCCTCAACGGGGTGATCGTGGCGGTGCTGGCGTCGCTCGTGCTGCTGATCCGTCGTGTCGCGAACACACACGTCGCCACGCTCGGGCGCATACCCGGTACGCGCACCTTCTCCGACATCGAGCGCAACCCGGACAACATACGCGTCCCGGGCGCCCTGGTCTTCCGTGTCGACTCCGCCCTGCTCTACTTCAACGTCGACCACGTGCGCGAGGTCGTGACGCAACTGCTGCGCGCCTCCGCAGGGACGACGAGGCTCGTGGTCTGCGACCTGTCGACCTCGCCGCAGGTCGACATGGCCGGCGCCAGGATGCTGGCGAAGCTGCACCGCGACCTGGCGGAGTCGGACATCCGGATGCGGCTGGTCGCGGCGCATGCGCCGGTGCGCGACATCCTCCGCGCCGAAGGGCTGGAAGAAAGCGTGGGCTACTTCGGGCGCAGGATCTCGGTCGCGGATGTCATCGACGAGTTCGAGCAATCGAAGGCGGGTTGACCGTCAGTGCCCGGTCAAAGAGTGTGCCCCGCCTTTTCGGCCTGGACCCTGATCATCTGTTGCAGGATCGCCATCAACGCGGCACCGGTCAGGCCGAACATCAACACCCCATTCGCGGCCTCCAGCGGGCCCAGCAGCTTCCAGGGCTTGGTCATCACCACGTCACCGTAGCCCAGAGAACTGAAGTTCACTGCCGAGTGATACACCGCCTCGTACAGCTCGCTGAACTCGCCCAGCGCCATGAACAGCGATCCCCAGATCATGATCTGGAGGAAGTTGCCCAGTATCAGCACGATCATCACCACCAGCAGCGAGCGAATCTGAAGGGCTGGTCGTGCGATGAAGGCCTCGCGTTGCGTCCGGCCCATGTAGTAGCGAATGCTCCAGAACGTGAAGACCGCCTGCAGCACGAGGCACAGCAGGACCGTCGGCAATCCGATCGCGAGATTGATCAGCATGGTGTGGTTCCTCCGTTCAGCCTTGTTTGAAGTGCAGCGTGTCGGATCTTGCGGCTCGCCAGTGTTCCAGCGCCCACACCGTCGCCCATGCGTAGAGCGCGACGGCGACGAACAGGGCAACGCGCACCGCCGATGCCCTCAGCACATCCTTGCCGCCGGCGCTGTCCTCGATGGCCGGCCCCAGCAGGAGCAGCATGGTCACCAGCGACTGGACCCAGAACGACGGCGGAAAGCCGCTGGCCCGGACCCGGAACAGCCGCGTCCCCGCCCACAGCGCGGCCGCAGTCATCCACAGCATCAGCATCCAGAGGTTCGGACGCAGCGACAGGCCCATCCAGAGCACACCGGCGATCGCCGCCCCCATGAGGGTGGACCCCACGAGCTCTCGTCCGGCCGAACGTGCGCTCGTGGACCCGGCCTGCTGCCCCAGCGCCACCGACTTCATGATGGCCGCGACGTAGAAGGATGGGTTGGCCAACGCCAGAACGAAAACCGGCATGACCACCAGGACCGCGCGCAAGGCCGTCGACCTGGCCGAATCCCGGCTCGGAACGTCCGGCGTCGCCCTCTTGCCGGCAGGCTCGGCGCGGTCGGGAAAGAGGGCATGCGAGGCACCGCTGACCAGCACGCCGATGCAGAGTCCGACGGCGAGGGTCACGCCGATCTGGAAGGCCAGGGCCTGTTCAACCACCCCGATCACAGGAATCAGGGAGATGGCCATCACCAGGATCGTCGCGAGCGGATTGGCATTGCGCGCACCCGAATAGAACACCGCATAGAGCAACGACCCGACCAGCAGGACGCCGGCCAGCGCGTAGTGCTTCAGGACCGGAACCAGCAGCACGCCGGCCATCATCAGCGCAGCGACGACGAGTGCGAACACGATCCCTTTGAACAGCGGGATCGGCGGCCCCGGCTTGCACAGGATCAGCACGGCCACCACGCAGACGGCATAGGGCGCCTTCAGCGCGAAGCCGTAGGCGACCAGCACCGCCAGGCCCAGGCCGATGGCCAGTCGCAGCACGGCCTTGTCCGCCCTTCCCATGCGGCGGCGCTCAGTAGACATAGGACAACATGCTCATCATGTGGACGAAGGCCGTTCCCAGCCAGTTCATCAGTCCGTGATCGCCTGTGTAGACCAGCACCTCGGCCTGTCCGCCGACACGCACGGCGCGCAGTTGCTCGCGCTCGGAAGAATCGAACTCGATGGCCACCGGAAAGCGCTGCGCCTGCCGCAGCCAGTCGCGACTGTTCTCGATGGTCGGCAGCGTGCCGGGCTGCGCCGGCTGCCCGCTGGCGACCCCGGTGCCGACGCTGCGCACCCGGCCTTTCAGGACCTTGCCCGGCATCACGTCGAGCACGATCGCCACCGCGTCGCCGGGCTCGATGTTGCCGAGGTTGTTCTCGGTCATGTCCGCGCTGATCCAGAGGTCGTGGATGGTGACCAGCGTCATGACAGGCGCGCCGGCCCCCACGAACTGCCCGGCGTCGGTGCGCAGGTCGGTCACGAGGCCGCCGGCGGGCGCGACCACCTCGGTGCGCTGCATGTCCAGCTCGGCCTTTTCGACGGCCGATCGGGCGCTGATCAGTTGCGCGTTCTTGTCGCCGCTCTCGCCCGCGGCTTCCTGGGCACGGATCAGGTCCACCCGGGCGGCCTGCTCCTGGCTGAGTGCCTTGACCCGGCTGGCCTGAGCGCTCTGGACCCGGCGGATGGAAATCGCGCCAGGGTCTTCCGCAAAGATCTGCTCCAGTCGCGTTGCATCCTGCTGGGCGTAGACAGAGTTGGCCTTGGCCGCGCGCAGTCCAGCCTGGGCAGCATCCACCGAAGCCACCGATGCATTGACCGAGCGCCGGACCGATTCGTAGTCGGATCGACTCCGCTGCAGTGCGATCCGGTACTGCGTCGGATCGATCTCGAAGAGCGGCTGTCCCTGTTGCACGTTGTCGTTGTTCCGGACGTGCACCTTCAGCACCCGGCCCGACACCTCTGCTGCCACCGGCACCACGAAGGCCTGCACCCGCGCCTGCGAGGTGTAGGGCGTCAGGCGATCCGATACGAAATACCAGACCAGGCTGGCGACGATCAACACCAGCACGACGATCGCGCCGATGCGGGCGCCCTTGTCGGTCTCGGGCGGCGGCTCCGTGGGCGGCGTGGCTTCTTCGTTCATGGTCTCGTCCCTTCCGAAGTGGGCAGCGCATCGGCGCCCGGCGGCGGCAACGGCGCTGCCAGCATGCCCTTCCAGTCGCTGCGCCGGCCCATGGTTTCCTGCGTCTCGGCGTCGAGCACTGGGCGGCTCCGGGCCGCCTCCCATCCGCCGCCCATGGCCTTGTAGATGGCGATCAGGCTCTGCGACTGGCTGCCACGGCTGGCCACGAGCTGGTCCTGCTCGCTGAAGAGCGTCCGCTGCGAGTCGAGCACGCGCTGGAAGTCGACCAGCCCTTCGTTGTACTGCCTGTCGGCGATTTCCAGCGAACGCTGGGCAGCCTTCACCGCGTCCGCCAGCAGCACGATCTGCTCGCCGGTCTTGGCAAAGCCGACCGAAGCATCATCGACCTCGCGCGCGGCCCGAAGCACCGCATCCTGGTACTGCTCGTAGAACTGCTGGAACCTCGCGTCCTGCAGCAGCACGGTGTTGGTCAGCCGTCCATGGTCGAAGACGTTCCAGACCAGGCTGGGGCCGATGGCCCCGCTCAGGGTCCGCGACGAGCCCTCGACCGACGTGGCCGAGAGGCCCAGCGAGCCCAGCAGCGAGATGGAGGGGTAGAGGTCCGCCACGCTCACGCCGATCAGGGCGGACTGCGCGGCCAATTGCATTTCGGCCGCACGTACGTCCGGGCGGCGTCTCAGCAGTTCGGCCGGCATGTCGACGATGACGTCCAGCCCCGCCTGCGGGATGCGTTCCTTTCCCTCGTTCATCTCGGGCAGCGGGCCCGGCGGACGGGCCAGCAGGACGCTCAACGCGTTCTGCGTCTGGCGCAGGGCGATCTCCAGCTGGGGCACGGTCGAGAGCGTGCCCAGGTACTGCGCCCGGGCCTGCTGCACGTCCAGTTCGGACTCGTTGCCGCTCCTGAAATGCAGCTCCGTGATCTGCAGGCTGCGCCTTTGCAGCTCCGCGTTCTCGCGCGAGATGCGCAGCCGCAGTTCCACCGTACGGATCGAGCAGTACAGGCCGGCGACCTGCGCTGCCATCAACACCTGCATGTCGTCGTATTGGGCGATGCTGGCGAAGTAGGCGGCATCGGCCGACTCGATACTGCGCCTGAACTTGCCCCAGAAGTCGATCTCCCAGCCCAGGCTGAACCCGACACTCGCAGTCAACGCGCTGTTGTCGCGCCCGCCCGAGCGCCGCTCTCCCACGCCGAGCAGTTCGCCGTTGACCTGCTGCACCTGCGGATAGCGCGTGCTGTCCGCGATGCCGAGCTGCGCCCGCGCTTCCATGATGCGCATGCCGGCGATCCGCACGCCCGGGTTGACGCGCTGCGCCTCGGCGACGAGTTGGTCGAGCACGGGGTCGTTGAAGTTGCGCCACCACGTCTGCACCGATCCATTGCGCGGGCGCCTCGGATCGGCGGCGAGGGCTTGGAGCGAACCGCCGGTCCAGCCGGACAGCCAGGGCACCCGGGGCCGCTCGAAATCGGGGCCCACGGTCGTGCACCCTCCAAGCATCGCAACGGCACCGGCCAACGCCATCCCTCGCACCCTCGATCGCTTCGAAGGCATCGCGCGCATCGGCTCAAGTCACGGCCGGCGGATCGCTCTCCAAGACAACGACGTCCGGATCGGTCGCCACCCACCGCATGAGGATCTGGTAACCCAGGCTCAGCGCGGTCGCGCCGAGGAACATGCCCAGGATGCCGGCGCCCGCCAGGCCGCCCAGCGCACCGATCAGGACCACCGGCATGGGCGCATCCACGCCCCGGCCCAGGAAGAGCGGCTTCAGCACGTTGTCGAGCATGCCGGCGACCACCAGAAGCACGGAGTTGACGATGGCCGGCACGGTCTCGTAGTCCCCGCACAACCAGATATAGGCAATGACCGGCACGGTCACCAGCAGGGCCGGCACCTGCGCAATGCCCAGCACCAGCAGGACCACGGCCAGCACGCCGGCGAAGGGAACCTGGGCAACGATCATGATGATGCCCACGACGATGGCCTGGATGAAGGCCACGCCCACGACGCCCAGGGCCACCGCGCGAATGGTCTGGGTGGCCAGCGCGGCGAACGCCGCGCCGTGCCGGGCTCCGACGATGCGTCCGAGGATGGACTGCGAGGCCTTGGCGCCCGACTCGCCGAAGGCCATGATGATGCCCGCGATGGCGAAGGAGAACATGAAGAGCAGCACCGTTCCTGCGATGCTCGCCACCATCTCCAGCCCCTTGGCGGCCAGTTGGCCGAGCTCGGGCTGCATCCTCTCGATGACCGCCGGCATGTCCGTATGCGCCAACGACCAGAGACCATGCACCTTCTTGCCGATGATGGGGAACTCGGCCACGCGGGCCGGCGGCGCCGGAATCTCCACGTTGCTGTCTTTTACCCGTTCGATGGTCTGATGCACCGAATCGCCCATCGATCCCAGCACCACGGCCGTGGGCACCACGATCAGCGCGATGCCGCCCAGCGCCAGCAAGGTGGCCGCCAACCCCTGTCTTCCGCCCAGCCTGTTGGCCAGCGCCTGATGGCCCGGATAGATCGTCACTGCCAGGACCAGCGCCCAGGCCATCATGGAGATGAAGGGCGAGAAGATCCGGTAACACAGAAGGGTCAGGGCGAGGACCAGTCCGGCCCGGATGAACACATCCATCAGCTTCCGGGACAGCCGTGTTTCCAGCACGAGGTCAGGCTTGAAAGGCGTTGTCATCGGTCGACCTTCGCAAAGTAGACGACGCCGAATTGTCCTTGCGATGCTTTTTCTTTGACTTGACAACTCTCAAGCGCGCAGCATTCAGCCCATGGCACGATGCGACGCTGTATGCGACTCGGTGATTTGCCTCTAGCGGCCCGGCACGAGCACGCGCGCTGGACCTTGCTCGCCGCGGCCAGCATCGCCCTTGCCTTCCTGGGCGCGTGGCTGCTGCAGAGCGCGATTCCGCGCCACATCGTCCTCGCTTCCGGCCTGCCGGACGGCATGTACCACCAGTACGCGCAGCGCTACAAGGAAATCCTCGCTCGCGAGGGCGTGACGGTCGAGGAACGCATGACCGGCGGCGCCGAAGAGAATGAGCGCCTGCTGCGCGACCCCCGTTCGGGCGTCGATGTGGCCTTCATGCAAGGCGGTGTCGTGCGCGCATCCGACCGCGACAACCTCGTCATGCTTGCCGCGCTGTACTACGAACCCCTTTGGATCTTCTATCGCGACACCGTCGTGCACCCGCACTTCGACGAGCTGCGCCACAAGCGGCTCGCCGTCGGATCGCCGGACAGCGGCGTGCGCGCGTTCATGGAACCGCTGCTGGCCGCGAACAACGTCACGAGCCTCAATTCCGAGCTGGTGCCGCTGGTCAACCTGGCCGCGGTGCGCGCCCTGCAGGCCGGAGAGGTCGATGCGGCGTTCCTGGTGGGTCCCGCGCAGTTCCCGGCGATCTGGCAGGCCTTGCATGACCCGGAGCTGAAGCTGCTGAGCCTCGCACGCGCCGATGCCTACCCGCGCAACTTTCCGTACATCACGAAGCTGACCTTGCCGCCGGGAACCATCGATCTCGCCGAGCACCTTCCGGCGCAGGAGGTCAGTCTGATCGGCACCAAGGCGATGCTGGTTTCGCGCGACGGGCTGTCGCCGGCGATCGTCAACCTCCTCCTCGAAGCGGCGCGCGAACTGCACGGCAAGCAAGGCTACTTCGAGGCGGACGACGAGTTCCCGAACACGGCGGCGGTGGACCTGCCGGTGTCGGCCGATGCGAATCGCCACCACCGCTTCGGTCCCAGCATGCTTCACCGCTACCTGCCCTTCACGGTCGCAGCCTACCTCGAGCGCCTGATCATCCTGCTGGTGCCCGTGCTGTTCGTGATCGTTCCCTTGACCAATTTCCTGCCGCGTCTTTTTCGCTGGCGCATCCGGTCACGCATCTACCGCTGGTATGGGGAGTTGGCCTTGCTCGAACACGACGTCAGGACACGCACCGGCGCCCTGCCCGTCGAGCAGTGGCTGGGCGACCTGGTCCGGATCGAGCAGGCTGCCGTACGTATCCGCGCCCCGTTGAGCTATGCCAGCGAGGCGTACACGCTGCGCGAACACATCGGCCTGGTCCGCCGCGCCGTGATGGCCAAGGCCCAGGGCGTCGAGGAGAACCCGGTCGCCGATCCGGATCGCTAGAAGACCTCTTCGACATACCGGACCGGATGGTCCGATTCCTTGTAGTTGCCGCGCGGCTGCCGCTTCGGCAGCTTGATCTTCTCGCGCGGGATCGACTCATAGGGAACGTGGGCGAGCAGGTGCGTGATGAGGTTCAGGCGTGCGCGCTTCTTGTCGTCCGAACGCACCACGTACCAGGGCGTCGACGGCAGGTCGGTGGCCTTGAACATGTCGTCGCGGGCCCGCGAATAGTCGTACCAGCGGCTGTACGACTTGAGATCCATCGGCGACAGCTTCCAGACCTTGCGGCCGTCCTGGATGCGATCTTCGAGCCGGCGGGTCTGCTCGTCCGGGCCGACCTCCAGCCAGTACTTCAGGAGGATGACGCCGGAAGCGATGATCGCCTGCTCCACCAGCGGCGTGGCCTGGAGGAAGGCCTTCACCTGCTCGTCCGTGCAGAAGCCCATCACGCGCTCGACCCCCGCGCGGTTGTACCAGCTCCGATCGAAGATCACGACCTCGCCGGCCGCCGGCAGATGAGTCAGGTAGCGCTGCACATACATCTGTGACTTCTGCCGTTCGGTCGGTGCCGGCAAGGCGATGACGCGAAACACGCGCGGACTGAGGCGCTCGGTGATCGCCTTGATCGTGCCGCCCTTGCCTGCGCCGTCGCGGCCCTCGAAGAGGATGCAGACCTTGAGGCCGGCGTGCTGCACCCACTCCTGCAGCTTGACCAGTTCGACGTGGAGTTCCCGCAGGGCCTTGTCGTAGTCCTTCCGCGACAGCGCCTTCGACGGCGCAGGTTTCGCGTCGGCTTCAGTCGCCGGTGCCGGCGGCTCCTGCACTTCGTCCTTGTGGGATGTCTTTCCGTGATGTCTCTTTTCGCCTTTCGCCATTGCGTTCTCCTTGGTTTTTCTCCAAACCGTGGGCGGAGCGCCGTGGCGAGCAGCCACACGGCATCTCACGCCGTCCGATGTGACATTGTGAGAAGGAGGCGACGAGGCCACCTTGACATCGATCAACTCAGGGGCAACTGTTTCGCGCAGTCCGCTCCCTCAGACTTCACTTCGCCGCCGCTGTCATCGCCGGCAGGTCGAATCCGCCGCCCAGCGCCAGATAGAGATTGGTGCGCTGCGCCAGTTGCTCGCTCTGCACGCGCAGGCGCGAAGTGCGAGCCGCGTAGAGCGAGAGCTGGCTTTGCTCGACCGTGCGCAGATCGACCGAACCGACGCGGTACTGGATCTTCGTGAGCTCCAGCGCCTGCTCGCTGTCGCGCACGTTCGCCGCGAGGATGGCGTCGCGTTCGCGCAGGATGGACTCGGTGCCCAGGGCGGTCTCGACCTCGCTGAAAGCCTTCTGGCCCGCTCGCGCGTATTCGGCCACTGCCAGCTTTTGTTCCGCCGTGCGGATCTCGACCTGTGCGCGCAATGCCCCACCCTGGTAGATCGGCGCGATCAGGTTGCCGCCGAAGCTCCAGATCGGGCTGCTGCTGTCCTTGAGCACGATCAGCTCGCTCGACACGTTGCTGCCGCCCGCGGTGAGGCTGATCCGCGGGAGTTGCGCCGCCTTGGCCTCGCCGACGCGATCGAATGCGGCGGCGACGCGGCGCTCGGCGGCCACCACGTCGGGCCGGCGCTCCAGCAACTCGCTCGGCATGCCCACGGGCACCGGAGGGGGCACGGCAGAAAGCCGGTCCGCGACCGCGATTTCGGCCGCCGGATAACGGCCGAGCAGGAGTTCGAGCGAACGCAGGGCCTGCTCGCGCGCGAGCTCGACCTGCTTCAGCGAGTCCCGGTAGGGGCCGACGTTCGCGCGTGCCTGGGCTACCGCCTGCGCGTTGCCGTTGCCGATGCGCAAACGGTCATCGGCCACGCGAAGCAGCGTTTCGGCCGAACCCAGCGCATCCTGCGTGACCACGCGTTGCATCCCGGCCTCGACTGCGAGGAACCAGGCTTTCGCAACCATCGCTGCGAGCGACTGGCGCGCATAGGCGTAGTCGGCCTCGACCGCTGCCGACTGCTCCCTGGCCGCGGCCCGCCCATAGCGCAGACGGCCCCAGACGTCGAGTTCGAGCGATGCGTTCACGAAGATGCCGTCCAGCCCGCCGCTGCCGCCCGACTTTCCGCCGCCCAGACCGACCAGGCCCACGGACGGCAGCAGCGCCGCGGAGGCGACCTTCACGTAGCCGCCCGCCTGCTCGACCCGCGCCGCCGCCACCCGGAGGTCCGCGTTGTAGAGCAGCGCCTCGTTGACGAGCGCCGTCAGCGTGGGCTCCTCGAAGCTGGCGAGCCAGCCGTCCGCGACGGGTGCGGAGATGCCCCCGCCCGCCCTGAATCCCGTTGGCGGAGGCGCCTGCTGAAGCACGTCCTTCTGAAGGTCCGCCGCGGTCGGCGGATCCTTGAGCGCGCAGCCCGCCATCACGGCCGCCAGCGCTGCCAGCGCGGCCACGGGCATCGATCGTCGAAGCGAAATCGTGCGCATCAGTGCAGCTTCAGGACAAGGTAGTTGGTGATCGAGCCGACGCGAAGAATCACCATGCGGATGATGTGAATCATCTCCACATGCTCGGTATAGATCGCACCCTGGCCGTCCGCGCCGGCGGCGAGGAACGTGGCGGCGTCCTGCTCATCGACGATGAGCTTGACGGGAAATCGGCCCGGCACCTGCGGGTACACACCTGTCTGCGGCAGCGTGCCCGAAATCGGGACCTGCCCCTGTCCCTGCGCCCAGACGATGGAATCGACCTTGGCCGAGAAGATGTGACCCGGATAGGTCGCGAGCGTGAACTCGGCCCGATCGCCCGGCGCCACGAGCCGCAGTTCGTTCTGGGCATAGAGCGCGATCACCTGGTAGGTCTCCTCGACGAAGGTCATCGCCGGCGCCAGGGGCACCGAGACCACGAAGGAGCCCGGCCGGAGCTGGACGTTGATCGCATAGCCGTTGGAGGGTGCGTAGACGGAGGTCTGGTCGAGGTTCCATTGCGCGTTGCCGAGATCCGCGCGACTGATGTCGACCTGCGCCTTGGCCGTCGCGAGCTGGGCCCGCGCCGACGCCACAGTCGCCTGCTCGCCGTTGACCTGCCCCGCCAGCTTCTGCGTGACCTGCGCCTCGTTGGCCGTCGCCGTCGCGATCTGCGCCTGCAGTTCGATCAGGTTGGATTGGGCCTGTTCCAGCGCGAACTTGTCACCCGCACCGCTGGCCACCAGTTCCTGGTTCTGCCGGACCCGCAGTCGTGCGAGTTCCAACCTCGGCTGCAGCGCCCTGACCTGACCCGTGGCTGATTTCAACTGCTCCTGCAATTGCCGCGCGCCGGCCGAAGCATCGACCAGCCCTGCACCGGCCGCAGCGAACTTCGCCTCGTCGGCGGCAAGCCTCGCCTTGGCGGCGTTGAGTTCGTTCTGGTACTGGGTCGGGTCGATGCGGAACAGCAGCTCGCCCTTCTTCACGAGCCGGTTCGGTTCGACCGGTACCTCCAGCACCCGCCCCCGCACCTGCGGCACGATCTGCACCACGTACTTGACGACCCGGACGTCCGCCGTCGAAGGGGCGACCACATTGAGCGTCAGGATCAACGCCGTGAGCGCGACGATCGGGATGATCACCACCGTGACCTGCGTCGCGGTGTTCCACGGCAGCCACTTCAGCTTGATGAAGAAGAGCCAGACGAAGAAGGCGTAGATGGCAAGGAGCAGTGCTTCCATCAGGAATTCGCCTCTCTTGCGACGGCCGCGTCGACCGAGGCCGGCGACACTGCGGCCAGGTCCCTGCGCAACTGCTTGAGGTCGGCGGTCAATGTGCCCTTGGCGTTCATCACATCGAGCTCTTCGCGCAGGTGCGCGATCTCATGCTCCAGCAATTCGCCCGCGCGGGCCTTTTCGCCCTCTTCGTGATAGTAGTCCTCGTGCTTCTCGGTGCCATAGGCCGCCCGATAGCCCACCGGCTTCACGTAGGCCCACAGCCAGGCGATCGGCCACAGCATGCCGCCGAAGAACAGCGACAGCAGGCAGAGCGTCTTGATCGCGTCCCGCTGGGGATGGTGCCGCTTGTGCGCGATCTTCTCAGGCATGACATGCACTATCCAGAACAGCACGATGCCGGCGATCGGAACCACGAAGATGATGAACCACGCCAGGCCCGTGGCCGCCGAGGCCATCATCTCGGGCGGAAGGAACGATGCGTTCGCGCTCGGCGAAACGGCCAGTCCTCCCAGGCATAGCGCAAGGGACGAGAACCCCGCTGAAGTCCGCCCCCTCGGTGAACGTCGCATACCCGGAACCTTTCGTTTCAATTCGCGCGATGCTAGATGAGGAGTGCGCCACAAGCAAATGTGGATTCACCAAGTTGCAACGGTCGCGGGTGCCGTCTGGTCGGGGGGCAGCATTGTCGTCGATTGATCGAACTCAATCCGCCGAGCGGCGCGCCAGCGGACACTGGGGGCAGTTCAATGCCGGGAGCGACGGGATGAAACGACATGCCACAGTCGTCGCGGTCACGCTCACCTTGGGCGGCGTCGCGCACGCGCAAAGCAACGCGGAGCTCAAGTCGATGCTGGATCAGGCCTTGAAGACGATCCAGGATCTGCAGTCGCGTGTTGCCACGCTGGAGCAACAGCAGCCTGCCGCTGCCGCTGCCGCTGCCTCCGCGCGGCCGGTGGCTGCAGACGCTACCTCCACCACCTCGCCTGCCCCCTCCGCTGCCTCCGCATGGGCACCAGCGGTCCCGGTAGGCACTCGCGCCGAAGATGCCGCGGCCATCGCGGACAAGGCAACGGGCCAGTTCTACGGCCAGGCGATGCTGGACGCGATCTACGACGCCCGGCGCATGAATCCCGACTGGAACGCGACGCTGCGACCCTCCCAGATCCCGATCGTCTGCCCAGGTTCTCCAGGCTGTGGCAAGGACGGCGCATCGATCTTCAGCGTGCGGCAGTCGAGCCTGGGCTTCAAGTCCGTCATCCCCACCACGCTCGGCGAGATCAGGACGGACCTGAGCTTCGACCTCTTCGGCACCGATGGCAGCACGCAGGTGCACTGGCTCAACGCCTGGGCCGAATGGGGCCAGTTCGGCGTCGGCCAGACGTACACGAACTTCATGGACATCGACGTTTTCCCGAACACCATCGACTACTGGGGGCCGAGTGGCATGGTCTTCGTGCGCAATCCGCAGATGCGCTTCACACCCTACAGCCGCGACGGCATGAGCGTGGCCTTCTCGCTCGAAGCACCCAGCGCCGCAATCGACGCGGGCAGGGTGAACAGGATCGACCCGGCCCTCGGCGCCAGCATCGCCTCATGGAACCGCGCGCCGGACGCCATCGCGTCGCTCAAGCTCGACCGCGACTGGGGCCATGTCCGCTCCGCCGTCGTCCTTCGCCAGGTGGGCTACCAGAACACGGCCTCCCCGAGCGGCGACCCGTCCGGCACGCGCACCGGCTACGGGCTGAACCTCAGCGGGACGTTCAACGTCCATGGCAAGGACACGCTGGGCTGGCAGCTCGCGGGAGGACGCGGCATCGCCAGCTACATGAACGACGGCGGCGTGGACCTGGCCCCGGGCGCGAACCTGCAGGCCGAGACCGTCCCATCGGTGGGATGGCTGCTGTACTACAACCACGCCTGGAGCGAGAGGTGGAGCACCGCCATCGGCTACAGCGAACATCGCCAGAACAACACCGGCGGCCAGCTCGCCACGGCCTTCCGAAAGGGAAGCTACTCGTCCATCAACCTGCTCTTTGCCGCTGCGAAGAACGTCACGACGGGCGCGGAGTTGATCTGGGGCCGACTCGAGAACAAGATCGGGGCGTCGGAAATCGACTACCGCCTGCAGTACTCCACGAAGGTCACATTCTGATGAACCCCATGAACGGCGACGCCACGAGGCTGACGGACTTCCCCCTTCTCATCTTCGTGATATCTGTCGTTCTGCTGACCTTTTCATTGTGGGCGGGAGCGCGCCTGCTCAGGCGATGGTGGACGCCCAGGCAAGACATGCATGAGGACTTCAGCATCATCCTGAGCGCCTCGCTGACCTTGATGGGGCTCATCGTCGCGTTCTCCTTCTCGATGGCGGTCAATCGCTACGACCAGCGCAAGAATCTCGAGGAGGCGGAGGCCAACGCCATCAGCACCGAGTACGTCCGTGCCGACCTGCTGCCCGCCGAGGACGCGGCCAAGGTTCGCGCCCTGCTGCGTGACTATTTCGGCCAGCGAGTCCTGTTCTACACGGTCCGCGATTCGGCACAGCTTCGCGAGATCAATGCACGCACCGCTGCATTGCAGGCCCGGATGTGGGCGGTCGTCGCCGCGAATGCGAAGAACACGCCCACGCCGCCGGCGACGCTGGTCGCCGCGGGCATGAACGACGTCCTGAACTCGCAGGGCTACACGCAGGCGGCCTGGTGGAACCGGATTCCCGCCGCGGCATGGATCCTGATGACGGCCATTGCGGTCTGCTGCCATGTGCTGATCGGCTACGGCGCGCGGAATGCGAGGGAGGAGCGCACCTTGATGATGGTTCTCCCGCTGGTCCTGTCGATCTCCTTCTTCCTGATCGCGGACATCGACAGCCCTCGGCGCGGGGTCATCCGCGTGCAGCCGCAGAACCTGATGAGCATCGCCGACTCCATGTCGGCGCGCTGAGACGATGACCGGGCAGATTGTCAAGAACGAGGCGACGGCACGGGAACCGGTGCTGAACCCCGTGGACCGCGTCTCGGAGATGCTCTTCGGCCTGTTCATGGCGCTCAGCTTCGTGGGCGCCATCTCGGTGGCCGATTCACGCCGCGAAGATATCCGCGAGATGTTCGTCGCCGCGCTGGGCTGCAATCTCGCCTGGGGGCTGGTCGATGCCGTCATGTACCTGGTCCGCACGATCACCGATCGCGGGCGACGGATCAGTCTCGTGCTCTCCGTGCGCGCCGCTGCGAATGCGGAAGAAGGGCGCAAGCTTGTCGCGAGTGCCCTGACGAAGGCCGGCGCAACGCTCGTCATGGAGGCGGAACTCGAGGCCATCCGCGGCCGCATTGTCGCCCTGGCCTCCGTCCCGGCACGGCCGACCGTGCTGTGGAACGACGTGGTGGCCGCCATCGCGATCTTCCTGATCGTCGTGGCCGCCACCTTTCCGGTGGTGCTGCCCTTCGCGCTGCTCCAGGATGTCGGCCTGGCCATGACCGTGTCCCGCGCCATCGCCGTCACGATGCTGTTCATCGGTGGACTGGCCCTCGGGCGCTACGCGGGCTACGGAAGCTGGAAGGTCGGCCTCATCATGGCGGGCCTCGGCATCGCGCTCGTGGCCGCGATCATGGCGCTCGGCGGCTGAGCCGCGACCGGGTGCCTCGCGCACCCGGCGGCGCCCTCGCGTCGAGACTTTCCCACCCCCTGCCCCCCTCCAACAAGGAGGGGGGTGCGCGCGGGCCTGAACTCCAGAATTCCGCCCGTCCCCTGACCTATCGCGTGTCAGGGGCTTCCTCCCCTACAGACCACGCACTGGAGACACGTGTACCACCCCAAGCTCAAGACGGGATCCATCGAAGCCCGCTCGTCCTTCCCGTCCTTCCCGTCCTTCCCGTCCTTCCCGTCCTTCCGTATTGCAGCCACGACCGCCGCGGTCCTTCTGCTCACGCTCGCCCCTGGAGGCGCAGGCGCGTTCGAATTCGACACGGGCAATCCCGACGTTTCGATCCGGTGGGACAACACCCTTCGCTACAACTACGCGAACCGTGTCGAGAGCCGCGACCAGAAGATCGGCAACACCGTGATAGCGGATGAAGGCACCTACAGCTTCGACCATGGCGACACGGTCGCGAACCGGCTGGACATCCTGAGCGAGCTGGACTTCACCTATCAGAAGCGCTACGGCTTCCGCGTGAGCGGTGCAGGCTGGTATGACGAGGCCTACGGCCCGAACAGCAAGACCAATCCGTTCCCGCCTTTCAGGAACATCCCCAGCTACGTCAACAAGACGTACAGCCCCTACGTCAACCGCTACTACCAAGGTCCGTCGGGCGAGTGGCTCGACGCCTTTGTCTTCGGCGGCGTCGACATCGGCAACGTGCCGGTGAATGCCAAGCTGGGCAGCCACTCGCTGTACTGGGGCGAATCGCTCTTCCTCGCCGGCAACCTCAACGGCATTGCCTATGCGCAGAACCCGCTGGACCTCCAGAAGGGCTTTGCCACGCCCGGCGTTGAAGCGAAGGAGTTGTTCCGGCCGCTCAACCAGATCTCGATGCAGGCGCAGCTCACCGAGACCGTGTCGGTCGCCGCGCAGTACATGCTCGAGTGGGAGGCTTTCCGCTACCCCGAAGGCGGCACCTACCTCGGTCCCGTGGACTTCGCCTTCAACGGCCCTGACCGCCAGTTCCTCTCACAGCCGTTGGGCTTCGCGCAGCGCGGCGATCCGTCCGATCCCAAACAGCGCGGCCAGGAGGGTGGCGTGTCCACGCGCTGGAGCCCCGAGTGGCTCGACGGCACCATGGGCTTCTACTACCGCAGGTTCTCGGACAAGCTGCCGCAGACCTTCCTGACGCGCGTCGGACCCGGCATCAGCCGCTACAACCTGATCTACGCCGACGGCATCGACCTTTTCGGCGTGAGCCTGGCCAAGAACATCGGCGGCATCAGCTTCGGCTCCGAGCTCTCGTATCGCCACAACACGCCGCTGAACAGCACCGTGCTCGGCATCGCACCCGGCCTGCCTGCGCAGGGCGACACCAAGGGACCGCGCGGCGACACCTACCACGGTCTCGTCAATGCCGTGGGTGTCGTGCCGAAGACAGCCTTCTTCGACACCGCCTCCTGGGCGGCCGAACTGGTCTGGGCAAGCTGGGGCAAGGTCACCAGCGGCCAGAACCTGTTCTTCGCCGAGGGCTTCGCACCCTGCATCGGCAAGGACAAGTGGGACGGCTGCACGACCAAGAACTACTTCGGCGCCGGACTCTCGTTCACGCCGACATGGTTCCAGGTCTTCCCCGGCGTCGACCTGTCGGCACCGCTCACGTACGCCGTCGGACTCAGCGGCAACGCGCCGACCGTCTTCGGCGGCAACCAGGGCAACGGCAACTACAGCGTCGGCCTGGGTGTCGACGTCCGCCAGAAGTACCGCTTCGACCTGAAATACATCGACTACATCGGCCACTACAAGGACAACGGATTCGCCGTCACCGCGCAGAACGGCTTCACCACCCTGCTCAAGGATCGCGGTTTCCTGAGCCTCACCTTCAAGACCACCTTCTGAGGATTCGACTATGAAACTCGCCCACTCCCTTCTCGCCGGCCTCGTCGCCGCTTCGACAGGCTTTGCCGCCCAGGCTGCCATCACCGCCGACGAAGCCAAGTCGCTCGGCACCACCCTTACGCCCGTCGGCGCGGACAAGTCCGCCAACAAGGACGGAACCATCCCCGCCTACACCGGCGGCATGAAGAGCGGCCCCGCGGGCTACAAGGCCGGCGACGGCATCCGCCCGGACCCCTTCGCCGGCGAGAAGCCGCGCCTCGTGATCGATGCCAGGAACATGGCCGAGCACGCGGACAAGCTCACCGCCGGCACCAAGGAACTGCTGCAGAAGTACCCGTCCTTCCGTGTCGATGTGTACCCGACGCACCGCACCGTCGCCTTCCCGAAGTTCGTCACCGACAACACGGCGGCGAATGCGGTCAAGGCCAAGACCACCAACGACGGTCGCTCGATCGAAGGGGCACACGCCGGCTTCCCGTTCCCCATTCCGAAGGACGGCTACGAGGCGATGTGGAATCACCTCGTGCGCTTCAACGGCCAGAGCTACGAGGCCAAGTACCGCAACCTCAACGTCGATGCCAGCGGCCGTCCCGCGCTGGCGACCGAAGGCATGAGCGTCCAGGACTTTCCGTTCTGGGACACGAACAAGGACGCAGCGGACACCTACTGGCGCATCAAGCTCACGTACACCGGACCGGCACGCCGCGCGGGCGAGGCCCTGCTGATCGTCGACCCGCTGGACATCGGCAACAAGGACCGTCGCGCCTGGGCCTACCTTCCCGGCCAGCGCCGCGTGAAGGTCGCGCCCGACCTGTCGTACGACACGCCCAACCCCGGCACCGCAGGCGCCACGACCTTCGACGACACCTTCATCTTCAACGGCTCGATGGACCGCTTCGACTTCAAGCTGGTCGGCAGGAAGGAGATGGTCGTGCCCTACAACGACTACGCCGCGGTGTACCAGTCGAAGCAGGACGACCTGCTCAAGCCCAACCACCTGAACCCCGATCTCGTGCGCTGGGAACTGCACCGCGTGTGGGTCGTGGAAGCGACGCTGCGCGAAGGCAAGCGCCATGTCTACGGCAAGCGCACCTTCTACCTCGACGAAGACTCGTGGGCGGCACTCGCCTCGGACAACTATGACGCACGCGGCCAGCTCTACCGCGCCGGCTTCGCCTACATGGCGCCCAGCTACGACCTGCCCGCACCGTACACCGACATGTTCGGCCACTACGACTTCGCTTCGCGCATCTATTCGCTGACCGGCTACATCGCCGAAACCGGCGGCCTGCGCCACACCAAGGCGCTGAGCGATCGCGAATGGACCGCCGACTCGCTTGCCGGCTCCGGCGTGCGCTGAGAAGGAGACTCTCTGCATGAACGCGAAGCGAGTCACCACGGGCAGCCTGGCCCTGGCCATCGCGCTGACCACCGGCGCATTGGCCTGGGCGGCACAGCCCGCATCGGGCAAGGGATGGCGCGACGTGCTGGATACGCCGGCCGTGAAGAGCCCGCTCGCTTCGCGTGCATTGCTCAACGGCCTGGCCAGCGCCGGCAGCCGCATCGTGGCGGTCGGGCAGCGCGGCCACATCCTCTACTCCGACGATGCCGGCAAGAGCTGGCGCCAGGCCGAAGTGCCGGTCAGCTCGGACCTGGTCGCCGTCAGCTTCCCGGACGCGACGAACGGCTGGGCCGTGGGGCATGACGGTGTCGTGCTGCACACCACCGACGCCGGCGTCACATGGACCGTCCAGCTCGACGGTCTCAAGGTCGGCGGCGTGATGGTCCAGTACTACCAGCGCGAAGCAGCGGCCCTCGCGGCCGACGATCCGAAACGCGCCGGACTGCTGATCGACGAGGCCCGACGCTTCGAGGCGCAGGGCGCCGAGAACCCCTTCCTCGACGTCTGGTTCCGCGATGCCTCCGAAGGCTTCGTCGTCGGCGCCTTCGGCCTCGTGCTGCACACCAACGACGGCGGTGCGCACTGGGCGCCATGGCTGCACGCGCTCGACAATCCGAAGGGCCTGCACCTCTACGCCGTGCGCGGCATCGGCGCCGACGTCTACATCAGCGGCGAGCAGGGATTGCTGCTCAAGCTGGAACGCGGCGACACGCGCTTCCGCGCGCTCGAACTGCCCTACAAGGGCACGCTGTTCGGCATCACCGGCAGCACCCGCTCACTCGTCGCCTACGGCCTTCGCGGCACCGTGCTGCGCAGCACCGACGGCGGCAAGAGCTGGCAGCAGACGCCCACGGGCCTGCAGGTCGGCCTGACCGCCGGCACCTTGCAGGACGACGGGCGCATCGTCATCGTCAGCCAGGCCGGCCACATCCTGAGCAGCACCGACGACGGCGCGAGCTTCAAGACCGCATCCACCGAACGCACCGCCCCCGCCGCCGCGGTGGTGACGCCTGCCAAGGGCACGCTCGTCATCGCAGGGCCGCGCGGCGCCCAATCGCTTCCCCTGCCCTGAGCGGGCAGCCGGAGAACACCATGCACACCCCCACACCCGCGGACCTGTCCGCGCCGACTTCGCTCGACCAGTTCGACACCCGCTCCGGCTCGCGCCTGGAGCGGCTCATCTTCAATCATCGCTTCATCGTGATGATGGCCTGCGGCCTGATCACGCTGCTGCTGGGCTCACTGGCCGCGACGCGGCTGTCGCTCAACGCCAGCTTCGAGAAGATGCTCCCGCAGGGCCATCCCTACATCCAGAACTACCTGGAGCACCGCGCGGACCTGCGCGGGCTGGGCAACTCGCTGCGCATCGTCGTGGAAAACACCCAGGGCGACATCTACGACCCCAAGTACCTCGGCGCGCTCAAGAAGATCCAGGACGAACTCTTCCTCACGCCGGGCGTCGACCGCGCATGGATGAAGTCCCTCTGGGCACCCGCCGTGCGCTGGACCGAGGTGACCGAGGAAGGCTTCCGCGGCGGCCCGGTCATGCCCGACAACTACGACGGCTCGCCCGCCGTCACCGAGCAGCTGCGCGGCAACATCGCGCGCGCCGGCCTCGTCGGCAGCCTTGTCGGCAATGACTTCAAGTCGAGCATGATCGTCGTGCCGCTGCTGGACGCCGGCAACGGGCAGCGCATCGACTACCGCGGCCTGTCGCACGCGCTCGAAGAGATGCGTGCGCGCTACGAGACCGATGCGCAAGGCCAGCCGACCGGCATCAAGGTGCACAGCATCGGCTTCGCGAAGCTGGTCGGCGACCTGATCGACGGCCTCTACCAGGTGGCGCTGTACTTCGGCCTCGCGGCGCTGGTCGCGACGCTCATCATCTACTTCTACACGCGATGCCTGCGCAGCACGGCGCTGGTGGTCGCCTGCTCGCTGGTCGCGGTGATCTGGCAGCTCGGGCTCGTTGCGGGTCTCGGCTTCGAGCTCGACCCATACTCGATCCTCGTGCCCTTCCTCGTCTTTGCGATCGGCGTGTCGCACGGCGCGCAGAAGATGAACGGGATCATGCAGGACATCGGCCGCGGCGCGCACCGGCTGGTGGCAGCGCGCTTCACCTTCCGCCGCCTCTTCCTCGCCGGGCTGACCGCGCTCGTGGCCGATGCGGTGGGCTTCGCGGTGCTGATGCTGATCGACATTCCGGTCATCAAGGACCTGGCACTCACCGCCAGCATCGGCGTGGCCGTGCTGATCGTGACCAACCTGATCCTGCTGCCGGTGCTGCTGTCGTACATCGGCGTCAGCGCCAAGGCCGCACAACGCAGCCTGCACACCGACCACGGCGAGGGCGAAGCGCGCGGCTTCGACCGCGTCTACGGCTGGCTCGGCCGCTTCACCGAGCGCCGCTGGGCCATCGCCACTGTGGCTTCGGCCGCCATGCTGCTCGCGGTCGGCTTCGCGGTCAGCACGCACCTGAAGATCGGCGACCTCGACCCCGGTGCGCCCGAGTTGCGCGCGGACTCACGCTACAACCGCGACAACGCCTTCGTCACGGCCAACTACTCGCTGTCGAGCGACACCTTCGCGGTGATCGTCAAGACCGCCAAGGAAGGCTGCCTGAAGTACGAGACGCTCATCGAGGCCGACCGCCTCGCCTGGACGCTGCAGCAGGTGCCGGGCGTGCAGACCACGATGTCGCTCACCAATGCCGTGCGCCAGATCACCGCCGGCAGCAACGAAGGCAGCCCCAAGTGGCTGACCATCGCGCGCAACCAGGACGTGCTGAACTACGGCGCGCAGCAGGCCAGCGTCAACAACCCGGAGCTATTCAACACCGAATGTTCCGTGATGCCGGTGATTGCCTACCTGGCCGACCACCGCGCCGAGACGCTGGACCGCGTGGTGCAGGCCAGCGCCGCCTTCGCAGATGCGCACAGCAACGGCGACCGCCAGTTCCTGCTGGCGGCCGGCGGCGCCGGCATCGAGGCCGCAACCAACATCGTGGTCCGCAAGGCCTGGACGCAGATGCTGTTGCTGGTCTATGCCGCCGTGATCGTGCTGTGCTTCATCACCTTCCGCAGCTGGCGTGCCGTGGTCGTGGCCGTGGTGCCGCTGGTCATCACGTCCGTCCTGTGCGAGGCACTGATGGTGTGGCTCGGCATCGGCGTCAAGGTGGCGACGCTGCCGGTGATCGCGCTCGGCGTCGGCATCGGCGTGGACTACGCGCTGTACCTGCTGAGCGTTCAGCTTGCGCAGCAGCGTGGCGGCGCATCGCTCGGCGACGCCTATCGCCATGCGCTGCAGTTCACTGGCAAGGTAGTGGTGCTGGTCGGCGTGACGCTGGCCGCGGGCGTACTCACCTGGGCGCTGTCGCCGATCAAGTTCCAGGCCGACATGGGAATCCTGCTGGCATTCATGTTCATCTGGAACATGGTCGGGGCGGTGCTCCTGATACCGGCACTGTCCTACTTCCTGCTGCGCCCGCGTGCCCCGGCTCCCTCGGTGACGCACGCCCCGGCCATCGAGCCAGCGGCGGCATAGCGCCGGGACGGGCGGCCTCCGGCGCACATCGCGCCACGATGATCAGTGATGCAGCGCCGCCACGTGGCCCTGCGCGCCCGGCAGGACTTGCGTGCGCTCGACCAGCCAGTCAATGAACACGCGGACCCGCGGCATCATGCGTCGCTGCCACGGGAACATCACCGAGATCGGCATCGGCGGCGGCGGCGTGTCTGCGAGCGCTTCGACCAACTCGCCTGAATCGAGCAATGAGGCAATGCCGAAGCGCGGGCTCTGGATGAAGCCCAGCCCCTGCAGGCAGCAGGCCCGATAGGCCTCCGCCGTGGTAACGCTGACCTGACCGCGCACCTGCATCGTCCGTAGCTTGCCATTGACGACGAACTCGAACGGCGCGACCCTGCCCGTCGCAGTCGACAGGAAGTTCACCGCCCGATGCTCGCGTAGCTGGTCGATGGTGGCGGGCATGCCGAAAGCGGCAATGTAGAGTCGGCTCGCGCACGTCACGACGGGCAGCTCGGCCACGCGGCGTGCAACGAGTCCGGATTCCTGCGGCGTCCCGCCGCGCAGCACGCAGTCCACGCCTTCGCGGACCAGGTCGACCAGCCGATCGCCGGTGCCGATCACCAGTTCGATGTCGGGAAATCGCCGACAGAAATCACCCAGGTGCGGAAACACGAGCGCGGCTGCCAGGCCCGCCTGCAGATCGACCCGCAATCGGCCACGCGGATGCTGGGCGGCTTCGCCGAGCAGGGACTCGGCGTGCTCGACCTCCTCCAGCACGCGCTGGCAGCGCTCGTAGTACATGAGCCCTTCCGGTGTCGGGGCGACGTGTCGCGTCGACCGATTCAACAGCCGCGTGCCCAGGCGTTTTTCGAGGTTCTGCACGGCGTAGGTGACGTTGGAGCGAGGCATGTCCAACTCCTCCGCGGCAGCCGTGAAGCTGCCCAGATCCACGATGCGGATGAACAGACGCATGGCGTCGATGCGATCCAAGGACAGGCTCCTGATTGTGCAATTGGGCTGGACAGTGTTGTCGATATTGCACCATTTATCGGAAAGGTCTGCCAGTTCACCATTCAGCCATCCCAACCACTTTCAGGAGCCAGGACATGACCGCATCCCACACGCACCAGCGCATCGCCCTGATCACCGGCGCAAACCGAGGCATCGGCCGCGCCACGGCATTGCAACTCGCCCATGACGGCGTGGACGTGATCCTCACCTACCGGACGCACCGCGAAGAGGCCGACGAGGTCGTCCGAGAGATCACGGCCCTGGGCCGCACCGCGACGGCGTTGCCGTTGGACGTGGCGAAGGTCGCCACCTTCGGCGCCTTCGTCGGAACGGTCCGGGACATGCTCCGCGAGACCTGGAAGCGCGACAGCTTCGACATCCTCGTCAACAACGGCGGACTGCAGATCGCCGAGCCGCTGGAGCAGGTCACCGAGGAAGGCTTCGACAGCCTCGTCGACGTGCATTTCAAGGGCGTCTTCTTCCTGACCCAGAAGCTGCTGCCGCTGATCGCCAATCCCGGGTCGATCGTCAACATTTCCAGCGGCACTGCACGCTTCTACACGCCGGACCGCTCGATCTACAGTTCGGTCAAGGGCGCGGTCGAAGTGTTGTCCCGCTACCTCGCCCACGAACTCGGTCCACGCGGCATCACGGTCAACGTCATCGCCCCCGGCGCCGTCGCGACGGATTTCAGCGGCGGCTTGCTGCGTTCGAACGAGCAGGTCCAGAAACACATCGCCTCGCTGACGCCCCTCGGCCGCTTCGGGGTGGCCGAAGATGTGGCGGGCGCCATCGGCGCGTTGGTGGGCGCCGGCAACCGCTTCGTCACGGGTCAGCGCATCGAGGTGTCGGGCGGCGTGCACCTTTGACGTCACGCGGCGGAGATCGCTCGCTCGCCGGCTGGATCAGTCCAGCCGGATGTTCTTCAGATGGATCAGCTGGCTCCAGCGTGCGGATTCGCGCTTGACCTCGGCGCCCATCTCTTCGGGCGTGGAGATGACGGGGTTCGCATACGCCAACTTGAGTTTCTCCAGCAGTTCCGGGTCCCGGCTCGCCTTGGTGACCTCCTGGTTCAGGCGCGCGATGACTTCGCGCGGGGTTCCCGCGGGTGCCCAGAATCCCTGGAAGCTCGCGACGTCGGCACCGGGAACCAGTTCGGCGATGTTGGGAACGTCGGGCGTTGCGGGGTTGCGCTTGCCGTAGCCCCAGACCGCCAGCGCCTGCACCCGCCCTTCCTTGATGAACGGGATCGCATTCGCGGCAGGCTCCCAGACCATGGGCACCGCGCCGCCGACCACATCCGTCAGCGCCCCGCCCTTGTACGGCACGTGAACCATGTCGACCTTCTCCTGGCTGAGCACGAGCTCCATCACGAGGTGGGGAAAGCCTCCCAGCCCGTACGAGGCATAGCTGTACTTTCCGGGATTCGCGCGCGCAAGCTTCATCGCTTCCGGCAAGGTCCTGGCGGGGAAGTCCTTGTTCGTCACTAGATAGAGGCCGTTTCGCACGGTCTGCGCCACGGGCGCGAAGTCCTTGTCGACGTCGAACGGGAGCTTGCTGAAGGCGTGAGGGTTGCTCACGAACGAATTGGAGACGGCGTAGAGCAGCGTGTAGCCATCTGCCGGCGCCTTGGCGACGGCGTCCTGCGCGATGTTCCCGGTCGCTCCCGGCTTGTTGTCGACCACGACAGGCTGGCCAAGTGCCTTGGACAGCTTCTCCCCATAGAGGCGCGCGATGACATCGGCCGCCAGTCCGGCCGGCAGGCCGATGACGATCTTGATCGGCTTCGTCGGCCAGGCCTGGGCCGTTGCCGCTGCGCCAGTCGCCGCCAAGATGCCGGCGACAAGAAACTTTCGAACGAGGAAGATGGTGGGCATTTTCATTTTCTTTCGTCGATGACGCGGTTGCGCAGCAGACCGACGCCTTCGACCTCCACTTCCACCACGTCGCCTTCGTGCAGGAAGAGCTGGGGGTCGCGGGCCAGTCCGACGCCTGAAGGCGTGCCCATCACAAGGACATCGCCGGGCTCGAGCGCCATCGCCTCGCTGACAAGGGAAACGACCGTCGCGGTGTCGAAGACCATGTCCGACGTGTTGGCGGACTGCACCGTCTCGCCATTGACGCGGGTTTCCAGCCGCAGTCCCGCGCCGCCCGGCGGCACCTCGTCGGCGGACACGAACTCGGGGCCGATCGACCCGGACCGATCGAAGTTCTTGCCGACCGTCCATTGCGGCGACTTGAACTGGTAGTCACGCACCGAGCCTTCGTTGGAGACGGCGTAGCCGGCCACGTGATCAAGCGCGGACGCCTTGCGAATGTGCCTGCCCCCCTTCCCGATGAACGCAACGAGTTCGCCTTCATAGTCGAACTGCTGCGAGCACAGGGGCCGCACGATCGGCTGCTCATGACCGATGAAGCTCGAAGCCACGCGCAGGAACAGCGTGGGATAGGCAGGCTGCTCGAAGTTGCTTTCCCTGGTGTGGTCCACGTAGTTCAGGCCGACGCAAATGATCTTTCCGGGCGCCGGGATCGGCGGGAGGAATTCGATCTCCGCTTCATCCAGCGCGTCGCCATATTGCTCGATCGCGCCGGCCATCTCGCGCATGGCTGCCGGTCCTTGCTCGATCAAGATCTTCAAGTCGCGGGGGTAGTGCCGAGCCTGCGCCTCGCTCAGCGCGCGGAGGCCCGAAGCGGTGCGGAGCGCAAGGCGCGGAAGCACCGAGTCCCGGGTTCTGTAGGTCACGAATCGCATGGATGTTTTTCCCGTAGTGCAAGGAGGATTTAGTAAAGAGGACTGAACGACGCCGGCTTCAGGATCCTGGATTCCTGCGTCTCGATGAATTGGAAGATCTTTGGCGCGTACGCCTGCCACTCGGGATCGGCGGACAAGGCCGCGCGGCGCTTCTCACGGTCGATCAGGTCGTCGTAGGCCCAGAGATGCACGATCTCGTTGAGCGCACCGAACTCCGTGTTGAAGTAGCCAATGAGACGGCCGAGGTACTTCCTCTGGAGTTCCAGTCCACCTTCGTGCTCATAGGTGCGCAGGTAATCGCGCACTGAGCCTGCACGGACGCGATAGGTGCGTTGCTCGACGATCATGGCCATCTCCTTTTTTCGGGCGCGAGTTCCCCCGGCCGGGGCAGGAAGGCCTGTCGCCGGTGGCAAAGGGAACTCAGGGTCTCTAGTGCGACGCCGGGAAGTTGGTGTCGTGCTTCTTGCTGATCTCCATCACCTTCTCACCCGAGAAGCCTGGCCCTGCCAGCGCGGAGATTTCCTTGAAATAGCGGTCCTGGCCACCCGGCACGCTCCAGTCGAGCATCCGGCCCGTGGTCTCGCCGACGTTCTTGAAGCGGTGCACCACGCCGCGTGGCAGGTAGACGATGCTGCCCGGACCGACCGTTCGGGTGACATCGCCTGCGGTCAGCTCATACGTGCCTTCGACGACGAAGAAGCACTCTTCCTGCGTGTAGTGCAGATGGTCCGGCGGGCCCTCCCCCGGCCTGTGGCAGGCCAGGATCACCGAGATCGTCCCGCCGGTGTCTTCGCTGCTGAGCAGCACCTGCATGTCCAGGCCGAAGGGCTTGATCGGCGTCGCCTCCTCGGGCGTGACGATCACTCCGCCGCTCTGAAGTTGTTCGGTTTGCATGTCATGTCTCCTGTGGGCAAGGGGTCGCTATTGCTATTGCTATTGGATTGGATTGGAAACGAATGCTTCCATCGGAAGCACGGGCTCGCCGCGGACCATGGGCACGCAGTCGGGCGGAAAGTCCTGCCGGAATGAAAAGCCTTCTGCGCGAGCCTCTTCGATGTACGACTCCAGGTGGCGCATCGCGCCGGTTTCATAGTCGTGCAGCACCGTCAGCGTCCAGTCGAGGCAACGGGCCTGCGCGAGCGCCGTCTCGGGCCAGCCATCCGGGTCCACCCAGTCGCGAGGTATCGAATTCCACAGCACGCAGGTGTAGTGCGCTGCCTTGAGCAACTCGAATGCGCCCACGCTGAGCAGATGAGGCCCGAGGATGCCGCCGCCGCCGAAGGGCCGAAACAGCTTGTCAGGGTGCGCGAGCTGACCGATCAGTTCCTGCGTCACGCCGATCTCCTTGCCCGGCGCATCCGGGTCGGTCGTCGTGCCCAGGGGCACGGCATGGCTGTAGGTGTGGTTGCCGATCCAGTGGCCCTCCTCCGCAGCGCGCTGGACCAGTGCCTTCGTCTCCTTGGACTCCAGGTTCCGGCCCAGCACGAAGAAGGTGGCCCGAATGTCATGGCGTGCGAGGACGTCGAGAACCCCGGGTGTGACGGCCGAAGTCGGACCGTTGTCGAAGGTCAGCGTGATCGAGCGATTCACTTGGCACTGTCTCCTGAACATGTTTTCCTGAAGCTGGACGAATGATCGGTACGTCCGGGTTTCTGCACAATATGGAAATTAAAGAAGATACTTTTTCCAAAACCAATGGAATGACATGCCATGCCCGATCTCCTGAATCAAGCGAGCGTGCTGTCGCTGCGATGCTTCGTCGCGGTGGTCGACTCGAACAGCTTCTCTTCGGCCGCGCGCCAGTTGCGCATGGCGCCGTCATCCGTGACAAAGCAGGTGCAGTTGCTGGAGCGCGCGACCGCCGCGGCCCTCGTCCACCGAACGACGCGGCGGATCAGTGTCACCGATGCGGGCGAGGCCTTTTATGCGCGCTGCGTGGACATCCTCGAACAACTCGAGGGCGCGATCGCGGGCATCTCGGGCGAGCAGGCGGCGGGCGGGCACTTGCGCGTCACCGCACCGCCGTCCTTTGCGTCCGCGGTCGTGGCGCCCGGACTCACCCGGTTTCTCGACCGGCATCCCCACGCCACGGTGGATCTTTGCGTGAACAGCGACATACCCGACCTCGTTCGCGAGCGTGTCGATGTGGCGATCTTCATCGGCGAGGAATTGCCGACCAAGCAGGCACAGATCGCATTGGCCGAAAGCCCGCAAGTGCTGTGCGCCTCACCTGACTACCTGCGATCGCATGGCACGCCGCAATCGCTGAACGACCTCGGGCGGCATCGCTGCCTCTGTCCGCGCTTCTCGGAGGTTGCCGAGACCTGGCACCTGCGAGTCGGCAATGCATGGAAAGCCGTGCGGCCGGATGCGGCGTTGCTCTCCGACAATGGCGATGCCCTGCGAGGTGCATGCCTGTCCGGCGCGGGCATCGGCAACTTCTACCGGTTCCATGTCGCCGAAGACCTGGCACATGGCAGGCTCGTGGAGGTGCTGCCACAGCATCCCCTGCGACCCAAGACGATCCACGCGATCCTGCCGCATCGCCACATGATCCGGCCGCTGGTGCGCGGCTTCATCGCCTTTCTTCAGGAGGAAGTACGGATCGTGCTGAAACCCACCGAATCGTCGGCTGTGCGCGTCGCGCGAACGCGAAGCCGCAAGCGCACACGCACCGCCCACCCCTCGTGATCGAAGCGACCAATCCAGAAAGTCTTGCGGTCATCTGCATGTCAACGGCCTGACACGGCGCACGGTCAGCATCGCGCGCATTCCATCACTCGACCGAGGAATGACATGCGTTCGATCCCTTCCACGGCGCGCCGCGCCCTCACCCCGCTCGCCGCATCCTTGCTGCTGACGACCGGAGCCGCTCATGCGCAGATGTTGATCGGCTGGGCCCGGATGCCGGCCGCCACGTTTGCCGACGGCCCGACCTCCGGCCAGTTCACGGCGCCCAACACCTATGGCACGAACGTGCCGCCGTACGTCGGCAAGCAGCCCGTCCAGGGCTTCTCGGGCGTGCTCGACGGGCCGCGGAAGGACGTGTTCCAGTTCCTGGTCGACAACGGCTTCGGCGCGCAGACCAATTCGGCCGACTCGCTCCTTCGCAGCTATGCGCTGCACATCCTCTGGCGCACGCCCAAGGGCGGCAGCGGCACGATCGAGCCGGCCGACCTGGACAGCGGCAAGCTCCGCCCGTCGTTCGACGCGCGCACGCGCTTGCAGTTGAACGACGCGCGCCGCAAGCTGACGATCCCGATCCAGGCCGACTACTCGAACTACTACAACAACCCGGCCAACGCGCCGGTCGACGGCGCCATCCGTGCCGGCCGGCTGCTCACCGGCGCGGACTTCGACGTCGAATCGCTCCGCCGTGACCGCCAGGGCAACTACTGGTTCGGCGACGAATTCGGCCCGTACCTGATCAAGACCGACGCGAACGGCACCGTGCTGCGCAGCGAGATCCCGCTGCCGGGCGTCTACGCGCCGCAGCACAAGGACGTTGTCGCGGGCAAGGTCACGGCCAACCTGCCGAGTTCGGGTGGCTTCGAGGGCATGGCGATCAACAAGAGCGAGACCAGGCTCTACACGCTGCTCGAAGGCCTGGTGGCTGGCGACCCCGACAAGGCGCGCCGCATCAACGAATTCGATCTCGCAAGGGAACGCTACACGGGTCGCAGCTACGTCTACCCGCTCGATCCGAACGGCACGAACATCGGCGACATGGTCGCGGTCGACGACCGCCGCTTCATCGTGCTGGAGCGCAACGGCAGCACGGCCACCTCGCCGAATCCGGCGCCGTTCAAGAAGGTGTTCCTGATCGACCTGAAGGGCGTGCCCGATGGCGGCACGGTGCACAAGACCGAACTCGTCGACCTGATGAACGTCGCCGATCCGTTCGACCTGAACGCCGACGGCCAGAGGAACTTCACGTTCCCGTATACGACGATCGAGGACGTGCTGATCCTCGACCCGCGCACGCTGCTTGTCGTCAACGACAACAACTTCCCGTACGGCGGCGGGCGCGAACTGGCATCCGACAACACCGAGTTCCTGAAGATCCGGCTGCCCTTCTCGCTCGCGGACGACAACGATGACCACGATCACCACCACGGCCGCGATCGTGACCATCGCGGAGGCGGGTACGACTGGGACGACGACTGAGCACTGCGCTCGGATTGAATCGGCTGGTCGCCTCGAACTTCTACCTGTCGCCGGCCAACTTCGGGTTCAGTGGACCGGCCGCGTTTCACCTGAAGTTGAACGGCGCATCCCAGTTCTGTACATCGACCAGTTCCCACTCCTGGTTGACGGCGTTGGGTACGCTGAACTTCGTCACGCAGTCCCGGGCATGCAGGTTTTCTCCCTGTTCGGGCACCGCCGAAAGCTGGACGTTCGCCGCATCGAGGCACCGTCTTCCGCGGTCGTGGTAGTTCTCCAGGACCGTCCGCCGACCCATGAAGCACTGGCCGCTGGCCCGGCATTCGGCCGCCGTCATGACCACGGGCCGCAACCGCCACAACTGGGAAGCGTCGCCGCTGCATGTCTCCTGGACGATCGCCGCGCCGGGCTGGAAGCCGTTGGTTTTCAGGCATTTCCCCGAATGCCTCGCGCGCAGCAGGAACCACTGCTCCTGCAAGGGCTCCGGATTGGCGGAACGCGGTAGCCGCTGGATGCTGAACTGCTGGCTCGGACCACCGTAGTTCGGCCAAAGGACAACCGGCGCACCGTCATCCGTACGGCGCGCAACGACCTCGGCCATCATGAGCGTGCCGGAATTGACCACGTAGAAGTACGGGACATCGTCGGCAACGGCAGTCCGAGGCATCGCCGACAGCACGCATGTGGCTGACAGGATCAGCGTGGCAAGAAGTCGGGTCCTATCAGTCTGCATGACAACCTCCGTCCGCGACGCGCCTGCCTCGATGCCACAACCGCTGCGACACCGGCTGCCAAGTCCGGAAGCGGAAGACTGAACCATCCGCCTTCAGGCGTCAATATGGGACGGATGGTCGTGCACTAAAGTTTGATCACGGCAGCCGGGACCGGCGTGGGCCTCGGGGGCGGTGATCGTACGCTGGGCGAGGAGCCTTGCCCGGGTAGACTGGGCGCCACCCCGTCGACTACGAAGGCCTTGGCCTTGGCCTTGACCTTGCTGCAGACGGCGCTCGCCAGATTGGCGTCATCCTCAACCCCAATACACGCACGGTGCCATCCTCCCACCCCCGGAGTCCAAAGCCTGTCCGGATCTCAACGCGAAGTCGACTCGGCTGCGGGGCGTTCAGTCAGGCTTCACATGGGCCGCATAAAGTCACGTCGATGCGTATTCAAGATGTCGACTGGCGCTCATTGCCCGATGGCCGCCATTCGATCGCCTCCCTGATCATCGGCTTCACGCTGTTACGTCTGGTGCTCGCGGCGCTTCTGCCGCTTCTTTCGCAAGAGGCTTACTACTGGAGCTGGAGCCGGCACCTCGACTGGTCCCATTTCGATCATCCGCCGCTGGCCAGCTACAGCATCGGACTGACGACCGCGCTGCTCGGCCAGACCTCGTTCGGCATCAAGACCGCCGCGGCGCTGTGGGCGCTGGGCTGGAACCTGATGTGGTTGCGACTCATCCTCGACATGTATGGAGATCGTCGACTGGCCTTCTGGTCGCTCGCCGCGCTCAACCTGACCGTGCTGTACGAGGCCTCCGGCGTAGGGCCGACCCCGGACGCGCCGATGCTGTTCGCCTGGATCGGCACTGTCTGGGCGATCTGGCGGCTGACCGCGAGCGGCGACGGCAAGTGGTGGTTCGTCGCGGGCGCCTTCATGGGCCTTTCATGGCTCAGCAAGTATGCCGGCGTGCTGCTGCTGCCGGTCGTGTTCCTCTATGTCCTGTTGTCTCCGGGACAGCGCCACTGGCTCCTCAAGCCCCAGCCCTATCTGGCCGCATTGCTTGCGCTTGCAATCTTCGCGCCGGTGATCTACTGGAACGCACAGCATGACTGGGTGTCGTTCACTTTCCAGGGGAGTCGGCGCCTCGGCGAAATGTCGGGGCTGCGCCTTCGCTATTTCTTGGCCTTGCTCGCGACCCAGTTCATCCTCGTCACGCCGTACCTGTTCGTGATCTCGCTCGCGGCGCTGGGCCGAGGCGCGCGCGCGGGCCTGTCGGGCCGGCTCGACGACCGCAGTCGCTTGCTGCTGTTGAGCGCGGCAGTGCCGATCGTGCTGTTCACCTTCGTCAGCTTTCGTTCGCTGGTCAAGCTCAACTGGCTGATTCCTTCGTTCTGGGCCCTGATCATTCTCGGCGTCCGGCATCTGCTGACGCTCGAGAACGGCTCCAGGCGACTAATGCGCGGGTTGGCCTCATCGGCCGCGTTGCTGGTGCTCGGCGGTGTGGTGATGATGACGGCACTGCTGCCGCTCGGCGAAGACCTCGACAACTGGAGCGGTTTCGATCGCACGGCCGCATGGGTCGACAAGGCCAGTGCCGACCTCAAGACCGAGGGGGTCGAATCCTTCGTCTTCTCGCCCAACTACAAGATCAGTTCGCTGATGCGCTTTTATCTGGCCGGCCAGCCCCGCACCTATGCGCAGGACATCTATGGAGAGAAGGCACTGCAGTTCGACTACTTCCCGCTGCCCGACGATCGGCTCAAGGGACAGACCGGCTTCTTCGTTTCCGACCATCCGGCCTCGGACCTCTATGTGCCCGGCCTCAAGGTCTTCTTCGATGACGTGAAGCTGGTCCACGTCGTGGAGCTCAAGAGCTTCGGGAAGGTCACGCGGGAGATCCGGATCTACCGCTGCACGGACTACAAGGGTCATCCGCGCGGTCAAGGCTTGCAGCTGCGGGAAGCCGACCACTAAGAGAGCGCCAGAAATGCCACAACTTTCCATCGTCATTCCAACCTTCAACGAAGTGGAAAACGTCCAGATACTGCGCGATCGCGTCGCCGCCGCGCTGCCGGCCATCGACTGGGAGATGATCTTCGTCGACGATGACTCGCCGGACGGAACCGCGGAGCTGCTGCGCCGTCTCGCGCAGGATGATCCGCGCGTGCGCTGCATCCAGCGCATCGGCCGGCGCGGCCTTTCATCGGCCTGCATCGAGGGCATGCTCTCGTCGTCGGCGCCGTTCGTGGCGGTCATGGATGCCGACTTGCAGCACGACGAGAAGATCCTGCCGCAGATGTTCGGCCTTCTCGAGGGCGGTGAACTGGACATCGCGGTCGGCAGCCGCTACAGCGATGGCGGCGGCACCGGCGATTGGAATCGATCACGCGTCACCGCCAGCCGCTTCGCGACCGGGCTGAGCGGCATGGTGCTCAAGGCCGACCTCAAGGACCCGATGAGCGGCTTCTTCATGATGAGGCGCGATGCCTTCATGGCATGCGCGCACGCCGGCCTCTCGGGCGTAGGCTTCAAGATCCTTCTCGACCTGTTCGCTACCTCACCGAAGCCCTTGCGCTCCCGCGAGGTGCCCTATCAATTTGGCCTGCGCGTGGCCGGCGAAAGCAAGCTCGACAGCAACGTCGCATGGGAATTCGTGATCATGCTGATCGACCGCTACCTGAAGGGCGTGATCCCGACCCGCTTCATCGCGTTCTCGCTGGTGGGCGGCATGGGGCTGGTGGTCCACCTGCTGGTGCTGTCGATGCTGTTCAAGGGCATGGGCAGCTCTTTTGTCTGGGCCCAGTCGGTCGCCACCGTGGTTGCGATCACCTGCAACTACCTGCTCAACAACGTGCTCACCTATCGCGACATGCGTTTGCGCGGTTGGCGGCTGTTGAGCGGCTGGGTCTCGTTCACGCTCGTGTGCAGCATCGGCGCCCTCGCCAACGTCGGCATCGCGGCCTACCTCTATCAGAGCGGAGGCTACTGGATCGGATCGGCGATCTCGGGCGTGCTGGTGGCGGCGGTCTGGAACTACGCCGTGACAGCGGTCTATACCTGGAGAAGCCCGAAAGGCGCCTGAGGCGCGATCGACTCCTTCGGAAACCCGTAGCTATACTTCGATCGTCGCGTCAAAAAAAGGCGTGATCGGGATTGGCGTCCCAAACTCAGTTCTGCGACGAAAGCCGCAGTCACTACCGCAGTAGTCCTGCGGCTTCGTTGTTCGTGCCCCAGTTTTGGCGGCTCGAGCAGGGAGCCGCAAGGCTCGCCGGTTCTCGCAAGAACTGTCCGGTACGCCAACCTGTTCGAGTCGCCGCCCTCAATTGGCGTTGAGTGCGGCGGTTTCCGTCAGCAACAGTTCTTGGAGGCCATGGATGGTCCACCCTACTTGCGCGCCCGCGCGCCCCCCGAACGCTCTCCCCGCAGGAGAGAGGCCGCTTCACTCACCCGAAGACAATCGCCGCCCGCTGGCGGTGCAAGCCTCCGCGCAGATCGATGCAGCGCGGGAGGCCTATCACGCCGTCGTATGCGCACGCAACCTGCTCGAGGCGCAAAGAGAGCGCATGCGCGAAGGTCAAGTCAGCCGCATTGAAGTGGAAGCCCTCGTCGCGGTCGTCAATGCGGAGTTCGAGCGCCGCGTGCAGGTTGCCAAGACGACGATCGCATCCATGCCCGTCACTTCGGGAACATGAACTGCGCCTGCACCCGGATCTGCCAGTTCGGGCCGTTGTCCGGCTTGACCACGTTGTAGTAGGCCGAGAGCTGCGTGTTCACTGGCAGCTTGCCGAGGTGGAAAATCTTGCCGATGCCGCCACCGAGCGGCACCGTCCATCGCTGGCTGCTGTCGGCTTTCCAGTCGGCGGTGATGATCGGCGAGGTGGTGAGATAGAGGCCGCCCGGGAAGTTGTAGTTGATGAAGGGCTGCAACAGGAAGTTGTTGTACGAGCCACCCTGCTTGCTGCTGCTCACCGACCAGATGTTGTTGAACAGCGCGCCGTACACCCACGGGCTGCCGTGGTCGAGGTGCAGCAGCACGGCGGACGGACCCAATCCCCAGTTCTTGTTCCCCAGTTCCGAGTTGCTGTTGGTGGGCATCTGCACCACAGGGCCGGCACCCCAGATCCATTCGCCTGGATTGGCCGGCGACAGGAACGCCGTCAGCACCACATCGCCCACGCCGCTCGTGCTGTCGATGCCCGGCCCCAGCGAGGGCATCGAGATGACCGGCAGGATCGTGCGGGTGATGATGTTCCAGTCCTTGTTGACCGAGATGGGAATCACCGGCTGGATGTTGAGGATGTTCTGCGTCCCCTTGTCCGGCCCGTAGTTGAGGTTCGTGTTGTTCTGGAAAGGCACGCTGATCAGATTGCCGACCGGGTTCTGTGCGAGTTTTGCGAGTTCCTCTGCACTCAACTCTGCATGCGCCGGCATGCCGGCGAGCGTGAAAGCAGAAAACGCAACAGCGCGCGACAGGCGATTCGCGCGGGCGGAGGAAAGCGACAACGACATATGGATCCTCTCCAAGAGCGGCGCCCGTGGGTTCGACGATTGTCAAAAGGGCGAGCCCCGTCCGCCATCCCGGCGGCCACGTACCCTCCACGTACGTGACACGCCAGTGCGCTGGGCTTCGGACTCACTCGGGCTTGAAGTCGATCGACTTCAGCACCTCGCCCATGCGCTGATAGTCCGCGCTGAGCGACTTCGACAGTTCCTCAGGGCTCCGAGGCTGGCCCGGCTCGAAGCCGATGTCCTGGAGCCGCGCGCGCACCGCGGGCAGTGCCAGCACCTTGAGCGCGGCTTCGCGCACCTTGGCCTGCTGTGCCGCGGGCACGTCGGGCTTCACCCACAGGCCCATCCAGCCCGTGGCTTCGAGCTGCGGGTAGCCGAGTTCGGTGAAGGTCGGCACGTCGGGCAGCAGCACGGAGCGCTTGGGCGTGCTCACCGCGAAGGCCTTGATCTTGGCGGCCTTGATCAGCGGTAGCGAACTCGGCATGGCGTCGAACATCAGCGGCACATGGCCGCCCATCACATCCGTCAGCGCGGGCGTCGAGCCCTTGTAGCCGACGTGCGTCATGTCGAGGCCCGCCGCCTTGTTGAGCTGGAGGCCGAGGACGTGAGAGAGCGTGCCGGCCGTGTACGAGGCGTAGTTGACGGTGCCGGGATGGCCCTTGACCCACGTGACCAGCTCACCGAAGTTCTTCGCCGGCACCGATGGCGAGCCGATCAGCACGAGCCCGCCGCGTCCCAGTTCGGCCAGCGGCTTGATCTCGGTCGCCATGTCGACGCGCAGCTTGACGATGTGCGGAATCTCGCTGACCAGCGAGTTCACCGCGACGAGCACGGTGTAGCCGTCGTGCGGGGCCTGCGAGAGTTCGTTGACCGCGAGCACGCCGCCGGCACCGGGCCGGGGATCGACGACGACCGGCTGGCCGCTGTCCTTCGACAGGTTGTCGGCCAGCAGCCGCGCGACGATGTCCGCAGAACCGCCGGCCGGACCGGCGGCAATGATGCGGACGGTCTTGTCGGGCCACTTGGCCGGAGTCTGGGCGTTGGCGCCCGGTGCCGCGAGGCACATCGCCACCACACCCGCCAATGATGCGATACGCGTGACTTGGTGCAATGTCTTCTTCGATTTCATGTTCTGTCTCCTGAATCCGGGCCAGTGGGATCAAGCCGCCCAGCGCAACAGCACGAGCACCAGTATGGCGAGAAATACGGTCTCGCCAAGCATCAGTGCAACGGGCTTGAAGCCGACGGTGGCGAGGTCTTTCAATTGCGTCTTCATGCCGATCGCCGCGATGGCCGCCACCAGGCACCAGCGCGAGATGTCGCTGCCGAGGGTGTTCAGCGCTTCGGGCACCCAGCCGGTGCTGTTGATCGCGACCAGCGCCGCGAAGGCAACCGCGAACCAGGGCAGCAGCGGCGGACGGGGTCCGCCCGCGCCCTTGCCGCGTGCACGGGTGCACATCACCGCGAACACGATGACCGGCAGCAGCATCGCGACGCGCATGAGCTTGACGAGGGTGGCGATGTCGCCGGTCTCGCGCGACATGCTGTAGCCCGCGCCGACCACCTGGGCCACGTCGTGGATGGTGCCGCCGAGGAAGACACCGGCCGCGCGCGGGTCGAGCCCGAAGGCGTGCGCGAGCATCGGGTAGACGATCATCGCCATCGTGGACAGGGCCGAAATCCCGACCACCGTGAACAGCGTGGCCCGCTCCTTTTCCGGATGGGCCGGCAGGGCCGCGGCCAGGGCGAGCGCGGCCGAGGCGCCGCAGATCGCGGTGGCGCCGCCGGTGAGCAGGCCGAACAGACTCTGGAAGCCCAGCAGCTTCGCCGCAACCATCGACACGCCGATCACGACCACGACCGACACCACCACGAGCAGCACCGGATGCCAGCCGAGTGCGACGACCTGCCCCATGGTGATGCGCAGCCCGAGCAACGCGACGCCCCAGCGCAGAACCTGGCGCGCGGTGAAGTCGATGCCGGACTTGCACGCGCCGTCGCCCGACAGGAAGTTCATCGCCATGCCGAGGATCAGTGCGAACAGCATGACCGGCGCGCCGTAGTGCTGCGACAGGAAGGTCGCGGCGGCAGCCACCACGACGCTGGCCAGGACGCCCGGAAAGAGCGTGCGCCCGCGCGCGGGCCAGGCCGCGATGGACAGCGTGGGCAGCGTCATCATGGATGCGCCGCCAGCAGATGGTCCTGGAAGGCTTCGCGCAGCTTGTTCTTCTGCACCTTGCCGGTCGGCCCGAGCGGAATGCTGTCGACGAAGACCACGTCGTCCGGCGTCCACCACTTGGCGATGCGACCGTCGTAGAAGCGGATCAGCTCGTCGCGCGTGACGGTCTCGCCGGGCTTGGTCGTCACGACCAGCAGCGGGCGTTCGTCCCATTTCGGGTGCCGCGCCGCGATGCAGGCAGCCAGGGCCACGGCCGGATGGGCCATCGCGATGTTCTCCAGGTCGATGGAGCCGATCCACTCGCCGCCGGACTTGATGACGTCCTTGCTGCGGTCGGTGATCTGCATGAAGCCGTCGGCGTCGATGGTCGAGACGTCGCCGGTGGGGAACCAGCCCTTGACCAGCGGGCTACCGCCCTCCCCCTTGAAGTAGTTCGAGATGATCCAGGGGCCACGCACCATCAGCTCGCCCGCGGCAACGCCGTCGTGCGGCAGCGCGTTGCCATCCTCGCCGACGATCTTCATGTCGACGCCGAACACCGAACGCCCCTGCTTGGCCTGGATGGCCATGCGCGCCTCGGCGTGGAGTGCCCGATGCGCGGGCTTGAGCGTGCAGACCGTGCCCACCGGGCTCAACTCGGTCATGCCCCAGGCGTGCAGCACCTGCACGTCGTAGCGTTCCTGGAAGGCCTTCATCATCGCGGGCGGACAGGCGGAGCCACCGATGACGGTGCGGCGCATGGTGCTGAATTCGAGCGCGTTGCCTTCGACGTGCGCCAGCAGGCCCTGCCACACGGTGGGCACGCCCGCCGACATGGTGACCTTCTCGGCTTCGAACAGGTCGTGGAGCGACTTGCCGTCGAGCCACGGCCCGGGGAACACCAGCTTCGCGCCGACCATGCACGCGACATAAGGCAGGCCCCATGCGTTGACGTGGAACATCGGCACCACCGGCAGGATGACGTCGTTGGCGGAGCAATTGAGCGCATCCGGCAGCGCCGCCGCGTAGGTGTGCAGCACCGTCGAGCGATGGCTGTAGAGCGCGCCCTTCGGATGGCCGGTCGTGCCGGACGTGTAGCACAGCGACGATGCGAACTTCTCGTCGAAGGCGGGCCACGCGAAGTCGGGGGAATGGTCTTCGACGAGTTCCTCGTAGCACAGCAGCTTCGGCACCTTGGAAGACACCGGCATGTGCGCCCGGTCCGTCATCACGACGAAGGCCTTGATCGTCGACACGCGCGAAGCGATCGCCTCGACCAGCGGCAGGAAGGTCAGGTCGAAGAACAGGACCTGGTCTTCCGCATGGTCGGCAATCCACACGACCTGGTCGGGGTGCAGCCGGGGGTTGAGCGTGTGCAGCACCGCGCCCGAACCGGAAACCGCGTAGTACAGCTCCATGTGGCGGTAGCCGTTCCAGGCCAGCGTGGCGACGCGGTCGCCGTATTCGATGCCGCGCGCCGCCAGGGCGTTGGCCAGCCGGCGCGAGCGCTCGGCAAGGTCGCGGTAGGTGTAGCGGTGCACGTCGCCTTCGACGCGGCGCGACACGATCTCCTGCTCGCCGTGATGGCGTTCGCCGTGGGTGAGCAACGTCGAGATCAGCAGAGGCTGATCCATCATCAATCCGTTCATGGATCGGTCCTTCGGTTCGTTGGGTTGGGTGCGGCTCGCTTCAGGCCAATGCCTGGCGCGGCTGCGATGCAGGTTGCGATGCGGGTTGCGTTTCGGCCTGCGATTCGGGTGGTGCTGCTTGCGCCTCTTCGTCGGCGGCGGCCTCACCCGCACGCCGAAGGTCCGACTCGTAGGTGCGCGCTGCGATGACCAGGGCCGCGGCTGCCAGCAGGCTGAAGGCAGGCACGGTCATCAGCGCCCGCTCGAGCGACCAGGCGTCCGACAGGAAGCCGGCGATCAGCGGTCCCAGGGCGAGCCCGAACAGGTTCTGGAACAGTGACAACACCGATGCGCCGGTGGCGCGAATGCCGGGGTGGATGACTTCGATCACCGCAGCCGCCACGGGGCCGACAGTGCAGGTCATCAGGAAACCGCCGAAGGCGAGCAAGGCGAACTGCGTGGGAGCCGTGATTGCGAAGCCCAGGCTCGACCCGCCGAAGGCCGACATCAGCACGACCATGGAGGCAATGCACAGCGAGGCGGTCGCATACAACTTGACCTTCGGACGACGACGGCCGGCGTAGTCGACGACCGCGCCCCAGACGACGCTGCCCAAGGCACCGCAGAGAACGACGAGCGAAGCGCGGATCGCCGCCTGCTCCGGCGCCATGCCGTGCACACGGTTGAGAAAACTCGGCAGCCAGGACCAGATCGCCGACACCGCGATCAGTTGCGCCGGCGCAGCGATGCACAGCCACAGCATGGTGCGCGAGCGAACCAGTGCCTGCAGGATGGCGCTACCGGTGTTGCGCGCCGAACTGGTCGCACGATCGAGCCGCGGGGTGAGCTTGACGGTCGGGTAGTCGCGCACCTTCAGGTACAGGAGCGCCAGGATCAGACCTGGGACTCCGACTGCGCCGAACGCCGCCTGCCAGCCGAAGCGGGCTGCGATCACGCCGCCGAGCATCACGCCCAGCACCGAGCCGACCGAAGCGGTGGCGAAGAAGCCAGCGAGCACCGCTCCGCGAAGCCGCGAAGGAAAGTGGCTGGCAATCAGCGCGGCACCGACGGAGCCGTAGCCCGCTTCGCCGAGGCCGACCAGCGAGCGCGCCGCGAGCAGGCTCCCGTAGCCGCGGCTGAACATGCAGGAGATCGACGCCAGGCTCCAGACGGTGGCCATCACCACCACGCTCTTGACGCGGCTGCCGCGGTCGGCGAGCAGCGCCACCGGGATGCCGGCCAGCGCGACCGTTACCGACACCGCCGAGACCAGCCCGCCGAGTTGCTTGTCCGACAGGCCCCACTCGTTCTTCAGGTAGGGAAAGAGCGACACGATGACCTGGCGGTCGATGTAGTCGAACATCATCAGTCCGACCGTCATGGCGAAGGCGAACCAGGCCTGGCCACGGCTGAACAGATAGCCGTCCTGCCGGCCTGGCGTCGCGGTGGATACGGGCGTCATCACGGCACCAGCACGGTCGCACCGACCGTCTTGCGCGACTCGAGCGCGCGATGCGCATCGGCCGCATCGGCCAGCGCGAAGACCTGCTTCGGCTCGCTCACGATGTGGCCTGCGCGAACGTGGCCGAAGAGTTCGTCCGCCATCTCGAGCATGTGCGAGCGCGGCATGATGTAGTGCATCATCGCCGGCCGCGTCATCCACAGCGAGCCCTTGGTGGCGAGCGTCATGGAGTCGACCACGACCGGCCCGGAGGTGGTGCCGTTGCTGACCAGCACGCCGCGCGGGCGCAGGCTGTCGAGCGAGGCTTCCAGGGTGTCCTTGCCCACCGAGTCGTAGACCACAGGCACGCCCTTGCCGTCGGTGATCTCGCGCACGCGCTCGGCGATGTTCTCGCGCGAGGTCACGATGGTGTGGGCACAACCGTTCGCCTTGGCGATCTCGGCCTTCTCGTCGGAGCTGACGGTACCGATCATGGTCACGCCCATCGCCTTTGCCCACTGGCAGGCGATCAGGCCCACGCCACCGGCGGCTGCGTGGTACAGGATGGTCTCGCCGCCGTGCAGCGGGAAGACCTGGCGGAACAGGTACTGCACCGTCATGCCCTTCATCATCAGCGTCGACGCGGTGCGATCCGAGACGCCTTCAGGCAGCGGAATCAGCACATCGGCCGGCATGACGCGAACCTGCGAGTACGCGCCTTGCGGCCCGACCAGGTAGCCGACGCGGTCGCCGACACGGATGTCGGTGACGCCCGGGCCGACCGCCTCGACGATGCCCACCGCATCGGAGCCCAGCCCGTTGGGCTTGGGCAACGGGTAGCGGCCGGTGCGGAAGTAGATGTCGATGAAATTGACGGCCACGAAGGTGTGGCGCACGCGCGCCTGGCCGGGACCCGGCTCGCCGACGTCGACGTTTTCCAGCTTGAGCACGTCCGGACCACCGGTCTCGTGCAGGCGAATGACTTGTGCCATGTCTTGTCTCCTTTTGATACTTGAAATTGGGTCGCGAATGCGCAGGTCAGTGCACGGCGCCCAGGGCCGTCACTTCGGCGATGAGCTGCTCGGCGCGCGGCCAGGTGCCGAAGCCCGACGCCGGGTTCAGGTGACCGACATCGCCCAGGTCGACCAGGCGGCTTCCCCAACTGCCCGCCAGGTCCGCGACACGCACGTACTCCCCCAGTGGGTCGTTGCGGCTGGCGGCAACGATGCTGGCAAAGGGCAGGCGCTGGCGCGGCACGGGCAGCCAGCCCTCGGCGGCCAGTTGCTCCATGGTCGGGTAGCCGGCGGGCATGGGCCGCTCGAAATCGGGCGGCGTGGCCAGCACAGCGCCGAGCACCGGCCGGCGCGTACGAAGAGCCCAGTGCGCCAGCATGACGACACCGCCGCTGTGCGCGACGATCACCAGGGGGCCTTCGACGGCCTGCGCCTCGCGTTCGATCGCCTCGATGCGCGCCCTGCAGTACAGATCTTCGCGGCCCATCGGCGGCACCGTGCGCACACGCGGCAGTCGCGCCGCGAGCAGCGTCTGCCAGTGCGCGTCCACGTGGTCGCGCAGTCCGGGCACGATCAGCACGGTGGGCGGCATTCCGCCGAACGGGGCCATGGCTCAGGCCGCCTTGCGCAGGAAGCCCTGGTGGGCGCCCTTGCGGTTGGGTGCGAAGCCGTTGGCCAGCAGCGACTCCTCCACCGTGTCGTAGAAGACGCCGATCTTGCAGATCTCGCGGGCTTCCTGGGCCGTCGCGATCGGACGGCCGAATTCACGCGAGATGCGCACCAGCTGCTCGATCTGCTCGACCGTGCTCGCCTTCTTCGTGCGCGACTGGTTCCAGAGGTTGTCCTCGGTGCCGCAGCGCACGTGCAGGCCCATGGCGATGCCCATCATGTTGACCGGCAGTACGTTGCGCATCGAGCTTTCGACCGTGAGGATCGCGCCGTCCGGCGTGGCGCGCACGAAGTTGGCCAGGTTGTAGATGTTCGGCGCGTCCATGCCGCCGCTGATGGCCACCCAGTTCATGACCAGCGGGCCCTTGTAGACACCGCGACGCATCAGGCGCTCGACCGACTCGAAGCTGTTGATGTTGTAGCACTGGAAGGCGCTCTGGATGCGCGCGTCGTTCAGGCGACGGATGTGCTCCTCGGCCCAGCCCGGCTGGGCCGGCACCGTCATCTCCTTGTAGGCATTGAAGACCGCCGGGTCTTCCATCGATGTGCCCTTGTAGTCCTCGTACTCCCAGTGCTCGACCACGTTCATCTGCGACGTGTTGATGGTCACCGTGACCTGGTCGGGCTTGGGGTCGAGCTCGGCCAGCATGTGGCGCGTGTCGTCGCTCAGCCACTTGGCAGCGGCGCCTTCGTTCTCAGGCGCGAAGCTGATCGAGCCGCCCACCTGGATGATCATCTCGGGCACCGCGTTGCGCACGCCGGCGATCAGTTCGTTGAACTTCGACAGGCGCTTGCTGCCCTTGCCGTCGAGTTCGCGCACGTGCAGGTGCAGCACGGTGGCGCCGGCGTTGTAGCAATCCACCGCCTTCTGGATCTGCTGCTCCATCGTGACGGCGATGTCCTCCGGAAAGTCGGAGGGCACCCATGACGGCGCATAGGGTGCGGCGGTGATGATCAGGGGTTGCTGGTTTTCAGGGTAGAGGGAGCCGTCGAGAAAGTTCATGGTGAAGACCTCGTGGGGAAATGAAGGGCGACAGGAAAAGGAAGAAGGCCGCTCAGAAGGTCGCTTCACCGACGATGCCGGCGCGCTCCATCTTGCGGTGGCAGGGGGGGTAGTCCATCACCGCGTAGTGCTGGGTGCTGCGGTTGTCCCAGATGGCCACGCTGTTGGGCTTCCAGCGGAAGCGCACCTGGTACTCGGGGATGGCGGCCTGGCTGATCAGGTACTGCAGCAGCTGGCTGGCGCCTGGCGCGTAGTCCTGGCCGTAGCGCACGTTTTCGGCATTGTGAAAATTGGTGAAGTGCGTCGTGTACGCATTGACGAACAGGATCTTCTCGCCTGTCTCCGGATGCGTGCGCACCACCGGGTGCTCTGCATCCGGGAACTGCGCATGCAGCGCGAGGCGCTTCTCCGTCGGCATCGCGGCGCCGAAGCTTGCCTCGATGCTGTGGCGGGCGCGCAGGGGCGCAATCCGGTCCTTGACCTGCTGCGGCAGGCGTTCGTAGGCGAGCGCCATGTTGGCCCACGTGGTGTCGCCCCCCACAGGCGGGCATTCCACGCAGCGCAGGACGGCGCCGAACGGCGGCTTCTCGCGCCAGGTGGCGTCGCAGTGCCAGGCGTTCTCGTAGCGGTCGACCGGCTTTTCGGGCGACTTGTAGATACGAACCAGGCCGGGATGGTCCGGGTCGCTGCCGACCACCGGATGGTCTTCCAGCTCGCCGAAATGGCGCGCGAAGGCGACATGCTCTGCCCGCGTGAAGTCCTGGTCGCGGAAGAAGATCACCTTGTGCTTGAGCAGCAAGGCGCGGATCTCGGCGATGAGGCCGGCATCGCGCGATGCGACGCCCAGATCGACGTTGTGCAGTTCCGCGCCGATCGAGCAGGTCAACTGCTCGACCTTGATGGATGTCTTCAGCGCGGCGGCCGAAACGACGGCGGGAGCGGCCGGCGTCGGGCTCGAAAGGGTTTCTGGGTTCATGGCCTGTTTGTCTCCGTGGTGAGTCCCGGTCGTGGGCCGGGCTCTTTGGGGGGAGCGGGCCCTGGTTGGGGACTCCGCAGGCCTTGAGAATAGGAAAAAGGCCCCTCCGCCGCCCCCTCCTTGCAGGAGGGGCACCCCCTGTTTTCAGGGGTCGGAGGACGCAGGCGCGCCGTGGGCGCGGGTCAGTCCCCGGGCTTGATCAGCCCGAGGATGCGGGCGCGCTGGACGGCCTGCTTGCGGGTGCCGGCGTCGAGCTTGGCGAAGAGATTCTTCACGTGCCACTTGACGGTGGTCTCGCCCACCTGCATGGCGCGCCCGATTTCCTTGTTGGACAGGTTGCGTGCCAGCAATTCCATCACTTCGCGCTCCTTGGGCGTCAGCACCATGCCGTAGGCCGTGGTGGGCCGCGCAACCTCAGGCTGATCCATCCCCTTCGCGGCGGGTGCGGACAGTCCGGGGGCGGGCGCGAGCCTTGGGCGCTGCGGCCCGTCGGCAGCGACACGACGCACCCAGTTCCCGAGATCGGGGTGGGCGTCGGCGAATACCCGCCGGAGCCCGTAGGCGTCCGCCAGGTCCACGGCTTCGGTCAACCGGGTCTGCGATACCTCCCCGCACTGGTCGAGGGCGAATGCATGCAGCCCGAGCAGCTCGATGCGCAGGCGGCCCTGCTTGAGCACCCGTGCGATTTCATCGGCGCGCGCCAGCGGCTCCAGTGCGCGGCGCCAATCCTTCGCCGCAATGGCCGCATAGCCCTGCGCGACTTCACGCAGGACGTCCACGGAGCGCCGCCAGAGGCTGCCCTGCGGCGATGCCTGCTCGCGCAGGATCGCATCGATCCGCTCGCAGAGTTCGCGGCAGCTCTGCGCACGGTAGCGGCCGGCATGCATGCGCACCTGTTCGACCAGGCTGGCGATGCACAGGCGCGGCAGCCGTCGCGCCGCGCCGGCGGCATCGAGGGCTTCGAGCAGTTCGAGCGCGCGGTGTTCGGCGCCCTCGGCCGCTGCGATGCGCGCCAGGGTCCGGTAGGCCAGGAGCAGGGATTCGGGCAGTCCGCTGCGTTCCAGGATGTCGAGGCGGTCGGCCAGCACGGTGGCCGCGTCGTGCGGACGATCGGACTCCCAGGCTGCGGCAGCCAGCAACGCCGCCAGCGAGCAGCTGAACCGGTTTCGCCGACCCAGTTCGGCGTCTGCGCTCGCTACCGCAGGCCGCAGGAGGTTGTCGGCGAGCTGCACCTGGCCCTCCCAGATGAAGCTGAGGCCGATGATGAATTCACCCCAGCGCTGGGTGTAGCCCACGCCGCGGCCGAAATCGCCGCGCGGCGCCTGTTGCTCGCGCAAGCGCGCCAGCGCCGGCTCGCCGTCGAGCAGCGCCCGGTAGGCCCTGCGGTTGGCGTGCACCTGCAGCAGCATGGGATCGTGCAGCGGCACGGCATCCGCCCAGGGGTCGTGCAGTGCAGCAAAGCGGTCAGGATCGTCCGCGAACACCGCCGCGCCGGCGAGGATCAGCTCGCATTCGCAGCGCAGGCCCTCGTCCACCCCGGGCTGGGCCAGAATGCGCGCCACCATTCGCTCGGCCTCTTCGTGCCGCTCGCTGACGCCCAGCGTCCACGCGGCGGCGAGCAGGAGGCGTGGGCGGCGGTCCAGTTCGGCGGCGGGCAATTCCGCGAGCCATTCGAGAACCGCGCCTTGCCGGCCGTGCCGCATGATGGATTCGTACAGGCTGCGTTCGGCCAGTTCGTAGGCCGTCTGGTGCTCGCCCGCAGCCAATGCATGCCGGGCGGCATCTTCGAGCAATCCGTGCTCGGCAAGCCATGCCGCCGCGCGCGCATGCGCCTGCGATTGCTGCGTCGCAGCAAGGGCTGAAAAGAGCTTTCGCAGCACGTCGCGCGCAAGGGTGTGCATGCGCAGCCAGTCGCCGCGTTCGGACGCCGCGAAGACCGGTGTCTCGCGGCTCAGGCGCGCCAGCCGTTCGATCGCGTCCGGGTATTCGGTGACCGCGCTGCACAAGGCGGGATGCAAGTGATCGAGGATGGCGATGCGGACGAGGAACTCGCTGTCGCCGGGGTCCAGATGGGCCAGCAGCAACCTGACCAGATGGTCATGCAACTCGGCGCCGAGCACATCCAGTCCCGCGACATCCGCGCGCGCATCGACACCGCGCGCCATCAGCGTGAGCGCCAGTTGAAGGCCCAGCGGCCACCCTTCCGTCACCTCGTGCAGGCGTGCGGCGGTGTCGTTGTCGACACGCGCGCCCAGGCGGCTGCGCACGAGCTGCATGGTCTCGTCGAGGCGGAACCGCAGCGAGCCCGGCCCGATCACGACGCACTGGCCGTAGGCCACGAGATCGTCGATGTCCAGGTGCACGTCGGGCCGCGCCGCCACGATCACGCGCAGGTTCGGAGGCGCATTGCGCAGCAGGTAGGCGAGCGCCTCCCGCGATGCTGTCGGCAGGCGTTCGGCCTCGTCGACGATCAGGACCACATCCAGCGCCGACTGCGCCAGTTCCGCCAGCCAGACCGTGATGCCTTCGAGACCGCCGGGACCGACGGCTTCGAGCAGCGTATGGCCAAAGGTCGATCGACCGGCACCGCGCCGGACCGCCAGCGCGAGACTCTGGGCCAGTCGCTGAGGGTCGTCCTGCGGCTGCGCCGACAGCCATGCGACGACGGCGCCATGGGAGAGGTGGTCGAGCCGCCACTGGGCCAGCAGGGATGTTTTTCCGAAGCCCGCCGGCGCCTGCACGAGGATGGCGGGAAGGTCGCGGATCGCCGTCTCCGTCGACAACAATCGCGCACGCGAAACGAGGTCACGCGGGACCCGTGGGGGCGAGACCTTGAGCAACAGGTCATCGTCGACTTCGCCGGAACCACGCGCCACGAGAATTTCCTCTTGAAGCACGCATGTGAATGTCGTCTGTCAGGTTGCTGTCATGCGGCTCTCGGAATTCTAGCTTTGCCCCGCGGGGACCGTCTCGAAGAGGAAAGGCTGAGGGGTGACGCATACATTCGCATGACCCATAGCGGAAGTTCGGGGGACGATCGCCCCGAAAAAAAAGCGGGCCTCTCGGGTCCGCTTTTCTATGCTTTAGAGCATGGCGGTCTCGAAGACCGGAGGAGTGTCGACGATCGGAGGCATGTCGTAGTCGACGACGGGTGGCATGTCGGGGTTGAAGATGGGAGGCATGTCGTAGTCGACGACGGGCGGCATGTCGGGGTTGAAGATGGGAGGCATGTCGTAGTCGACGACGGGCGGCATGTCGGGGTTGAAGATGGGCGGCATGTCGTAGTCGACGATGGGCGGCATGTCGGGGTTGAAGATGGGCGGCATGTCGTAGTCGACGATGGGAGGCATGTCGGGGTTGAAGATGGGCGGCATGTCGTAGTCGACGATGGGAGGCATGTCCGGATCGGCGATGGGAGGACCCTCCGCTGCCATGAATTGAATAAACGCGGTGTAGTCATTCTTCTGCACTATCTAACTCCCTTGAGGTTGGTGATTCTCGCCCTGAATCGAGGGCAACCGAATCCTACCTTCGCGTGAAGATCACGTCGGTGCCGATCATCATTCGTGGTCAATTTTCGGATAGTTCCTATTCGAACAAGCCGCGCTGCACAGAGTGAGCGAGACCTCCAAAGAAGCGCAAATTGATGCAGTGACTACTCATCACACGCGCAACACAAGGACCCGCGTCCCGCAGCACGAGATATTCCAAAGTCGCAATCACAGCGGCTTTCTGCACTGAGTGCCAGCTTCATCTCGAATCGGACTAATCCGATCGACTGCGACGTCGCTCGCAGCCTAGGCTCGGCCTCGCTCAATTGAGCGCCTCTCGTCTGCCCTACACGGAGAGATGACCGCACCAACTAAAACATGAACTGAGGAGGACCTGCCATTGGTCGCTGCATTCAACGCGCCCTCGCGCAACGCCGTTTCACTCGACCAAGCATCGCATCGAATGGCGAGCAGCAGTTCTTCGCATGCCGAGCGCATCCTCGCCTGGCCGCCCTCGTCGGAGTGCGCCGGTGCTTTCCTGGCCGGCTCGATCGTTCACCTGCTGCTGCTGATCCCCACGCTCATCACGCTTCAGATCTACGACCGCGTTCTTTCCAGCCGGAGCACGGCGACGCTCGTCATGCTGCTCGCCGCGGCAGCCCTTTCCCTTGCGTCATGGTGGGCGGTCGATACCGCTCGCGTGCGCTGGCACGCCGCGCGCGCGGTGGGACTGGAGGCTCAACTGATGCACGCGCTCATTCCGCTCACGCTTCGTGTCCCATCTCTCCAGGCTCCTTCGATGACACAGCAACTCTTTCGGGACATCGCTACCCTGCGAACTTTCGTCGGCGGACCCGCCTTGCTCGCGTTGATCGACCTGCCGTGGAGCGCGATCTATCTGTTGGTCCTGGCGGGATTTCACCCGCTGCTCGGCGCGGTTGCTCTCGCCGGCATGTTGATCCTGATCGGGCTCGCGTGGCTCACCGAACGGCGCTTGCGAGGCGCGGTGGGCGCGGCCGAGCACGCCCACATGCGGGCACACCACAGAGGCGGCGAGGTTGCCGCCTTCACCGATGTCCTGCAGGCGCATGGCCAGCAGCAGCAAGTCGGCAACGCGCTCATCGCGATCCGGGACGAGGCTTCGATGGCGCGAATGGCGGCGGATCTTCCTGGGCAGGGCCTGAAGGGCCTCGGCAAGCTCGCGCGGCAGGTCTTGCAGATTGCCATGCTCGCCACGGGCGCGTGGCTGGTGTTGCAGGGACAAGCCACAGGCGGCGTGATGATCGCGGGCAGCATCCTGCTCGGCAAGGCACTCGCGCCGCTGGAGATGTTGATCGGCGGATGGAAGCAGCAGTTGGAGGCACGCGAGGCGCTCGCCCGCCTGCGGCACGCCCTCGCCTCTGAATCCCACGCCGCGAGCCGGTTGCCCGAGACGACGCTGCCGCCGACCAAAGGCGAACTGAACGTGAGTCAACTGGGCGTTCGCCTATCGCCGACCGCGCCTGCGATCCTCCACAACGTCAGCTTCGACCTGCCCGCAGGGGGCATGCTGGCGGTGCTGGGCTCCAGCGGCTGTGGCAAGAGCACCCTCGCGCGCGTGCTGGCGGGCATCCAGGCCCCAACCCAAGGCGAGGTTGCGCTCGACCGCGCCGCGCTGCATCAGTACGGCGCGCAAGCCAGGGGGCGGAGCATGGGCTTCCTCCCGCAGGATGTCCTGCTGCACACCGGCACCGTGGCCCACAACATTGCGCGTCTGTGGAGGCCGACCGATAAGCTGACGCAAGAACAGAGCGACGCCGTGGTGCTCGCGGCGCAACGGGCGGGCACGCATGAACTGATCACGGCGCTGCCGAAGGGGTATGACACCGTGATCGGCCAGGAGCCTGGCGCGCACGTGCTCTCCGGAGGGCAACGCCAGCGCATCGCCCTGGCGCGGGCGATCTACGCGACGCCGGGCGCGGGCGAGCCCAGCCTCGTGGTGCTGGATGAGCCCAACAGCCAGCTCGACGCCGAAGGCGAAGCCGCGTTGGAGCGCTGCCTGCATGGCCTGCGCGAACGCAAGCGCACCGTCGTCGTCATCACGCACCGTCCACACCTCGTCGGCCTCGCAAGCCATGTGCTGGTGCTTGCACAAGGAGGCATCGAACAGTTCGGACCGCGCGAGCACGTTCGTCAATGGATGGTGAAGCGCAATCAAGCCCTGATCGCAAACCGGGAGGCGCGCGCATGAACGCGACCGACCAGCCCGCCGCCAACGATCCCACGGCAGTCCCTCTGCCCGCATGGCAGCAGGAGATGCGCCGTGCGCTGCGCGCAGGCATCTGCGGCACCGTGCTCGGTGTCGTGGCCCTCAGTGCTTGGGCCGCGCTCGCCCCGCTGGCGGCCGCTGTCATTGCCGAGGGCACCGTGAAGTCGGCGGGCAACCGCAAGACCGTGCAGCACGCCGAGGGCGGGATCGTCGCGATCATCCACGTGAAGGACGGCGACCGGGTGACGCGGGGCCAACCTCTCATCACGCTGGCCGACGCGCGCGTGGCCGCTGGCGCGCAGTCCCTGCGCGAACAGTGGATCGTCAACAGCCTGAAGGCCCAACGTCTCAGTGCCGAGACGCGTGGCTTGCCTTTCTCGCCGGGCCTTCAGGCCCTGAAACAGCAGGACGCGCCAGAGAGCGACAGCGCGACGGGTGATCAGGCACAGGTCGCGCTGCTGGCCCAGCGCGAATCCGAGCTCTTTACTGCACGTGCCCGCCAGCAAGCCGAGCAGGCCAGATGGCTCAGTGAACAGCTTGCGCAGATACAGAGCGAGATCCGGACTCAGCGTGAACTGATCGCCACCACCGAATCGGCCCTCCGACTCGCGCAGCAAGACCTCGCGATGAACGAGAAGCTGAGGGCCGATGGCTTCATCAGTCCGGCGCGGCTGGCCGAGCTGCAAAGGATCGTGGCCGACTACCGCGCTCGCGTGCAGGCGGGGCAGAGCCAGATGTCGCAGGCGCGGCAGAAAGAGGCGGATACGCGCCTGAAGCTATCGGCGCAGCGCACCGAGTTCGCGCGTGCGGCGGCCGACGAGTTGAAGGAGATCACGGCACAGCTCGCGCAGACCGAGCAGGCGCTGCGTCCCGCACTCGATGCGCAGACGCGGCAGCAGCTGCTGGCCCCTGTGGACGGTGAAGTCGTGGGCCTGAAGGTGCACACCGTAGGCGCGGCCATCGGCCCGCGCGAGCCGCTGCTGGACATCGTGCCCGCGAACTCCGAACTGGTGATCGAGGCTCGCATCCTGCCGAGTGACATCCGGGACGCGCAGAAGGCCATGGCGCACGGAGCGCTGGCCCACGTGATGCTGCCTGCCTACCGCACACGCGCAACGCCCCAGGTGGATGGGCGCGTGACCTATATAGGGGCGGACCGCCAGACGGATCCCCAGGCCCCCAATGCGCCGTACTACGTCGCGCACATCAACGTGAGCCCTGCAGCACTGGACACCGCCAGCGGGCTCGCAGGTCAGGCGCTGGTGCTGTCGCCGGGCATGCAGGCCGAAGTCTTCATCCCGACCACCGAGCGCAGCGCGTGGCGCTACCTGTTCGATCCGATCCTCGATGGCATCAGGCACAGCTTGCGCGAACGATGAACCGGGCCGCCGCTCGACAAGCACATCTCTATGGAATATCGATGACCCGGTACCCTCCTTCCACGAACAACCTCCTGAGCTTGCGATCACCGATTGCTCGTCGCGGCAAGCTCCTCCTCGCGAGTTGGCTTGCCTTGCAGGCGATCAGCACAGCCTCGGCCGCCTGCCGCGTCGAGCAGGTCGGGACGGCGGAACTGACGAAGGAACGCGGCCAGTTCGAGTTGCCCGTCGTCATCAACGGGGCGCCGGCGATTTCATTCGTCGTCGATACCGGTGCAGAGAAAAGCGCGATTGATGTGAGTCTGGCCAAACAACTGGCACTGCCTGCGAACGGCCGCCGCCGAAGGCTGACTGGCTCGGATGGCGTGAAGGGACGTCTCCACGCCGATGTCATGGCGAGTCACTTGTCGCTGGCAGGTGTCGCGCGCGTCGAGTTTCCGCTGGCCGTAGCGGATCTGCTGATTCCAGACAAGCCTTCTGTTCGGGGCGTGATAGGAGCGGACCTGCTGGCCAACTACGACGTCGAATTCGACTTTCCGGGAAAGCGCCTGAACCTGTACCAGGTGCGGAACTGCGGTCGTGGCAGTCCAGAGTTCAAGCCATCATGGACACAACCGTACGAAGCAGTGCCCTTGAAGGCCGGCTCCAGGAATCTGCTTTCGCTGCCTGTCTCGATCAATGGCAAGGTGCTGGAACTGCTCTTCGACACAGGCGCCGTGCGAACCAAGCTCACATTGGACGTCGCAGCCAGCTTGGGGGTAGACCTCGACCGGATGAAGGCCGAGGCGCCACGTTCGGCCAGCTACGGCATCAGTGGCGTTGAGAAGGCGAGCTACTCCCAGCACTTTGACAAGATCGAGATTGGAAAGGCGGCCTACCGCAATGTCGAACTCAAGGTGTCCGATATCGTCGTCAAGCCATACGCCGGACTGCTCGGGCAGGACTTTCTGAGGACTCGAAAAGTCTGGGTCTCTTACGCGACGCGGCAACTGCTTGTGGAGCGGGAGCGGGCGGCAAAGCCTCGACTCCAATCGCGCCCCAAACGAAAAGTGGGTCTGCTCCCCCGATGAGATGCGCACGCGCCGTGAATGTTTTGCCATGAAGTTTCAATCACCACCGAAAGGAGCTACTAAGAATGAAGCGATGTAGAAGCAGGCTTTTCCTGCTGAGTGTTGCCGCTTGCCTCACGGCGTGCGCGACCGCAGGGGCGCGAGGACTGGAGGCAAATCACGTACGACGACGGCCGTCGTCTGGTCATCGATATCGACCAAGCAAATGCCAGTGCATTGAGCAGCGCTCATCACCTTTACGACGCATGGGGCCGGGAATCCAACTTCACGACCTTCTACGATGACGGGGGCCGCCGTGAGGTTGACCTCGATGAAACGGGCGGCAACAGCTGGAGCAGCTGGCACAACCTCTTCGATCCACAGGGACGGCTCGCTTCCTCCAACGAGTTCTACGACGACGGCAGGCGCTTCGAAATTCAGTTTGACACATCGGGCGGCAACTCCTGGAGCAGTCTCCACACGATGTACGACGCCAGCGGGAGGCCAGACTACGCGACCCGCTTCTTCGACGACGGCAACCGCATGGACTTGAACTACGACGGCAATGGCCCCGGCATCACCACGTTGAAGTGCTACCGAGCGGACGGTTCAGTTTGCGCCGATGGGATCCTGGCTCCGAACGGCACGCTCACGGGGGTCGGGTTCTGGAACCCCGAGTTCGGCGCGGGCTTGAACATCACCAACTTCGGCGGCATGGCCGGGGTACTTGGCCCGGCCCCGGCTTGGCAGGGCTGGACGCCGCCAGGGGGGTCAGGGATGTTCCTTACCAATCCGTCTTCTCCGCCTCCGCCGGATACCAACAACATTTGCGGGATCATCGAGACCCCATGGGGAACGTTCGTCGACTGCAATTGAGACGATCACGCGACTAGGGAGGGGCGGCCGCAGCACCGACTCCCTCCTGCCCCTTACCCGCGCCTGCGCAACGTCACGCCTCCACCGTTCGTGAGAGGACGAGCTGTCGAATCCAACACCGCGTCGTATGAGACAGCACGCGAATTGCACACCCAAAAGTTTCGGACTCTTCCTATTGATGCAATGTAGCGCATCGAGAATTCTCACCCCCTGTTAAACAGAGGGAAACATGAGCACAATTTCAGTAGGCATCGTTCTGTACAAGAACCACGAAAATGAGATCCACAACTGCCTATCATCAATCCGCGATCAAGCAGAGGGGCAGGTGCTGGAAGTTCTTCTGCGCGACCAAGGCGGCGGCGACTGTCGTCAATTCATTGACTCCTGGGTTTCAAAAAATCCAGACTCTCTTCGTATAATTTATTCCGAAGGCAAGAATATCGGATTTGGAGGCGGGCACAACCTGTTGTTCAATTCATCCGATCCTTCGAGCGTCGGCTATTTATGCCTGAATCCCGACGGCGCAATGCATCCAGACTGCCTGCAGGAATTGATACTGATGGCAAACAAGAATAAATGGCGAGGCATCTTCGAAGCCATTCAGGAGCCAATAATGCATCCAAAGCGTTTTAATCCACAAACAGGTTCTACCGCATGGTGCTCAGGCGCGTGTCTCCTCATACCCTCACTCATTTACAAAGAGCTTGGCGGATTCAATGAAGATTACTTTCTGTACTGCGAAGATGTCGATTTTTCGTGGCGCGCCAGATCTGCAGGCTACGAATGCTTCACTTGTGGGCCTGCGTATTTCCATCACTACGCCATGGATCGCGCAGAACGGGCATCTGAAATCTGGCGATCAGCATGCATTTTGGCTCACAAGTGGCGCTCAACAAAATTCAAAAGCTACGCGCTAGAAAATTTTTCGGCGTTGATGGATGTCTGCCCCAACGAGTTGCAAACAGAAATTGAGAGATACGATCAGTACTCGGTAAATGATGTATATCGAGCAGCCCCAAATTTCAGATTCAATCTAGTCTTCGCTGAGCCGATGTGGGGTTAAATATGAGCAATGTTATTTCCGTCGTTGTCCGGACGATGCCTGGACGAGAGAAATTTCTGGATAAATGCCTGTTCGTCCTGAGCGGACAAACATATTCGCACATCGAGATCGTCGTGGTCGCGCAGTTGCTCGAATCATCCGTCGATATAGGTCCTTTGAAGAAAGTTGTTTCTCGTTGGACGAATCGATTCACAGGCACTCAATTCCTGACTCATGTATCCGCCAGCGACGCGCGGTCCCGGAGCCTGAATTTGGGAAAACATGCCGCGAACGGTCGCTATAACGCTTTTCTTGACGACGATGACAAGATCTATCCCCATCACTATTCTAAATTAATTGAATCGCTTCAGAAATCCAACTATGCATGGTCTTACTCAGATACCATTCGAGCCCTATACAACGAACATGGTCAGCTCATTGATCGGTCGTCCCCTTTCAAGCGAGATGCATACTCGTTTCTCGATCATCTTCGCGGGAACTTCATTCCAATCCATTCATTTGTGATTGATATGGAGCGTGTGACCGATGTGGGCGACGTTGATGAGACGATGGACAAAAACGAGGACTACGAATTTCTTCTACGACTCGCCTTCAAGCACGAGCCGATTTATGTTCCTGGATTCGGCGCAGAGTACTGCATCAGAAGCGATGGAACCAACACGGTTTGTGACGGGACCCAGAATACGCAGAGCGCTCGACAGAAGTTTCGCCTGTGGGTCGCTGCCAACCACGCGCTAAACGCGCGGAAACTTGACAATTTCGGCTGGTGGGTTAGTGAAGTGGAAAAAATTGCGGAAAAAACTACGACTCCACATGTTACGCAAACGCCTGCCGTTTTCCCTAAGATACTGCAAGACTATTACAGCTCAACATCCTGGCGCGTAACTCGCCCACTCAGAAATGCAGTGCGTCGACTACGCGGGCATCCTTACGAGCCGAGGCAAATTTCGATACCTGAAGACGATGAAATCGCGTATCACCGAATAATTGAAATACTACGATCGACATCATGGGAGATCACTGCGCCGCTTAGACTCGCAAAGCGAATAGTTGCGGGTCGTTAGCAGCGGAAGCATCCAGATCATCCTCACTCCCCCAACGACACCGCAAGCTCCCTCAACACCGCCTGCGGCGCATCCTCAATGATGTCCCCATGCGAAACAATAATCCGCTTCAAATCCGGAATCCCAGCCCACCCCTGAAGCTGCTCCCCCAAGGCCTTCTTGCTATCGACGATCGCGAGCGCCACGGCCTTCGGGACCTGCGCCTTGTCGCCCGCCAATCCCATCATCCGCAGCACCCATCCGCCAAACCCTGACGAATGCCGGATGTTCCCGACCAGGTCGTTGAGAACCAGCGTCGTCCCGCCCGGTCGCCGCACCAGCAATGCCGCTTCCTCTTCGCCCGTGCCGGGCACCACGACCATCCGCACGTCGGGGTCGCCGAAGTCCGGCGCTGTCGAATCGACCTCCACCACCTTCTCCGTTCTCGCGCGCGAGCCCGGTGGCGTGACGACCTTCAGCGCCGGATAGCGGTGCTTCCATGCGCTCGCGTCCAGTCGGTGGTGGTCGCTGGGCACGACCAGGAACGCGGGCCGACCCTGGCGCTCGATCGCCTCCATCTCCTCCTCTTCGAGCGAGATGGCGCTCCAGATCAAGAGATCGCCGCTGACCAGGCGAATAATGGTCATGCGACGCGGAAGGTTCAGCAGCGGCATGGGGATTTCGCCTTCCACGACATGGATGTCGTGGTCGATCTCCCTGAGCGGCCCGTGCGGCAGGACCTTCCACTCGTGATTGGGTTTCGGCATGTGTCGTGCTCCTTGCAGCCTGTTCATGCGCGAGACGCTCTCGTCTGGTCGGCCGAAACAGGAGTCCCCATGATGTCGCATCTGCAAGACTGGCGTCCATCCTCTTGGCGCGATCGCGTCGCGCTTCAGATGCCGTCCTACAGCGACGCGCAGGCGCTGCGCGAAACGGAGCGGCGTCTCTCCGGCCTGCCCTCGCTCATCTTCCCGGGCGAAATCTCGCAGTTGCGCCAGCGCCTCGCGGCCGTGTCCCGGGGCGAGGCCTTCCTGCTGCAGGGCGGTGATTGCGCCGAGAGCTTCGACGAGTTCGGCCAGGCGCCGGTGGAATCCACTTTCCGCGTGATCCTTCAGATGGCGGTCGTGCTGACCTACGCCGCCGCCTGCCCGGTGGTGAAGGTGGGGCGCATCGCGGGCCAGTTTGCCAAGCCGCGCTCTTCCGATGTGGAAACCCAGGACGCGTTGACGCTGCCCTCCTACCGTGGCGACATCATCAATGGCGGGGCGTTCACGCCGGAAGCGCGGCAGCCCGATCCGGCTCGCCTGCTCACGGCCTATTCGCATTCCGCGACCACGCTCAACCTCCTGCGCGCCCTCGCCCAGGGTGGCTTTGCCGACCTGCACGAGGTGCATAGGTGGACCGCGGACTTCGTCCGTTCCAGTCCGCAGGGCGAGCGCTTCGAGGAGCTCGCGGACCGGATCACGGAGTCACTCGCGTTCATGGAGGCTTGCGGCTTCGACGCCACCCGCGCACCGCAACTGCACGCGGTGGAGTTCTACACCTCGCACGAAGCCTTGCACCTGCACTACGAGGAGGCACTGACCCGATTCGACGATCGGACCGGCGACTGGTACGGCGGCTCGGCCCACCTGCTCTGGCTGGGCGAACGGACCCGCCAGATCGACGGTGCCCATGTCGAGTACCTGCGCGGCATCGGCAACGCGATCGGCGTCAAGCTGGGGCCATCGGCAAGCCCGGATGACGCGTTGCGCCTCGCCGACGTGCTCGACCCGAAGCGCGAGCCCGGCCGGCTGGTGCTGATCGCGCGGATGGGTAGCGACAAGGTCGCGGATCGCCTGCCACCCCTGTTGCGCGCGATGCGCAGCGCCGGTCGAACGCCGGTGTGGTGCTGCGACCCGATGCACGGCAACACCGTGACTTCATCCAACGGCTACAAGACGCGCGACTTCGAACGCATCCTCCAGGAACTGCGAGGCTTCTTCGACGCGCACGCGCAGGAAGGCACCTACCCCGGCGGCCTGCATTTCGAGATGACGGGCCAGGACGTCACCGAATGCCGCGGAGGCGCGCAGGCGCTGACGGACGAGGGGCTCGCGGCGCGCTATCGCAGCGCCTGCGACCCGCGGCTGAACGGGTCGCAGAGCCTGGAACTGGCGTTCCTGATCGCGGACGTGCTCAAGGCGGCGCGCAGGTAGGTCAATTCGTCGCGACGACCGCGATCCCGCGGATTTGCCCGGCCTTCGCTTCCGTCGCCGGTCTCGGATAGCGACCGGGCGAGAAGCGATGCATCAGCTCCGCCTCGCGGCCGCGTGCCAGTGCGAGATTGGCCAGCTTCACGTGGCCATAGCCGCGGATGGTCAAGGGCACGGCGGCGATCTGCGCCGCGAGCCTCTGGTTGTCCGGTGATAGCTCGGCCATCAATTCGTCCAGCCGCGCGTCCAACTGGTCGATCAGCGAGCGCTCGAGGCGCCGTTCGGCGGTGTGGCCGAACAGGTCGAGCGCCGTGCCGCGCAGACGCTTGCCGTGGGCGAGCCACTTCATGGCCGGCAGCATCCACGCGCCAAGACGGATCTTGGCCGGCGGCTGGCCGTTCTTCGGCCGCGACAGGAAGGGCGGAGCCATGTGGAATTCGAGCTTGACGTCGCCTTCGAACTGATCCGCCAGCTTCTCGCGGAAACTGCCGTCGCTGTAGAGCCTCGCAACCTCGTACTCGTCCTTGTAGCTCATGAGCTTGAGCAGGCTGCGCGCCGCATTGCGCGTCACAGGCAGGCTCGGATCGCCACCGGCCAGAGCCGCTTCGCGCTGCTGCATGCCGCGCACGCGCACTTCGAATCGCTGCGCCCACGCGGCGTTCTGGTAGCCGATGAGATGCTTGCGTCCACGGGCAATGAGCGCCTCCAGCGATTCGTCCTGCACCGCGGGCGTGGTCGCACTCCGCAATCCTTCGATCGCCTGGGGCGCACCCGCGGCAAGCCGGCCGAGCGAGAAGGCCGTCAGGTTCGCCGCGACCGCGACGCCATTGAGTTCGATTGCGCGCGTTACCGCCTCCAGGCTCAGCGGAACCAGCCCGCGCTGCCATGCATAGCCGGTTGCGAGGATGTTCGATGCCAGCGTGTCGCCGAGAAATTCCTCCGCCATCGTCTGCGCATCGAAGGTCTCGACCTGGTCCCGGCCCGCCACGAATCGCATCTTCTCGAGCAACAGTTCGACCTTCAGGTCGACATCCGGATTGCGCAACGATTCGGCGACCGGGATCTCGTGCGTGTTCGCGAGGATGCGGGTGCGACCATGCCGCACGGTCTGCAACGCATCGGGCGAAGCGCCCACGACGATGTCGCAGGCCAGGATTGCATCGGCCTGCTGGGTGTCGATGCGGACCTGGTTCAGGCGTGCGGGCGTATCGGCCAGGCGCACGAAGCTCAGCACCGCCCCGCCCTTCTGCGCGAAGCCCATGAAGTCCAGCACGCTGGCCGCCTTGCCTTCGAGGTGCGCCGCCATCGCGATCACCGCGCCGACGGTCACCACGCCCGTGCCGCCGACGCCGGTGACGAGCAGGTCGTAGGGTGCATCCCATGTGCGTGACGCCGGAAGCGGCAATGCGCCCACGTGCTGCAGGAAGGCATCGCGGCCAGCGGCCAGCGCCCCGCTCTTCTTGCGCAGCGCGCCGCCGGTCACGCCGACGAAACTCGGGCAGAAGCCCTTCGCGCACGAATAGTCCTTGTTGCAGCTCGTCTGGTCGATCTTGCGCTTGCGGCCCAGGTCGGTCTCATGCGGAAGGACGGCCACGCAGTTGCTCTGCACGCTGCAATCGCCGCAGCCCTCGCAGACCGCCTCGTTGATGAACAGCCGCTTGGCCGGATCGACCAGCTCGCCCTTCTTTCGACGACGGCGCTTCTCGGCGGCGCAGGTCTGTTCGTAGATCAGCACCGTGACGCCCGGGATCTCGCGCAGGCGGCGCTGCACCGCATCGAGCTCGCTGCGGTCGTGGAACTCGGTGCCGGCCGGGAACTTGCCCTTGATCTGTGCGTAGTTCTCGATCGCGTCGCTGACGACGACGACCTGCTTTACGCCTTCGGACTCCACCTGTCGCGCGATGGCATCGACGCTGATGATGCCGTCGACCGGCTGCCCGCCGGTCATCGCGACCGCGTCGTTGAAGAGGATCTTGTAGGTCAGCGTCGCGTTGGCCGCGACTGCTTGCCGGATCGCGAGGTAGCCCGAGTGGTAGTAGGTGCCGTCGCCCAGGTTCTGGAACACGTGCGGCGTGCGCGTGAACATCGAATGCGATACCCAGTCGACGCCCTCCCCGCCCATCTGGATCAGCCCCGCCGTGCTGCGGTCCATCCAGTTGGCCATGAAGTGGCAGCCGATGCCGGCGCGCGCGGTCGAGCCCTCCGGCACCTTGGTGCTGGTGTTGTGCGGGCAGCCCGCGCAGAAGTACGGCAGGCGCTTGACGGAGTCGCTGTCGTTGCTCATCAGTTCCGGCAGCGTGAAGTCACGCACATGCTGGAAGTGGTCGCCGAGATCGCCGTTGTCCGGGAAGTGCACTGACAGCCAGTGCGCGACCAGCTCGATCAGGCGCGAAGGACGCAGTTCGCCGAGCGCGGACACCAGCGCCCGGCCGTCGCGGTCGTGCTTGCCGACCAGCGCGGGCCGCGCACCGGCGGGCGCGTTGTAGAACAGGTCGCGCAGCTGGCTTTCCACGATGCCTCCCTTTTCCTCGACGATCAGGATCTCGTCCAGCCCCTGCGCGAAGGCCCGGATGCGCGTCTGCTCGATCGGAAAACTCAGCCCTACCTTGTAGAGCCTGACGCCGACGCGCGCGAGGCTCTCGGGCGTCACTTCGAGGCGCCGGAGCACTTCCATCAGGTCGTAGTGCGCCTTGCCGCAGGTCACGATGCCGACCTTGGCATGCGGGCTCTCGATCACATGGCGGTCGATGCTGTTGACGCGCGCAAAGGCGGCGACCGCTTCCAGCTTGTCGGCGAGGCGCGATTCGATGCGCAGCGAAGGCAGGTCGGGCCAGCGATAGTGAAGGCCGTCGGCCGGTGCGCGATGGCCCGTGGCTGCGCGTACCGTGTCGGGATCGGCCCAGGTGGCAACGCGTGCGTTGATCTGGTCGAGGTCCACCGTACCGGCGCTTTCGACCACCTCGGACAGTGCCGCCATGCCGACCCACGCGCCGGAGAAGCGGGACAACTCGTAGCCATACAGGCCGAATTCCAGGTACTCGGCCACGCTGGCCGGTTGCATGACCGGCATGCTCCAGGCAACGAAGGCATGGTCGCTCTGGTGCGGCATCGACGAGGAGACGCAGCCATGGTCGTCGCCCGCTACCACCAGCACGCCGCCGTGCGGCGACGATCCGTAGGCGTTGCCGTGCTTGAGCGCGTCGCCAGCGCGGTCCACGCCCGGGCCCTTGCCGTACCACATCGCGAACACGCCTTCGACTGTGCGCTCGGGGTCCGATTCCACGCGTTGCGTGCCCAGGACCTGCGTCGCCCCGAGTTCTTCGTTGATGGCGGGCACGAAGCGGATGCCCGCATCCTTGAAGCGCGCACCGGCTTTCCAGATCGCCTGGTCGACCATGCCCAGCGGCGAGCCGCGGTAGCCGCTGACGAAGCCCTGGGTGTCGAGGCCGCGGGCTGCGTCGCGCTGGCGTTGCATCAGCAGCACGCGCACGAGGGCCTGCGTGCCGGTCATAAAGATGGCGCCCGAACGAGCCCAGAGGCTGTCGGACAGCTGGTACGCGGGGCGCTGGATGGGAGCGGAGATCGTGGTCGTTTTCATCCGGGGATTGTTCTTCGCCTTTGGGAGGAATATCCTCTTCAATACCCCCGAAACGACCCTATTTGCGAGAATTCTGTTCTCCAAAACAGCCATGAGCTCCGATTCCATTCCTCTCGATAACTACTCCCTGCAGATCCTCCTCGAATTGCAGCGCGACGCGCGGCAGACGGTGCAGCAGATCGCCGACAAGGTCGGCCTGTCGTCCACGCCCTGCTGGCGCCGCATCAAGGAGATGGAGGCCGCGGGGGTGATCCGCGGCTACACGGTCGTCGTCGATCGCGAGAAAGTCGGCCTCGACATCGCGGCGGTCACGGAAGTGAATCTGGACCGGCACAACGAATCCAAGGTGCGCGACTTCGAGAAGGCGGTGGAAGCGAGCCCGGAAATCGTGCGCTGCGTGTCGGCGACCGGCCCGGCCGACTACATCCTTACGGTGCTCGTGCCGGACATCAAGCACTACGAGAAATTCCTGCACACCACCTTGTTCGAGCAGGCCGGCGTCACGCACGTGCGCTCGGCGATCGTGCTGCGGGAGGTGAAGACCGAAGGGAGCCTGCCGGTCGATTTCGGGCCGGCACGGCGTTCGCGCACCTAGGCAGGTTGCGGCGTCTTCGCCGTCGCGACGCCGTGCACGAGCCGTTCGAAGAGGTCGTCGCCGCCCATCTGCCCGCCCTTCAGCAGGATCTCCAAGCCGTCGAGCGAAGGGACGTCGCTTCGCAGCCTGCATAGCGGGGCTCCGGGCGCGACTGTGCCCGCATAGGACAGTCCCCAGGCGTCGAGCGCGCGCACGGCGTGACTGGAGGTGTCGCCGCCCGCGATGCCGACGCGCGAGACCGGTGCGTCTCGCAGCACCGCCGCCAGGAGCAGGCCGCCGCAGCGCGCGAGGTCGCGTGCCGACACTGCCGCCTGGCCGCCGCCTGCGGGGACGGTGCAGGCGAGCACATGACGGCCAGCGCGCAGATGGACGGCAAGCTCATCCGCGGCGCGGGCCAGGTAGTTGCCATCGGCTTCGACGAGGCGAGCCGCATCGAGCCGGACGACCTCGAAGGAACGCGCCGCTGCGACCTGGCTTGCCGTGACCGGCGAGAGACTGCCCGCCAGCACCAGCACCGGCCCCCGCGACGCCGTGATCGGATCGGCCTCGCGATGCGGCGCGTCACACATCGCGGCCGCGATCGCCTGCGTCACGCTGCTTGGTCCGACCGCGAGGAGCGGCGCATTCAGGGCGTGTCCCCACAGTTGCCGTCCCAGGAGCGCAAGGTCGGACGCCTCGGCCACGTCCCAAAGCACCGTGCTGGCTCCTGCGGTCCGCAATGCGTCGAACCTGGCCGCCAGCGCGGCTTCGCCCTGGGCATACAAGGTCCACGGCACCAACCCGATGTCGTCGAGGCCCTGGCGCCCCAGATGGAGCCGCAGGTCCGCCTCGTGCATCGGCGTCACGGGATGGCGGCTCATGGTGGGATGCCGATCGATCCGGAACACTTCCCCGGCGGCTCCAGCGGCGGCGAAGAGGTTGCCGAACAGGCAATGACGCCCGAGGTTGGGCTGCCCGCCGACGATGGCGGTCCATTCGCTCGGCATGGCTCTCCGCAGCAAGCGCACCGCCTCGCCGATGCTGCCGATTTCGGGCGCGCTGTCGAAGGTCGAACAGGTCTTGTAGTGCAGCACCCGCGGCGCGATCTGCCGGGCCAGCGCGGCTACCGGTTCGAGTTCGGCACGCATCTCGCCGGGCGACAGCGAACGCGCGGCACCGGCGATACCCAGGCAATCGAGCGGTCCGACTGACGCGAGTCGCCCGGCATCCGGCGTCGAGAGCAACAGCATGCTGCGCAGCCCGGCGCGCGCCGCGGTCGCCAGCGTGTCGGTGGCGCCGGTGAAATCGTCGCCGTAGTAGAGCAGCGCGGGAGCGTTCATCGGCCGAAGAAGCGCAGCGCTGCGGCGAGTTCAGGCGCGTCGCGGGCAGCGTCTTCGAGGGACTGCCCCGCACGCGCAGCCGCCCACGCCTGCCGGATGCTCGCAACGCCCGCGGCCGGGCCGCCCGGATGGGCCAGGATGCCGCCGCCGGCCATGAAGAGCAGGTCATCGCACCCCACGGCGCCCCAGGTCGCGGGCACGGTGCCGGCCCACTGCCCCGACGAGAACGCCGGCATGACCGCATCGTCGGCGCCTTCGGCCAGCGGCGCGAAACAGTCTTGCGCGGATTCGATGACCTCCTCGTCCGACTGCGCGAACTTGCCCTGCAGTCCGTGCACATGCATGTGGTCCACGCCCGCCAGCCGCCAAAGCACCTGATAGGCCTGGAAGCCGATGCCGAGCATCGGGTCGCGCGACATGGCGCCGAAGCCGTTGCGGTGGCCGTGGATCGCGAGTCGCGTATGTCGACGCAGGCTTTGCACGGCCGAGAAGCCGCACCAGTTGAGGCTGGCCATCACGCAGTCGCCGCCCTCGCGCTCGACCAGATCGGCATGGCGCCTCATGGCGTCGGTCTCGTCGGAGATGTTGAAGGCCACCATCACCCGCTTGCCGGTGCGCTCGCGGTGCGCCCGCACGGCCGCCATCACCGCCGGCACGCGCTCGGCCAGCGGCGCATGCGACGGGTCGGCGCAGACCTCGTCGTCCTTGATGAAGTCGATGCCGGCCGCGCACAGGCGAGCGACGAGTTCCGCAGTCTCGCGTGCCGACAGGCCCACGTTCGGCTTGATGATCGTGCCGATCAGCGCGCCCTCGGCCACGCCGGTGAGACGCCGCGTCCCGCCAATGCCGACGCGCGGCCGCTCGAAACGTGCCCGGTAGGCCGCGGGCATCTCGATGCGTTCGAGCCGCATGCCGGTGACTTCGCCGAGATCGTAGAGATTGCCGGCCACGGTCGCGGCCAGCGTCGGCAAGTTGGCGCCCACGTTGTCGACGGGATAGGCGATGCGCACACGCGCCCGGCGCCACGGTCCTTCACGGCCACGTCGCGCCAGGAATGCGTTAGGCAGGCTCGGCCGGTCGACGGTCCCGACCGTTTCCACCGTCTCCACCACCGCGCGCGCCCGCTCCCGCAGCGCGTCGGTCTCGCCTTCCACTCGCGCGAAAGTGCCGCAAGACTGCTCGCCCGCCATGACCTCGGCCACCGCGGCCGGATCGAGCGGCGTCTCCACCAGGTAGGTGGCCCGCAGTCGCTCGCTCACAGGCGCTCCAGATCGGGAAAGGGCCGCACCGCGTCGCGCCCGTCCCAGTCGACGGCGGCGTCGCGAATCAGCTTGAAGAGCTTTCCTTTCGGACCGGCCACTTCCGACAGTTCGACGGTCGTGCCCGGATGGCAACCCGGATGCGCGGCGCGATCCTCGAAATAGACGAAGCGCCCGTTGTCGCCGACCTCACCGCTCATGCAGACCTCGAAGCCGGCGGCCTCGGCGCGCGCGAGGTCGTCATCGAAGTGCTCCGTCCAGTAGGCCACGTGCTGCGCGCCGGTGCGTCCTGCGGACAGGAAGTCGCGATACATCGACGGCACATCGTTGCGCGTCTGAAGCAGTTCGATCTGCAGTCCGCCGGCGTTGGCGAGGGCGACCGAGTTGTGCGGCTCGTAGCGCTCGCCGCGGTAACTGAAGTTGCGGATCGGAACCCGTGGGTTGTAGTACCAGGGCCCGACGCCCAGCACCTCCGACCAATAGGCCATCGCGGCCTCGATGTCGGGCACCAGGTAGGCCACCTGGCGGATCTCACCGAAGAATCTGCTCATGACTGTGTTTCCCTTGATTGCGCTTGATTCCGCTCACATGCGCTAGCGCTGCTTGCTATTTGCCCAGGAAGCCGATGGAGAACCACGGCACCGCGGCCACGGCCACGAGGCCGATCACCAGTGCGGCGAGGTAGCCCCAGATCGGGCGGATGCCTTCGACCGGATCGACCTTGCCGATCGCGCAGGCCGCGTAGTAGCCCACTCCGAAGGGCGGCGCGAATAGCCCCAGCCCCATGGCCAGGACGACCACCATCGCGTAGTGCACCTCGTGCACGCCAACCGCGCGGGCGATCGGAAACATCAGTGGGCCGAAGAGGACGATCGCCGGGATACCCTCCAGCACACTGCCGAGCACGACAAAGGCCACGATCGACACCGCGATGAAGCCGGCTCGGCCACCCGGCATCGACTCCATCGCAGATGCGAGGTCCTGCGCGAAGCCCGACTGCGTCAGGCCCCAGGCCATCCCCGTCGCCGCGCCGATGATGAAGATGATGGCGCCCGAGAGCGCCGCGGTCTCGATCAGCATCGGCAACAGTCGCTTCGCATCGAACTGCCGGTAGATGAACAGGCCCGCAAGCACCGAATAGGCGATGCCGATGGTCGAAACCTCGGTCGCCGTCGCCACACCTTCCACCACCGCCGCGCGGATCACGAAAGGCAGCGCCACGGCTGGCAGCGCATAGACGAGCGCCCGCAGCACCATGCTTGCATCGGCGCGCTCGACGCCCGACAGATCCTCGTCGCGATAGCGCCACCAGACGACGGCGCACAGCGCAAGTCCGAGTACCAGGCCCGGCAGCAGGCCGCCCGTGAACAGCGCAGCGATCGAGACGCCCGTGACCGAACCGATGGTGATCAGCACGATCGACGGCGGGATTGTCTCCGTCTGCGCCCCGGTCGTCGCCAGGAGTGCCACGAGGTCCCCGGGCTTGGCGCCTCGTTTCTTCATCTCGGGAAACAGCACCGGTGCGATCGCAGCCATGTCGGCCGCCTTCGACCCCGAAATGCCGGACACCAGGTACATCGCCCCGATCAGCACATAGCTCAGGCCGCCGCGCACATGCCCGAGCAGGCTTGCGAGAAACTGCACCATGGCGCGCGCCATGCCGGTCATCTCGATCAGCAGGCCGAGGAACACGAACAGCGGCACCGCCAGCAGGATCAGGTGCGACATGCCTTCGTCCATGCGGCCCACGAGCACGATCATCGGCGTGCGCGTCGTGAGGGCGAGATAGCCGAAGGTCGCAAGGCCGAACGAGAACGCGATCGGCACCCCCGCCAGCACGCAGGCCGCGACGACGCCGACGAAGAAGATCACGAGGTTCGCCTTGCCGAGTGGCGCCAGCACCGGCGCCATCAGCCAGAAGGCCGCGCAGACGACGGCCACCAGGGCCAGCGCCGCGGCGGTGCGCCCAGGCGGATTGAGCCGCGCGAGGCGCAGCACGCTGACCAGCAGCATCAGGGCGACGCCGACCGGCAGCGCCGATGCGCGCCAGGCGTTGCTGATTTCCATCGCGGGAGTCACCACCATCGCTTCCTCCGAGGCGTACTCGTAGGCGGGATGGGCGACGAGCAGCAGGAAGGCCAGCGCCGCCGCGATCGCGAGGACATCGAGGAAGGCGCGCGTGCCCGGAGATGCCTTGGCCACGAAGGCGGTCATGCGCATGTGCTCGCCACGCCGCAGCGCTACCACGGCGCCCAGCATCGACATCCAGAGAAACAGGATGCCCGCGAGTTCGTCGGACCAGACCAGCGGCGAATGGAAAACATAGCGCGCGATCACCCCGGCCAGCAGCACCACGATGTTGCCCACCACCAGCAGCGCCGCCGGGATTTCGGTGAGCCGCCCGAGCCATCGATCGAGCCCGTCCAACGATGCGCGCCAGCCCTGCGCAGGCGGCGCGCCCAGGGGCGAACCCGGCGCCGCGCGCCCGGCGTGGTCGACGTTCATCTCACGACACCTTGCCGACGGTCGACTCCAGTAGCTCCCACGCCTCGGGGCCGAACTTGCCCTTCCACTCGGCATAGAAGCCGGATTTCTGCAATTGCGCGCGGAAGGAATCCGCCGGGGCGGCATTGAAGACCAGGCCCTTGCCCGTGAGCTCCGCCTGCAACGTGGCGTTGAGCTTGGCGACGTCCGCGCGCTGCTGCAATCCGCCTTCATTGAAGGCGCGCGAGGCGATCGCTTTCAGGTCATCGGGCAGGCCACGCCAGGCGCGGCCGTTGACCACCAGGTGGTAGCCGTCCCAGCTGTGGTTGGTGAGGGAGCAGTACTTCTGCACCTCGTAGAGCTTGGCGGTCTGGACGATGGCGAGCGGGTTCTCCTGCGCGTCGACCACCCGCGTCTGCAGCGCCGAATAGACCTCGCTGAACTGCAGGCTGGTGGGCGATGCCGACAGCGACTTGAAGAGCGAAATGCCCATCGGGCTCACCGGCACGCGGATCTTCATCCCGGCCAGGTCGGCGGCGGTCGTCACCGGGCGCGTGCTGGTCGTGATCTGCCGGAAGCCGTTGTCCCACATCTTCTCGAAGGTGTGCAGGCCGATCTTCGCGAACGCGGCACGGATGCCGTCGCCGAGCTTGCCGTCGACCGCGCCCCAGACCTGGTCGTAGTTCGTGAATGCGAAGCCGACCGCGGTGATTGCGCTGATCGGCGCCACGGTGGCGATCACCATCGTTCCCGCATTGAAGATCTCCAGCCCGCCGCTGCGCACTTGCGCCAGCATGTCGGTGTCGCCGCCCAACTGGTTGTTGGGGAACACCTTGATCTCCATGCGTCCCTTGCTCTCCGCCGCGATGCGCGCCGCCACTTCTTGGGCCCGCACGTTGAGCGGATGGCTCACCGGCAGGTTGTTGCCGAACTTGAAGACGAATTCCGGTGCGGCATGCGCCAAGCCCGGCAGCGCGCCGGCCACGCTGGCAACAGGGAGCGCGGAGAGCGTGCGCAGCAGGCTGCGGCGTGTGACGGTGGGCGAATCAATCATCTGTATGTCTCCTGGTTCTTGGTTCGATGCCGGATTTCGGCTCGCGATTCGATGTCAGTGCTGGCCGACCATCTCACCATACGTTCGCAACGGTCGTGACGCCAATGCAAATCTTGATGGTTTTTGATGGATTTTTGGTGCGTACGGGGCTAATTGCAGCGCATGTGCATGCCGCCATCCACCATCAACTCGACGCCGTTGATGTAGCGCGCCTCGTCCGAGGCCAGGAACACGGCGGCATGGGCCACGTCCCAGCCGTCGCCCATGCGGCCCGTGGGCGAGAGCCGATGCCGGGCCTCCACCATCTGCTCCTTGCTCTCGTAGAAGCCGGAGATCTGCTTGTAGATGTGGGGCGTGTCCATGACCCCCGGCAGGATGCAGTTGGCGCGAATACCCTTGGCGGCATATTGCAGCGCGACGCTCTGCGTCAGGGAGTTGACCGCCCCCTTCGACGCCGCATACGCGCAGTAGGCGTAGCCGGTCCAGCGAACGCCGCCGAGCGCGCCGATGTTGACGATCGCTCCCCTGCCCTGCGCCTCCATCAGCGGCAGCACGCACTTGCAGGTCAGGAACATGCTCTTCACGTTGACGGCCATGACACGGTCCCAGGTCTCTTCGCTGGTCTCGACCGGACCGCCTTGCGAGGTGATGCCGACGTTGTTGTGCAGGATGTCGACCTGACTGTAGTGCGCGAGCGCGGCCTCGACGGCACGCTGCACGTCGGCGAGCACGGTCACATCCGCCGCAAGAGCGATCGCATCGTTGCCTTCCTCGCGGATGAGGTCGCAGGTGACCTGGGCCGCGTCGCGCTCCCGGTCGATCGCCACCACGCGCGCGCCGTTGCGCGCGTAGGCGACGGCGGCCGCCTTGCCGTTGCCCCAGCCGTCGCCGATCGATCCGGCGCCAAATACCAGGGCCACTCGTCCGCCCAGCCTGCTTGTCGTCTCCATTCTTGCTCCTGTGATTGCCCCGGCCCTCGTGCGATTGCAGCGGGGCGATGCGTACGATAAGCTCCGGCGCCATCGCCACATAGCAGGCCTTCTGATGGTTTTTGATGGATTGATGGTGCCGGCGCAGGGCAATCCGGAGCAGCCGGTATGACGCGCCCGCTGCCCGGGGTCGCCGACGTCGCGCTCCTTGCCGGCGTGTCCACTGCCACCGTGGACCGTGTGCTGCATCGACGCGCGGGCGTTCGCCAGGCTACCGTGCAACGGGTGCTGCAGGCCGCCGGAGACCTCAAGTACCTCCCTCAGGCGGAGTTGTACGCGGCGCTCACGCCCCCGCCGATGCAACTGCTCTTCATCTTTCCCGACCAGAGCAGCCGCTTCCTGCGGATGCTCGGCGAATGGGTGCAGTGTTCGCAGGAGCACTGGGCGCCGTTCAACGTCAACTGCAAGGTGGCCTTCATCCAGAGCTTCGATCCGGAGGCGCTCTCGGCCATGCTGCGCCGCCGCGGCCGACGCTGTGACGGCGTCGCGTTCATGGCGCTGGAGCATCCGGCCGTGCGCGAGGCGGTCGCGCTGCTGGCGGACCAGGGCGTGCCGACCGTGACGCTGGTGTCCGACCTGTCCGATTCGCGGCGCGTTGCCTATGTCGGTCTCGCCAACCGGTCCGCCGGCCGCACCGCGGCCTACCTCATCGCGCGCTTCGTCGGCCCGTCACGCCGCGCGAAGGTGGCGCTGATCGCCGGTTCGCGCAGCTACCGCGCGCATGAGGAGCGCGAGGCCGGGTTCCTGCACCTGTTCTCGGAGCAGTACCCGCACATGCAGGTCGTCGGGCTGCGCGAAGGCTACGACGACGAGCGCGCCAACTACCGACAGACGCTCGCCTTGCTGGAGCAGCATCCGGACCTCGCCGCCATCTACAACATCGGCGGCGGAGCGGAAGGCATCGGGCGCGCGCTCAAGGAAAGCGGGCAGCAGCACAAGGTCGTCTTCATCGGCCACGGCCTCACGCCGGACACGCGCTCGCTGCTCATCGACGGCACGATGGACGCCGTGCTCACCCAGAGCCCGCAAAGCACCGTCATGAACTGCGTGCGCATCTTCACGAACCTGCGCGACCGGCGCGACCCGCACGCCGGTGTGGAAGCCACGCGCAGCCAGGTGATCTTTCGCGAGAACCTTCCCTGATGCGCAGCGGCGGTGGTGGCCTCAGAACGCGTGGCGGATGCCGAAGTCGTAGCCGTAGCTCCCCGGCCGATTTCGATTGCACTCCATGCATCGACCCGGTGCCGCTTATGCATTGGACTCAATCCCGCCTCACTGCAACAATCCGGATTGAAATGACCGCGAATACAGTCACCCGCCGGCCCGTCAGGGCGCCCTCTCGCCTGCTGATGCTCGCCGAGGTGCGTGCGCTGTGGGAAGCCGGCGCGACGGTCGCCCTTTGGCCGGTCCTGAAAATCTCGCCGCGTGGCGACGGTCATCCGGTCATGGTGCTGCCGGGCCTCACCTCCGGCGATGGATCGACCCTGCTGTTGCGCCGTTTCCTCAAGGGCCGCGGCTACGACGTGCATGGCTGGGGACAGGGCCGCAATTTCGGTCCGCGCGCGGGCGTCGAGGACCGCATGGTCAGCAAGCTGGAGGAGCTGCACGCCAAGGACGGCCGCAAGGTCAGTCTTGTCGGCAAGAGCCTGGGCGGCGCCTATGCGCGCTTCCTGGCCAACCGCCATCCGAAGCTCGTCCGCGGCGTCGTGACGCTCGGCAGCCCGTTCAAGGGCAGCCCGCGCTCGACCAATGCATGGCGCATCTACGAAGGCGTCAGCGGTCAGAGCGCGGAGGATGCTCCGCGCATGAAGCACGTGACGCGCACACCGCGCGTGCCGACCACGTCGATCTTCAGCCGCACCGACGGCATCGTGGCGTGGCGCTCCAGCATGGAGACCACCGGGCCGACCTCCGAGAACATCGAAGTGATGCTCGGCAGCCACCTCGGACTCGACACGCACCCCGCCGTCCTCTACGCGCTGGCCGACCGCCTTGCGCAGCCCGAGGGCGAGTGGAAGCCGTTCAAGCGGGGCATGCTGGGGCCGCTGCTGTTTCCCAATCCGTCGCGTGGCATCTTCACTGCGACCTGACGACCCGCCGTTTCATGGCGACGGGACCTGCGCGGCGCGCTCCCCGACCGGCGCTTCGTCAAGCGCCGGATCGCCATGCCCCAGGTAGAACCTGAACACCAGGCGCTGCACCAGGTTGCCATACGGCGGATAGAACAGTCCCATCGGAAACCACGGCGCACGCTTGAAGGTGCCCTTGGCATGCGACAGTTCGCGAAAGCCTTCCTCGCCGTGATAGGAACCCATGCCCGAATTGCCGGTGCCGCCGAATGGCAGGTCGTGGTTGAAGGCATGCCAGCCCCAGTCGTCCATGCACAGGCCGCCGGAATGCGTCAGGTTCGTCAGGCGCTCCTGCTCGGCGCTGTCGAAGCCGAACGCATAGAGCGCCAGTGGTCGCGGACGTGCCGCGATGTAGTCGATGGCCTGGTCGAGCGTGTCGTAGCCCACCACCGGGAGGATCGGCCCGAAGAGCTCTTCATTGGCGATGCGCATGTCGTCGCGTACGCCGGTGACGACATGCAGTGGAATGCGTCGCCCCGGCCCGTTGTCGCCGCAAGCGATGACCTTGCCGCCCTTCGCGGTGGCCTCGGCCAGCAGTTCGCGAATGCGTTGCGCATGCGGCTCGCAGGCCATGCTGGTGTAGTCGTGGTTGCCCTGCACCGTGGGATACAGGCGCCGGAACGACCGCTCCACCGCGCTCGCGAAGGCATCGACCTGCTGGCGCGGCACCAGTGCGTAGTCAGGTGCCAGGCAGACCTGGCCGCTGCTGAAGGCCTTGCCGTGCGCGACGCGTTCGGCGGCCATCTCCACCGCACGGTCGCTCGCCACGAGTGCCGGCGACTTGCCGCCCAGCTCCAGCGTTACCGGCGTCAGGTGTTGCGCCGCCGCGCGCATGATGTGATGGCCCACGGCGGGCGAGCCGGTGAACACCAGGTGGTTGAAGGGCAGGTGCGAAAACGCCTGCGCCTCCGCGACCTCGCCGCCGAAGACCGCGACCTCGTCGTCGGCGAACTTCTCGGCCAGCATCTGCGCCAGCAGTTCGGTGGTCCGCGGCGAGAGCTCCGACATCTTGATCATCACGCGGTTGCCCGCGGCCAGCGCGGCGACCAGCGGCCCCAGCGACAGGTACAGCGGGAAGTTCCATGGCGTGATCACGCCGACCACGCCCTTGGGCTGGTAGTTGACGAACGCGCTGTTGCTCAGGAAGAGCAGTTCGGTGGCACGGCGCTGCGGCTCCATCCACTGGCGCAGCCGGTGCAACGCATGGTTGATCTCGAGGATCGGCCCCAGCACCTCGATCAGCTTGGTCTCCGCCGATGAACGCCCGCCGAAATCTGCGCTCACCGCCACGGCGATGCGGTCCTGGTAGCGCTTGAGCAGCGCCCGCAGCGCCTTCAGCTTGGCCTTGCGTTCCGACAGGGTGGGAAACGGATGCGCCAGGAACGCCACGCGTTGCCGTTCGAAGGTGTCTTCCATGCGCTGGATGAGGGTGTCCATGGTGTGGATCTCCTAGGAAGCCGCCGCCATCGCCTGCGCGGCACCGGGCATCGCGGACGGATGCGCCAGGCCGCAGCGCTCGACGATGAAGGCCCCGATCTCGTCGAGCGACTGTTTCGACTGCGGCAGCACGCCGATGAGCTGGAACACATGCGGCAAACCGGGCCAGACCCTGACGCTGGCATCGACGCCGAGAGCACGTGCGCGCTCGGCGGCGCGCAGCGAATCGTCGAGCAGCATCTCGCTGCCCGACACATGGAACAGCAGCGGCGGCAGTCCGGTCCAGTCGGCGAACAGCGGTGAGGCCGCCGGGTCGTCCGCGGGCGCACCGTCGAGGTAGGCAGCCTGCACCATCGTCAGGGCGTGCCGGTCGAACATCGCATCGCTGCCTTCGTTGACATGCACCGAGTCACCGCTGCCCGTGAGATCGGTGACGGGCGAAAGGAGCGCTGCGCAGGCCGGCAACGGCAGGCCTTCATCGCGCAGGCGCATCAGGACGCCCAGTGTGAGATTGCCTCCCGCCGAGTCGCCCGCAATGGCCATGCGCTCGGGCGCGCACCCCTGCGCCATCAGCCACCGCCAGGCGGCGAAACAATCGTCGAGTGCTGCCGGAAAGCGATGCTCCGGCGCCAGTCGATAGGCCGGCACCAGCACGCGCATGCCGGTCGTCCGCGCGAGCTGCGATGCAAGTTGCCGATACGCATTGGGCAGGTGCAGGCTGAAGGCACCACCGTGCAGGTAGAGCAGGACGCCGCGTTGCGCCGCGCCCTCCCCGCCGACCCATTCGCACGGCACGCCGTTGGCCTCGACGCTGGCGACGCGGATCCTGCCGGCACCGCGCTGGAGCCAGCCGTCGGTGAACCGTGCCTTCTCGCGCAGCTTGTCGATGGTGACGCCCTTGCGCCATAGGCGCTTCACGCTGAAGCGCAGCGCCGCGTCGATGACCCGCTGGGTGATCATGGCTGTCAGTGCGGCTGGGCCGCAGGGATGTGACTCATCGCGTTCTCGGTGATGGCCGCGATCGTCAGCGACGGATTGACGCCAGGATTCGCGGGCATCGCCGCGCCATCGCAGACGAGGAAGTTGCGATAGCCGAAAAGACGGTTGTGCCGGTCGACCACGCCGCAGCTCGCGTCCTTGCCGATGACCGCCCCACCGAGGATGTGCGCGGTCGACGGGATGTTGGCGGTGGCTTCGAGCACCATGCTCTGCGCGATGCCTCCCGTCTCCCGGGCCAGCCATTCGGCCGCCTCATTGGCCACTGCGATGAAGGTCGGGTTGGGCTTGTCCTTGTCCTGCTCGGTGCTCAGGCCGATGCCGCCCAGCCATCCACGTTTGGCCCGAAACGCAATTGCGTTGTCGAGGCTCTGCATGACCAGGAAGATCACGGTGCGTCGACTCCAGCCGAAGGGCCAGAGCACCTTGGCGAAGCGCAGCGGATGGCGCACGATGCTGCCGAGCAACCGCAGCGGGCGGGTCACGCGCGTGCCCTCGCCGGTGATCATGGTGAACTGGGTCGACATGAAGTCGCCCTTGCCGCCGTAGGTGACGAACTCGATGTGCGTGTCCGGGCGCGGGTGAATACTCGCGCTGATGGCCACGTCATTGCCCGGCTGAAGCTTCTCGTCGGGCAAGGTCACGGCCAGGATCGACTCGCTGTTCGTGCGCACCAGTTCGCCCAGCCGGTCGCTGATGGCCGGGAGCGACCCTCCGTGCTTGCACTTGGCGAGCAACCGGTTGGTGCCGAGCGCACCGGCCGACATGACCACGCCACGCGTGTTGAAGCTGCGCCGCTGTTTGTTGATCCAGGCACCGGGCCGCTGCGTGGTGACGCGGTAGCCGTCGCTGCCGTCGGCTGCACCGATCGGGCGGATGTCGACGACTTCATGCTCGGGCAGGATCTGCGCACCGGCCTTCTCGGCGAACCACAGGTAGTTCTTCACCAGCGTGTTCTTCGCGCCGATGCGGCATCCCACCATGCAGGCGCCGCAGCGGGTGCAGCCGGTTCGTGCGGGCCCTTCGCCGCCGAAGTACGGGTCCGGCACCGTGGTGCCTGGCTCGCCGAAGAAGATGCCCACCGGCGTGCGCTTGAACGTGTGCTCCACGCCGAAGTGCCGGGCCACGTCCATCAGCAGCTTCTGGCCGTCGCTCTCGAAAGGAACGGTGTTCACGCCGAGCATGTGCTCGGCCGTGTCGTAGTGCGGCTTGAGCGTGGCCGCCCAGTCCTCCAGGCCGGCCCACTGCGGATTGACGAAGAACTCCGGCGCGCCGCGATACAGGGTGCAGGCATAGACCACGCTGCCGCCGCCGACCGCCGAGCCGCTGGCGATGAACACGTCCTTGAAAGGCGTCAGCCGCAGGATGCCGCGCAGCCCCAGCGCAGGCGCCCAGACGAAGTCGCGCAGGTTCCAGGAGTTGGCGGCGTAGTCCTCGTCGCGAAAGCGTCGACCGCATTCGAGCACCGCGACCTTGTAGCCCTTCTCGGCCAGCCGAAGCGCCGACACGCTGCCGCCGAAGCCCGAGCCGACGATCAGCCAGTCGTAGTCGAAGGCGGTCATGTCACATCGCGCAGCTCGCGACGAAGGATCTTGCCCACGGCCGATTTGGGCAGCGCATCGACGATGCGGACGATGCGCGGCACCTTGTAGGCGGTGAGCTCGTTGCGGCAATAGGCGATGACGTCGGCCTCGCTCAGCGTCGCATCCGCGGCCTTGACGATGAACAGCTTGACCGCCTCGCCCGATTTCTCGTCGGGCACGCCGATGCAGGCGCATTCGATGACCCCCGGGCAGCCGGTGGCCACCGCCTCGATCTCGTTCGGGTACACGTTGAAGCCCGAGACGATGATCATGTCCTTCTTGCGATCCACGATCTTCAGGAACCCCTTGGCATCGAACACGCCGACGTCGCCGGTCCGGAAGTAGCCGTCGTCAGTGAAGGTCTCGGCCTGGGACTCGGGCTTCTGCCAGTAGCCGCTCATCACCTGCGGACCCTTGGCGCAGATCTCGCCAGGCTCGCCGACGGCAACTTCGGCACCATCGTCGTCCAGCAGCTTGATGTCGGTCGACGGCATCGGCAGGCCGGTGGTGCCCGTGAACTCCTTGATGGAGGCCGGGTTGAAGGTCAGGACCGGCGAGGTCTCCGACAGGCCATAGCCTTCGCGGATGAAGGTGCCGGTGAGCGCGCGCCACTTGTCGGACACCGCACCGATCACCGCCGCGCCGCCGCCACCGGCCAACTGCAGGTTGGACCAGTCGATCTCCTTGCTCTTCGGATGCGCGCACAGGCCCGCGTAGAGCGTGTTGACGCCCATGAACACGGTGGGCCGTGCCTTCTTCATCGTGTCGAGGAAACTGTCGAAGTCGCGCGGATTGGGCACCAGCCAGTTGTCCGCGCCCACCGAGAAGTAGGTGATGAAGTTCACCATCAGCGCGAAGATGTGATACAGCGGGATCGCCGTGACGACGACCTCCTCGCCCGGGCGCACGTTGTCGGGCATGAAGGCCTTGAACTGCTCGGTATTGGCGACCAGGTTGCGATGCGACAGCGTCGCGCCCTTCGACAGGCCCGTGGTGCCGCCGGTGTACTGCAGGAACAGCAGGTCGTCGCCGTTGAGCTCGACCGGCTTGAACGGCAGCTTCGCCCCTTCTTCGAGCGCCTGGGCCAGCGAGGTGGTGGCACCCAGCCGCGCATCCACCGGCGGACTCGGAATCTCGACCCCGCTGCCATCGCCGACGCCGGTGGTCAGCACGGTCTTCAGCCGCGTCTTCTTCATCACTTCGGCCACCGTGGCCGATACGCCGTTGTAGACGACGATCGTCTCGACCCCCGCGTCGTTGAGCTGGTGTTCGAGTTCGCGCGGCGTGTACAGCGGATTGACGTTCACCTGCGCCGCCCCGGCGCGGATGATGCCCAGGAAGGCGATCGGAAACGCGAGCAGGTTGGGCGCCATCACGGCGATGCGGTCGCCGCGTTGCACCCCCAGCCGGTTCTGCAGGTAGGCCGCGAAGTTGCGCGAGAGCGTGTCCACCTGGGCATAGGTGAGCGTCTGGCCCGCGCACCGGAATGCGGGCTTGTCGGCGAATCGCTTCATCGCCTGCTCCATCATGTCGACGACGGAGCGGTAGGCGTCGGGATCGATCTCCTCCGGGATGTCGCCGTAGCTGATGTGCCAGTGTCTTGCGGTCATGGTCGGCTCCTTTCGGCTCGTCTCAGGGCGCGATGATGTTGAAGGCGGGATCGAACTCGACGATGTTTGCCACCACCGCGGCGAAGCCCTTCGGATCGCCCTCGACCTTGAGCATGCCGGCCTGCACCAGCTCGGGCACCTTCTTGCCTTGCAGCAGCATCGCGAGAAACGCCGGGCGCGTCAGCGTCAAGGTGACATCAGGGTTCTTCAGCACGCGCCCCTTCGTATTGTTCAGCACCGAATTCGACAGCTCCAGCGCCCAGACTTCGTTGGTATCGCTGAACACCATGCTGATCGCGGCCTTCATGCCGTCGGTCTTCTCGTGGTTGAGGCGCAGCGCGATGTAGTCGAAGAGAAGCTCATTGGTCATGCCACGCACGGTGTCCGCCCCGCCTGTACTGGCACTTGTGCTGCGCGGGCCGGCGCGCAACTCAAGCGCCCCCATCAGGTAGGCGTTGCGCCAAGTGGCCGACTCGGCCTGGTAGCCCAACTGCTCCAGTGCATCAGCCTGTAGCGTGCGCGCCTCGGCGTTTGCCGGGTTGGCGAAGACCACGTGGTTCACCAGCTCTGCGACCCACCGGTAGTCGCCCTGGTCGAAGGCCTTCCTCCCAAGCGCAAGGACTGCGGCCTCGCCGCCCATCGCGGCCACGTAGCGCTTGGCGGAATCGGTTGGCGGAAGACGATGCAGCGTGGCCGGGTTGGCATCGTAGAAACCCAAATAGAAGTTGTAGACCCCGCGCAGGTTGTGGCTGAGCGTGCCGTAGTAGCCATGCGAGCTCGCGTCCTTGGCCAGTTCCTTCGGGAAGAAGGGCTCGTTGCCGATCTCGTCCATCACCTCGCCCTTGTTCGCCAGGTGCAGCGCGCGGTCGTGCAGGAAGCGGTAGGTGTCGCGCTGGTTGGCGAGGTACTGGCGGATGTTCTGGTTGCCCCAGGTCGGCCAATGGTGGCTCGCGAAGGCCACCTCGACATCGGGATACAAGTCCAGCGTCTCGTTGATGTATTTGCTCCACGAGAGCGCGTCGCGCACCTTGGCGCCACGGATCGTGTAAATGTTGTGCATCAGCTTGACCGCGACCTCCGACAGGCACAGCGCCTTCTTGTCGGGGAAATAGATCATCATTTCCGACGGTGCTTCCGATCCCTGCGCCATCTGGAACTGCATGCGCACCCCGTCGACCGTCAATTCCTCGCCCGTCTTGTTGATGAGCTGCGTCGGCGGGATCAGTCCCGGCGTCCCGATGCTGATCGCAAGCCCGAGGCCGGTGCCTACCGAACCCTTGTCGCTGGCCGGAAGCGAAACGCCATACATGTAGTTGGCGCGGCGCGACATAGCATTGCCGGCGAGCACGTTCTCGGCCACGGCGTTGTCCATAAAGCCTTCGGGCGCGATGACCTTGATCTTGCCCGATCGCACGTCGGCCTCGTCGATCACGCCGCGCACGCCGCCGAAGTGGTCGACGTGGCTGTGGGTGTAGATCACCGCGACCACCGGCTTGGTGCTTTTCAGATACTCCATGGCCAACTTCATGCCAGCTCGGGCGGTGTCTTCGGTGAACAGCGTGTCTATAACGATCCAGCCGCTGGCGCCTTCGACGAGCGTGATGTTGGCCATGTCATAGCCACGGATCTGGTAGATGCCGTCGGCGACCTTGAAGAAGCCCTGCGCGGTGTTCAGTTTCTGCTCTCGCCACAGGCTGGGGTTGACTGTTGCGGGAGCGTCGCCCTTGACGAAATCGTATCGCTGGGTGTTCCACACCAGCCGGCCATCGGGCGCCTTGACCAACGGGTCCTTCAACTCGGCCAGCTTGCCGCGCGTGGCGTCCTCAGAGTCCTGCTTGTCGTTCATTGCCATCGATTGGCGCACCGCTTCGTTGACGCGCTCGGTGGTGGCGGTGGCCGGCTTGGAAGGCGGAAGCGGCGCGGTGGTCGGCTGGGCAAAGACGGCCGCGCCGGCCAGCATTGCAACGCCGACACTGGTCGCGAGAAATGCGTTCTTCATTGATGCGTCTCCTGCAATGGTTTCGGATCGAACGAGGCGAGATGCCTACGCGGATGCGGGGCGCGCCCTGCGCTTGGCTGGCGCAACTCGCTTTCGCGACGCTGGTGCCTTCGCGGGGCTCTTGCGGGATGCCTTGGCCGGTGTCCTGGCAGACGTCTTCGGTGCAACCCTCGTCGATTTCTTCTCCGGCGCCGCGGCAGGTTCGCCTGCCGGTTCGCTCGTGCCCAGCGCTGCTTTCAGTTCCTCGAAAGCCTGTTCGGTGAAGCGCGCCAGCTCTTCGATGTGCGGCACCGCCTCCGGCATGGCCAGGAAGCCGAGTTGCAGTCGCTCGCCCAGCGTGACCGCGGTGACGTTGAGCTTGTGCCCGGCCGCCACCACCGACACCGGCAGCACGAGTTCGACCGCGGCGCCCATGAGGTAGGGCTGGCCGGTGAGCCCGAAGGGATTCGAAACCATCAGGTTCGACAGGCGCGGCGCCGCCTTCGCTGCGACCATTTCCACGAGCAGCGGCACCGCATGCACGATGGTGGTGTAGAGCATCACGGTGTCGCTGCTGATCGTCTTCAGCGTTTCCTTCAACTGGCCGGTCTCGGCGCGGATCGCGGCCAGCCGCTCTGCCACCGAAGCGCCGGGCTTGCCGAGCGGGAACTGCAGCACCGCGATCTGGTTGCCGCCCTTCGCATCGGCCAGTGCGACCGGCATGTCGGCCACGAGCGCTTCCTTGTGCGAGCCGCCGCGCTTGCGCAGGTACTGCCGCATCGCCATGTCGAGCGCTGTCAGCAGCAGGTCGTTGATGGTGGCGCCATGCGCCTTGCCCAGGCGCTTCATCTCCGGCAGCGGCAAGGTGCAGTAGGCGTAGCTGCGCCTCGACGACAGCGCCCCATCGAAGGCCGAGGACACCTTCAGGAAAGGCAGCGCCAGCTCCTTGCCGAAGCTCAACGATCGCAGGCCCTGTTGGGCGAGCATGCCGTACAGGCCGGCAGCCGAAGTCAGTGCGCCGGTGACCTGGGTGCCCGCGCTCAGGATCTGCTGCACCATGTCGGCACGCTCCTTGGTCGCGGTGCCGGAGCGCGGCACGCCATCCCACAGCGCGCGTACCTCCTTGTCTTTCGGGTCGTCGCTGAGCCACGCCGTGACCGCCTTGACGAAGGTGCGTCCGTCGATGATCCCGTGGTGCGCCTTGCCGTACACCGCCACGCGGCCGTCGGCCAATCCGTCGATGACATGGAACTGCCAGAGCAGGCCGGAGCGGTCGAGCTGCGTCTCGTGCAGCGCGCAGACCTCTTTCAGCAGCTCGTCCATCGAAGCGTCGTCGAGCGTGAGCCGGTGCACATGCTCGCGGATGTCCGGGTCGGTCATCGGCTCGACTGATGGCAGCCGGGTCAGGGATTTCCTGAAGCGGTAGTTGAACGGCGGACCGGGCGGACGTTTCAGCAGCTTGGCGTGCAGCTTGTCGGCGAAGTTGCCCTTGAAACCCTCCGGCGGGCGCAAGAGCACCAGCGGACCGATGTTGAACGGCCTGGCAGGCGTTTCCAGCAGGAACATGGCCAGGTCAATCGGCGAAAGTGCGGGCATCCTCGTCTCCTGTCTGTCGTTCGACCGGTCTTGCGCCGGCATGCGAATCGCTGTGGTCGCTCGGATGCAGAACGGGAGATTGCCGCCGAATCTTGCCAACGAATGTCGGGGGCTGTGTATCGTCGCTCCGCATCGCGGGCAACGTGAAGACTAGCGGCTCATCGGTGCGCTGAGAATCGTGGCGCGCACGTGCTGAAGGCCCGTGCGCGCACGTAAGCGACTAAGTGCTGCCACGTACTACCTGACTTTGCTTGACTTCCGGGCAGACGGGGCGTAGAGGAGCGCGGGCGGGAGCAAGGCGGTCCGGGGCGGACAGGTTCATCGTCGTCCGATGGCCGACGGGGAGCGTCGCGAACGCCGGCATGGGGCCGGCGGCGGCCAGCCATGTCAGCGCCATGATCGCCGTGACGCGGTACCTGGGCATATCGAGCAGGACGAACATGCCGCCGGACCTCGCATGCTCAGTTCGAAGCGACGGCCGCGTGCGCGGCGTGCTGGTAACGGTTGGCCGACAGCTCGAAAGAGCCGCTGTCTTCGCCGTACCGCTGGTCGAGCGTTCCATCCTTCTCGGCGGCGGCGAGTTCGGCCTTCACTTCCGCGCGCGGCGTGTCCAGCGTCTCGTGGCGCGAGAGATAGAACGAGCCGCTGTCGGTGCCGTCCAGCACGTTCAGCGTGTGATCCGCACGGGCTTCCTTGACGTCAGCCTTCACCTCGCCGCGGCTTTCGGTCGAGTGGAAGTGCGAGGCCAGGTAGGCCGAGCCGCTGTCCTCGCCGTTGAACGCGGCGAGTTGGCCGTTGGCCTCCGCGGCCTTGAGCTGCGCCTTGACTTCGGCACGGGTCACCTGGGCCGAGGCCACGGTGGCAGAGAGGGTGAGAACGGTGGCCAGCAGGCCCAGGGTCAGGTTGAACTTCTTCATGATGATTTCCTTCGCGCGTCTGGATGAAGGATGAGAGGCGGCGCCGACAGACACGCATCCGGCGACCTCTTCGAAAACCGGACGACTTGCATCTGTCTCGGTGCCTCTACTGTCGAATCTGGCGGTTGCTGCCGGATTGCGACGGAGCGAATGCGCGATGCAGCTGAAACGGGCAAGGTTGCTTTTGAAACATCGCCCTCCGACACGGGCTACCGGGCATCGCTGGCGACGCGCGCTGCATCGCCGGTGTCGCGAACCCATCCGCCGCCGAGAGCGCGGTAGAGGTCGACCAGGCTTTCCAGGCGGTTCATGCGCACCGACACCAGCGACAGCTGCGCGTTGTAGAGGTCCTGCTGCGCCGTGAGCACATTCAAATAGCCGTCCACGCCGCTCTCGTAGCGGACCTGCGAGAGCCCCAGGCGCCGCGACTCGACGTCGGCGAAGCGCTGCGCGGCCACGAGCTGGTCCTGGTAGGTGGCGCGGGCGGCAAGTCCGTCGGACACCTCGCGGAACGCGGTCTGGATCGTCTTCTCGTACTGCGCGATGCCGATGTCCTTGCGAACCTTCGCGACGTCGAGGTTGGCCTGGTTGGCTCCGGCGTCGAAGATCGGCACCGCGAGCGCAGGAACGAACGACCACGCGCTGGCGCCGGCACCGAACAGCCCGCCCAGCGAAGAACTCGCCGTTCCCAAGGCGCCCGTCAGCGTGATGTGCGGAAAGAAAGCCGCGCGTGCCGCGCCGATGTCCGCGTTCTCCGAACGCAGCACGGCTTCGGCCTCCAGGATGTCCGGCCGGCGCGTCAGAAGGTCCGAAGGCAGCCCGGCGGGCACGTCGTCCCGGATGGACTGCTCGCTCAGGCGCACCGGCGGCGGCAAGGATGGCGGCAGCGGCTCGCCGACGAGCAGCACCAGTCCGTTTTCAGCCTGCGCCCTCAGGCGCACCTGCTCGGCTTCGTTGACCCGGGCCTGTTCGACCAGGGTCTGCGCCTGGGTCAGGTCGAGGTCCGATGCAGTGCCGACCTCGAACCGGCGCTGCACGATCGCCAACGAGCCGCTGGTGGCCTCGATGGTCTTGCGCGTGACGGCGAGTTGCTCGTCGAACGCGAGCACGGTGAAGTACTGGTCGGCGACCTGCGACACGAGCAGGATCTGCGCGGCCTGTTGCGCATGCGCGCTGGCGATGTATTGCTCGAAGGCCGAGTCACTGAGGCTCTGCAGGCGGCCGAACAGGTCGACCTCCCACGCCACGGAAAGCTCCGCCGTCGCCGAATGCGCGACCAACGGCCTGCCGGTCTGCGTCAGGCTGCCGGGCGTGCGCGACTGCGCGCCCCCCGCGCCGGCCGTGAGCTGCGGATACAGCGCCGCGCGCTGCACGCGGTACTGCGCCTGGACCTGTGCCACGTTCAGCACCGCGACGCGCAGGTCGCGGTTGTTGTGCAGCGCAAGTTCGACCAGCCGTTGCAGACGCTCGTCCGAAAGGAAATCGCGCCAGCCGATGTCCGCGGCGGGTGGCGCGCCCGGGACCGCGTTCACCGGCGTTCCGTAGGCTTCTCCCGCGGGATACGCGGCGGAGATGGGCGCCTCGGGCCTCTGGTAGATCGGCTGCAGCGAACAGCCCGCCACCGCGATCGCCGCCACCAATGCGATGGCAGCCGCCTCAAGGCTGCGCTTCCCGACCAGGAATACCGCGGAACCGGCTTCGCCGGGCCGCCGGTATTGCCCCCGGCAGGGGGGTGGCGAAGCGACACGAAGTGCGCGAAGACTGGGGGCGAGCTTCATGTCAAATTCCTTCGGGCGTTGTGCGGGCAGCCGTCGCCGGAAGCGCCGGCGTCGCAGACTGGGGCCGCGCGAGCCTGGCGGCGATCACGACGTAGAACATCGGGATCATGAAAATGGCGAGGAAGGTCGCGGCGGCCATCCCGCCGATCACGCCGATGCCGATCGCGTTCTGGCTGGCCGAGCCCGCGCCCCTGGCCAGCGCGAGCGGGAGCACGCCCAGCCCGAAGGCCAGCGAGGTCATCACGATCGGCCGCAGGCGCAGGTGCGCTGCCTCGATGGCCGCGTCCAACGCGCTCTTCCCTGCGGCCTGCAGGTCGCGGGCGAACTCCACGATCAGGATGGCGTTCTTCGCCGACAACCCGATCGTCGTGAGCAGCCCCACCTGGAAATAGACGTCGTTGGACAGGCCGGCCAGCGTCGTCGCACCCAACGCGCCGAGCACGCCCAGCGGAATGACGAGGATCACGGACACCGGAATCGCCCAGCTCTCGTACAGCGCGGCGAGGCAGAGGAACACCACCAGGATCGACAGCGCATAGAAGTACGGCGCCTGCGAGCCTGACTGTTGCTGTTGCAGCGAGATGCCGGTCCACTCGTAGCCGACGCCTTCCGGCATCTGCTTCATCAGCCGCTCCATGGCGGCGATGGCCTGGCCGGTGCTTCGGCCCGGCGCGGCCTGCCCCTGGATCTCGATCGCGGGCACGCCGTTGTAGCGCTGGAGTTGCGGCGGGCCGAAGGTCCACGAACCCTTGCCGAAGGACGAGAAAGGTGCCATGCCGCCCTGCCCGTTGCGCACGTAGAGGCGGTCCAGGTCCTCCGGGTTCATGCGGAACGGCGCGTCGGCCTGCACGTACACCTTCTTGATGCGGCCGTCGGTGTCGAGGAAGTTGTTGACGTACTTCGAGCCCCAGGCGATCGAGAAAGCCTGGTCGGCGTCCGTGATCGCGACGCCCAGCGCACTCGCCTTCTCGCGGTCCACGTCGACCTTGAAGGTCGGGTTGTCGGCCAGTCCGTTGCGGCGCACCAGCGCGAGGTCGGGGTCATGCCGGGCGAGGTCCAGCAGCTTGTCGAAGGCCTGCGTCAGCTTCTCGTGGCCGACGCCGCCGCGATCCTCCAGCTCGAAGTCGAAGCCCGAGGCCGTGCCCAGGCCCTGGATCGCGGGTGGATTGATGGGGATGATCACCGCGTCCTGGTACGACGCGAAGTGCTTCGCCAGTCGGGCGTTCAGCGCGTCGGCGCTCAGTTCCGGGCGATTTCGCTGGTGCCAATCCTTGAGCTGCACGTACACCAGCCCCTGGTTCTGTCCGCGGCCGGCGAAGTTGAACCCGTTGACCACGAAGCTGCTTTCGACGGTGTCGGCCTCGTCCTTCGCCAGGTAGCCCTGGATCGTGTCGAGCACCACGCCCGTGCGTTCCATCGTCGCGCCGGGCGGCGTCTGGACCTGGATGTAGAGAAAGCCCTGGTCCTCCGTCGGCAGGAAGGACGTCGGCAGGTGGATGAAGAGCCATGCCACCGCGGCGATGATCACCGCGTAGATCGCGAACCAGCGCCCGGCGCGCCCGATCACATGGCGCACGCCGTGGACGTAGCGGTCGCGCGAGCTGTCGAAGCTTCGATTGAACCAGCCGAAGAAGCCCTTCCTTCCCGCACCCTCATCCTTGGAGGGCTTGAGGACCATCGCGCACAGCGCCGGCGTGAGCGTGAGCGCCACGAACACCGACAGCAGCATCGCAGCCACGATCGTGAGCGAGAACTGACGGTAGATCGCGCCCACCGTGCCGCCCGAGAAGGCGACCGGCACGAACACCGCGCAGAGCACCATCGCCACGCCGACGAGCGCGCCGGAAATCTGCCCCATCGCCTTGCGCGTGGCTTCCACCGCGGGCAGGCCCTCTTCCTCCATGACGCGCTGCACGTTCTCCACGACGACGATCGCGTCGTCCACCAGCAGGCCGATCGCCAGCACCAGGCCGAACATCGACAGCGTGTTGATCGTGAAGCCCAGGGCCGCCATTACGCCGAAGGTGCCGAGCAGGACCACCGGCACCGCGATGGTGGGAATGACGGTGGCCCGGATGTTCTGCAGGAAGAGCAGCATGACCACGAAGACGAGCGCGATGCCTTCGAACAGCGTTTTCACGACTTCCTTGATCGACTCCTTGATGAAAGGCGTCGAGTCGTTGGGGTACACCACCTTGAGCCCGGGCGGGAAGTACTGCGACAGCTCCTCGATGCGTGCGCGCACGGCCGTGGCCGTTTGCAACGCGTTGGCGCCGGTGCCGAGCTGGACGGCGATGCCGGCCGCCGGCTTGCCGTCGTAGCGGGTGTCGACGGCGAAGTTCTCCGCCCCGAGGTCGACGCGCGCGACATCGCGCAGGCGCACCTGCGATCCGTCCGGCATCACCTTCATCAGGATCGCGCCGAAATCCTCCGGCGTGCGCAGCAGCGTCGCGGCGGTGATCGTGGCCGTCAGTTGCTGGTTGCCGACGGCGGGCGCACCGCCGAGCTGGCCGCCGGAGACCTGCACGTTCTGGTTGGTCACCGCGGTGGTCACGTCGACCGGCGAGAGCGAGTAGCTGTAGAGCTTCTGCGGATCGAGCCAGATGCGGATCGCGTACTGCGTGCCGAAGACGTTGAGGTTGCCCACGCCGTCGAGCCGGCTGACCGGGTCCTGCACATGGGAGACCACGTAGTTCGCGATGTCGAACTTGTTCATGCTGCCGTCCGTCGACACGAAGCCGGCGACGAGCAGCGAGGCGCTGCTCGACTTGGTGATGCGGACCCCTGTCTGCTGCACCGGCGCGGGCAGCAGCGGCGTGGCGAGCTGCAGCTTGTTCTGCACCTGCACCTCGGCGATGTCCGGATTGGTTCCGGGCGCGAAGGTCAATGTCGTGGTCGACTGGCCGGTGTCGTCGCTGACCGAGGACAGGTACAACAGGTGATCCAGTCCGCTCATCGATTGCTCGATCACCTGCACCACCGTGTCCTGCACGGTGGTGGCGGAGGCGCCGGGATAGGACGTGGCGACCTGCACCGTCGGTGGTGCGATCTGCGGATACTGCTCGACCGGCAGCGTGAAGATCGACAGGGCCCCCGCCAGCATGACGAGGATGGCGAGCACGATCGCGAAGATCGGCCGCTCGATGAAGAATCTGGCCATCGTCGCACCTCTTCTAGTTCGCGGTGGATGCGACGACGGGGGCGCCGCCCGGCGTCCCGGAGGCCACGGTGGCGGCGGCCGGCGGCGCTTTCTCCACTGGCCGCACGAGCGCGCCGTCCTTCACCTTCTGGAGACCGGCCACGATGACCTTCTCGCCATCGGACAGGCCACCGTCGACCACCCATTGGTCCTTGACGGTGCGTGTTGCCTGGATCGTCCGCAGCGCGACCTTGTCGTCCGCACCGACGACGAACACTGTGGCCTGACCCTTCGGGTCGTGTGTGACCCCGACCTGTGGAACGAGCAACGCATGCTCGTCCACGCCCTCGTCGATGCTGGCCCGAACGAACATGCCGGGCAACAGCACGTGGTCCGGGTTCGGGAAGACCGCGCGGACCGTGACCGAGCCCGTGCCCGCATCAACGGTGACGTCGGTGAACTCCAGCGCACCGGGCAGCGGATAGCGGCTGCCGTCTTCCAGCGTGAGTTGCACCTTCGCCGCGTCGGGACCTGCCAGCTTGAGCTTGCCGGAGGCAATGTCTCGGCGCCATTCCAGCCCAGCCAGGCTGGAACGGTTCAGGTCGACGTAGATCGGGTCCAGTTGCTGCACGGTGGACATCAGCGTCGCCGCACCACCTTGCACATAGGCGCCCTGCGTCACCTGCGAGATGCCGACCCGGCCGCTGATCGGCGAGACCACCTCGGTGTAGGCCAGGTTGATGCGTGCGGTCTCGACGGCGGCCTTGCCCGAGGCAACCAGCGCTTCCGCCTGGCCCTGGGCAGCGACCGCGTTATCGAGGTCCTGCTTGCTGATGGCGTTCGCCGTGATGAGTTGCTTGTCCCGCTGCGCCAGCGCCGTGGCTGCCACCACATTCGCCCGCGCGTTCTGCAGCGTCGCGAGTGCGCTGTCCAGCGCCGCGCGATAAGGCGCCGGATCGATCCGGTACAGCCGCTGGTTCGCCTTGACGTCCGAGCCTTCCTCGAACTCGCGCTTCAGCACGATGCCATCGACCCGCGCGCGCACCTGCGCCACGAGGTACGCCGATGTGCGCCCGGGCAGCTCGGTGCGGATGGGCACCGGCTGCCTGTGCACGGAGACCACTTCGACCTCCGGCGCCTGCACAACTGGCGCGTGGGGCTTCGAGTCTCCGCAAGCTGCCATCAGCAGGAAGACGCAGAGGGCTGCGCAGTTGCGATAGCGCAAAGATGCTTGATGCGGGGTCATGGAACCAGCTCCTGTCAGAGGGACGAGCGCCGAAGACGGATCGGCACGGATTTGTAGGAAGGCGTACCGCTGGCAAGTGCTCTCGTCTCTCACGGGGGCGTCCTTGATCGGCATGGGGACCGATCGTCCAGTGCCACCGTTGCGTCGCCGTTTCGGTTGCCGACTTTCGTGTTTCACCTGTAGCGCAAGCCGCTCAGGTCGAAGCCAGGTTGCAATCGCACGGCAACGCCCATGCTTCAAAGTTCAGTCATGGACCATCCGAAGCGCATCCACCAGTGGTTCATCTTTCATCGAGATGCACACCACAAGGCCCGTTCCATGACTCACACACTCGAATCCACCCTCGCCCGCCGAGAAGCCCCCATGCGCACCCCGACGGCCCTCGGCGCCGATACCCGGCGCGACATCACCGCTGCCCTTTCGGCCCTGCTGGCGGACACTTCGCGCTATACCTGAAGACGAAGAACTTCCACTGGCACATGTCCGGCCCGCACTTTCGCGACTTCCACCTAATGCTCGACGAACAGTCGGACCAGATCTTCGCGATGACCGACCCGATCGCCGAACGCGCCCGCAAGCTCGGCGGCACCACGCTGCGTTCGATCGGCGACATCTCGCGCCACCAGCGTCTCTCGGACAACGATGCGCCCTTCGTCACGCCGGAGGACATGCTGGCCGAGTTGCGGCAAGACAACCTGCGGCTGGTCGACTTCATGCGCGCGACCCACGCGCTGTGCGACGCGAACGGCGATGTCGCCACGGCCAGCGTGCTGGAGGTCTGGATCGACGAGACCGAGCGACGCGCCTGGTTCCTGTTCGAAACAGGTCGCTGATCGAAGGCAGGGAGAAAAGCCATGCCCGACATCACCGAACTGCTGCTATCCGCGCTGGAGCGGCAATCGAAGATCAACGCTCAACAGTTCGACGACCTGCGCTCCAGCATCGCGACGCTCCGGCGGCAGGTCGGTGAACTTGGCCGGCGCATCGACCGGCTCGACGCATCGAGCAGGCAGCTTGATGCGGATGACGGTCCCTCGCGCTGAAGGACACCGTCAGTGTCTCGATGCCTCAGTGCACGACTCGGGTGCGACTCGAACACCGAATAGCTTTTGATCGCCTCCAGCGACGATCGCCGAGCTTGGCTTGGTCGATGAAGGGACGTTCTGCCCGTGTTTGAGGATCGAGAACCCCGACGGCACCGCGAATGCCTGATTGGAATCGCTCCTGCCCTTTTCGCAGAAGCCCGCGATGTCTGCTGCTATTCGGTGGCCCGCCCCAGCCGAACGAATCCCTCACGACCGACTTATGGCCCCTCCTGGTGTTTATCGCCAGGAGTTGAAGCGTGGCCCTGGAATGGGTTGAGTCCCCGTCAAGCGTTTACGCAAACAGGCGTTTCCAGGACGAAGGGTTATTCATCGTTTCATCTGCAATTTGGCTCGTCGTGGATGTCGTGAATCGGAAATCTCGACCCGTGACAGTGGACCCGTGACTTCGGAGACCGCAACGGCGGTCGTGTCACGTCCACTTGGAGATTCACGCAATGCAACAACCCTTAGATGAGTCGGAGGCGACGAAGCCGCCGGCAGGTCCTGCCGGCGATGTCGGTCCCGCCTTCCGAACCGGACGCGAAGCGCGAGCGGCGCGAGTTCGCGCTGGGTCCGCTTTCGCCGACGGCAAGGTCGTCGAAGCCCGCAAGGCGACCGCCTTGCTGGAAGCAGTGATCCGTCCCGGCGACCGGGTCTGCCTGGAAGGCGACAACCAGAAGCAGGCCGACCTCCTGGCCCGGGCACTTGCTGCGGTGAACGTCGGGAAGGTCCACGACCTTCACATGGTCCAGTCCGGCGTCGTCCTGCCCGAGCACCTCGATGTGTTCGACAGCGGCATCGCCAAGCGGCTCGACTATTCCTACTCCGGGCCGCAGGCGGCCCGCATTGCCCGAATGCTGTTCGGGGGCAAGATAGAACTCGGCGCAGTCCACACGTACCTCGAGCTGTTCGCCCGGTACTTTGTCGATCTGACGCCGCACGTCGCGCTGATCGCGGCGGTCAGCGCAGACCGCTACGGCAATCTCTACACCGGACCCAACACCGAAGACACACCTACGGTGGTCGAAGCCACCGCCTTCAAGGACGGCATCGTCATCGCACAGGTGAGCGAGATCGTCGAGCACCTGCCGCGCGTCGACATTCCCGGCGATCGCGTCAACTTCGTCGTCAAAGCGGACAAGCCCTTCTACGTGGAGCCGCTCTTCACGCGCGATCCCGCTGCCATCACCGAGGGCCAGATCCTCACTGCGATGCTCGCACTCAAGGGCATCTACGCGCCCTATGGCGTCAAGCGGCTGAATCACGGCATCGGCTTCAGCACCGCCGCGATCGAGTTGCTGCTGCCGACCTTCGGCGAACGCCTCGGGCTGAAGGGCAAGGTGGCGACCCATTGGGCGCTGAATCCGCATCCGACCCTGATCCCCGCCATCGAGTCGGGCTGGGTCGAGCAGATCCACTCGTTCGGCTCCGAGGTCGGGATGGACGAGTACATCCGGGCTCGTTCGGACATCTATTTCACAGGCTCCGACGGTTCCCTTCGCTCGAACCGCGCCTACTGCCAGACGGCGGGCCTTTACGCCTGCGACATGTTCATCGGCTCGACGCTTCAGATCGACCTGCAGGGGCACTCCTCGACGGTCACCGAGTCGCGCATTGCCGGATTCGGGGGTGCGCCGAACATGGGAAGTGATCCGCGCGGACGTCGTCATCCCAGCGAGCCATGGTTGCTCGCGGGCCAGCAGGCCGACCCTGACACGCCCGCAGCATTGCGTCGGGGCAGGAAACTCGTCGTGCAGATCGGCGAGACCTTCGGCGACCAGAACGTGCCGCTGTTCGTGGAGCAACTCGACGCGCTGATCCTTGCCGACAAGCTCAAGCTGGAACTGGCGCCGGTGATGGTCTATGCCGACGACGTGAGCCATATCGTCACCGAGGAGGGTATCGCCAACCTCCTGCTGTGCCGGGACAAGGATGAACGCGAGCACGCGATCCGTGGCGTCGCGGGCTACACAGACGTGGGGCGCGGCCGCGACGCAAAGATGATTCAGCGCTTGCGCGAGCGCGGCGTCATTCAGCGTCCCGAAGACCTCGGCATCGATCCGCTCGATGCCGACAGGAACCTGCTGGCCGCGCGATCCATCAAGGATCTCGTCGAGTGGTCCGGTGGCCTCTACGCGCCGCCGTCCAAGTTTCGCAACTGGTAAGGAAGCCATCATGGAAAACCTGAGCTATCGCTACAACGCTGCGCGACGCGCAAGCGGTTCGAGGCCTCTCGCCATCGTCGGCGTGGTCGCCTCCGGCAACCTGGAAGTCCTCGTGGAGCGCGTGCTGCCCGACACCGAATGCCTGCTGGAGATCAAGATCGCAGCCGACGGCTTCGGCGCAGTGTGGGAGGCGGTCACCAGCGACTTCGTGTCTCGGTGCTCCGCCGGCGGGCTGAAGCTGTCCGTCAACGACGGCGGCGCACGTCCCGACACAGTGGCGCTGCGTCTGGCACAAGCCGTCCGCGCCATTGAAGGAGACGCGCCATGAACACACCAACGATCGCGTCGCGTCCTCTCGTGCGCACCGCGCGGCCCCAGGGCCTCAGCTGGTACGAGGCATCCGCGCGACAGCGCGTGCTGTCGATGCTCGACACCGGCTCCTTCGAGGAGTTCATCGGTCCGGAGCAACGCGAACACAGTCCACATCTTCAGGTCTTCGATCTGCCCGAGCAGTTCGATGACGGCATCGTCGTCGGGCGCGGCAGGCTCAGCGGCTCACCGGTCTTCGTTGCCGCCCAGGAGGGCCGCTTCATGGGCGGCGCCTTCGGCGAGGTGCATGGCGCGAAGCTGACCGGCCTGCTGCGCGCGGCGCGCGACCTCGGCTCCATCCCGGTGCTGATCCTGTTTGACACCGGCGGCGTGCGCCTGCAGGAGGCGAATGCGGGCGAAACGGCGATTGCGGAGATCATGCGTGCCCTGATTGAGGCGCGGACGGCGGGGGTGAAGGTGATCGGCCTGATCGGTGGGCGAGCCGGGTGCTACGGAGGCGGTGGATTGATCGCCGGATGCTGCTCGGCGCTGGCCGTTTCCGAGCAGGGCCGCATCAGTGTCTCGGGCCCGGAAGTCATCGAGACCAATCGGGGCGTCGAGGAGTTCGACTCCCGCGATCGCGCCCTGGTGTGGCGAACGATGGGAGGCAAGCACCGTCGCCTGCTCGGCGGCGCCGATGCCTACGCCGACGACACCATTGACGCATTCCGCGATGTCGCGGTCGACCTGATCGCGGGTACGCCCGACTTCGGTCTCGACGTGCTGAAGGCCGAACAGGATCGGCTCGAGCAGCGGCTCGCCGACTTCGGCGCATGCGCCGATGCCCTTGACATCTGGAAGGCGGCTGGATTGTCCGACGCCGACGCCGAGGCCGTGCCCGCGATGCCTGCACATGCATTCATCGCCCTTGCCAACACCATCCGGGAGACCCGCCATGACGCTCGATGAGATTCTTCCCTCGCTCTTCCCGCGCGGTCACGACATCCATGTCGATGGCGGCGTGTTGAGCGGATCGGGCACGCTGCAACGTGGCGGGCAGGTCGCCGTGATCGGCATCGACGGCAAGTTACCGGTCGGGGTCGACGAGGCGATTCGCCTGTCGCGCCATGTCGTCGACGTGGTGCAGCGCGGCGGCGAAGAACCCATCCTCGTCTTGCTGGACAGCGACAGCCAGCGCATGAGCAAGCGTGAGGAGTTGCTCGGGCTGAACGAGTTCCTGGCCCACCTTGCGAAGTGCCTGATCCATGCCGACATGCGAGGCCACCGAACGGTCGGCCTGTTGTATGGGCACACGGCAGCGGGCGCGTTCATTGCGACGGCCATGGCGACCCGCTCGCTGGTGGCGCTCCCGGGCGCCTCACCCGCGGTGATGGATCTGCCGTCGATGTCCAGGGTGACGAAGTTGCCGATCGAAGTCCTCGAGGAGAAGGCGCGGTCGACGCCGGTGTTCGCGCCGGGGCTGACGAACATGGCCCAGGTCGGCGCCGTGCGGGCCATCTGGGACGACAAGGCGTCGCTGGCCGATCAGCTGCAGGCGGTACTCAATGAGCCGCCGGAGGGGCGCGACACGCGCGACCGGCTCGGCGAGAGCCGCAAGGGCCGTCTCAAGGCGGCCGACATCTCGGAGCGTGTCCATGCACTCGCAATGGCAGGCGCCTGACGCGTCCCTGCGCCGCCATGACCTCGTCTTCGTGTCGGAGTCAGCGTGGCGAGCTCTAATGAGGGCGCGCCCGGACCTTGCGAGCGTGCACGGGGTCGTCGGATGGGTCGACCGAGGCTGGCCGCTGGTGGCACGCCGGCCGGGACCCGGCGACATGCCAGGCATCGCCTTGGGACTGCCGATGCCGCCGAGCGCGGGCAAGCGACGCCTGCGGATCGTGGTGCGGCCCGAGGACATCGTCACTGTCGCGTCGCCGTTGACGTTGAATGACGCGCGCGGCTCGGCGCCGCCGGACTGGCAGTCCACACTGGCCAAGGTCATCGACATGGCGATGCGGCATGGTGTTCAGGCAAGGGTATTCGGCGGCCTGGCGTGGCAGGCCCTGACGGGCATGGATTACCTGACGGCGAGTTCCGACCTCGACCTGCTCTTTCCGCTGCGCCGCGACACCGATCCGCACAGGCTGAGCACCGAACTCGATGCGATCGCGCGTCTCGCTCCGATGCGCCTCGACGGCGAACTGGTTCGCACCGATGGCGCGGCGGTCAACTGGCGGGAGCTTCACACGGGCGCGGACGGCCTGCTGGTCAAAACACTGGATGAAGTGAGGCTGCTGCCCACCGGCCGTTTCTTTGCCGAAGAGGTGATGTCATGAGTGCGCTCGCTCTCTTCGAACGACCGCTGATCGCTTCGCGTGCGACCCCGGCGCCCGTTGCGCCGGATGTCGCGGCAGTGGCTGCGTTGGCGGCGGAATGTCTTCGGCTGGAGGCCGAGACCGCGCCGAAGCCCGGTCTTGTCAGCCACATCGACTCCGGCAGCCACTCGGACATGGACATCGCGACGTTCCATCGCAGCATTTCAGCGATCCGACCGCATCTTCATGACCTCGTGCAGGCCGGCGCGCGCGGATCCGGGATGAGCGTCCTGCGGTCGATCGGCCTGCAGGCCGAGGAAGCCATGCTGGCGGCGACCAGGGGCGTCAACACGCACCGGGGCGCGATCTTCGGACTCGGTTTGCTCTGTGCGGCCGCGGGTGCGCGGTTGGGTGGTCTGTCCGATCCCGCCATTCCGCTCGGAGCGAGCGTCGCGCGGCGCTGGGGTCGCGACATCCTGGGCGGCGTCGGGCGGAGAGACAGCCACGGCCAGGAGGTCCGTCGTCTTCACGGCGCCGGCGGGGCCAGCCTCGAGGCAGCCCGGGGGTTCCCGGTCCTGTACGCGGTCGGCGTGCCGGCCCTGCGCGCGGGTAGGTGGTTAGCACCGGACGACGCTGAAGCCGCTCGCGTGCAGTCCTGCTTCGCGCTGATCGCGATGCTGGAGGACACCAACCTGCTCCATCGTGGCGGCCTCACAGGACTGCACTTCGCGCAGCGCGCGGCGCGCCGCTTCCTCGCCGATGGCGGAGTGGGCCGGCCGGACTGGCGAGCCCGCGCCCTGGATGTTCATCGTGGGTTCGTCGCACGCCGGCTCAGTCCGGGCGGATCGGCGGACCTCCTTGCCATGAGCCTGTTCGTGCAGGCCTTCGAAACGAGAGGTCTGTGATGTTGCATGTCATCCTGATGGCGCTTGCGCCTGTGTTCTTCGTCATGGGTCTCGGCTTCCTGGCCGGCCGGGCCGGATTCATCGAGAACAGCAACGTCGCTTCGCTGAATTCCCTGGTCATGAACTTCGCCGTGCCCGCGTCCGCGTTCGTGGCGATCGCGTCCGCCCCCCGCGCCGAGATGCTGCAGCAGGGATGGCTGTTCGTGATCCAGGGATCGGTCATGCTGCTCGTCTACCTGCTCTGGTTCTTCTGGCAGAGCCGCGTTGCGGGCACATCGAAGGGCGAGTCCGCGACGCAGGCCCTGACGATCGCGTTCCCGAACATTGCAGGGGTCGCGCTGCCCCTCGTCTCGGCCATCCTGGGTCCGGCGGGTGCCGTGCCGGTCGCCATCGCACTGGCGGCCGGATCGATCATCGTGACGCCGTTGACCCTGGTGCTGCTCGCGCTCAACGACGACCCGGCGCGTTCCAGCGCCGGCGCTTCGCGGCCGCCGCTGCTGCCCACGCTGCGCCAGGCCCTGCTCAGGCCGCTCGTGGTCGCGCCGGTGCTCGGAATCGCAATGTCCATGTCGGGCTTGCATCTGGACCCCGTGGCCGCGGCTTCACTCAGGCTGATCGGGCAAGGCGCCGGCGGCATTGCGCTGTTCCTGACGGGGCTGGTCCTGTCGGCGCAAGCGTTCCGCATGGACTGGACGATCGCTGGCGCCACGGTCGCCGGCGACATCGTGCGGCCGCTGCTGGTGGTCGCGATCGTGCTGCTCTTTCCTGTTCCTCCGGAAACCGCGAAGGTGGCGATCCTGCTCGCGGCCGTGCCCGCCGGCTTCTTCGGCATCCTGTTGGGCCTGGGCCATCGCCTCGGCGCGACCGAGACGGGGCCGATGGTGATCCTCAGCACCGTGTTCAGCATCGCGACGCTGGCGACGGCGATCGCGGTGCTCTATCCGCACTGATGGCCGTCATGCCGCTCGCCATCCTGTGTTCGGGGCAAGGGCCGCAGCATCCGGGGATGTTCGCGCTGACCGGCGACGCGCCTGAGGCATCGAGCGTGTTCGAGCATGCCGCGACGCTGCTCGGTGGCCGCGATCCGCGCGAGCTCGTGCGGTCCGAGGCCGACGCAGCGCTTCACGCCAATCGCGTCGGGCAGATCCTGTGCGCGACGCAGGCCATGGCGGCCAACGCCGCGTTGCGCGGCGCATGGCCGGGGCGGCGGGTCATCGCGGGCTACAGCGTCGGCGAGGTGGCCGCATGGGGCGTCGCCGGATGGCTGGATTCGAATGCGGTCCTGGATCTCGTCGAAGGTCGGGCCGCTACGATGGACGCGCACAGTCATCCCGGCGACGGCTTGCTGTTCGTCCGCGGCCTGCCACGCGAGACGATCGAGCGACTGTGCGCACAGCACGCTTCGGCGATCGCCATCGTCAATCCCGCCGACGCCTTTGTCGTCGGCGGCGCCGGATCAGGGCTCGACGCCCTGGCCGACGATGCGCAGCGGCTGGGTGCCGCCCGCGTCGTGCGACTGGCCGTCGAGGTGGCCTCGCACACCCCTTTGCTCACCGCAGCCACCGCGAAGTTCCGGGCGTTGCTGAACCGGACCTCGTTCCGGCAGGCACCGGAAGCGGGCGTGCGCCTCTTGAGCGGCATCGACGGATCGCCCGTCGTCGACGTCGCCCGGGGGATGAACAAGCTGGCCGCCCAGATCTCTCGGACGGTCGCGTGGAGCGATTGCCTGCAGGCTTGCGCCGAGGCCGGGGCCAGCGCCTTTCTCGAACTCGGACCCGGAAAGGCGCTCAGCGAAATGGCCGCGAGCGCTTGCCCCGGGATTCCGGCCCGCAGCCTGGAAGAGTTCAGGACGCTGCAAGGTGCGAGGGATTGGCTGAAGCGCCTCGAGCGCTGAGCCCAGCCGTGCAGGTCTTGCCTTCGGCCAGGTTTCAGACGTAACGCCAGCCCGGCTGTCGGACATCTCGCGATCACGCAGCGTCGCCACCATTCATCCCGCTCTTCGATCGGTTCTCCAGCCCGAGCTTGCTGGTGATGGACTTCAAGGCAACTGAAGGTGGCAACAATGAAACCCAGCGATGCGAATCTAGCGTCGGCATCGGCGGCGACGTCGATCACGATCGACGGCTACGCCTTCGCGCCCGAAGACCATCCGGCGTTTCCTGGCGGGCCATTGGCGCCGCCCCATCCCGCGCTGCGCCGGATCGGCTACGCGATGATCGGCACGTGGATCGGCGCCACGGCGACCCTGGCGAACGCACTGGTGACCGTGAACCTTCCCAGCCTCGCGGGAGAGCACGGTCTCTATCTCGTCCAGCTGAGCTGGTTGCCGGCGATCTTTGTCGCGTTCAATGCGAGCACCAACCTGCTGCTCGTGAAGGCGCGTGCGCAATTCGGCGTTGCGACGATCATGACGCCGCTGTTCCTTCTCTATGCCGTGGCTGCCGCGTTGCAGTTCTTCGTGCAGGGCTTTGCGGCCGCTGTGATCGTGCGAGCTATCAGCGGCGTGGCGACCGCCGGGATGACGACCTACGGCATGTACTACTGGCTGCAGGTCATGCCGCCCAAGGCGCGCCCGCTCGCGCTGATCATCGGTCTCGGGCTGACGCAACTGGGCAGTCCGATCGCGCGCATGCTCCCGGTGGACCTGTTGTCGGCCGGCGCCTGGCAGGGTCTCCATTGCGTGGAACTGGCGCTCGCGCTGATCACCCTTGCGCTGACGCTGCTCCTGCCGCTTCCGCCGAGCGTGCGAGTCAAGCAATTCGAAAGGCTCGATCTGCTCACCGTCGCGCTGGTGCTGCCCGCGATGATCCTGTTGTGCGGCGTGCTGAGTCTCGGTCGCCTGTCGTGGTGGACCGATACGCCTGCCCTCGGTGTCTGGCTCGCGGTCTCGATCCCGTTGTTCGTCGTTGCGATGTCCGTCGAGTTGCTGCGAGCGAACCCGCTGTTGAAGCTCGACTGGATCGGAAGTGCCGAAATCGCCCGCTTTGCCGCGGTCGCGCTGATGATGCGTCTGGCGCTGGCCGAACAGACCTATGGGTCCGTCGGTTTCCTCACCTCGGGCGGCCTGGACAACGACCAGCTGCGCGTCCTGTTCGGCATCGTGCTGGTCGGCATGACGCTGGGCATCGTGGCCGGGGCACTCACGGTGTCGGCGAAGGCTGTGCCGTTTCAGGTCATCGTCGCCGCACTTGCAGTGTCGGCGGGCGCGTGGCTCGACAGTGGATCCAGCGAGATCACCCGGCCCCAGCAACTGTATCTGAGCCAGGCCTTGATCGGCTTCGGGACCTGCCTGTTCATCGGGCCGACGTTGGCACATGGGATTCTGCAGGTCATGAAGCGGGGGCCGGAGTTCCTCGTGAGCCTCGTGGTGCTCTTCAGCATCACGCAGAACGTCGGCGGCCTGATCGGCTCCGCGGCGCTCGGCAGCTACCAGGTGATCGAGTCGCGAGCGAACGCGACCTTGATCGCCGACGGCGTGATCGGCGGCGATCCTCAAGTGGAACAGCGGATCACGGGAGGAGCGGCGGCGCTGTCCGGAGCCGTCGTCGATCCGCAGGCGCGCGCGATCCAGTCGCGCGCCGGGCTGGGGGGGGCGCTCGGCACCGCGTCGAACGTGCTCGGCTATGTCTCCGTCTTCAGGCTGGTGGCGCTGTTCACGCTCGCCATCGCGCTGTACGTTCTTTATTCGGTTGTCGCGAGCCGCGCGGTTCGCCCCAGAAAGTTGGAGGTCACATGAGCGAGACACAGGACGTCGCATCCGTCCCTTCCCATCGCGAGGCACCATCGAATGCGGGGGGCGCACCGACAGGCACGGCGGTCGCGTCGCCGCGACCTGCATGGCCCCTGCCGAAGAAGCGACTCGGTGCGGTCGCACTGGTGGTCGCGGCCGGTGTGGCGGCCACGTTCAGCGTGCTCAGGGCGTGGGATATCGTTCCCTTCGGCAATGCGACGCAGTCGACCGACAACGCCTATGTGCGCGGCCGCGTGACCATCATCGCACCCCAGGTGAGCGGCTATGTGACGGCCGTCGACACGAAGGACTATGCCGAGGTCGAAGCCGGGCAGGTGCTGGTCCGGATCGACGACCGTCCCTATCGCGCCCAAGTCGACCAGGCGCGCGCTGCACTCGCGGTCCAGAAGGCCGCGTTGGCGAACCTCGACCAGGCGCATGCGGCAAAGACCGCTGCGCTGAGCGGGCAGGACGCCGCGATCGTGAGCGCGCGGGCGCTCCAGCAACGCGCCAAGGCCGATCTCGGTCGCGTCCAGGACCTGGTCACGGATGGCTCGGTCTCGGTTCGGGAAAAGGACCAGTTGTCGGCCGTGCTCGCCCAAGCCAACGCGCAGGTCAGCCAGGCCTTGGCGGGCCATGAGATCGCGCGGCAGGACGTGCGCACCGTGGAGGTCAGCAGGGAAGGACTGAAGGCGCAGATCGAGGTCGCGGAGGCCCAGTTGCGCGCAGCGGAAATCAACTTGCAGAACACCATCGTGCGCGCGCCGGAAAGAGGACAGGCCGGCGAAGTGTCGGTGCGCCTCGGCCAGTACGTGACCAACGGGACGCAGTTGCTGCCGCTCGTTCCGTCGGAGCGCTGGGTCATCGCGAACTTCAAGGAAACGCAGACTGCGCACATGCAGCCCGGGCAGGCAGCGTCCGTGACGGTCGACGCGCTGGCGGGGCGGCGCTTCGCAGGCAGGGTCGAACAGATCTCGCCAGCCGCCGGTTCGGAGTTCTCGGTGCTGAAGCCCGACAACGCCACCGGCAACTTCGTGAAGATCCCGCAACGCATCGGCGTGCGGATCGTCTTCGATCCGACCGAGGCGCAGGCCCTGAGGCCGGGCATGTCCGTGGAGGCGCGCGTGGAAACGTGTGCGCATGCGCCATGCTGAGGCCGAGGCTGCGTGCAGCGCTGGTGGTGGTCGTCGTCGGGTTGTTGACGGCCTGCGCGGGGCCTAAGCCGGCACCGCCCGGTGATGCGGCGATTAGTGCGCCTGCGGCATGGCGCACGGACCTGGCGTCGGGTGCGTCGGTCGAGGTGGACGCGAACTGGTGGCGAAATTTCGGCGACCCGACGCTCGCCGCGCTCGTCGAGCAGGCGTTGGCGAACAACCTGGACATCCAGACCGCAGCAACCCGCATCACGCAGGCCGAAGCGCTGTTTTCATACTCGCGGGCGCAACGTTTCCCCAATGTCACTGGAGGAGTGACGGGCTTGAGGGAGCGCGATGTCAATCCCGCCTACGGCGTCGCGGAGGTGCAGACCGCGAGCGAGACTTTCCTGTCGGTTTCCTACGATGCGGATCTGTTCGGGCGTCTTGCGGCGAGCAGTCGGGCCGCCTCCGCTCGGCTGCTGGCCACCAAAGCTGCTGCGGCGAACGTGCGCCTGACGATCGCCGCGTCGACGGCGCGCTCGTACATCGCGCTGCGGGCCGCCGACGCCAGGTTGCAGATCCTTCGCGACACGCTGTCGGCACGCACCGAGACGCTCCGCATCATTCGTCGAAGGGCCTCGGTGGGCTACGCATCGCAGTTGGACCTGTCGCAAGCGGAAGTCGACTATCGCGCGACCGAGCAACTCATTCCCCCGGCGGAGCAGGCGATCCGGCGCCTCGAAGACCAACTGAGCGTTCTCCTGGGCGAGAACCCGAGCAGCATCGGCCGGGGCGAATCGACCATCGACAGCCTGTCGGTTCCCGACGTCCCCACGGCGTTGCCTTCGTCCTTGCTGAGACGCCGGCCAGACATCGTCCAGGACGAAGAGCAACTGGTCGCAACCGATCACACGCTGGACGCCGCGCGCGCGGCGTTCATGCCGGACCTCCAGATCTCGATCGCGCTCGGGTCGGTCACTTCGACGCTGCTGCGGACCAACCCCATCAGCATCTTCTCCGCCGGCGGAAGCCTGCTCGCGCCGATCCTCGATTTCGGGCGCCTGAAGGCCCAAGAGGGCGCGGCGGCGGCCAGTCGAGACGAAGCGGCCTACGCCTATCGAAAGGCGACGATCACGGCCTTCGCCGAGGTCGAGGATGCGCTGTCGGCGACCGTGCGAACGGGCGAGCGGCTGGCATCCCTGGAGGCGCAACGCAACGAGTCGGTCCAGACGCTTCAGCTCGCGACCGATCGGTACCGCGCCGGCTACGCCGCCTTCCTCGAGCAACTCGACGCGCAACGCGGCTTGCTGTCTACTGAACTCGCTGTCGTGCAGGCGCGCAGCGATCAGCTCGCCGCATCCATTTCGCTCTATCAGGCGCTCGGCGGGGGGTGGGACTCGTCCTCCGTGCTCTTGGAGCATGCATCGCGCAAAGCACGTGGTCATTCGAACATTTGAATGCGGCCGCCTTATCCGATCCTGAACGCGACTTGAACTGCGCGCATTCGAGCTTGGCAAACGAGGCAACGATAGCCTCGACAGCGCTCATGGCTTTTCAAGCGCTTCCCAACGAGATCGCTCGTGTTCAGAAGTCGATGACCTAGGTGGGGGCGAAACGAGGATTCTCTGCGCGTTCCTTCGTTCGACAGCCGGGCCGTGACCTGAATCTGATTGCCCTGGCGGGCAGGCTTTGCCTTCGCATAGTTTCTCGGTGCCTTCTGCGACTGGGCGGATAGGCCGACCGGAAGTCCGCAGGCCTGGTTCACGAGTCCGCAAGTCGTTCGAAGACTGCTCGGTCCTGCTGGCAGATCTGACGCATCGTCGCGCGGATGAAGGGGTAACCTCGTGAAGGGGATATGCGATGTCGAAGTCGGAATAAGGGCAGACGGGTCTCGAAATCGGGGGCGTTGGAGACGAGGTGCCGCTCCAGGCGATGCGGCTGCAGTCCGTGCTGCGCCAGATGCGCTGCGCGGCAGAGAACGACACGTCGCCCAGTTCGGGCGCGAGCTTGCCGCTGCTCCAGTGCGTGGAGCCAACTTTCGGCTTGTGCGTGAGCGACTTGTTGAGCACCCGCGCTTCCAGCTTGGCCACTGGCCGTACGGGCGCGCGGCCCGGGTGCAGCGACACCAGCCCGGCGAGACCTTGAAGTTCAAACGCCTTCGTCCATCGCGTGATGAAGGCGTCGTTCCAGGCCAGCTTGGCACGGGTGTCTACCCGCCACCGGGGGATCAACCGGGTATCAAATAGTCAAGAAGGCGAGAAGGCCCGCGTCCTGATGTAATGCGCGGCGCCCTCGATGAGGAGCAACGCCGCGACTAGCAACTCAGCCTTTGACGAAGGCCAGCAGGTCAGGGTTGATGACGTCAGCATGGATCGTGAGCATGCCGTGCGGGAAGCCCGGGTAAGTCTTGAGAGTTCCTTTTCTCAGTAGCTTGATCGACAGTCGGGCAGCGTCGTCGATCGGTACCACCTGGTCGTCCTCGCCATGCAGCACCAGTGTGGGAACGGTGATTGCCTTGAGGTCCTCGGTCTGGTCTGTCTCCGAGAATGCCTTGATGCCGTCGTAGTGCGCCTTGGCCCCGCCCGTCATGCCTTGGCGCCACCAATTGCGCACCACCGGCTGAGAGAGCTTGGCACCAGGACGATTGAAACCGTAGAACGGACCTGACGCCACCGCCTCGTAGAACTCGGAGCGATTTGCCGCAAGTGCGGCGCGAAATCCGTCGAAGACGTCGATCGGCGTTCCTGCAGGATTCGCTGGTGTCTTCACCATTGTTGGCGGCACTGCGCTGACCAGCACCGCCTTGGCCACCCTACCTTGCGGCTGGCCATAGTGAGCCACATAGCGCGCCACCTCACCCCCGCCGGTGGAGTGACCGATGTGCACCGCATTGCGCAGGTCCAGATGCTCCATGACGGCCGAAGCATCTGCGGCGTAGTGGTCCATGTCATGGCCATCCGAGACCTGTGCTGACCGGCCATGGCCGCGGCGGTCGTGTGCGATGACGCGATAGCCGTGCTGCAGGAAGAACAGCATCTGTGCATCCCAGTCGTCCGAGGAAAGGGGCCAGCCGTGGTGAAACACGATGGGCTGAGCGTCGCGCAGACCCCAATCCTTGTAGAAGATCTCTGTCCCATCGCGGGTGGTGACGAACTGACCGCCTTGGACGGAGGGCGAGTGCGGGGCGTTCGGCCCGCGCTTGAAGGCTTCTGCGGCAGTCGCAACGGCAGACAGACCTCCGACAGCCGCGACCCCGGCGCCGGCCAAAAGCAAGCCGCGCCGGCCGGTGCTGCGAAAAATTTGAGCGCCGTTTGCGGCGGAGGGGGTGGTCATAGTCTCGACTCCTTGACGTAGAGGTGTTGCGGAGCCCTGATGATGGGTAGGCACAACTACTGCTGTGTTTCCAGGAGATCGCTGCGGATTTCAACTGCAATGTTCATCCGATTGCTTTCAGAGCACCAGCAACGAGGCCCCGCTCGACGAACGTGTTGATCTGCTGATAAGCGCCACTTGCCCGGAGACAGCACGGGGCGCCTGGACCGCATCCAATGCGCGAGGAGACACGTGAATCCGACCGCGATAAGAAAGGCAGAAATCGCCAGCAGCTTGATCCAAAGCAGCGCGATGGTGGTGCCGTAGGCCCGCAGGAAGAGGTGATAGAGGAACGCGGCTTCGTCGATGCGCGGCTCGATGCGGACGACGGGCAGCCCTCGCGCTGAGAGCCCCTGCCAGTGTCTCGATGCCTCAGTGCACGACCTGCACCTGGGGCTCGAAGACATAGCCCGCGCCGCGTTCGGTGCGGATCATCTTCGGCGCCGAGGCATCGATCTCGATCTTGCGGCGCAGCCGCAGGATCTGCACATCGATCGACCGGTCGTACACCTCCGCGCCGTGCAGCCGCGACATCTCCAGCAACTGGTCGCGCGACAGCACCCGCTGGGGTTGCTCGCACAGCGCCAGCAAGAGGTTGAATTCGCCATTGCTGAGTTCGACCCGCTGCCCTTCCGGCGAAGTCAGCCGGCGCGCCAGCAGGTTGAGCTCCCAGCCTGCGAATCGATATGCACGGCGCTTGGCGCTGCGGCTTTGCGGCGCGGCGTCGGCCCTGGCCTGGTAGCGACGCAGCACCGCGCGAATCCTCGCCAGCATCTCGCGGTTGCTGAAGGGCTTGGTCACGTAGTCGTCGGCGGCGATCTCCAGGCCCATCACGCGATCGGCTTCGTCCTGCTTGCCCGTGACGATGATGACCGGCACCTCGCTGGTCTCGCGCAGGCCGCGCGCCAGCTTCATGCCGTCTTCGCCGCCCAGTCGGAGGTCGAGCATGACCAGGTCGATCACGCTGCTCTCCAGGACCGCATTCATCTCGGCGCCGCTCGCGACCGCGGTCACCTGGAATTCGTTCTCCGTCAGATAGTCCGACATGAGTTCGCGCAATGCCGGATCGTCGTCGACGACAAGGATATGGGGTGCAACAGTGTTCATGGCACGGGGAGCGTAGTTGAATTGATCCTACGGGTGCCTACCGGCTGATTACAACTGTAATCCCCGTCCGCGAAAGTGACATCGCGCCGGCACCCGCATCAGCGCCAATAGGTCCCAGGGGCGCCACCTCGCCCCGGTGAAGGACTGGACTGATTTCATGCTAAAGATCATGGTTATCGAGGAAGATGGAGCGATGCGCTTGCTGATTTCCGAATGGCTGGCCGGCGAGGGACATGAGGTCCTCTCGCTGCAGCGGCCCGCTGCCGTTTCCGACGACACGATCGACCTGGTCATCCTCGACCTTCCGAGCCCGCGCTCGCGCTACGGCGAAACCACCCGTGCCGTGACGGCGGTGCACGCGGCCTATCCGGGCGCAGCCGTCATCGGCATCTCGACGCAGCTCGGGCGCAGCCTGGGCGGCAATTCGGACGCTGCCCGCGCCTTCGGCGTGAGCCGCCTGCTCGCCAAGCCTTGCAGCCGCAAGGAACTGCTCGGCGCCGTGGCGGCCGTCGCCTAGCCTCATGACGACAGGAGAACGGCTGAGACAGCGGATCGTCGCGGCGGGCGTCGTCCTGGTGGCCGCCTTCGCCGGCTCGGCGGTGTACGACGGCTGGCGGCTGCACCAGCAGATCATGCTCGCGAACGATCGCGAGCTCGGCAACCTGGCCAAGGCCCTGGCCGAGCAAGGCGCCCGGACCTTGCAGGCCGTCGACGTCCTGCTGCGCGACACGAGCGAATGGTGGGAGACCACCGGTCGCGATCTGTCGCCGGAAGCCATTTCCGAAGGGCTGGCGTCGCGCGTGGTCGGCGTCTCGCAAGTCAGCGTACTCACGGTGGTGGATGCCCAGGGCATGCAGCGCCACCGTTCGAGGATCACCGGCTCGCCGCTCGCCGACGTCTCCGACCGGCCCTACTTCCAGAGCCAGCGCGAGCACGTTTCGGCGGGCCTCTACATCAACGAGCCGGTGGTGACGCGGACCGAGCGGCTGCCGGCGCTGGTGGTGTCGCGCCGGCTGAACAGGCCGGACGACAGCTTCGACGGCGTGGTCACCGCGATCGTCACGCTGCAGGAGATCCAGGCGGCCTACAAGGCGATCGAGCTCGGGGAAGGCAGCGCCCTCGTCCTGACGCTCGACGATGGCACGCTGGTGGTGCGGCAGCCCGAGGTGACCGGTCTGGACGCGAGCCGGCGCTTTCCCGAGGTGCCGGGATTCAAGGGAGCCCCGCTGATCGACCGCGCGGTCAGTCCGGCCGACGGCCGCGCCAAGCTGGTCGCGGCCGTGGGCGTCGGCAAGAGGCCGCTGACCCTGGCCATCATCCGCGACGAGGAGAACGCCCTGCGCCCGTGGCGCGACGAGGTGCGCAGCGCCATCATCCGTACGCTGCTGCTCACGGCGCTGGTGGTGCTGACCATCGCGGGCCTGCTGCGCCAGCTTCGACGACTGGAGGCCGGCGAGGCCGAGAAGGCCGCGCTGCAGGCCCGACTGCAAAAGGCCGAGCGGCTGGAGTCGCTCGGTACCCTGGCCGGCGGCATTGCCCACGACTTCAACAACATCCTCGGCGCGATCCTCGGCTTCGGGGAGATGGCCCAGCAGCATGCGACGCCGGGGAGCGACATGCGCCGCCACATCGACCGCGTGATGCAGGCCGGCGCCCGGGCGCGGGTGCTGGTGCGCCGGATCCTCGACTTCAGCCGCAGCGGCGTCGCAGAGCGGGTGCCGGTGCACATCCAGGCTGTCGCGGAGGAAGCCATCGCGATGCTCCGACCTTCGTTGCCGGAGGGCATCCGCTTCGATGCGCGCCTGGAGGCCGGCATGGCGGCCGTTCTGGGCGACGGCACCCAGCTCTACCAGGTCGTCATGAACCTCTGCACCAACGCCGCCCAGGCCATCGGCGATGCCGGTGTGATCGAGCTCGTGCTGGAGCGCGTGCAGTGCGATGCGCCCAGGCACCTGCTGCAGGGCGACCTCGCCGAGGGCGCCTACGTGCGCCTCGTGGTGTCGGACACCGGCAGCGGCATGTCGGCGGAAGTGCTCCAGCGCGCCTTCGATCCCTTCTTCACGACCAAGAAAGTGGGCGAAGGCACGGGACTCGGGCTGTCGATGGTGCACGGCATCGTGGCCGATCTCGGCGGCGCCATCGACATCCAGAGCGAGCCCGGGCACGGCACACGGGTGGCGGTCTGGCTGCCCTTGTCCGGCGAGTTCGAGGGCCAGGCGCCGCGTCCCGATCCGAAATGGCCGGTCGGCAATGGGCAGGTCGTGATGGTGGTCGACGACGAGCGCCCGCTGGTCGAACTGGCCGAGGAACTGTTGGCCGAACTGGGCTACGAGCCGGTCGGCTTCGATTCCGGCGAGCGTGCGCTGGAGGCCTTCATGGCGGACCCGCAGCGTTTCGATGCGGTGCTCACCGACGAGATGATGCCGGGACTCGCGGGCAGCGAGCTGGCCCGCCGGCTGCTCGCGGTCCGCGCCGACCTGCCGGTGATCCTGGTCAGCGGCAATGTCGGCGCGGCGCTCGAACAGCGCGTGCGCGACGCCGGTGTCGTGGCGCTCCTGCGAAAGCCCCTCGGCCTGCGAGACCTGGCCGAGAGCCTGGCGCAGACGCTGAGGTCGCGCACAGGCTGAGCAAGGGAACGCCCAGTCGACACCTATGCATAAATCTTCATAAGGGTTTTCAATCCTTGCCCTGTGTCGGGATGTATTGCCAACTGGCACGAGCTAAACGAAGTTTGGAATAGCCAATGGGACCGATTGCCCGCATAGGCCTCACCGCCTCATTGCTCGCGCTGGCCGCGTGCGATCGGGGTGCGCCAGCCGCGCCCCCCACATCGGCTCCCTCGTCGCCGGCAGCCAGCGGCGCGGCGACCGAAGCCATCAAGCCGCATTCCGGCGATCTTCCGCAGTCATCCACCCCTTCCGGGCCCGCCGAAGGCGCCACCGCCATCGGCGGCGTCACGGGCGGCAGGCAGGATGGCGGCGCTGCATCGGGCGGCGCGCCCGCACCCACAGGCGGTGACGGCGCAACGAAGTCCGAAACCACTCCTCCGAAGAAGTAGGCCGCAGACCGTGCCCACTCCCGACACCTTTTCCCCTGGCAATCCGACGTCACGCGCGGCAAGCTGGCCGCAGGAGGCTCCACGATGGACATGAACCGAAGGCAATTCTTCCGCGTCAGCGGCGCCGGGCTGGCGGCGTCCAGCCTGGTCGCACTCGGCTTCTCGCCGACGCAGGCGCTGGCGGAAGCGCGCAACTTCAAGCTGGCCCGTGCCACCGAGACACGCAACACGTGTCCGTACTGCTCGGTCGGCTGCGGCGTCATCATGTACAGCCTGGGCGACATGGCGAAGAACGTCACCGCCGAGATCATTCACATCGAAGGCGATCCGGACCATCCGGTGAACCGGGGCACGCTGTGCCCCAAGGGCGCGGGCCTGCTCGACTTCGTGCACAGCCCCAGCCGCCTCAAGTGGCCGGAAGTGCGCGAGCCCGGCAGCACCGAATGGAAGCGGGTCTCGTGGGACGAGGCCATGTCGCGCATCGCCAAGCTGATGAAGGCCGACCGCGACGCGAACTTCATCGCCAGGAACGACGACGGCCTGCCGGTCAATCGCTGGATCAGCACCGGCATGCTGTGCGCCTCTGCATCCTCCAACGAAACGGGCTACATCACGCACAAGACGATGCGCTCGCTGGGGATGCTCGTCTTCGACAACCAGGCGCGCGTTTGACACGGACCGACGGTGGCCAGTCTGGCCCCGACGTTCGGACGCGGCGCGATGACCAACCACTGGGTGGACATCAAGAACGCGGACCTGATCCTGATCATGGGCGGCAATGCCGCCGAGGCGCACCCGTGCGGTTTCAAGTGGGTGATCGAGGCCAAGCACCATAACAAGGCGAAGCTCGTCGTCGTCGACCCGCGCTTCACGCGCTCGGCGGCCATGAGCGACTTCTACGCGCCGATCCGCGCGGGCAGCGACATCGCCTTCCTGGGCGGGGTCATCAACTACCTGCTGAGCAACAACAAGATCCAGCAGGACTACGTCCGCAACTACACCAACGCGTCCTTCATCGTCGGCGAGGCCTACCAGTTCAACGACGGCCTGTTCTCCGGCTACGACGAGGCCAAGCGCCGCTACGACCCGTCGAGCTGGGGCTACGAAGTCGACGACAAAGGCTTCGCCAAGGTCGACCCCACCCTGGAGCACCCACGATGCGTGCTGCAGGTGATGAAGAAGCACTACTCGCGCTACACGCCCGAGCTGGTCAGCAGCATCACCGGCACCCCGAAGGACAAGTTCCTCAAGGTCTGCGAAATGGTCGCGACCACGGCCGTGCCGGACAAGGCCATGACGATCATGTACGCGCTGGGCTGGACGCAACACAGCCAGGGCTCGCAGATGATCCGCACCGGCGCGATCGTGCAATTGCTGCTGGGCAACATCGGCATCGCCGGCGGCGGCATGAACGCCCTGCGCGGCCACAGCAACATCCAGGGCCTGACCGACCTGGGCCTGCTGTCCAATTCGCTGCCGGGCTACCTGTCCCTGGCACGCGATACCGAGCAGGACCTCGACACCTACTACAGGACGCGCGCACTGAAGCCACTGCGGCCCAACCAGATGAGCTACTGGCAGAACTATCCCAAGTTCTTCGTCAGTCTGCAGAAGGCCTGGTGGGGCAATGCGGCCACGGCCGAGAATTCCTGGGCCTACCACTACCTGCCGAAGTTCGACAAGCTCTACGACGTGCTGCAGGCCTTCGAGCTGATGAGCCAGGGCAAGCTGAACGGCTACATCTGCCAGGGCTTCAACCCTGTGGGGTCGTTCCCGAACAAGAAGAAGATCATCGCGGGGCTGTCGAAGCTCAAGTTCCTGGTCACCATCGATCCGCTCAACACCGAGACCTCCGAGTTCTGGAAGAACTTCGGCGAGCACAACGACGTGAAAAGCGCCGACATCCAGACCACGGTGTTCCGCCTGCCGTCCACCTGCTTCGCGGAAGAAGACGGCTCGCTCACCAACTCGGGCCGCTGGCTGCAATGGCACTGGAAAGGCGCACCGCCTCCGGGCGAGGCCAAGGGCGACATCGAGATCATCGCGGACCTCTTCAACCGCATCCGGACGGCCTACGTGAAGGAAGGTGGCGCGTTCCCCGACCCGATCGTCAAGCTGACCTGGCCCTACAAGATTCCGCACAGTCCTTCCGCCGAAGAGATGGCGATGGAATACAACGGCAAGGCGCTCACGGACCTGGTCGACCCCAAGGACGCGACCAAGGTCTTGGCGAAGGCCGGCGAGCAGCTGCCGGGCTTCGGCCTGCTGCGCGACGACGGCTCCACATCCGCCGGCTGCTGGATCTACACCGGCGCATGGACGCAGGCCGGCAACCAGATGGCACGGCGCGACAACGCCGACCCATGGGGCATCGGGCAGACGCTCGGCTGGGCATGGGCCTGGCCGGCGAATCGCCGCATCCTCTACAACGCCGCGTCGAGCGCGCCCGACGGCAAGCCGTGGGATGCGAGGCGCAGGCTCGTCCAATGGAACGGCACGAGCTGGGGCGGCTCGGACATTCCGGACATCCGGCCCGATGCGAACCCGGGCGATGCCGATCGGGTGCAGCCCTTCATCATGACCTCCGAAGGCGTGGCGCGGCTCTTCGCGCCCACCGGCATGGCCGAAGGCCCGCTGCCCGAGCACTACGAGCCTTTCGAATCGCCGCTCGACAACAACCCCATGCACCCGAACAACGCGAAGGCGCGGGCCAACCCCGCGGCCCGCATTTTCAAGACCGATCTGGAGGCCTTGGGCACGGCCAAGGACTTCCCCTATGTCGCGACCAGCTACCGGCTGACCGAGCACTTCCACTACTGGACCAAGAACGTCATGACATCGGCCATCATCCAGCCGCAGCAGTTCGTCGAGATCGGCGAGGAACTGGCCAAGTCCAAGGGCATTGCCCACGGGGACGTGGTGAAGGTGTCGTCCAACCGCGGCTTCATCAAGGCGGTCGCGGTGGTCACCAAGCGCATGCCGCAGTTGCAGTGCGACGGCAAAACCATCAACACGGTCGGCCTGCCCAACCACTGGGGCTTCGTGGGGCTCACCAAGCCGGGCTACCTCGTCAACACCTTGACGCCTTTCGTGGGCGATGCCAACACGCAGACGCCGGAATACAAGGCGTTCATCGTGAACATCGAAAAAGCATGACGGGACAGCCCACCCCCGAAGCGCCTGCGGCGCCTCCCCCTCAAGGGGGCGATACCGGCGGCCCGGCGGAGCCGGTTCCGCGGTATCCCTGGCCTCGGGCATGGCGGATTCAGAGGTCGGAGTTTCACCGCAACGTGGTGAGGAGCTGAAATGTCATCACTGCAAACACTCGACATCGTCGCCCGCTCGGCCACCACGACGCCCAGTCCGCAGGTGCGCACGACGCCCGAGGTGGCGAAGCTCATCGACGTCTCCAGCTGCATCGGCTGCAAGGCCTGCCAGGTGGCGTGCATGCAATGGAACGACCTGCGCGACACGGTCGGCAACAACGTGGGTGTCTACGACAACCCGGCGGACCTGTCGCCCGAGTCGTGGACGGTCATGCGATTCTCCGAAGTGGAGACGAAGCAGAACGAAGAGACCAAGCTCGAATGGCTGATCCGCAAGGACGGCTGCATGCACTGTGCGGACCCGGGCTGCCTCAAGTCCTGTCCGTCCCCCGGCGCGATCATCCAGTACGCCAACGGCATCGTCGACTTCATCAGCGAACACTGCATTGGTTGCGGCAACTGCGTGACCGGCTGCCCCTTCGACGTGCCCCGCATCAGCAAGAAGGACGACAAGGCCTACAAGTGCTCGCTGTGCTCCGACCGCGTCGGCGTCGGCCTGGAGCCCGCCTGCGTCAAGGCCTGCCCGACGGGTGCGATCCGTTTCGGCACCAAGAGCGACATGCTCGACTACGGCGCCGAGCGCATCGTCGATCTCAAGGAGCGCGGCTACGCGCAGGCGGCCGTCTACAACCCGCCGGGCGTGGGCGGCACGCACGTGATGTATGTGCTGCAGCACGGCGACAAGCCGGAGCTCTATCACGGGCTTCCGGCCGACCCGAAGATCAGTCCTTTGGTTTCCCTGTGGAAGAGCGCCGCCAAGCCGCTCGCGCTGGCCGCCATGGTCGGCGCCGCGGTGGTCGGCTTCTTCCACTACAACAAGGTCGGGCCCCTGGAGGTCGAGCAGGACGACAACCCGGATCCCACGCTGGGCGAAAAGCCCACCGAGCGCAAGACGGGCGTTTGAGGAGCAGCAGCCATGGCACGCACCATCATCCAACGCTATCCCGACCACACGCGCATGAACCACTGGGCGGTGGCCTTCCTCTTCCTCTGCGCGGGGCTGTCGGGGCTGGCCTTCTTCCATCCGTCGCTGTTCTTCTTCAGCGCCCTCTTCGGCGGCGGGCCGTGGACGCGCATCCTGCATCCCTTCTTCGGGCTGCTGATGGTGCTCGGCTTCATCCTGCTGTTCTTCCAGGTGTGGCACGAGAACACGTGGAAGCCCCACGACACCCAATGGGTCCGACAGGCCGGCGACCTGCTGAAAGGCGACGAGGACAAGATGCCGCAGGTGGGCAAGTACAACGCCGGCCAGAAGGGCGTGTTCTGGCTGTTCAGCGTCTGCCTGCTGCTCCTGCTGATCACCGGCTTCATGTTCTGGCGGCCGTGGTTCGTCGACTTCTTCCCGATCACCGTGCGGCGCATCGCGGTCGTGGTGCACGCGGCGTCGGCGGCGATCCTGGTCATCGGCGTGATCGTTCACGTCTACGCGGCGATCTGGGTCAAGGGATCGATCCGCTCGATGACGCGCGGCACCGTCAGCGACGGCTGGGCACGCAAGCACCATCCGCTCTGGTACGACCAGCTTCGCAAGCAAGGTGCCATTCAGGAGCGCAGAATAGATTCATGAGCCTGAGCCAAGCCAGTCCGCTGCTGACACCGGAAGAGATCGCCGTCCGCGCCGGGCAGCAGGTTCCGTTTCTCCAGACGCCTCGTCGCACGGAAGTCTTCGCCGAGCGCGAGATGCGCCTGCGCCAGCGCGCTGCGTCGCATCCGATGCGCGACTTCCTGATCTTCATGGCCGACCTGGCGCATGCGCAGCACGAGGTGCTTCAGGATTTCCCCACCGTGCCCTTGCCGGACGCCGCCGCGCTGGACGCCGCATCGCGGGCCGGCATGCCGCCCTTGCCCGCCATCGACTGGCCCCGCGATCCCGCCTGGCGCGCCGTGCTGCGCCGCATGCTCGACCGACTGCTGCAGCGCCTGGAAGGCAGCCCCGCGCAAGCCAGCGTGCGGGCCGTGCGCGAGATGGACGACGAGCGGCTCGAAACGCAGGCCGATCGACTGCTCAGCAACGTGATGCTCGGCCTGGACCTCGCGGCCGCACCACTCGTCGCCGCCGCACTGCAGGCGTACTGGACACACCTGGTGATCGCCACGCTGGACGCGCGTGGCGCCGACCGCCTCGCCCCCTTCGGCCGCACGGAGGACGCCACCCTCTGCCCCTGCTGCGGCAGCCGGCCGACCGCCAGCATCTCGCGCATCGAACCCAGCGCCGGCAGCTATCGCTACCTGCACTGCTCGCTGTGCTCGACGCAATGGCACATGGTGCGCATCAAGTGCAGCCATTGCGAAAGCACCAAGGGCATCCACTACCAGTCGTTGCAGCCCGTGGACGCCGACGCCTCCGGCGCACCGAAAGCGTCTGTGGAGGCTGAGACCTGCGACGAGTGCGGCCACTACCTGAAGATCGTGCACATGGAACGCGATGCGCAGGTCGAGGCCGCGGCCGATGACCTGGCCTCGGTCACGCTCGACCTCCTGGTCTCCGAAGCCGGCTTCCGCCGGCACGGCGTCAACCTGATGCTGCTCTTCGGCGACCCCGACATCCCCGACGACGGCGGAGGCGGCTGATGGCTGCGACCGACGAATCCGTGGTTCACGGTTCGAAGGCCAGGCCCCAGGATCTGCCTTCTGTGGACAAGCTGCTCCGGCTGGAGGCATCGCGTGCGCTGCTGGAGGCGAACGGCCACACGCTCGTTGCGAACGAGGCCCGCGCGCTGCTCGACGGACTTCGGGCCGGGGCGGTCGCCGGCACCCTGCCCCGCTCCGAAGTCGAGCCCGCAGCGCTCGCCAGCGCACTGGCCGCGCGCGTGCGTGCGCGGCTTGCGCCGCGCATGCGCGCCGTGCTCAACCTGACGGGCACCGTCATCCACACCAACCTGGGCCGTGCCCTGCTCGCCGATTCGGCCTTGCAGCACCTGCTGCGGGTGATGAGGGCGCCCAACAACCTCGAATACGACCTGGCATCTGGCACCCGGGGCGATCGCGACTCCCTCGTCGAAGACCTGTTGTGCACCATCACCGGCGCGCAGGCGGCCACGGTGGTCAACAACAACGCGGCCGCCGTGCTTCTTTCCATCGCCGCGCTCGCGCGTGATCGGGAAGTCATCGTCTCGCGCGGCGAGCTGGTCGAGATCGGTGGTGCCTTCCGCATGCCCGACGTGATGGCGAGCGCCGGTGCGCGCATGGTCGAAGTCGGCACCACGAACCGCACGCACCCGCAGGACTACGAGCGCGCCATCAACGCCGACACCGCGCTCGTCATGAAGGTACACACCAGCAACTACGCAGTGCAGGGCTTCACCGCCGCCGTCGACGAGGCCACGCTGGCCGGCATCGCGCATGCGCGAGGGGTGCCGCTGGCGACCGACCTGGGCAGCGGTTCGCTCATCGACCTGGCCCACTACGGCCTGCCGCGCGAACCCTTGCCGCAGGAGATGCTCGCAGCCGGTTGCGACGTCGTCACCTTCTCCGGCGACAAGCTGCTGGGCGGCCCGCAGGCCGGTCTCATCGTGGGAACCAGGGAGGCGGTAGGCCGCATCCGCAAGTTCCCGATGAAGCGCGCCCTGCGCATGAGCAAGCTGCCGTTGGCGGCGCTCGAAGCCACGCTGATGCTCTACCTGCGGCCCGAGCGTCTCGCGAGCGATCTCCCCACCCTGCGCCTGCTGACCCGGCCCGCAGATGCGATCCGCGCTCTGGCGCACACGCTGCAGCCGACGCTCGCGGCCGCGGTCGCGCCGCGATTCAGCGTCGAAGTCGTCGACCTGCTGGGTCAGATCGGCTCGGGGTCACTGCCGGTCGAGCGCCTGCCCTCGGCCGGTCTCGCGCTCGCACCGGCCGGCACGACGAAAAAAGGGGTCGGCACGTCGCTCGATGCGCTTGCCACCGCGTTGCGCGCCCTGCCCTTGCCGGTGATCGGCCGCATCGCCGAAGACCGCCTTCTCCTCGACCTGCGCTGCCTGGAAGACAGCGAACCCTTCGTTGCCCAGTTGCCGGCGCTGAAAGACCTTCTGAGCTGACATTCCCGATCCACCTCAACCTGGAAAAACCGATGGACTACCTCGACGCACTCGCCCCGATCCTCACCGGAACGCTGGAGCCGCTGGCCCTGCGCACCGACCGAGAGGGACGCTTTCCGCGAGAGGTGATCCAGACCATGGGCGAGGCCGGGCTGCTCGGGCTGGCTTCCTCCAAGGAAGTCGGCGGCATGGGTCTCGGGCTCAAGGAGGCGACGCAGGTGGTCTCGCGCATCGCGCAAAGCTGCCCGTCCACGGCGATGGTGGTGTGCATGCATTACTGCGCCACCGCCGTGATCGAGCAGTTCGGCAAGGAGCCGGTGCGCAAGGCCATCGCGGGCGGTCGGCACCTGAGCACGCTGGCGTTCTCGGAAGCCGATTCGCGCAGCCATTTCTGGGCGCCGACCGGCACCGCACGCGCCGACGGCGGCCAGGTCGTGCTCGATGCGCGCAAGAGCTGGGTGACTTCGGCCTTCGAGGCCGACAGCTATGTCTGGTCGAGCAAGCCGGTCGCGGCCGATGGCGCCAGCACCCTGTGGTGGGTCGACGCGAAGAGCGAGGGGTTGACCCAGCCCGGCGCCTTCGATGGCCTGGGCCTGCGCGGCAATGCGTCCACGCCGATCACCGCACAGGGCGTGCGCATCGCCACCGACGACCGGCTGGGCGAGGACGGCAAGGGCTTCGACGTGATGATGGGCGTCGTGCTGCCCTGGTTCTCCGTCTTGAGCGCCGCCTGCTCGGTCGGCCTCATGGACGGCGCACTCACACGGGCCATCGGCCACGTCGGCCAGACGAAGCACCTGCACCTGGGCTCCTCGCTGGCGGACCTGCCCACCATCCGCGCCTACCTGGCCCGTGCGCGCATCAAGACCGACATGGCGCAGGCCCTGCTGGACGACACCGTTGCCGCCATCGGCGCCGGGCGCGCAGACACGATGTTGCGCGTCCTGGAGGTCAAGGCCGCCGCCGGCGAGACCGCGCTGGAGGTCACCGACATCGCAATGCGCGTCTGCGGCGGCGCCGCCTTCCGCAAGGAGGCCGGCATCGAGCGCCTGTTCCGCGATGCGCGCGCGGCGAGCGTCATGGCGCCGACCTCCGACGTGCTCTACGACTTCATCGGCAAGGCCATCACCGGCCTGCCCTTGTTCTGAAGGGAACGCGCGATGTCGCAGCCGAAACTGATCATGGGCGCGGTGGCCTACGCGCCCAAGGTCGTCACCATCTGGGAAGGCTTCAAGGCCTTCTTCGCGCAGCACGGGCTCGCCTTCGACTACGTGCTGTATTCGAACTACGAGCGACAGGTCGAATCGCAATTCGACGGCACGCTGCACCTCGCGTGGAACTCGCCGCTGGCCTGGGTGCGGGCCGACCGCATCGCCCGAAGCCGTGGCCAGCAGGCGCGTGCGGTCGCGATGCGCGACACCGACTGCGACCTGCGCTCCGTCATCGTCGTTCGCGCCGACAGCCCCCTGAAAGACGTCGCGGACCTGCGCGGCAAGACGGTCGGCGTCGGCGCGATCGATTCGCCGCAGGCCACGCTGATCCCCCTGGGCCACCTGCGCAGCGCGGGCCTGGTGGGCGGACGCGACTTCACCGTGCGCCGCTTCGACGTGCTCGGCGGCAAGCATGGCGACCATATCGGCGGCGAGCGCGACGCGGCGACCGCACTCATGGCCGGCGAGGTGGATGCCTGCTGCCTGATCGACGGCAACCACCTCGCCTTCGGGCTCGATGGCACCCTGCCTGCCGGCAGCACGCGCGTCATCGCGACCACCGCGCCTTACGACCACTGCAACTTCACCACCAGTCCGGATGCGCCTGCCGAGCTCGTCGGCCACTTCGTCTCGCTGCTAATGGCGATGCGATGGGACGACCCGCAGGTTCGCCCATTGCTCGAACTGGAGGGCCTGCGCCAGTGGCGCGCCGGACGGACCAGCGGCTATGCCCTGCTCGAACGCGCGGTCGACGACGAAAACTTCTACAGCCCCGATGGCCGAATCCTTGCCGACGACTATCGATATTGAGACGCTCGGCCTGGACCAGGGCGCCCTGCTGCTGATCCGCCGCGCGCTGGCCGCGCTGCCGGTCGGCGGCGAGCTGCGCGTGCGCGGGCGGGCACCGGCCTGGGACCTTCATCTGGCGGCCTGGTGCCGGCAGCAGGGTCACCCCGTGAGCTTCGGATCGACCAGCGCCGGGCAGATGGAAGCCCGCGTGATTCGCGGCGCAGCCGCCGACGGCCGTTGGCGCGATGCGCAGCCGACCGGACATGCGCGACTCGATGCGACCGACCTCCCGGCACAGGAAGCCTCGTCGTCCTGGGGCCTCGCCGCACGCGGCGCGCTCGTCGAAGCGGGCAGTCCGCGCTTTGCCTTCGGCCTGAACCGGCGCGACGAACTGTGGGCCGCTACGGCGGGCGAGCTGTATCGGCAAGGCGCCGCCGCGCAGTGGGATCCCGAGACTGCCATCGACTGGAAGGCGCCCTTCGATCTTCCACCGGCCATCGAGGCAGCCGTGGTGCAGGTCATGACCTACCTGATCGAGAACGAGAACGCGGCGTTGCTGGTGCCGGCGCGGCACCTGGGGCAGATCCATCCGCACTACCGCGAGGTGCTGCAACTGCTGGCGCTGCAATGCGCGGACGAAGCGCGCCACGTGGAAGTGTTCACGCGCCGCGCGACGCTGCGCGGGCAGACGCCCGCCCTGTCGACTGCCGGCGGCCAGGCGTCTCTGCGCACGCTGTTCGACGCGCCGGACTTCTCGGTGTCGACCTTCCTGCTCGCGGTGCTGGGCGAAGGCAGCTTCGTGAACCTGCTCAACTTCCTGCAGGAACACGCGCCCGACCCGGTGACGCGGCAGATCGCACGACTGGCTGCCCGAGACGAGGCACGCCACGTCGCCTTCGGCATGGCCCACCTCGAACACCGCCTGGCCGCGCAGCCCAACTACCAGGTGCGCCTGCGCAACGCCGTCGAGGTGCGCTACGACGCACTGGCCGGCACCGCCGGGCTGAACGAGGAGGTGTTCGATGCGCTGGTCCTGCTGGCCGCGGGTGGGTTGACGCCCGCCGCCATCGCGCGCGGCCATGAAGCCGTGCAGCAACTCAAGCGCGACATGTCCGCGGGCCGGCGCGCGCGTCTGGCCCGGCTGGGCTTCGACCGCGGCGAAGCCGGGCGCCTCGCCGACCTGCACACCCGGAATTTCATGTAGCCATGATCATCGGAACGGCAGGCCACATCGATCACGGCAAGACCACGCTGGTGCGCGCGCTCACCGGCGTGGACACCGACCGCCTGCCCGAAGAAAAGAAGCGCGGCATCTCGATCGAACTGGGCTATGCCTTCCTCGACGTACCGGGCAGCGCGGAGGACGAGCGCATCGGTTTCATCGACGTGCCGGGCCATGAGCGGCTGGTGCACACCATGCTGGCAGGTGCGACGGGCATCGACTTCGCGCTTCTGCTGGTGGCGGCGGACGACGGCGTCATGCCGCAGACGCGCGAGCACCTGGCCGTGCTTTCGCTGCTCGGGATTTCGCGCGGCGCCGTGGCGATCACCAAGGTCGACCGGGCGGACGAAGCGCGCGTCGATGAAGTGCGTGCGCAAGTCGATGCGTTGCTGGCCCGAACGGCATTGGCAGGCGTTCCGACGCTGCCGGTGTCGGCGCAGACAGGCGTGGGCATCGTCGCGCTGCGTGAACGGCTGTTCGATGCGGCACGCGCGACACCGGGCCGTGCAGAAGGCGCTTCGGCGTTCCGCCTCGCGATCGACCGCGCGTTCACGCTCGACGGCGTCGGCACCGTCGTGACCGGCACGGTGCATGCGGGGCAGGTGCAGGTCGGCGACGAGCTTGCGCTGACGCCATCGACGCCGCCCCTGACGGCCCGCGTCCGCAGCCTGCATGCGCAGAATCGCGCCGTCACACGCGCACAGGCCGGCGAACGTTGCGCGATCGCCCTCGTCGGCATCGACAAGGAACAGGTTTCGCGCGGGCAGTGGCTGGTCGCGCGCGACAGTCCGATGGCGACCGACCGGATCGATGCCACCCTGACCCTGTGGCACGACGAAGCGAAGGCGCTGCGATCGGGCACGCCGGTGCATGTGCACCTCGGCGCCGCCGACGTGCTCGGCACGGTCGCGATCCTCGATGTGCAAGGCGGTGACGCGAAGGATGCCGCCCAGTCCATGACGCCCGGGACCACGGCGCAAGTGCAACTGGTGCTGCGTCATCCCGTGGGCGCATGGCACGGCGATCGCATCGTGCTCCGTGACAACTCGGGCAGCCGCACGCTGGCGGGAGGCCGCGTGCTGGACCCCTTCGCACCTTCGCGCTACCGCCGCACCCCGCAGCGTCTGGCGGAGCTTCGCGCCTGGTCGCAACCCGACGCAACCGCGCGCCTGGCGTCGCTGATCGATGCCGCGCCCTACGGCGTGTCTCTCCGACGCTGGGCGCTGGCGGAAGGCCTGCCCTCGCAAGCCATGCCGACCCTGCCGGAGGGCGCATTGCATGCAGCCGATGCAGAGGGCGGCGACTGGGCGCTGGCGGCGTCCCATCGTCGCGCCGCGCACGACAGCGTGCTGGCCGCGCTGGGAGACTTCCATCAACGCGAGCCGAACACACTCGGCCCGGACGCCGGGCGCCTGCGGCGGCTCGCGGCACCGCGATGGCCGGAGCCGTTGTGGCGCGCGCTGCTCTCCGATCTGCGTGCCGAAGGACACATCGTCCTTCGCGGTGCCTTCGTGCACTTGCCGGAACACGGCCTGCGTCTTTCAGCCACCGACGAGCGCCTCGCGCAAAAGGTCAAGCCCCTGATGTCGACGACCGGCTTCGAAGGCAACTGGGTGCGTGACCTCGCCCGTGACACCCACGAGAACGAAGCGCTGATGCGCACGACGCTGGCACGACTGGCACAGCGCGGCGAGATGCATCAGGTGGTGAAGGATCTCTACTATCCGCCGGACAGCATGGCGCGCATGGCGGCGATCCTGCGGAGAGTCGCCGCCGACGCCGACGGCGAGATCACGGCCGCGCAGTTCCGCGATGCCACCGGCCTGGGGCGCAAGCGTGCGATCCAGGTGCTCGAATTCTTCGACCGGACAGGCCTGCTGCGCCGGGTCGGCGATGCGCACAGGTTGCGCAGCGATACCTCGTTGTTTTCGAAGGGCGCGTCGTGACGGCGACGAGCACTTCGAGTTCGATCATGGAGGGGCAACGTCCCTGGTGGGACGGCCGGGCTTCAAACCCGGTGGGTGGCGCCATGCGTCGCCGGGTGGGTTCGACTCCCACACCCCTCCGCCCATCGGCTCAGAGTCTTAGTTCCGGAATCGGCAGGGGCTGGTCTTCCGGATAGGCCAGGGCCAACTGGCGAAACTCATCCTCCCACTGCCCTTCCGGAAAATTCGCGGGGTCCCGTTCGGCCAGGAAGGCTGGATAGTGGAAGTGGTTGAGTTTGCGCGTCAGCGGCACTGACTCCAGCGTGGCGCGACCGCGCATGTGAGACATCAACGTGCGGGTCATCAGCGCGTAGGCCCAGGGCGCCGTGCCGGTCGATTCGAGTCCCGCGGCCAGGAAGTACAGGCCGGGCTCCGCCGTTGCGACCAGCCCGCAGCCGCACTGCGCAACCAGTTCGCCGTGCCGGCGGATGCGCGACAGGGATTCATTGGCGAAAAATCCGAGGTCGATTTCGTAGCCAGTGGCCCAGAGCAGCAGGTCGGCATCGAGCGCTCCTCCGGTCGACAGCGCCACGCGCCGGCCCTCGATGCGAACCACCTCGGCGCGGTGACGCTCGATCCTGGGGTAGTTCTCGATCATGCGCCAGCGCCCCGGGACGAGCTGATCGCGACCTAGATCGAAGACGCCCTCGGGCAGGATGTCCTGAAGGCCGAATTTGGCGTAACGGGCGCGAAGCTGCTCGTCAAGGGCTGTGCTGAGTTGCTCGACGGTGGCGCCTTCCATCTGCGCCCTGGCCATGCCGCGCGGGCTGCCCGCCAGGTTCTTGGGCTTGACGCTCGGCATCATCCAGCGCGAGTTCCGGTAGACCCAGGTCACGCGGCGGGCCTCATGCTCGAAGCACAGGTCGAGCAGGTCCAGGGCCGAGGCGCCGCCGCCGACCACGACGACATCCCGTCCCCGCAGGTCCGAGGCCTCCCGCAGTTGCGAGGAATGCAGTTCGCGCAGCGTGACGGCTTCGCGCTCGGGCGCCGGGATGATCGGACGATTGTGGGCACCGGTGGCGCAGACCAGGTATCTGGCGCGAAAGGTGTTCCCGGACGTCTCGACGATCCATTCGTCGCCGTCGCGGCTGGCGCGCGTGACTTCGGTGCCGAGTCGCATCGAGCTGGCGAGGCCGAAGCGCTCCACCCAGGCCTCGATGTTGTCGCGGATGCTGGCCTGGTCCTCCCCCGCGATCGGTAGATCGCCCAGGGTCCAGTCGCAGCGGCCGAACTGGATGTCCTGCCATGGCGGGAGCGTGGCCCAGAGGCCGCCGACCACGTCCTGGCGCTCCAGCAGCAGTGCGTTCAGCCCTGCCTTGCGCGCATAGTGAAGCGTCATCACCCCGCCGATACCTGCGCCGATGATGACGAGGTCGAGCGGTTCACCGCTCGAATGCTGTTCTTCCATCCGGCTCTCCCTGGAGACATGCAAGTGGCCGATGGTAGGTCAGCGCGGCACGCTGCGGTGCGACTTCGGCCGGAACCGATGCGGCGGGTCGCATCCAACAGGATCACGTACGTGTTCATGCGTGGCCGTGCGGATGGCGCGCGGCCCTGCAAAGGGGAAAATCTTCGACCGGAGTGCAAGCGATCACTGCGAGGAATATTCGGTTTTGTCCATGTCGCACGTGGCGAAAGCGTTCCGTCTACCTGATCTACCCGAAAGTGAAAGGAAAACGTGAAATGAAAACAACCCGCTACGCAGCGCTCGCGCTGGCTTCGGCCCTGGCCTTCACCGCGCCGGCCATGGCGCAGCCGAACACGCCTTCGGCCAATCCCCATGTCCTGGATATCCAGGACATGATGAAGGGGATCAACATCTCCGCATTGGTGACGGCGATCGACCCGAAGAACCGCATCGTCACCTTGAAGGGACCGGAAGGAAATGAATTCGCGGTGATGGTCGACGCGAGGGTCAAGAACCTGGCCCAGGTCAAGGTCGGCGACATGGTGGATGTCACCTACATCCAATCCGTGGCGCTCGACTTCCAGAAGGGCGACGGCATTCGCATGGCCACGCAGACGCGCGCCGTCGACCGCGCCCAGGCCGGACAGCTTCCCGGCGGGGCCGCGATGAAGCAGACGACGATGGTGTCGAACATCTGGGCGGTCAATGAGGCCAAGGGCACCGTGTTGGTCCGGGGCCCCTTCGGTCACTTCACGGAAGTGAAGCTGAAGGACCCGGCCATGCTCAGCGGCGTTAAGGTCGGCGACCAGATGAAGATGACCATCACGCAGGCCATCGCCACGTCGGTGGTAAGAAAGAGCTGAAGCCAGCTCCCGGGCAGTTCCGACTGCCCGCCCCCCAACGAAAAAGCCTGGTCCGGCACAGTCCGAACCAGGCTTGATTCATTCCCGCTGGCGCACGCCACAAGCCCCCTTGGGGGGAGGCGCCGCAGGCGCCTCGGGGTGGTCAATGTGCAGCGCTTGAGGACTCCTGCAGCTTCCGCATCAGCTCATCCAGGTTGAACGAACCAGGCTTCTGCCGCGGCGGGAACTTCTCGAACGCTTCCATCTGGTTCGCGACGGCACCCTGCATCGCGTAGATGATGTAGGCATGCGAGATGACCCAGTCCCAGTAGGTGTTCGAGTTCTCGTCGGCCCGCTCGAACGGATCGCGGCGCAGGTTGAATATCTTCGGCGCCCGGTACTTCACGAAGGGCTCGAACCAGCATTGCAGGGTCTTGGCACGCTGCTCCATCAGCACGACCTTCCAGTCCTTCATGCGGATGGCCATGATGTCCCCGTCGTCGCTGATGTAGAAGAAGAACTGCCTCGGGCTCTCCTGCGCCTGCCCCGTCAGGTACGGCAGCATGTTGTAGCCGTCGATGTGCACCTTGAAGCTCTTCTCGCCGACCTTGCAACCCTTGACGAGTTTGTCCTTGACATCGTCCTCGCCGACCGCGGCCAGCAGCGTCGGCAGCCAGTCCTGGTGGGACACGATGCCGTTGATGACGGTGCCGGCCTTGAACTTGCCGGGCCAGCGGACGAAGCACGGCACGCGCCAGCCGCCTTCCCAGTTGGTGTTCTTCTCGGCCCTGAAGGGCGTGATGCCCGCATCGGGCCAGCTGTTGTAGTGCGGGCCGTTGTCGGTCGAATACATGACGATGGTGTCGTCGGCGATGCCGAGCTGGTCGAGCTTGTCGAGCATCTCCCCGATGTGCTCGTCGTGCGCCACCATCACGTCGTTGTAGTCGCCCTGCCCGCTCTTGCCCTTGTGCTTCTCGGCGCAATGCGTCCTGAAGTGCATCGCCGTGGTGTTGTACCAGAGGAAGAAGGGCTTGCCGTCGGCGTGGCACTTGTCGATGAACTTGAGCGCCCTCTCGGTGGTCTCGTCGTCGATGGTTTCCATGCGCTTCTTGGTCAGTGCGCCGGTGTTCTCGATCGTCTGCCCGCCCTTGCCGTCGGCCAGGCAATGCAACACGCCGCGCGGGCCGAAGCGCTTCTTGAACTCGGGATCCTTCGGGTAGTCCGGATCCTCGGGCTCTTCCTCGGCGTTGAGGTGGTAGAGGTTGCCGAAGAACTCGTCGAACCCGTGCATCGTGGGCAGATACTCGTCCTTGTCACCGAAGTGGTTCTTGCCGAACTGCCCGCATGCATAGCCGTGCGGCTTGAGCATCTCGGCGATGGTCGGGTCTTCCGCGTGCAATCCGACCGAGGCGCCCGGCATGCCGACCTTGGTCAAGCCGGTCCGGATGGGGTTCTGTCCCGTGATGAAGGCGGCCCGGCCCGCCGTGCAGCTTTGCTGCGCGTAGTAGTCAGTGAACGCGACGCCTTCATTGGCTACGCGATCGATGTTGGGCGTGCGGTAACCCATCTGGCCGCGGCTGTTGTAGCTGATGTTCCACCAGCCCACGTCATCGCCCCAGAGAATCAGGATGTTGGGCTTCTTCGTTGTCATGATTGCTTCCTCAACGTTGGTTGGCGAGGTGCCAGGTCACCTCGAAAAAATGCCCTGGAGATGTGCTCAGCTGTGCGGCCGATGACGCAGGATGCGATTCACCAGGCTGCGGAATACGAGGTAAGGCAAGACTGCAAGGATCACCGCGACCATCACAGCCTCGCCGGGATAGAACCAGCGGACCTGGATGAACTGGTAGACACCGTCCATGACGATGGCCACGATGAAGACCTTCCCGATGTCCCGCCAGCCTTCGCGCAACAGCGTCTTTCGGTGCTCGCGATCACCCACGAGCGCCCACAGGTAGAGCGGCCGCCCGTCGCGTGCGTCCTGCCGTCCGGCCCTGTAGGCAAAGAAGGCGGCAACCGCCGGCTGGAGGATGAAACGGAAGGCGAGCGGCGCGTGACGGCCGCTCGTGATGTCGTCCCAGATGCGCATCCAGATTTCCAGCATCACGTCCATGATCGGTGCGCCTCAAAGCAATCTGAAGGCAATGCCGACGAAGATGAACAGGGCCGCCACCGACATGATCAGCGCCATCACGAACGAAGGCTGCATGATGTGCAGGGGCTTGTTGTGCTGCAATTCCCTGATCCGCAGCCAGTACTCGATGGTTCCCATCACCATCGCGACGGTGCCCAGGCCGGTGAGGAACAGACCCACGTCACGTGGCATCTCGGCCTTGATCGTGTGCGCCGCCTCGTGCTGGAAGCCTTCGATGACCTTGTAGATGGTGAAGCCGAAGCTGGTCATGGAAAGCGCCGTCCTCACCCACGCCATGAGCGTCCTGTCCGCGGCCATGACCGTGCGGTCGACGGCAAGGTCGGTGTTGATCTGTGCCTGCGACTTCGGCGGTTCAGGCGTCGTGGAGGGGCTGTCTTTCATGTCCATTTCGCCGTCCCGTTCAGAACTTGAATCCGGCGCCCGCGAAGAATCCGCCAAGCGCCACCTTGCTGAGGAGCCCTTCGTCGCGCTTGTAGCTCAGGTAGCGATAGCCGAACTTGAATGAAAGGGTCGGCGAATACTGGTAGCTGGCGCCGGCAATCCCTTCCCAGCTCGACGTCGAACTTCCCCAGCCCCTGTCGAGGTAGCCGAGTACCGACCACTTGTCGTTGATCGGCGCGATCACGCGCGCGCCGACGACGCCGTTCCACCAGCCCACGGAATCGTGGAGTCCCGGCCCGGGCAGATTTGGCGCGAAGTCCACGTCGGTCTTCGCGTTCACGTAGCGCCCGCCCGCCAGGACATCGACCTGGACGGCGCTGTCGTACACCCGATAGAGGCCGGCCAGGGTGTAGATCTGCTGTACGTAGTCGACGTCCACGCCCACGGGCGGAAGGGAGCCCAGCTGGCGGGATACGCCGAGCTTCACGTACTGCATGTCGAGCAATGCGCCCCAGGGGCCCTTGTGTGCCTCGAGTGTGCCCATCGCACCGAAGTCGAGTGCCTTGAGGACACTCGTCGAGTTCACGCTGGTGGTGCTTTGGGGCAGCACGCCGAACCGGAGGTCCGACTTGATGCCGGCCGCCCACAGGTAGGGAATGAACTCGAATTGCCATGCATCGGGCGGGGGCTGGCCTTGCGCCGCGGCGGACAGGCATGCCAGCGCCGAGGCCAGCCCGACGGCATGCTTCAGCACGTGTGAAGACTTCGATCTGCGCATGGCATTCCCGTGTGGATTCAAGGCGCCGGCACGACGCTGTAGTACACGCCGCCGGCACCGAAGGAAGGCCTGAACCAGGCGTTGCCGACCTGGTAGTAGGTCACGCCGCCGCGATCGACGTACACCGCACCCGTTGGCAGCGTCGTGAAGCTCGTACCCAGCGGATAGGCAGGAATCACCGCAGGCCGGGCCAGTGCCGCCCCCGCCACGACGCCGGCCGCCAGTCCCACGGCGGCGCCCGCGGCGACCGCTCCACCGCAGTCGTAGCAGCCCGGGTGGTAGTACGGCACGCCGACCGGCCGGTAGTACGGCGCATAGCCCCCATAGCCATAGCCCGGCGGGTGGTAGGTGGAGAAGCCGCCGGCCGTGGTGTGCACTGCGCCCATGCCGTACGCGCCGGTGGTGGTTCCGCCCCACCGGTTGGTGTGGCTGGTTCCGCCGTACCAGCTGTGCGAGGTGCTGCCGCCGAACGCGTTGTCGTGGGTGAAGCCGCCGAATCCACCCGTCGTGTGGCCGCCCCAGGCATTGGCCCGCGCCCACGCCGATGCGGATGTGTGGAATCCCGCGGACAGAAGCGCCGCGGCGAGCAAGGGAAGAATGGCTTTCATCGGATTCATTTCGAGTCCCTTCATGTCCTTCAGGTCGCCTTCAGGGCGCCTTGCCCGGCCTGGCGCTCTTTGCCTTGGGGGCCGTCGCCGGTGCCTGCGGCATGGCGAACGGAATCCTCTTCGCATTGGCCGCGTTGACCGACGCGAACGCCTCCGCGGCCACGACGGGGTCGAGCTTCCAGTTCGACAGATCCACCTGGTGGCGCAGCAGGAGCGGGTCGCCGCGGTACATCGCGCGCAATCGGCGCGGCAGCTTGTCGTCGGCACCGATCCAGATCTGCATGAACAGTTCGTCGCTGGCCACCGCGAGCACGTCGGTCGTCGTACCGCCGATCGACGAGGGCCCGACATAGAACGCCTTGGTCAGGCCCTCGGTGATGTTCTTGAACGGATCCGCGCCCAGCACGTCGGCAAAGGGAAAGTAGATGGCGGCATTCTTGAACGCCGCTTCCAGCATGGCATCGACGGTGGGCGGCGCGGGCGTCACGGCAACGAGGTTCTCGGAAGTCGCGAAGGCGGTCAGCGTCTTGCCGTCGTAGTAGTACTCCACACGCTTGACGTCGCCGCCCGTGATCACGCGCAGCTTGTTCGGCCGCTGCAGCAGCACCTCGGAGGTGGTCGAGAAGGCCAGCGGCGGGCCTATGCTGGTAGGGCTTTCATAGGTCGCGACGGCGGTGAATGCCATCGACGACGCTCCGGTGAGCGCGCCGCTCATCGCTCGCAGCAAGTCCATCGCCTTGGCTTCCAGTTCGGGCGCAGCCTTGGCGGGGGTATTGGCCCTCGAAGCGGAAGGCTTGGCGGGCGCGTTCTGGGCGTCCGCCCCCACGACGAAGGTCAGGCTGGCGGCCAGCAACAACGCCTTGGCAAGAACTTGTGATCGGCTCTTCACTGACATCTCCTTCCGTGACACTTGTCTGTCACGCTGCGATCGACGAATCCCGACGGACGCGGGACCCTGATGCGCATTCATTCTGGAAGCGCTCGTGCGGCAAATCCAGCCGGGCGGCCACGTACCCCCACGTACGTGGTCGGTCGACGCGCCCCAGGCCGGGAGGCCGTTGGCTAGTCAACTGATCGTTCGGTATGGAGGCGCATCAGTTCGGTGATCGAACTGACGCCGAGCTTCTCGAGCAGCCGGCTCCGGTGCTGCTCGACGGTGCGATGGCTGATGTCCAGGTCCTTGGCGATGACCTTGCTCGGCAGGCCCCTGAGTGCCAGCCGCATCACCTCGCGCTCCCGCACCGTCAACGATGCGATCTGCTTGTCGAGGCGCCTGCCCCCTTCGGCGGACGAGGGATCGCGCATGCTCGCATCGCGACGCAAGGCCTCGTCGATGGCGTCCAGCAGTTGCTGTTCCCGGTACGGCTTCTGGACGAAATCGACCGCCCCGTCCTTGACGGCCTTGACCGCCATGGCGATGTCGCCGTGACCGCTGATGAAGACGATCGGAATGCGCGCGCCGATCGCCAACAGGTGCTCCTGCAGCGCCAGTCCGCTCATGCGGGCCATGCGCACGTCGAGCACCAGGCAGCCCGGGCGCGTTGCGTCGAAGACGGGAAGGAAATCGAGCGCCGAGCAGTACACCTCGGTCGCGAGGCCGACGGAACTCATCAATTCCCGCACGGAATCGCGATAGGCCTCGTCGTCATCGATGATGAACACGGTAGGCTCTGGCATCTCGTCAGTCTACCGAAGTTGCGGTCAGGAGTGTGAAACTGAGCACCGCGCCGCCCCCGATGCGGTGCGAAGCCCACAACTTTCCCCCCTGTGCCTCGATCAGCTTGCGGCAGATGGCCAACCCGACTCCCAGGCCGTTGGACTTGGTCGAATAGAACGATTCGAAGATCCGCTCCAGGTCGCCTTCGACGATGCCGCGGCCGCGATCCGCGACTTCGACGAGGACTTCGTCGCGCCCGGTGACCCGGAGTGCGACGGTGATCTCCCGCCCGCCTTCCGGTGGCATCCCCTCCATGGCCTCCATCGCGTTGCGAAGAAGGTTCAGGATGACCTGCTGCAGATAGATCTCGTCGACCACCACCGCCGGCAAGGGAGCTTCCGGCGCCGGCCGGATGCGGATGTCGCGCAGGTCGCAGTCCATCTCCACCATGCCGACGCATTCGGTCACCGCCCGCTCGATGTCGACCAGCTTCTGCTCCGGCTCGTGCAGTTTCACCATGCTGCGCATGCGTGTCACCACATCGCCGGCGCGCGTCGCCTGACCGACGATCTTGTCGATCAGGTCGACCACGCGATTCACGTCGGGCACCGCTTCGCCAGCGCGCCGGCGCGCGGCCAGCGCGTAGTTCTCGATCGCGCCGAGGGGCTGGGTGATCTCGTGGGCCAGCGCCACCGACATCTCTCCCGCCGTGTGGACACGCACGAGGTGGGCCAGCCGCTCCCGCCAGTGCGCGGCCTCGACCTCGGCCACCAGCTTGCGGTGCTCCGCCGCCTCTCGTGCATGCAGATTGGCGAACACTTCGGCCAGCAGGCCCATGCCGGGCGTCAGGGCCTCGGGCCACTCGTGCTCCCATTTGACGCTCGCGAGCGTGAGCGCACCGGCATTGCGGCCCTCGACCGCGATGGGCACGGCGAGCAGGGAGCGCACGCCGATCCCGGAAAGCGTGTCCGCGTCTGCCTTGCCCGCCGGCGGCAGATCCGAGAGATGCGCGATTCGCACGACCTTGCCCGCACTCAGCTGGGCACGGATCCACGGCAGGTCGACCACCTTGCCTTCCGCAGCCGGCCCCGCGAATCCGTCCGCGTGCCACTCCTGTGCCACACCCAGGGGGCTGCCGGAGCCGCGATGCCATAGCGCCACCCGCTCGGCGCCGACGTACTCTCCGATCTGCCGGAGACCCAGCGACATCGCCTGATTCTCTTCAGCGGGCGTCGACCGCACGAGTGACGCGAGAATGCCGCTCGCCAGGCGCTCGAAGCCGATCGCCAGGTCGAGTTCCTCCTGCGCGCGCTTGCGAGCCAGGGCACTGCCGAAAATCCTCGCCAGCAGGCGCATCCGAGCCACCAGATCGTCAGGCCAGCTGCGCTCGCTGCGCACGCAACCGAAGTTGAGACTGCCGAGCAGTTGCCCCGCCACCACGATGGGCATCATGACGTGGGATTTCAGTCCGATCCTGCGCCAGTTCTCCTTGTCGAGCTCCGCTTCGGGCGGCAGGTCGTCCAGGCGGGAAAACACGATCGGCTCGTTGGCGGCCGCCTTCGCCAGCGCCCATGGATTCGTATTGCGTGCCGGCCCGAGGTGCCTGGGCACCGGACTCACGCCCTCCACGGCGTAGGAGTGGCTGACCTCCGCGCGGCCGGTCAGCGGGAAGACCCGATTCACGGTCGATCGATCGATACCCAGCGCCGGCACGATCCGCGCAAGGCCTTCGTCGATGGCGTGATCGATGTCCCGGGCGGACGCCGAGACGAACGCGGCCGACAGATCCGACAACAGGCGCTCGAAGTCCAGTTCCTGGGGCAGCGCACGGGCCAGGTCCGTCATGACTGGCCGGCGCGCGAGTCCGCGGCTATCGCCGGAAACCGACAAACGCGGGGCCGCCCCAACCGCCCCAGCCTCCCCAGTCCATGGCGTTCATCTCGTTCATCTGGGCCGCCTCGAGGTTGTTGTTGCTCAGCTGCTTCGCGACGCGCATCCGCTGGTAGTCCTGGTACTGGGGCAGTCCGCCGACGTAGGCCAGGTTGTTCATCGAGTCGGGCAGGACATAGTAGGTGGCGCCCTGATACGTGACGGGCGAGACCTTGTCCTTGGGCAGCTTTGCGAGGATCGCTTGCTGGCCCGGATTCTTGGGCGTGATCACCTTGAATCCGGCGGCAATGGCCAGGTTGTCGTTGCTGAGGGCGTTGTCTCCCGTGGCGCAGCCCGCAGCCAGTGCGACCAGGGCCGCCGCGGCGGGGTACTTCAACGAATCGAGCAGTTTTCTCATGGTCGTTCACCAGGTTGGGGGGTGCCGTTGACGAGCACCGGGACGACGCGCCTCGAAGGCGCAGGGGGAAAATCCCGGCGACCATTGGCAATCCTCGATTCGCGCGCATGACGGGTCAATCCGGGCGGCTACTCAGCACCACGTACGTGCGAGGACCCGTCGCCGAACTCGTTCTGCCATGGCGGCAGCGCGGCGCCGCAATCGCTGCAGAAGCGCGCGCCCGGCGGATGCCCCTCGCTCAGGCATTCGTGACAGGTCCGCGTGGTGGGCTGGTGCAAGGTTCGCATGGCCGTGAACTCCGCGCTCACGATGCCGGTGGGCACCGCCAGCGTGCCCCAGCCCAGCAGCATCATCAGGGACGCGATCATCTTGCCGAGGTCGGTATGCGGCGTGATGTCGCCGAAGCCGACCGTCGTCATCGTCGTGATCGCCCAGTAGACGCCCATCGGGATGCTCGTGAATCCGTTCGACGGCCCTTCCACCACGTACATCAGCGTGCCCATGATCAGCACGACCAGCATCACGAAGGCCATGAAGACCAGGATCTTGCGACGGGACGCGGCCAACGCCCGGCCCAGGGCGCCGAATTCATGGACGTACTCGGTGAGCTTCAGGATACGGAACATGCGCAGCAGTCGCAGCACCCGCACGTCGATCAGCGCATGGAGCCCCGGCACGAAAGCGGCGAGATAGGTCGGCAGCACGGCGAGCAGGTCGATGACGCCGAACACGCTTCGCGCGTACCGGGCCGGGCGCTGGACACATGCGAGGCGGGCAATGTACTCGGCCGTGAACGACAGCGTGAAGACCCATTCGAGCACGCTGAAAGTGTGCTGGTACTTCGCATGCACCGAGGCGATGCTGTCGAGCACGACCACCGCGACGCTGGCCAGGATCGCCGCGATCAGCGTCAGGTCGAACAGGCGCCCCGCGCGCGTGTCGGCCTCGAAGATGATCGTGTACACCTTCAGCCGCAGCCCCGACGCGGGCCGCCCATAGATTTGTGAATCCCGTTTCCGCGGGGCCGAACTGGTTTCCATGGCGGGATCGTATGCGAACGCCCGGCGGCAAAAGACCATGGCCTTCGAGCACGTACGTGGCCTGCGTGGCCGCCGGGATGGTCAACGCAGGGCGTCAAGTCGATCATCCGGTTTCTCCGATCCACATGGAGCCAACGCCATGTCCCAGCCTGACTTCGCCTCGCTCGTCGCCAGCCAGCGCGCCTTTTTCCTCGAAGGCCATACGCGCCCGGTCGAATGGCGCAAGACCCAGCTCGAAGCGGTCAAGGCCCTGTTCACCGACCACCACGACGCGCTGTGCGACGCGCTCTGGAAAGACCTGCGCCGCAACACGAACGATGCCGACCTCATGGACGTCGAGTACTGCGTCAAGGAGGCGGACTACGCGCTCAAGCACATCGACACCTGGGTGAAGCCGCTGCACGAGCCGATGCCGCTGGTGTTCGAGCCGGGCTACATCCGCGTGAACCGCGATCCGCTCGGTGTGGCGCTGATCATCGGCGCGTGGAACGAACCTTTCATGCTGGTCTTCGGCCCGCTGGTGGCGGCGCTGGCCGCGGGCAACACGGCCGTGCTGAAGCCGTCCGAGATCGCAGTGAACTGCGCGGCCGCCGCGGCGCGGCTGGTGCCCAAGTACTTCGATCCGCGCGCCGTCACGGTCGTCGAGGGCGCCGTGCCCGAGACCACCGCCCTGCTGGCACAGCAATGGGACATGATCTTCTTCACCGGCAGTCCGCCCGTCGGCAAGATCGTGCACCAGGCCGCGGCGAAGAACCTGACGCCCTGCGTGCTCGAACTCGGCGGCAAGAATCCGACCATCGTCCATTCGTCGGCCAACCTCAAGTCGGCCGCCCGGCGCATCGCCTACGGGCGCTTCATGAATTCCGGCCACATCTGCACCGCGCCCGATCACGTGCTGGCATGGCCGGAAGTGAAGGACGAGTTCGTGCAGCACATGAAGGACACGATCCGCGAGTTCTACGGCGACGACCCGAAGCAAAGCCCGGACTACGGCCGCATCATCAACCGCCGCAACTTCGATCGCCTCGCCGGCCTGATCGGCAGCGGCAAGGCCGTTGCCGGCGGCCAGACCGATGCCGACGAGCTCTACATCGCGCCGACAGTGCTGGTGGATGTCGCGGTCGATTCGCCGATCATGAAGGAAGAGGTCTTCGGCCCGATCCTGCCGGTGCTCGAGATCGATTCGGTCGAGTCGGTCATCCAGTGGGTCAACAGCAGGCCGAGTCCGCTGGGCCTCTACATCTTCGCCGAGGACAAGAACGTGGTCGAGAAGATCCTGGGCGCCACGCGCTCCGGCGATGCGGAGGTCAACGACTGCGCCATCCATCCGCTCTTCCCCGAGCTTCCGTTCGGCGGCGTGGGCAACTCCGGCATGGGCAAGTACCACGGGCGCTGGGGCTTCGAAGCCTTCACCAATGCGCGCGGAATACTCCACCACAGCAGCACCGTCGACCCCGGCGTGCGCTATCCGCCCTACGCGAAGCACGATCTCGAACGCGTCGTCGTCAACAAGCTGATGCCGTAGGGGCCGGCACGTCATGGACCTCGATCCGGTCACGCTGTCGCGGATCCAGTTCGGGTTCGTCATCAGCTTCCACATCATCTTCCCGGCGTTCACGATCGGGCTCGCAGCGTGGCTCGCCACAATCGAGGGCGCGCGACTGGCAACGGGCAACCCGCTCTACCGGCGGGTGTTCGACTTCTGGCTGCCGATCTTCGCGGTGTCTTTCGGGATGGGCGTGGTCACGGGCATCGTGATGGCGTTCCAGTTCGGCACCAACTGGGGCGTTCTCGCGGTCAAGACCGGCTCCATCCAGGGCCCCCTGCTCGGCTACGAGGGCTTCACAGCCTTCATGCTCGAGGCGACCTTCTTCGGCGTGATGCTGCTCGGGCGGGACCGGGTGTCGCCACGCTTCTACTTCTTCTCGTGCTGCATGGTGTCGCTGGGCACGATGTTCTCGTCCTTCTGGATCCTCGCGAACAACAGCTGGATGCAGGTGCCGCTGGGCCACACGATCGTGGACGGCAAGATCATTCCGGTCGACTGGATGCAGATCGTGCTCGGGCCGATACAGATGGTTCGCTGGCCCCACATGCTGCTCGCCGCCCTGCTGACGACCTCGATGTGCGTGTCGGCGACCGGGGCCTGGTATCTGCTGCGCCGCGTGCACTTCGACGAAGGCAGGATGATGCTGCACTGGGGCCTGGGGCTGGCCGCGGTGCTGATTCCGGTCCAGCTCTTCTTCGGCCACCTGACGGGCGAATACGTGCTCAAGCACCAGCCTGCCAAGTTCGCGGCGATCGAGGCGCGCTGGAAGAACGAGCAGCCTGCGAGCGAAGTGCTGATCGCCATTCCCGACGAGAAGAACGAGCGCAACCTCTACGCCATCTCCATACCGAAGCTGGGCAGTTTCATCGCGTCGGGCAACTTCACTGCCGCCGAGCGCGGGCTCGAATCCTTCCCGCGCGAAGACCGGCCACCGGTGCTGATTCCCTTCTTCGCCTTCCGGATCATGGTCGGCATGGGGCTCATCATGCTGGCCGTCTCGTGGTTCGGCAATTTCCTGCGCTGGCGCGGCAAGCTGGAGTCGTCGCGCTGGTTCCTTTGGTGCACGTTCGCGGCCTTCCCCACCGGCTTCGTCGCCATCCTCACCGGCTGGTACACCGCCGAGGTCGGACGCCAGCCCTGGGTGGTCTATGGCCTGCTGCGCACCAAGGACGCGGTCACTCCCTCCCTGACATCCGGCGACGTGCTGACCTCGCTGATCATCTACGTGGTGGTGTACTGGCTCTTCGTTTCCTTCGGCATCTACTACATCTACAAGCTGCTGAAACAGGGGCCACGGGCCAGGACGGAGGCCACGGCCAACGTCACCGGCAGCCGTCCGCTGGCCGTGGCCGCGCGCACCGATGCGACGGCCAAACCCGGATCGGGAGGTGCTCGGTGAATGCCATCCAGCCCAGCGACCTGGCCCTCTTCTGGGCGGCAGTCATCGCCGTCTCGATCCTGATCTACGTGATCCTGGACGGCTTCGACCTCGGTGTCGGGATCCTGTTCGGCACCACGAGCGAGGAGAACCACCGTCTGGGCATGATGGACACCATCGCGCCCTTCTGGGATGGCAACGAGACCTGGCTGGTCATCATCGGCGCCGGGCTGTTCGCGACCTTTCCGGTGGTGTATGCGGTATTCCTGGGCGCGTTCTACCTGCCGGTCCTGCTGCTGCTCGTCGGCCTGATCTTCCGGGGCATCGCCTTCGAATTCCGCTTCCGCAGCGTGAAGACGCGCTGGCTGTGGGACACGGGCTTCTTCCTCGGCTCGACAGTGGTCGCTTTCGTGCAGGGGGCCGCGGTGGGCGCACTGATGCGCGGGCTCAAGGTGGCTGACGGCCAGTTCGCCGGCACGTCCTTCGAATGGCTGCATCCGTTTCCGATACTGACCGGCATCGGCCTCGTCTGCGGCTACGCGCTGCTGGGCGCGGGCTGGATCGTGCTCAAGAGCGAAGGCGCTTTGCGCGAATGGGCCTATCGCCGCATCCCCTGGCTGGCGCTGGCCGTGTTCGTGATTCTCGGGATCGCATTCGTGGTGTCGCTGACCTGGGATATCGGCGCGATCTCGCAGGGCCACTTGCGCGACAGGCCCTGGGGTTGGATTTTCCCGGTCGTGGCGATCGCCGCCCTGCTCGGCGTCGTGATGGGTGCTCGCGCGCGTCGAGATGGCGTCGCGTACGTATTGACCATGGTGTTCTTCGCAGCGGCCTACCTGACGCTCGGCGTGATGTTCTGGCCCTATATGGTCCCTTATGCCGTCACCGTGGGCAGCGCGGCGGCGCCGGACCCGTCGCTCCAGTTCCTGTTCTACGGGGGAGTGGTGGTGTTGCCGGTGATCGCCATCTACACCTTCGGCGTCTACTGGGTCTTCCGCGGCAAGGTCCGCAGCGGCTACCGGCAATGAGGGAAACGCGACACCGCGGGAAGCGGTGTCGCAAGTCGGTCACTGGGTCACTTGGCTCCAGGCATGTCGGGCGTACCGCCATTCGGGGCCGCCTTCCTGTTCGGATGCTTCGCGTCACGCGCCTCGACCTTCGACTGGCCGGCCGCAGCCGCCTTGCCCGTGCCGATGGCATCGTTCTGCGCCGAGTTCACCTCGTCGCCCCCGACCGCCTTCACCTTGCCTTGCGGCCTCGAGTTGACCTTGGCCTGTGCCTTGTCCTGCCCCTTGCTGTTGGTGATCACCTGCTCTTGCGACGACGCGCCGGCGGGATTCTGTGCGTACGCACCGGCTGCGAACAGACCGGCGATCATGACTGCGAGGATTTTGCTCATCTGGATTCCTTCAGGGTGGTGGATGAAAAAGTCATTGTGGAAGGAGCAGCCGTTCACAACCATCCCGGCTGCCACCTAACTTCACGTACGTGATACGTGATCAGGATAGAACGCGCTGTCCGGACATCAGGATGACGCCGCGCGCAACTCTTTGAAGCGCCGCGCGAAGACGGCCGACCACTTGTTGAAGGCGTCCTGCGCGTAGGTCCAGCTCTGGAACGAACTGACATAGCCGTTGAGCCACGCTTCCGCCGCGGTCGGCGCCCCGCTGTTCAGGTCGGCGGCGTACTTGAGTCCGATCTCGGTGTCGGCACACTCGCCGACGACCTCGCCCGTCGCGCCGTCGCGGAACTGCGCCTCGAGCCCCGTCTGCCCCATGTAGGGTGTCGAGCCCGCGGGACGCCCGGTGGCCGCGCCCGACCCGATCTCGGCGACGAAGCCATAGGGAACCGCGGTGCCGGCCAGGCTCTTGGCCGTGTTGGTCGGGATCAGCGCGGTCAACGCGAGCCGGACGCGCAGGACGCCCGGTCCCGTTGCGTTGACGATCTGCACTTCGGGCGTCAGGTCTCTTACCAAGGCACTGTGGAAGTAGTCCAGCAGGGTTTTCAGGTCGCTGGGATCCACTGGCCGCTGGTCGGCGGTCGGCTTGATGTAGACCTGGATGCGTTCGATCATGACCTTGTCGTAGCGCTTCCAGTCGACGCCGGTCTGCCGCCAGCACAACAGCCCGCTGTTGGCCGAAACGGATTTCAGCTTCGCCGGATCGCTCAGGAAGCCGACATTCGGAACCTTGTCTTTCGCGTTTTCGGACGCGATGACATCCGCGCCGCCGCCGGGCGCGGCACAGCCCGCGAGCAACGCAAGGGCGATCGCAATGGAACTCGTGGGCAAGATAAGGAGGAAGCGCAATTTCATGGATGGTCCAAGGTGAGGGTTTCGTGCCCTGCAGGGTGCCCGCAGGGCTCACTTTTTCTCCGGGCAGGCCCGGCGCACCGCGGCGCGCAACTGCCGCACGCTCACGGGTCGTTCGAGGAAATCCGTCGCGTCGAGGCGCGCGATGCTGACCGCGGTACGGAAGGCGGAATGCGGCCCCAGCACGATGACCGGCACCATCGAGCCTGCGGACCGGATTTCCCTCACCATCCGGAGCGTGGCCGCCTCGTTCCCGTCGACCGAGGCGATGAGGCAGCCGTCGGCCGCGCCGGCGAGGCTGGCGCGCAGCGTCGGCCCGTCGTCGAGGAAGACGACGGCGTCCACCGAACGCACGAGCGCTCCCTCGATCCACGCGCGCTCGGCCGGGTCCGGGTCCACGACATAGACGGTTGTTGGCATGAGTTCCGAAAGGGTGAGCAGCACATGGCGCATTCGAGCACACCATGTTGAGTGCCGCGAGGCCCAGGGTCCATCCCGGCGACCACGCAACGCCACGTACGTGGTGGGCCGAACGGCCAGGCCAGCGCCTAGTCGGAAGGGCTGTCGAGATTGAGGCGCAGCAGGTCGTTGATCGAGCCGACACCCAGTTTCTCGATGAGGCGGCTGCGGTGCTGCTCGACCGTGCGGTGGCTGATGTCCAGCTCCTTGGCAATGAGCTTGCTCGACAGTCCCTTGAGCGCCAGGTCCATCACCTCCCGTTCGCGCACGCTCAGGGAGTCCAGTCGCCCGGCCAGGGCCTGGCGACCGTCGGCGGCGGTCGCGCGCGGCGCCGCATTGCGTCGCAGCGCCTCGTCGATGGCGTCGAGCAATTGCTGCTCGCGATAGGGTTTCTGGACGAAGTCCACCGCGCCATCCTTCACCGCCTTGACCGCCATCGCGATGTCGCCGTGTCCGCTGATGAAGACGATGGGGATGCGCGCCCCCATGGCCGCGAGGCGCTCTTGCAGCGCGAGTCCGCTCATGCGGGCCAGGCGCACGTCGAGCACGAGGCACCCTGGCCGCTCGGGGTCGAACACGTCGAGAAAGTCCACCGCGGAACTGAAGGTCTCCGTCGGCAGGCCGACCGAACTGACCAGTTCCTGCACCGAATCACGGTAGGCCTCATCGTCGTCGATGATGAAAACAGTCGGCTCGGCCATGGCGTCAATCCGCAGGAGCGGCAAGGGGAAGCGTGAAGTGGAACAAGGCGCCGCCGCCGGGATGGTGCGACGCCCAGAGGTGCCCGCCGTGGGCCTCGATCAGCTTGCGGCAGATCGCCAGGCCGACGCCGAGGCCGCTGGACTTGGTCGAATAGAAGGACTCGAAGATCCGCTCCAGGTCGCCTTCGGCGATGCCCGCACCGCGGTCTGCCACCTGTGCCTCGATCTCGCCGCGCTCGTTCAGCGCGATGGCCACGCCGATGTCCCTGGCACTGGCGCCGGGGAGTTCGATCGCCTCCATCGCGTTGCGCAGCAGGTTCAGGACCACCTGCTGCAGATGGATCTCGTCGACCACCACCACCGGCAATCCGCGCGCGCAAGTGACGCGAATGCGGATGTCGCGCATCTCGCAGTCCATCTTGACCATGCCGATGCATTCGTTGATGGCGCGCTCGATGTCCAGCGGCTTGGGGTCGAGCTCGTGGCGCTGCGCCATGCTGCGCATGCGCATCACGACGTCGCCGGCGCGCGTGGCCTGGCCGATGACCTTGTCCAGCAGTTCGACCACGCGGGCCATGGAGGACGCGCCTTCGCCGGCGCGCCGCCGCGCGGCCAGTGCGTAGTTCTCGATCGCACCGAGCGGCTGGGTGATTTCGTGCGCCAGCGCGACCGACATCTCGCCGGCGGTGTGCACCCGCACCAGGTGCGCCAGGCGCTCGCGCCAGTGCGCCGCCTCGACTTCCGCGGCCGACTTGCGCAGCTCCGCCGCCTCGCGCGCGTGCAGGCTGCCGAACACGTCGGCCAGCAGGCTGACACCGGGCGTCAGCGCCTCGGGCCACTGGTGCTCGCGCTGCAGGCTGGCAATCGAGAGGGCACCCGTGGTCCGGCCGCCCACCGAGATGGGGACCACCATGATCGATCGCACGCCGCCCTCTTCCAGTGCAACGCGATCCCTCGGTGCTGCGGGCGACAGGTCGGCAACATCCGATATCCGGACGACATGGCCCTCCACCACCTGGGCGCTGATCCAGGGCATCACACTGGACATTTCGGTGTGGCTGGGCGCCTTGACGCCCTGCGCATCCCAGCGCCGCGTCATGCCCAGGCGCGTTTCATCGCCGAGCCGCTCCCAGAGCGCGACATGCTCCGCCCCGACGAACTCGCCGATCTGCTGCAGCCCGAGCGAAATGGCACGGCTCTCCTGGCCCGGCTTCGCGAGCACCAGGGACGCCAGGATGGAACTGGCCAGCCGTTCGAAGCCGATCGCGATGTCCAGGGCTTCCTGGGTCTGCTTGCGCGCCAGGGCGCTGCCGAACACCTGGGTCAGGAGCCGCATCCGCGCCAGCAGGCTGTCCGGCCAGGTGCGTTCCGCGCGGACGCAGCCGAAACTCAGCGAGCCATGCAACTCGCCCGCCACCACGATGGGCATCGTGACGTGCGACTTGAGGCCGACGCGGCGAAAGCCTTCCTTGTCGACGCTTGCTTCCGGCGGCAGGTCGTCGATGCGCTCGAAGACGGACGGCAGGTTGCGGATCGAGTTGGACAGGACCCACGGGTACAGCGAACGCGCCGGAAGCGACAGGGGAACCGGATCGATACCCGGCACCGCGAATGAATGCGTCACCTCGATCCAGCCGTTCAACGGATACAGCCGGTTGAGGGTGCAGCGATCGATCTGCAGGGCTTCCACGATGCGTTCGAGGCTGTCCTGGATGGCGCGGTCGATGTGCTCGGGCGGCAGGTCGATGAAATCCGCCGACAGCTCCGACAGGAGCCGCTCGAAGCGCAGCAGATCGAGCGCGAACAGGCTGTCGGGGACGAATTCATGCTTCATTTGATCGCATCAACGGAGGTATCCTGCGGCCCATCGGCCGGGGCGGCCCTTGCAGGAACGAATGGCATGAATCCGTTGCGAGCACTTCTGTCAATTGCCGTATTGGCCTTCTCCGCAGCGCTTGGACCCGGCGCGAGCGCCCAGGGTGCAAGCCCGGGACCGACCAGGATCCTGCTGGCCTTCGAGGGAGGCTCCAGCCGGGCCGTCGCATTCCTGCTGGCCGAGCGGGCGCGCGGCCAGTTGGGGCGGCAGGTGATCGTCGAAGAGCGTCCGGGCGCCACCGGACGCATCGCGGCCATGGCGCTGAAGAACGCAACGCCCGACGGAACGACACTCGCATACCTACCCATTGCGGTTCCGGTGCTGGCTCCGTTGACCTTCAAGGATGTCCACTACGACCCGACGCATGACTTCGCCCCTGTTTCGCAGCTTGCGACCTACACCCTGGCCCTCGCGGTGCCACCCAATCACCCGGCGCGCTCGATGCCCGAATACGTCGCCTGGCTGAAAAAACATCCCGACAAGGCCTTCTACGGCTCTCCCGCGGCAGGCGCGCTGCCGCACTTCCTCGGCATCATGATCTCCCGCGAGACCGGCGTCGAGATGACGCACGTAGCCTACAAAGGCTTTCCTCCCATGTCGATCGACCTGATGGAGGGCACCATCTCCTCCGGCATCTCGGGCGTGTCGGACTTTATCGACCTGCATCGCGCGGGACGGCTCAGGATCATCGCGACGTCGGGAACCCGACGCGTGCCGCAACTGCCCGACGTTCCAACCTTCATCGAACAAGGATACCCCTCCGTCGTGGCAACGGGTTGGGCCGGCGTGTTCGCGCCCGCCCGGACGCCCAAGGCGGTGATCGACCAGTGGTCGCGCGCATTCGTCGCGACGGTGCAATCGCCAGAAGGTCAAAAGATGCTGCTCGACTTCGGCGTGGAGCCGACCGGCACCACGCCGGAGGCCTTCGCCAGGATCATGGCGGAAGACATCGCCCGCTGGGCGCCGATCGTCAAGGCGTCGGGATTCCGCGCCGACTAGCCGCCTACTTCTTGACGGCCTCGTTCTTGACGGCCTCGTTCTGGACCGTACCCGGGATCTTCTCGCCGATCTTGTCGCCGACCTTGCGCGTTCCGGAGGCAGCGTCGTCTGCAACGTTGTCGACCGCCTTGCCGGTCGCCTTGGCGGCCTTCTCGGCGTCGGTCTTGGTGGTGTCCCAGGCCTTTTCGGCTCCCTTCTCCACCTTCTGGGTGGTGCTCTGCGCCATGACCGACGGGCCCATGGAGGCAAAAACCAGCGCGACCGCGGCGGGCAGTGCGCGAACGATGAAACGGTTCATGAAAGGGCTCCTCGTGCGTGAGTTGGTGAGTTGGACTGACAGGCCAGCCACTGTGAACCTGCGAGGGCGAGACGTCAAAGGGTGGCAACGGAAATTGCCCGCCACCACGTACGTGGTCTACGTGGTCGCCCGGATGCCGGTCGTGCCGCCTTGGCATCACGCATAGGCCGTCCAGCGGATTGCGAACACCGGGGCGAGGCGTATCCTCGCGGACCTTGGCTTTTCGGGCCCCAGGAGAAGGCTTGTCACGCGCAATTCGCGCAACGCAGGCACCGTGGCGCCCGGGCAGCGTGGAGGGACATATGGCAGGCACTTCGGACAAGGTCTTCCTGCGCGCGTTCAGGTGGTTCCAGGACGCGGTCGCGCGCCTGCAGGCCGAGCTTCCTTCGGGCCCACCGGCGGACCTCGCGGGTCCCCTCGCGGACATTCTTCGCACCCGGCTCGGCCTGCAACTCGACAAGACCGCAGCCACGATCGACCCGGGCACCTTCGCCGCGACCCGCGCCGAAGCGCATTCGCTCGCCGTCGCGACAATGGTCACCTGCGAGACGCTGGCCGCCCTGCGGACGCTGGGCGAGGTGCTGGCCGCCATCGACGCGGGTGCGATCGGCGTCGACGAGCTGTCCAAGGTCATCCGGCAGATCGATCGCATCGTCGGCGCCGAGCCGGGCAAGCCGCCTTCGGCCTATTCGATCGCGAAGCTGCTGCTGATCCTGTCGGGCGACGTGGACGAACCCGACGGCAAGCCGGCCGCGCGCAAGCTCGTGCTGCTGCTGACCAACAACCCGGGCCTGAGCGAGGCTCAGGTCGCCGAGCCGCAGATGATCCTGGGCCTGGCGATCATGGCCGTGGGCACGGTCCTCGATCGCTCCTTCGACGGTGCCGGCCTGCCGCCGCCGGCGCTGCCGCTCGTGCAGTTGCCGCCGGCCACGCACCAAAAGAGCTTCAGCCTCGCGCGCAGCGATGACGGATCGAAGAAGCTGGACCTCACGCTCGGCCTGTCGACCGGCGCGGAGACCAAGCTCTTCGCCGGACTGTCAAGCACCTTGAGCACACAGCAGGCGGTCGGCGATGCCTTCGCACTGCAGTTCTCGGCCGCGGCGGGCTTCAAGGTGCAGTTCAGCGTGCCACCGCTGGTGCCTTTGCCGGCATCGATCCCGCGACCCGAGATCAGCGGCGCGATGGACATCGGCATCGCGTTCGCGCGCAAGAGCAGCGCCAACCCGCTCGTGCTCGGTTCCACCAGCGGCACGCACTTCTCGATCGGCGAACTCTCGGGCGGCATCGTCCTCAAGAATGATGCACCACAGGTCCAGTTCGACCTCAAGGACGCCAAGCTGGTGCTGAAGGTCGGCGACGATTCGCTGCTGTCGGCGGTGATCGGCGATGCCATCGAGGTGCAACTGAGCTTCGGCCTGATCGCCGATGCGGCCGGCCTGCGGCTGCGCGACGGCACAGGCCTGAAGGCGACCATCCCGCTCGAGAAGATCCCGAACAGCCCGGTGCAGATTCCCTTCCTGTATTTCGACCTGACCAAGGGCGCGGACCTGAACCAGATCGACATCGAGATCGCCGGCTCCTTCCAGGTGTCGATCGGCCCCTTCGCCGGCTCCATCGACCGCCTCGGCACCAAACTCAATCTCGCCAACATGCTCGGTGGCGGCGGTGCGAACCCGCTGGCCCAATGGGGCCTGAAGCCGCCTTCCGGCGCGGGCCTGTCGATCGATGCCTCCGTCATCAAGGGCGGCGGCTTCCTGCTCTTCGATCCGGAGCGCGGCGAATACGGCGGCGTGCTCGACATCAAGCTGATGCAGATCGGCGTCAAGGCAATCGGCCTGCTGTCGACGAAGAACCCCGGGGGCTGGTCCCTGCTGCTGATCATCACGGCGCAGTTGCCGCCGGTCCAGCTCGGCTTCGGCTTCACGCTGACGGGCATCGGCGGATTGCTCGGCGTGCAGCACACGATCAACACGCAGGCGCTGAGCTCGGGCCTGTCGACGGGTTCGCTCGACAGCTTCCTGTTCCCGCAGAACCCCATCGCCAACGCGCCGCAGATCATCAACCAGCTGCGCACGATCTTCCCGTTCAGCCCGGGCGGCTTCGTCATCGGGCCGATGCTGGAGCTCGGATGGGGCACGCCCAGCCTGGTCACCGCGCGGCTGGGCGTGCTGATCGAGGCCAGCCAGATCGTTGTCGTCGGACAGTTGATCGTGCAGTTGCCGCCGCTGCTCGACAAGTCGCTCGCGCTGCTCTACCTGCAGATGGACATCGCCGGCGGCGTCGTCTTCGATCCATTGAAGATCTGGTTCGACGGCGTGCTGCGCGACTCGCGCGTGCTGTTCATCTCGCTCACCGGCCAGTTCGCCTTCCGCGCACTCTTCGGCGACCGGCCGACCTTCCTCATCAGCGCAGGCGGCTTTCACCCGCGCTTCACCGACATTCCGCCCGACATACCGGCACCCTTCCAGCGGGTGGGCGCCGAGTTCTCCATCGGCATCGTCGGCATGCGCTATGAAGGCTACTTCGCCGTCACCTCCGCCACGGTACAGGGCGGCTCCGCGATGCGCGTGTGGGGCGACGTCGGCATCGCGGCCTTCGAGGGCGGCTTCGAGTTCAACGCGATCATCTATGTGGTCCCGAAATTCCGCTTCGAGGTCGACATCCATGTCTGGGCCGGCGTCGAGGTGTTCGACATCGATTTCGCGAGCGTCGACATCTACGGCCTGCTGGCCGGCCCGGGGCGCTGGCACATCGTCGGAAAGGCGACGATCCACACGCCCTGGCCGCTGCCGGACTTCAGCTTCCACGTCGACGAAACCTGGGGCGAGGATCGCGCGACGCCGGTGCGCAAGCTGCGGCTCGTCGACGTGCTGCGCGGCGAGCTCGAAGCGAAGGACGACAAAGGCACGCCGGTCAACTGGTCGGCGGTGCTGCCCGTGGCCAACGACGGCTTCGTCACGCTCATCAAGCTGCCGCCGGCGCCCGGACTGCTCGCGCATCCGAATGGTCTCCTGCAGTTCGTGCAGAAGCGCATGCCGCTGGCGAAGCAGCTCGGCAAGCTGGGTTCGGATGGCATCGAGGGCGACAAGCAGATCGGCATCGGCGACCTGAGCTTCGGCGCAGTCACCAAGCCCGCCGATCGGCGGCTCGACGACAACTTCCCCATCGCGCAGTTCGTCGACGTGACGGAAGACGACGCGCTGGGCAAGCCCTCGTTCGATCGCTTCGAGTCGGGCTTCGAGGTCGGCCAGCGCGACTATCTGTTCGGCGCCGCGGTGGCCGACAAGTTCGACTACGAGGAAGTCAACCTGTCGACGCCGGTGGGGCCGACCCTGATCGTTTCCGCGGGCCTGCTGACGGGCGCGCATGCCGAATGGGCGCTCGGCATGGGCGCGGCCGGGCGCTCGCCGCTGCGCGACAAGGCAAAGCTCCAGCCCGTGGATGAAGTGAAGGTCAAGGTCAATCCGCCTCCCCTGCAGACGATGAACGCAGCCGCCGGCACGATGACCGGCTCCGCGCTCTCGGGCCGCGCCGCGCAATCGTTCTGGACGGCACAGGACGCGGCGGCCGCGGCCGGTCCCGGCGTGCAGGTGGTCGAAGCCTTCGAGATGTCGTTCTGAGCCGCCGAAAGGAACACGCTCATGCCCATTGCCTATCAGTTCCTGCCTTGGGTACGACGCGGCCTCGCGGTTGCGCTCGACACGGAGGACAACCTGGGCGCCGGCAACGCGCTTGCTGCACGGGGCGCGGCGACGATCGGCGTCAAGCTCGCCGCGCCGAACGACGGCGAGGCGATCGCGCCATTGCAGATGCGCCTGCACGGGCCGGGCGACGTGATCGGCATCGATACCCGGCTGGTCGTTCGGACCGACCCGAAGCCCAACGCGACGAATTTCGAGCCGAACTACCTCGCGATCATCGACTTCGATCCGCCCGACTTCGCATGGATGCTCACGCCCGCGAAGGCCCAGGGCGACCGGCGGCTGCGACCCTGGCTGGTGCTGGTGGTGCTCGATGCGTCGAAGGTGGCGCCTCCCGCGATGGCGCCGGGTGCGTTGATGCCGTCCGTGCGCATCAAGGCGGCCGACGTGTCGGCAGAGCTGCCCGATCTCGCCGAGTCGTGGTCCTGGGCGCATTGCCAGCTCGTCAACGACAACGCGGCGCAGATCCAGTCGGACCTGCAGGGCAAGCCCGAAAGCAATGTGTCGCGACTGATCTGCCCGCGCCGCCTGAAGGAGCGCACCGACTACGTGGCCTGTGTCGTGCCGGCGTTCGAGCCGGGGCGCCTGCGCGGCCTGGGCCTCGTGAGCGACGAGGGCATGCCCGCGATGGCCGCGCTCGCGCCGGCATGGAACAAGGCCCTGGCCGCCGATGTGGTCCTGCCGGTCTACCACCACTGGGAGTTCTCGACCGGCCCCAAGGGCGACTTCGAATCGCTGGCGCGTCGCCTGCGCACGCCGGGTTCGTACAAGGGCACGCCGGTCGCTGCGCAGCTCGCCGCGGTCGGCACCATCCCGATGTCGGTCGACGACCTGCTGAACGGATCGACACCCGGCCTCGCGACGACCATGGAAGGCGCGCTGGTGCCCATCAGCTTCAAACCCGGCGAAGCACCGCACGACACGCAGGCCGAGAGCCTGGAGATCATCGTCAACACGCCGCAGGACCAGGTGGTCAATCCGGTGGGCGACGGCGCGAACGACCCGCAGGGCCGGCGCATCGAGGTCAAGCCGCCGATGGTCGGCGGCTGGCATGCGCAAAAGCACCAGGTGTTCCGCGCCGGATTCGGGCCCGCCAATGCGCCCAGGCTCGGCAAGCACTGGCTCGCGGACCTCAACCTGAACCCGCGATATCGCGGGGCGGCGGGCTACGGCGCGGAAGTCGTGCGCAAGAACCAGGAAGACTATGTCGATGCCTGCTGGGACCAGATCGGCGACATCCTGGAGGCGGAGCGGAAATTCAACCTCACGCGGCTGGCGATCGAAGTGCTGGGCGCGCTCAAGCGCAAGCACTTCGATGTGCTTCCGCCCGAGCGCGTGCTGCAGATCTTCGGTCCGGCGCTGCCCCGCATCGAGGCGCTGGGCACCGCCGCGCAGACCTTCCGCATCAACGGGCAGGTCGCATCGCTCGGCGGGCGGCTCGACCGATCCAGCATGCCCGGTGCGCTGGTCGATGCGGCGCTGCGGCGCGTCGCGAGCCCGGCCAATCGCGCGTTGCGCGTGTCTGCCCGGCTCAACCGCAACGTCGCCGCCTTGCCGGCAGTGAGCACGACCTACCTGTCGACCATGGCGAAGGCAAGCGCCCGGTCGCAGGCGTTCATGGTCAACGCGTTCATGCCCGACGGCATCGTGGGCACGAAGATGTTCGACAGAGTCGATCTCGGCGGCGCGGGCAGCGCGGGCATCGACCTGGCTGCGCTGGGCCTGCAAGGCGCGCGCTACACCGTCGGTCAGGTCAAGCAGGTGCTGGCGAGCGGGAACGTGGCCACGAAGACGCTCGCCACGCAGGGCGTGCCGGAACTGAAGATCCGCCCCGGCGAGCACCTCGGCGTGTTCACCGACGTGCACGTCAGCCGCTTCGGCGCACTCACGTCCAACTCGCCGGCGGTGAAGGCCAGCGACTGGGGCGTGGTCGCATCGCAGGTCGAATCACTGGGCCAGCGCGGCGTCGAAGGATTTCTCGTGGAAGCAACGGCTGCGACCGCGCAGTTGCGAGTGAGCGCCATGCGGCTCGATGCGCGCAGCGGCGGCTTCACCATCGACCGCGTCGTGGCCCACTTCGATGCAGCCCGTCGCGCATTGCCGCTTGCGGGCAAGGGTCGCACCGCGGCCGGCGCGGCGGCGCTTGCCGGATTGAAGGTCGGGAAGGTGACCGTCGGCAGTTCGCGAGAATTCAACCCCGGCGGCCTGATCGCGTCGCTGCCGCCGAATGCGCTGGTCTCGGCCGTCGGCGCGACCGCGCCCAACTTCACCCTGGATCCCAACTTCGAGTTCCAGCAGCCTCGCCCGGGCGCGGCACCGCCGCCCGTGGTGAGCGTCACGCTGCCTCCGGCGATCCGCAAGCGCGAGGTGCTGAACCGCTTCGCAGTTGCCACGCGCGGCGTGCAGTCGACCTGGCGCGATGCATTCGTCGACCGGCGCGTCGAGGTCCAGACCATCGACTTTCCGCTGGCGCAGGCCTCGGCCGTCATCCTGGCCCGGACGGACCCGGCGCTCACCCTGCACGCGCGGCTCGCGTCGACGGTTTCCATCTCCAGCCAGCACGTCGCCCCCTACCTGGGAAAGGACGCGCTGGCCGACATGCGCTTCTTCATCCCGAAGCTCGTCGACCGCGTGATGGCGTGGCCGCACCTGCACAAGCCGCTCTACATCGACCTCGTGGGCTACGACAAGAACGCCTTCATGCCCGGCGTCGACGATCTGCCGCAGGACCTCATCATGCTGGTGCAAGTGAACCAGTTCTTCATCGACGCACTGATGGCCGGCGCCAACCACGAGATGAACAGCGAACTGCTGTGGCGCGGCTTCCCGACCGATCTGCGCGGCACGCCCTTCCAGCGTTTCTGGCGGCCACGGCACGACGACATGGACCCGATGCACCTGTGGAAGGCCCAGCCCCTGGGCCTGCGCACCGACCCGAACCTGACCGATCCCAATCGCATCGCGTTGCTGGTGCGTGGACAGCTCCTGCGCCGCTATCCCAACACGGCCGTGTACGCATGGAAGAAGCGCACCATGCCCGCCAGCCCCGACCCGCAGAGCGCCGACCACACCCAGCTCGCCAAGAAGCCCGACGGCAGCCCGGTCGAGCTCCAGTTGCCGGTGTTCGAAGGCGTGATCCCGCCGGACATCACCTTCTTCGGCTTCGACATCGACAAGGAAGACGTGGCCGACTGGTGCTTCGTGCTCGAGGAACAGATGAGCGAGCCGCGCTTCGGTTTCGATGTCGACGTGCCGGTCCAGGGGCAGGCGCAGGGCACCAAGCCATTGCAGCGGGCGGCCCTGAAGTCGGCGCTGGTCGAGATGGCCGTGCCGAACAACGCACTGCTGGCCAGCGGCTACAACGCCTACAAGGCGCTGTCGTGGTCGCACGTGAAGGTCGAGGCCGGCATGAACTTCAGCATCGCCTCGATCATCGATCCGCCGGTCAAGCCTTTCGCATCGTTCCCGAGCCTGGCCGGCAACGCGACCGCCGCCGACATTGCCAAGGCGCTGCTGCAGCAGCCGTTCCGCGCCTACTACGTCGGCGCCGATCTCGCCACCTGAGGACCCGCCATGCCCTTGGAACTGAATCTTGCCGCGATCCTCGAGGCGCGCGCCGAACTCGCGAAGCAGCGCGAGCTTCAGCGCAGCGCCAGTGCGGGGCACGCGCAGGCGCAAACGGGGTTGCAGCAGTTGCGCCGCGGCGGCGCCGACGAGCAGCTTCTCGCGCGCCAGCAGCAACGCCTGGACGAACTGGCCGCATCCGCGCGCGACGCCGACGCCAAGGCTCGCGAGTCGCTGAAGACCATCGGCGTGCTCTCGGAACGCCTGCGCAATGGCCGCGACCCGGCGCTGATGGTGCAGGCGCTCTCCGCGGCCCAACCGGTGCTGCTGATGCCGGTGGCGGTGCAGACCCGCTACGACGATGCGACAACGCGCCTGATGATCCGCATCTACCCGGACACCCTGCATGGCTTCACACACGATCCCGGACTGAGCGACAGCGAGATCGAGGAAGGCAAGCGCTACTGGACGCAGCGCTTTGCCGATCCTGAGGACCCCGCATCGCCGTGGACGCAGATCGCGCGGATCTTCGGTCCGTCGCGCGCAGCCTATGTGGTGCAGGCCACCACGCCCACCAACGCCGCCCTCATCGGCCCCGACAAGGCGCCGCTTTTCGACGATACGGCGATCCCGAAGTCGGCCAGGCAGTCGCAGCAGGTGGTGGCGCAGGCGCTGCCCGACCGCTTCGTCGCGATCGGGCTGCGCGGCGGCAAGGAGATCTTCCGCAAGTGGGGCACGGTCGTGGCCGACCACCTCGCGCTGTCGCCCCTCTTCGATCCGCTGCTGGCCGAGGGGCAGGACCCCGACACCTTCGATCCATTCGGCGGCGACCGTGGCTGGATGGTGGACTACAAGTCCGCCGAAGCCGCAGGCATGGCGATCACCGTCACGCAGGGCGACCTCAAGGCGAACGCGCTGATGTCGCAGGGCGTCGAGCGGCTGGTCGTGCTGGGCGTCGACTGGACACAGACGCCAGCGAGTGCGGCCGCGCTGGTGGGGTCGCTGTTCGACAACCACCTGCATGCGGACGGCCTGAAGTACGTGGCGCAGGGCACGCCGACCAACAACACGGCCGCCGTGCGCGCGGGCTTCGCCGCCAACGGCGAGGACGTCGTTGTCGCGCTCGATCCCGCCGGTGCGACCGCCGCGTCGGCGCAGGTTGCCGACGAACTGGCAAGCGCCGGCGCGCGCATGCAATTGCTGCTCGGCCTGCCGAAGGCCAGCTTCGACGCGGGCACCGTGCCGGGCGCCGGGTTGCTCGAAGGGGCCAGCGCGGGCCACATGCTCAACGCCCTCTGGAACGCGACCCTCGGCTACACGCTGCGCTTCTTCTGGAACCCGATCGACAGCACGCAGACGCTGGTCGATGACGCCGCCATCGATCAACTGCGCGCCTACGCGGTGCGCTTCCTGCGCGCCAGCGGTCCCCTGTCCGCACTGCGCGTCGGGAAGACGCCCTACGGCATGCTGCCCATCTGCGCCCGCTCCTACCAGCCCAAGGCCAACTCGGCGATCGAACGCGAGCTGCTCGAGGCCATCGGATGGTTCCGCAACCACTGGGAACGCGCCGTGCCGGGCGTGCCCACCCTGCGCGACCCGAAGGCGGAGAGCCTGCACCAGGTGCTGGCCATGCAGCCGTGGGCGCTGGCCAAGCGCTTCTGGCAGGTCGCGGGGCCGGCCGCGGTGAAGAACTATCCCGACATCGAGCCCTTCGCGGCATGGCAGGGCCTGTTCCTCACGCTGCTGCTGCAGAGCCTGCTCGGCAAGCAGCCGTTCTCGACGCAGGCGCCCTTCCTGGCGACCTGTGCCGTGCGGCCGAAGCCGCATTCGCTCGATGCCGTTCCCTGGGTGCAGCGCGACCCCGCGCATCCGCAGCAGGAACTGCCCGACGACCAGGTGCTCACACCCAACTACATCGCCACGCTGCTGCAGTTGCTGTCGCAGCCCTCCCAGCAGATCCGCGGCGCGATCACCGCGATGCAGGACGCCGATTCGCTGCTCGCCGCCATGCTCGCCTTCGCCGCCGACGAGGAAGTGCTTCAGTCGGGACGCGGCCTGTTCCTGGAACATGTGAGGACGCGAACCAACCTCAGCGCGGTCATGAAGACCGAGGCCCAGCGCCTGCGTCCCGCGGAATACATCGGCGTGGACGTCGCCACGACCATCGGCGACCAGTTCGACCTCGGCCACGCCCATGCGGTGCTCGGCCTCAAGCTCGAAGGAACGACGGGCGCTTCGCCCTCGGTCGAAGCCTTCATCGGCAGCCACCTGGGCGAGCTCGTCGTCAACTGGCCGGAGCAGTTGAAGAACATCGCGACCTTCCGCGACAGTCTGGCGTTCCTGAAGGACCGCAATGCCGGCGAGCTGACGCATGCCTTCAAGACTACGCTGGACCTCTATTCGCACCGGCTCGATGCGTGGATCACTTCGCTGGCGACCAAGCGGCTCGACGAAATGCGCGAGGCGGCACCGGAGGGCCTGCACATCGGCGCGTTCGGCGTGGTCGAGGACCTGTTGCCCGATTCGGCGCGACCAGCCGACCAGTCGGCCGACAGCCTCGGCTACGTGCACGCGCCTTCGCTGCAGCAGGCAGCGACCGCCGCCATCCTGCGCAGCGCGCACGTCGCGAACCGGCAGGCGGCGGCGGGCGCCTTCAACATCGACCTGCGCTCGCACCGCGTGAAGCGCGCAAAGCGTCTGCTCGAAGGGATCGCCAATGGGCAGTCGATGGCCGCCTTGCTGGGCTATCGCTTCGAGCGCGGCCTTCGCGATGCCTCGCTGTCGCAGAACATCCTCGAATTGCGGCGCGCCTTCCCGCTGATGCCGGCCGGCGAGAAGGCGAGCGACGAGGCGAAGGAAGCCATCGCGGCGCGCAACGTCGTCGACGGCGTCAGGCTCATCGCCGAATACCGCGCGAAGGGCGTGGGCCCGATCGCCGCTTCGACCGACCCGCCGCTGGTGCTGAGCGCCGCCGAACAGGCGACGATGGCGCGCATCCTCGACGACCTGCTCGACCAGATGGATTCGGTGGCCGACCTGGTGCTCGCCGAGAGCGTGTTCCAGGTGTCAGGCGGCAACATGGACGGCGCCGGTGCTGCGATGCAGTCGCTCGACAAGCAGCAGCGCCCACCGGATGCGCGCGTGGTCGACACGCCGCGCAGCACGCGCGGCTACACGCAGCGCGTGGTGGTCGCGATGCAATCGGCAGCCCTGGGCCCGTGGGCGGGTGTCGCGGACAACGACCTGGCGGCACAGGTCGAGCCCTGCCTGAACGCCTGGCTGGGCGGCCTGCTCGGCGATCCGGCCCGGTACGTGTTCCAGGCCCGGCTGATGGATGCGATCCTCGACGATGCGGTGTCGCCGAAGATCGTGTCGTGGACCGACTCGGGCGTGAAGCTCGAAGTGGGCCTGGCCGACCTGGGGCTCTCGCCGCTCGCGCTGGTGCTGGGCAGCGAATCGCAATCGGGCCGCGGCCAGAGCGAGGTGCAAGAGCGCGTCGGCGCGGCGCTTGCGGCCAAGGCGCGCGCACTGCCAGGCGCCGTCCCCGAACACCAGGCGATCGTGCTGCAGGCGGAGACGCCGGGCAAGAAGGGCCTTGTCGTCTTCGAGTCCTTCGCATGGCTGCTGCGGCGGCTGATCGAGAAGACCCGTCCGCTGCGGCGCATGGACATGGTGCGCGCCGAGGATGGCGTCGAGACCGAGGCGATGCTGAACGATGGCGAGTTCGCGGGTGTCGACCTGCCCGACCTGCTGCAGCGCATGCAACGCGCCGAAGCACCGGCGCTGGCGGCGCTCGATGCACTGGCCAATGCGGTCGCCGGGGTGCCGCTCGACGACCAAGGCTTCGTCAGCCTCGCCGCCGATGCGCCGAACCGCCCTGCACTGCTCGCGTCGCTGCAATCGGCACTGGCGCAGGCGCGCGTGCTGGGCTGGCGCAGCGCGCTGCCCAGCGAGCGCGTCGCGGCCGGCACAGTCGAAGGCGAAGGCCAGCGCGTCACGCCGGGAGACACGGTCGAACTGGCGCATGCGCGCGCAAAGGGGCTCCATGCGGAAGTGAAGGCGCGGCTCGATGCGGCGCCAGCGCCGGCTGCTGCCGACAGCACCGTGAGACAAGCGCAGGCGGCGCTGGACCGCATCGCCGCGATCCTCGGCAAGGCCTTCCCGGTTCTCCCGCGCTTCAGCCTTGGCGCCTACGCGAGCGATGCTGCCACCACGCTCGGCGACCGGGCGACGCTGCTCGGCGGCGACGATCTCGCGATCGCCGGCTGGCTTCCCAAGCTGGGATGCGTGCGAGAAGGCACCGGGCTGCTCGCCGACGTGCTGTCGGCCGCCGAGGCGATGGGACAAGCGGGGGCGCCGGAAGACTGCAAGCTGCTGCAGTTTCCACGCGAAGGCTCCGCGCGCTGGTGCGCGCTGCCGCCGACCCCAGGCCAGGACCTGCGCGGCGCGGTGGCCGTGGTCGCGCATGCGCCTTCGGCACTGGCCGCGCTGGCACCGGCGGACACGATGGCCGGCCTGTTCGTCGACGAATGGTCGGAGACCGTGCCGTCCGACCAGGAGACGACGGGACTCGGCTTCCACTTCGATGCACCGGGCGCTCGGCCACCTCAGACGATGCTGCTCGCGGTGCCCCCCGATCCGTCCGCCGACGCCTGGACCTTGCAGGCGCTGCTCGATACGGTGAACGAGGCCATGGACCTCGCGCGGCTGCGCGCCGTGCGCCCGCAGGACCTGACAGGCCTCGGCCTGATGCTGCCGGGCATCTTCCTGTCGAACAACTTCAAGCGCGACGTGCCGTCGGTGGACTTCGTGAAGATGCTCGACAAGAACCTTTCCGTGCTGCGCGCGCTGGGCGGCGAGGCCAGCGCCAACAGCGTCATGAAGATGGCGTCCGGCAAACTGGCCGCATTCGAGTGAGGTCGACATGGGTGTCTATCGCGTTTCAGCCAGGACGATCGGCATCGAGTCGCTCGCGGCCGTCATTCTCAAACCCGACCCCTCGGCCACCACCTGGTCGAGGCTCGAGCCGCTGCCCACGAGCGATGACGTGTCGGAAGCCCTGCAGGCCCGTGTCGCCGATCCGCTGTGGCTGCTCGCGCGCCAATGGCAGTTCAACGAATTCCAGGGCGAGGACGCGGGAAGCCCGATCAACGCGTCGTTGCGCGTCGAGGGCGTGCCGGTCACGACGCTGGTCGGCGGTGACGCGCCGCCGTTGTCGATCGCCGGGGCGTCACCGATCGAGGCGATGGTCGAGCGCGAGCAGGTGCTGGCCGCGCATCCCAAGCTGAATGCGCAGGCCGGGCAGCAGTTCATGCGCCAGTTGCGCGCGGCGGGACTGGAGGATGCGCTGCCGAAGTTGCTGGAAGACCATGCCGCGACCATCGCCGCGCCGAAGGATCCCGCCGCGGACAACGCCGGCTTCGTCTGGAACGCCCTGCTCAGCGGACAGGCCGTCGATGCGCTGGCGCTCGCCGGCGATCTGCGGCCGATGCTCGGCAACGACGGCGCGCTCGACGCCTTCGGCACCGGCCTCGGGCTGGCTGCGGGGCAACTCGCGGCCTTCCGAGGCGTCGCCGCGCAGTGGATGGCCTGGCTGGATGAACTGACGCTCGATGGCACGACACCGGGCGCCAGCGCGTACTGGAATCCGCAGCGACTCGAATACGCATTCGCATTGCAGGCGGACGGCACCTCGCCGCTGCTGAAGCTCGATGCCGAGGAATACGCAGACGGCCGCCTCGACTGGCACGACTTCACCGTCAATGCCGACACCGCACAGGCCGATGCGGGCGTGCAGCTGATCGCGTTCGAGCCGAAGCGCCCGCCGATGCCGGCGATCGCGCGCTATCCCGGCATGCCGGCAGACCGGTACTGGGAGTTCGAGGACGGCCGGGTCAGTTTCGGCATGCTCGGCGCGGCGAAGAACGACCTGGCACGGCTGGCAGTGATCGAGTACGCCCTGGTCTTCGGCAACGACTGGTTCACCCTGCCCGTCACCCTGCCGGTGAATGCGCTGTACCGCGTCGCGAAGCTCGACGTGCTCGACAATTTCGGCATCACGGTGAAGATTCCGCCGGCGACGAATCCCGACGGCTCGCAATGGACGATGTACGAAATGAGCGTGGGCGACAGCGCGGCGCCGCCGCGCAAGCGCCTCGACGACATCCTGTACCTGTGCCCCGCGCTCAAGACTCTCGAGGGGCCGCCGCTCGAACACGTGCTGATGATGCGCGACGAAATGGCCAACATGGTCTGGGGCATCGAGAAGCGCGTGCAGGGGACATCCGGAGAAGCGCTCGACCGCAAGTTCGAGAGCAGCCGCCTGTCGACGAACCAGCAGTTGCGCCCCCCGCCCGGCGCAGTGCCCGTGCCCGGCGGTGCGCCCCTGCACTACACCTTGCAGACGCCGGTGGCGGCTCACTGGATTCCCTTCCTGCCGGTGAAGAAGGCCGGTGCGACGCCCGCCCACTGGGCCATCCAGTTGCAGCGCGGCGTGGTGACGCATCACTACCAGGTCACGCCCGCGCGCCTGGACGATCCCCGCAACGCGGACTACAAGGCCTTCATCGAACGCCTGCGCGATGCGCCCTTCGTCGAGGAGAACGCCGAGCAGGGCTCGCCCGACAACCGGCTGCAGGGCTTCATGTTCCATCCGCGCGGCGCGATCCTTCGCATGGACCCGAACGCGCCCGTCGCCACCGATTACCTGCGCATCGACGAGGAAGAAGTACCGCGCGACGGCATCGAGCTCAAGCGTTGCTTCAACTACGCGCGCGACGCACAGGGACGCGCTCTGCTGTGGATCGGTCGCAGCAAGACCACGGGGCGCGGCGAGGGTTCGAGCGGCCTCCGGTTCGACGTGGTACGGCGCGGCTGAGGCTGGCCGGCATTTTTCCCGCGCGTGCAAAGATCAATTTCAGCACGCCCCGTTGGCGTGGATGCGGCTGCACCCTAGAGTTGCCTCGACGATTCGAAAGGACATCGCGATGAGCGCCAACTCGGCCGAGTACATCGATGCCGCACCCCTCGGGGACGAAACCGAGGCGACGCGAAAGCGCCTGCGGGAAGGTACTCTCCTGACGGCCTGGCGGGCCGACCCGCCCCCTGGCGTCACGATGCGCAGCGACGAAGAGCTCGCAGCATCGCTCGCCGACATGCTGCGATCGCATGACGACACGCAGGACGTGCACGTCTTCGGCTATGGCTCGCTCATGTGGAATCCCGCGCTGGAGCACGACCAGGTCCTGACCGCGCGCCTTCAGGGCTGGCATCGCCGGTTCTGCCTGCGACTGCACTTCGCGAGAGGATCGCCGGACGAGCCTGGGGTCATGTGCGCGCTGGATCGGGGCGGGGCCTGCATCGGGCGGGTCTATCGGATTCCCGCCGCGCGGACGGCTGAAGAGTTGCGCCTGCTGTGGCGGCGCGAAATGCTCGCGGGCTCCTACGCTGCGCGCTGGGTCACCGTCGTTGCCGATGGAAGCAGTCTGCGCGCGCTGGCATTCGTCGTGAATCGCCGTCACCAGCGCTATGTCGGCGGGCTTCCCGTCGAGCAGATCGCGCACTTTCTGCGCACTGGCAAGGGCGCGCTCGGCACCAGCCGGGCCTACTTCGAATCGTTGCTGGCGACCCTCGAAAGCCTGGCGATCAGGGACGCCGGCATGGAGCGCCTGCGGCGGGCGCTGTTGCAGGCAGACGGGCCGGCGCCACGACTCAGCGGCGCCTGAGGTCTTCGTGCTGCTCGAACAGCGCGATGATCCAGTCGATGAAGACACGCACCTTGGCGCTCAGGTAGCGGTTGGGCGGGTAGATGAGGTGGACGGGAAAACCCGGCGTGTCCCAATCCCCGAGCACGGGCACCAGGTGGCCACCGCTCACTGCCGAATGCACGACATAGGTCGGCGCCTGGATGATGCCCAGACCGGCAAGTCCGGCCGCCAGGTAGGCATTGGTGTCATTGACCACCAGACTGTGCGTCAGCTGGAGATCCACCTCCCCGGCGGCGTTCGTGAAGCGGAACGGCAGCGGCCGCCCGGTACGGGCCGAGTTCATGCCGAGCGTCGTGCGCTCCCGCAGGTCTTCGGGCGTGGCGGGGATGCCGTGCCGCGCGAGGAAAGCCGGTGTGGCGCAGGTCGTGAAGTGAAACTCGCCGATGCGTCGGGCGACGAGCATCTGTTCGGTGACATCACCCATGCGGATGGCACAGTCGATCCCCTCCGCGACGAGGTCGGCCCGCCGGTTGCCCGCGCCGAGCTCGATCTCCACCTCCGGGAAGTCGCGATAGAACTCGGCCAGCCTCGGGACGATCACCAGGGAACCGATCGCTGCCGCGGTCTCCACGCGAACGCGCCCCGAGGGCTTGGCGAGCGACTGGCTGGCATTGGCCTCGATATCCGCGAGATCCGCCAGCAGCCGGATCACGCGTTCGTAATATGTCGCACCTTCGGGCGTCACGGTCACCGAGCGCGTGGTCCTGTGGAGGAGGCGCACCTTCAGCTCCTGCTCCAGGCCCTGGATCAGGCGGGTGACGGTGGCATTGGGCACGTCGAGCGTGTCCGCTGCCTTGGTGAAGGTGCCTGCCTCGACCACGCGGACGAAGGCATTCATCGCGGCAATTCGGTCCATATCCAAGCTCCCGGTTGCGTTGGGAGCCGATGATAGGGCGGCGGACCCCGCCGAGGCATGAGCGCCTGCGCGTCGATGACTACGCTGTCGGCCTGCGTCCGACCACCAGCTTGGCGGTGAGCGTCTGCACGATTTCCCCGCGCTGGTTGACCGTGTTGGATCGCAGCACGACCATGCCCCGGTCCGGGCGGGAGCGCGAAGGGGTCAGGGCGGTCACTTCGCTCTCCACGCGAAGCACGTCGCCGGGGCGCGTCGGCGCCTTCCATTCGACCTCCCCTCCAGCGCCGACGATGCCGTTGGCGAGCGCCGGCCCGCTGGTCACGAGCAGTTGCATCGTGATCGCGGCCGTGTGCCAGCCGCTGGCCGCGAGGCCGCCGAACAGCGACTCGCGGGCCGCGGCTTCATCGAGATGGAAAGGCTGAGGGTCGTACTGCCGCGCAAATCCCTTGATCTGCTCCGTATCGAGTGTGTGTGTCGCGGTCTGGAAGGTGTCGCCGACATGAAGGTCGTCGAAGTACAAGGGATCACGGCTCATGGTTCGTCCTTTGAAGGCGGGCAAGCCGGGAGAGCCGACCCCTTGCGGCAACTCTAGCGACGAATGCGGAGCGGAAAAAGACGCGGCGCCTGAATGGCTTGTTTCATTGCGCGCAAAGATGGCCGCGTGCAGTGCTCATGGCGCGTGCCGGCATGGATTCGCCTTCGCACCCGCATTGCGCCGTCATTGCGATCCGCTTCAGTGCGGCGTATCGTGTGCTCGCACACGAAGGAGCAGCAAATGCCCTCACGAAGAAATCATGCGGCCGCGGAGACACGGGGCATGCCACCGATGGCGCCGAGTTCATTGGACTATCCCATCGAACTGAGCGCGCCATCGGATGCGGAGTCGTGCGAGCGCGCAGTGCAGGCCATCTGGCACAGCCTGGACGAGCACGATCTCGTGGACGAGCATGTACGGCAGGAACTCGCGATCATCCTGGAACCGCTGACCCATCTGGCCCTGGGGGACCGTCCCCAGCGGCTGATCAAGACCTTGAGACAGCCCGACCCGATCGACCCTTCGCACCTGTACTGGCTCACGCGCCGGCTGCTGACGCTCGTGCCCGAACTGCAAGCCATGGCGACTCAGCTCAACCGGCGTGGGGGAAATCGCTCGACGCCGCTGATCTGACAGCGCTTCATGCGTGCGGAAGACGTGGCACCCGCGATGGCGCGCGCATTGGCGTCCGGGTTGCCGGCCGTGCTCGATTGCCGCACGCGCTTCGTGCCCCATCCCGCGAGCCCGAATTTCGGCAGCATGAACCGCTTCGGCTTCGACGCCCTGACGCGACCGACACCGGCTACCTGAGCAGACAATCAACTCCCAACCTCCATCACACCCTGACGCCATGACGCCACTCACACTCGACCAGGCCAACCAGATCATCAGCGCCGCGCTCGCCGCATCGAAGCAGGCCGGCTACCAGCCCATGGGCGTGGTGGTGCTCGACGAAGGCGGCCACCTCAAGGCCTTTGCGCGCGAGGACGGCGCCAGCATGTTCCGCTTCGAAGTCGCACAGGGCAAGGCCTGGGGCGCCGTCGGCATGGGCGTGTCGAGCCGCACGCTCGGCGAACGTGCCAAGGGCAACCCCAACTTCTTCGTCTCGCTGGCCGCCACCTCGGGCGGCCGCTTTCTGCCGCAGACCGGCGCGGTGCTGATCAAGGACGCGCAGGGCACGGTGCTCGGCGCCGTCGGTGCCAGCGGCGGAACCGGTGACGAGGACGAGGCGATCTGCATCGCCGGCGTCCAGGCAGCGGGCCTCGTGCCCGGCTGAGTGGCCCGCGCCCTACTCCGGCAGCAAGCCGATCTCCGCGGCCACCTGGCCGAGGCGGCGGTGCTCTTCGCGCAGGAAGGCCTCGAACTGCTGGGGCGACTGCGGCGGCGCGGCAATCGGGCCGATCGCCAGCAGCTTGTCCGCAAAGGCCGGATTCGCCAGCATGGCGTTGATGCCCGTGTTCATGCGGGCGACGATGGGTGCCGGCGTCCCGGCGGGTGCGACGACCGCCATCCACCCCACCATGTCCACGCCCGGCAGCGTCTCGGCCAGCGCCGGCACGTTGTCCCAGCCCGCGATGCGCTTGGGCGATGTCACGGCCAGCATGCGCAGCCGACCCTGGCGCACCAGTTGCGCGGTCGACGCCACATCGGCCACCAGCGCGTCCGAATGCCCGCCCATCAGATCCTGCACGCCGGTGCCGATGGAACTGTAGGCCACCAGGTTGGTGCCGGCCTTGGCACGCGCATTGAAGAGACGCGCGATCATCCCGCCGAAGGTGCGCGGGCCTTCGTTGGCCAGCGACAGCTTGCCGGGGTCGGCCTTGCTGCGAGCGATGAGTTCGTCCACCGACTTGATGGGCGACTCGCTGCTCACCAGCAGCGCGAACGGGCTGTTGGCGACGAAGGCCACTGGCGCGAAGTCCTTCAGCGGGTCGTAGGGCAGCGTCTTGAACAGATAGCTGTTGGTCACCAGCGCGGCCGTCGTCGCGAAGTAGAAGGTGTAGCCGTCGGGCGCGGACTGCTTCACCGCCTGCGCGCCGATCACGTTCTGACCGCCCGGCTTGTTGTCGATCACGAAGGGCTGGCCGATCGACTGCGACAGGCCATCGCCGAGCAGTCGCGCGATGTTGTCGGGGCCGGAACCGGCCGGCTGCGACAGCACCACCTTGATGGGCTTGCCTGGCCATGGCTCCTGCGCTCGCAGCAGGGCGTGCGGCGCCAGTGCGGCGGCAGCCAGCGTCAGTTGAAAGCTTCTTCTGTTCATCACCTTGTCTCCGTTGTTTGAATGGATGAGAGATCAGCCGAACCGGGCGGCGAGTGCGCCCAATTGCGTGTCGAGTTCCGCGGCGCTAGAGGCCACTCCATACACATAGCGATCGGGGCGGACGATGGCGGCGCGGCAGCCGTTCCGGCGAAACCAGTCGGCGGCCACGCCATCGCTTTCGTGCAGTGAGTCGTCGAGGCGCAGGGTCGTGATGCCGGGTGCGCCGTCGGACAACGCAGCGGCGTCGACCACGTCGAATGTCGAGTCGAGCACCAGCCACCAGCCGTTGCCCGCCAGCGTGTCGAAGCGCAGGCACTCCATGCCCCTTTCGATCCAGGGCTGCGGAAAGATCGTCCCGTTCGCGGCATGGACGGTGGGTGACAGCAGTCCGCCTTCGAGCCGCGGCAATACATCCTGTCGCGGCATGTCTCGCACGACGCCTCCGCATTCGGCCAGCATCCGCGCATCGCGTTCGCGGGCCTTGGCCTCGTCGCGCTCGCAGATCACCGCGCCGATGCCCTTGATGCGGCTGGTGAGTTCGCGCACGTGCTGCTTGCGTTCGATGCCGTAGCTGTCCAGCAATGCCTCGGCCGCACCGCGCACTTCGCCCTTGCACACGGCCGAGAGCTTCCAGGCAAGGTTGGCCACGTCGCGCACGCCCTGGCACATGCCCTGCCCGAGGAAGGGGGGCTGCTGGTGCGCCGCGTCGCCCGCGACGAAGACGCGGCCGCTGCGCCAGCGATCGGCCACGAGGGCATGGAAGCGATAGCTCGCCTGCCGCCACAGCGTGCCGTCCACAGGCGACAGCCAGCGGGACAGCAGCTTCCACGTCTCTTCGGGCTCGACGACCTTCTGCGGGTCTTCGCCCGACTTGAGGGATATCTCCCAGCGGCGGTGGTTGCCGGGGCCGATCACCATCGTGCAGGGTCGATCGGGTTCGCAGTACTGCACGCTGGTCTCGGGCAGCTTCGCGAGCCCGCTTGCATTGGCAAGGACGTCGACCACCAGCCACGGCTCATCGAACGACAGGTCTTCGAGCACGATGCCGACCTGTTCGCGCACGCTGCTGGAGGCACCGTCGCAAGCCACCACCCACCGGGCGCGTGTGCTGCCTTCGTGCCCGTCGTCGTTGCGCCATTGCAGCGTGACGCCCTCCCCGTCCTGCGCCAGCGAAGTCACCTCGGTCCCGAGTTCGACGGTCGCGTTGGCGAGCCCGTGCACGTGCGCACGCAATGCGGCCTCGACCGGCGGCTGCGAGAACACGTTCGATGGCGTGTAGCCCAGCGGATACGGCGGCGCGACCATGGTCAGCCGCTTGATGAGCTGGCCGTCCACACCGAAGTACTCCGAAGGTGTGAAAGCCTCCAGATGCGGCGCCACGGCCTCCATCACGCCGAGCTGCTGGAACACGCGAAGGATCTCGTGGTCCACGGCGATGGCACGCGGCTTGTCGTAGACCTCGCGCGAACGGTCGCACACCCACACGCGCAGGCCCATGCCCGCGAGCAGGCCGGCGGCCACCGCGCCAGAGGGGCCGAAGCCGACCACCGCGACATCGAATTCGACGCCGCGCTGAACCGATGAAGCCATGCCTTCAGTCCTCGGCGCGGACCGGATTCACGAGCGTGCCGATGCGCTCGATCTCGACCTCGAAGGTGTCGCCCGCTTTCATCCACACCGGCGGCGTGCGTGCCTGGCCGACGCCGGCGGGCGTGCCCATCACGATCACGTCGCCGGGCTCCAGCGTGAGCACGTCGCTCAGCAGGGAGATGGTCTCGGCCACGCCCCAGATCATGTCGCTGGTGTTCGCGCTCTGCATGACTTCGCCGTTGAGCCGGCCCTGGATCTTCAGGCCCGTGGCCGCGGGTGGCAGTTCATCGGCGGTGACCAGCACCGGTCCGAAGCCGCCGGTGCCGTCGAAGTTCTTGCCGATGGTCCACTGCGGCGTGCGCTTCTGATAGTCGCGCACCGACATGTCGTTGAAGCAGGTGTACCCGAACACGTAGCCGGGCGCAGCTTCCTGCGTCACATGGCGCGGCACGCGGCGGCCGATGACCAGTGCAAGCTCGGCCTCGTAGTCGAACTTGCCGGAGACCTTCGGCAGGATGCCCGGTGCGCCGTGCGCGACGAGCGAGGTCGCCCCACGAAAGAAGAACCACGGGTACTCCGGCTTGTCGCGTCCGCCCTCCTTCGCATGATCGAAGTAGTTGAGGCCAAGGCAGATGATCTTGCCTGGCTCGGGCACCAGTGGCGCGAGGGACTGGCCCAACGGAAGGCGCGGTGCGCCCGATGCGATGGCCGCCTTGGCAGCGGCCAAGAGATCGACGCCGGCAGCCAGCGCCGCACGCAGGTCCGAGGGCACCTGCGGCTGGCTCGCGTTCAGGTCGATGATCTGGTCGCCGTCGACCACGCCGAGGCGTGCGCGCCTGTCGTGCAGGAAGGTGGTGAATTTCATGGATGCTCCAGAGTCGGGATGAAGAAAACCTGTCGCTGCGCTTCCTTGAGGCGCGCGGATGGCGGCTGCGAAATGCCCCACTGGTCGACACGGCCGGGCGGCCATGTCCAGTCGGCCGGGCCGCCTGCGACGTAGCTGTCGTCGATCTGCTCGACCTCGGCCGTGTACTCGATCACTTCGCCGAAGGGGCCGATGAAGTAGTTGAAGGCGTTGTCGCCCGGCCCGTGGCGGCCGGGGCCCCATTCGATGGCATGGCCGGCGTCCTTCATGCGGCCGCCGCCGCGCATGACCGATTCGAGGTCGGGCATCACGAAGGCGATGTGGTTGAGCGCATCGTTGTCGGTGTCGCCGAGCGCGACGCTGTGGTGGTCGCTGTTGCAGTTGAGGAAGGCCATGATCCGCGTGCGATCGGCCAGACGGAAGCCCAGCGCCTGCTCGAAGAAGGCCTGCGTCGCGGCCACGTCGTGGCTGTTGAGCACGACGTGGGCGAGCCGTGTCGGGCGGTCCTTCGCCTCGTGCGCGTCGGCGTGCAAGGCATCGCCGTGGACCACCTGCAGCAGGCGACCGTCAGGATCACGCAGCGTGAGAGCGGTGCCGCCTCCGGGTTCCGTGACGGCTGTGAGCGGTTCAACGATTCGTCCTCCGGCGCCAGCCGTCGCGTCGGCAACGGATTGCAAGGCCTCGGCACTGCGTGCCCGCAAGGTCACGTGGCGAATCGCGCACGCGGTGCCGCCACGGTGCAGTGCCAGGAGGTGGTGATCGGCGCCGGTTCCGCGCAGGTAGAGCGCGTCGTCCGTACGCGCGGCAACTTGCAGGTTCCATACACGGGTATAGAAATCTTCCGCGCGTGCGAGGTCGGGCACGTCGAGTGCGACGCTGCGCAGGCCGCTGATCCAGGGTGAACTCATTTGCGCTCCTTCAATGCCGCGTCGACGCATGTCAGCGGCGCGCGTTCGGCGAAGTCTAGGCAGCGGGGGTGCATTGATGAAGTGGATTCTCCATATACATAGAATCCACCGCATGGATATCAGGCAAGTCGATCTCAACCTGCTGGTGGCCTTCCACGCCATGTCGGAGCACCGCAGCGTGACCCGCGCCGCCGAGGCGATCGGCCTGAGCCAGCCCGCCATGAGCGCGGCCGTCTCGCGGCTTCGGCTGCTGTTCAACGATGCGCTGTTCGTGAAGACCGGCGCCGGCATGCAACCCACGCCGCGCGCGGCCGAACTGGACGCCGCGGTGCGGCGCGTCATCGAGACAATCAAGGCCGACATCCTCCCGGCGCCGGGATTCGACCCACTCGACGCCAGCAAGGTGTTCACCCTCGTCACGCCGGACATTGCCGAGGTTCATTTCCTCCCGCGCATCCTGGCCGCCTTCGCGCAGGAGGCGCCGCATTGCGACCTCCGCACCCTGTCGATGCCGCGCCAGGCGGCGGCCGAGGCGCTGGAGACCGGCGCGGCCGAACTCGCCATCGGCTACCTTCCGGACCTTCAGAAGGCCGGCTTCTTCCTGCAGAAGCTGTTTCGCAACGACTACGTGTGCATCGTGCGCGGCGACCATCCCACCATTGGCGAGCGCCTGACGCTCAAGACCTACCTCGCGGCCTCCCATGCGGTGGTGAGCCCGGACGGCCGCGAGCACCTGCTCGACCAGTTCCTGCAGCGCCGGGGGCTGAAGCGGCGCGTGCTGGTCGGGCTGTCGCATTTCATGAGTCTGCTGCCCATCATCGAGGCCTCGGACCTGGTCGCGACCGTGCCGCGCGACCTGGCGAACATCTGCATGCGCTACGCCAGCATCCGCATCGTCGACCCGCCGTTCAAGGCGCCCGTGGTCGAGGTGCACCAGTTCTGGCACCGGCGTTTCCACCAGGATGCGTCGAACATCTGGTTGCGGGGGCTGGTGCAGCGGCTTTTCGTTCCCTGACCGAAGGCTGCGCATTCTGCCGCTGCTTCGCTAGACTCCACGCCGTGTGCGCGGCTCGCGCACCATCCCCTGATCGCAGGAGCAATTGCCCCATGGCAGAGTCCCGGTCCCGGCCACTGTCGATGCACGCGCTGCGCGCCGATGCGCGGCCGCGCGAGCCGTTCGAGCGGCTGGTCGAGAGCGGCCTGCGGCTGAATCGCATGCGCAGTGAAAGCGAACTGCACGGCTATCTGGTTCGGGAAGCAGCGGATCTGAGCGGTGCCCAGCGGGTGCTCCTCGTCCTCGAAGCCGGCGACGGCCTGCGGATCGCCGGCTCGATGCTGCCACCCGGCGAAGACGCCGACAGCCTGCTCCGCGCCATCGAACCGTGGCTCGCCGAAGCCCGCCGCGCGCGCACCGCAAGCCTTCGGCACGGACCCGCCGGGGCCAAACCCGCCGCCCAGCGCTCATGCCTGATCGCCCCGTTGATGGCGCAGGACGCCCTGCCCGGATTCCTCTACGCCGATATCGAAGGCGCTGTCGGACGCTTCCGGGATGCGGACCGCGACCTGCTTTCCACGCTGGCGAGCCAGGCTGCAGGGGCCCTCTTCAACCTGCGCGCCCGCGAGGACGTGGAGCACCGCCTGGCCGAGCGCAACGCCGAACTGGCGCAGCATGCCGGCGCGCTCACCCTCATCGACAGCATCCAGCAAGGCATGGCCGACCGGCTGGGATTCGAGGCCATCATCCGGATGGTGGGCGACAAGCTGCGCGAGGTGTTCGACTCCGGCGACGTGAACATCCTCTGGTGGGACGAGAAGACCGACCTGATCCAGGTGCTGTACCGCTACGAGCACAACCAGCCACTGCCCCTGCCGCCGCCACGATCGATCAAGGCGGACGAACCGCTCGTACGGATCCTCCACATGCGCGAGGTGCGCGTGGCGAACACACGCGAGGAGCAGACCCAGGCCGGTCTCCACCCCGCGCCGGGGACCGATTGGGCGCATTCGATCGCGGCCGTCCCCATCATCGGCCGAGACCGCGTGCTGGGCGCCATCGGATTGCAGAACCACGAACGCGAATACGCCTTCGAGGCCGACGAGGTCCGCCTCCTCGAAACCGTGGCGGCGAGCATGGGCGTCGCGCTGGAAAACGCTCGCCTGTTCGACGAGACGCAGGAGACGCTGGCGCACCAGACCGCGACCGCCGAAGTGCTGCACGTGATCGGCAGTTCCGTGGCCGACCCGGGCCCGGTGTTCGACAAGATCCTCGAGTGCTGCGACCGGCTGTTCGACGCCAGTTCCTTCGCGCTGATGATGGTCGACGACGACGGCCAACTCGCGCTCGAGCGGTGGATGATGACCGCCGCTGGCCGCGCCGCGATCGGCGAGGCGCGCGCCGCCGAACTCCAGCCGTTGATGCAGATGAGCTATCCGGCGCCGCCGTCCGACACATCGGCCGAGCTTGCCTTCCGCAGCGGTGAACTGGTGGAGTTCGCCGACGTCCTGAATGACGCAGGGGCACCGCCCGTGCTGCAACGCAACGCCCGCCAGCTCGGGGGGAGCTTCGCCAACCTGGCCGCACCGCTGATGTGGCAGGGCCGCGGCATCGGTCTGCTGAGCATGCAGCGCAAAGAGGTGGGGCCCTTCCGGCGCAGCGAGCGGGCGCTGCTCAAGACCTTCGCCGACCAGGCAGTGATCGCAATCCAGAACGCGCGCCTGTTCAACGAAACGCAGCAGGCGCTGCGAAAGGTCGAGGAGCGCACCGCCGAGCTGAGCGAGTCGCTCATCGAGAACACGCGCCTCTTCAACGAGACGCGCGAGGCGCTGGAGCAGCAGACCGCCACGGCCGAAGTGCTGCAGGTCATCAGCGGCTCCATGGAGGACGCGCGACCCGTGTTCGACAAGATCCTGGAAAGCTGCCAGCGCCTGTTTTCCGGCCGGCAGGTGGGCATCTCGCTGGTCGGCGACGACGGGATGGTGCATCTGGGCGCGCATCGCGGTTCGGCGCGCGAAGTGCTCGAACAGTTCTATCCGCGCCCCATCGATCGCACGCCGCTGGGCCTGTCCATGAGAGGGCCCGGCGTCTTCCATATTCCGGATGTGCTCGCCCAGCGAGAGGCGCCCTATTTCATCCGGCAGGTGGCGGAGCAGATCGGCACCTACGCGATCATGGTCGCGCCGCTGATGTGGGAGGACCAGTTCATCGGATCGATCCACGTCACCCGCCAGCCGCCGGGGCCTTTCGCCGACAAGGACCTCAAGCTGCTGAAGACCTTCGCGGACCAGGCGGTGATCGCCATCCAGAACGCGCGTCTGTTCAATGAGACCCGCGAGGCGCGCGCCGCGGCCGAGGCCGCCAACGAAGCGAAGAGCGCCTTCCTCGCGATGATGAGCCACGAGATCCGCACGCCGATGAACGCGGTGATCGGCATGAGCGGCCTCCTGCTCGACACGAAGCTCGACGCCGAGCAGCAGGACTACGTCTCGACCGTCCGCGACTCGGGCGATGCGCTGCTGACCATCATCAACGACATCCTCGACTACTCGAAGATCGAGGCCGGCCGGATGGACATCGAGCAGCATCCCTTCGACCTGCGCGACTGCGTGGAGTCTGCGCTCGACCTGGTGAGCACGCGTGCTACCGAGAAGAACCTCGACATCGCCTACGTGTTCGAGGGCGATGTGCCTCCCGCCGTGAGCGGCGACCTCACGCGGCTGCGGCAGGTCCTGCTCAACCTGATGAGCAATGCGGTCAAGTTCACCGAGGCCGGCGAAGTCGTGGTGACGGTCGGCGCGAAGGCCCTGCCCGCGGACAAGGTCACCCTGACCTTCGCGGTGCGCGACACCGGCATCGGACTGACCAGGGAAGGCATGGGCCGCCTGTTCCAGTCCTTCTCGCAGGCCGACTCCAGCACCACGCGCAAGTACGGCGGCACCGGCCTGGGCCTGGCGATCAGCAAGCGCCTGGCCGAACTGATGGGCGGCACCATGTGGGTCGAGAGCGACGGGCCGGGCACCGGCTCGACCTTCTTCTTCACGATCGAGGTGCCGCTCGCGCAACTGCCCCCGAGCGCACGCCGCGACTTCATCGGCGAGCAGGCCGACCTGCTCGGCAAGCGCCTGCTGATCGTCGACGACAACGCGACCAACCGGCGCGTGCTCGCGCTCCAGGCAGGCAAGTGGGGCATGGAAGCGCGTGACACCGAATCCCCGGCCGAGGCCTTGCGCTGGCTAGAACAGGGCGAGCGCTTCGATCTTGCGATCCTCGACATGCACATGCCCGGGATGGACGGCGTCGCCCTCGCCAGGCGCATCCGCGCCGGTCATCCGGCGCTGCCGCTCGTGCTGTTCAGTTCGCTCGGCCGGCGCGAAATCGGCGATGCCAGTGCGCTGTTCAACGCCTACCTGGCCAAGCCGATCCGCCAGTCGCACCTTTTCGACACGCTGGTGAGCCTGCTCGCGCACGACGCGCCCGCGAAGCCCGCGCCCGGTGCTGCGACCAAGCCGCAGATCGACCCCACCATGGCTGCGCGCCATCCGCTTCGCATCCTGCTCGCCGAAGACAACGCGGTGAACCAGAAGCTCGCGATGCGCCTGCTGCAGCAGATGGGCTACCGCGCGGACCTGGCCTCCAACGGCATCGAGGCCGTGGAGTCGGTGCAGCGACAAGCCTACGATGTGGTGTTGATGGACGTACAGATGCCCGAACTCGACGGGCTGGACGCTACCCGGCAGATCTGCACATTGCTGGATCCTCCATCGCGACCGCGCATCGTGGCGATGACGGCCAACGCGATGCAAGGCGACCGCGAAATGTGCATGGAAGCCGGCATGGACGACTACCTGACCAAGCCGATCCGCGTCGACCGGCTGGTCGAAGCATTGAACAGCGTGCCCGCACGAAAGGACCGATGACGTGAGAGATGACAAGAGCCAGGCAACGATCGACCGCGCGACCTTCTCGGAGCTGCAGGAAGCCGCGGGGGCCGACTTCGTGAAGGAACTGGTACAGACCTTTCTCGAGGAAGCACCCGCAATGCTGAAGGAACTCCGCGACGCACTGGCCGCGGGCGATGCCGATACCTTCCGCCGCGCGGCGCATTCGCTGAAGTCGAACAGCCTCACCTTCGGCGCGCTCACGCTCGGGGCCATGGCGCGCGAGCAGGAGCTCGGAGGACTCGCCGCCGCCCGGCAATCGAACGCGCTCGACGCACTCGCGGCCGAATACGCGCGCGCCGCCGCCGCCCTCCAGGAACTGAGCCATGGTTGACCTGCGCCATGCGCCCGCGCGCCTGCTGGTAGCAGATGACAACAAGGTCAACCGCCTGCTGTTGACGCGAAGCCTCGAACTGCAGGGCCACACCGTCCAGTGCGCCGAGAACGGCCGCATCGCGCTGGAGATGTTGCGGCGCGAGCCCTTCGACCTGCTGCTGCTCGACATGGAGATGCCCGAGATGACCGGCTTCGAGGTGCTGGAACACCTCAGCGCCGACGTCAAGCTCAAGGACCTGCCCGTGATCGTGACCTCGTCGCTCGAAGGTGTCGCCGACATCGCGCGCTGCATCGAACTGGGCGCGGAAGACTACCTGCACAAGCCCGTCAATGCGGTGCTGCTGAAGGCACGCATCGGCGCCAGTCTGGAGAAGAAGCGCTTGCGCGACCAGCAAAAGGAGATGGTCCGCCGCTTCGCGACTTCGGAAGTCGCCCAGGACCTGCAGCAATCGGGCTTCGCTCTGGGCGGACGGCGAGTCTTCGCCACGGTGATGTTCTGCGACATCCGCGGCTTCACTTCGATCGTCGAATCGCAGCCACCCGAAGAGACGATCGAGCTGCTGAACACCTACTACACGCTGATGTTCGACGCGATCAATGGCCATGGCGGCGTGGTCAACCAGATGATCGGCGACGGCCTGATGGCGATCTTCGGCGCGCCGCTGCCGCTGGAGGACCACGGCGCGGCTGCGGTGCGCGCTGCGCTCGAGATGGTGGAGATGATCGACCTGCTGAACCTCGAACGCACGGCGACCGGCAAGAAGGCGATCCGCATGGGCGTGGGCGTCGCGACCGGCGAGATGGTCGCGGGCTACACCGGCACGCAGCAGCGCGCGACCTACACCTGCATCGGCGACACGGTGAACCTCGCTGCGCGGCTCGAGGAACACACCAAGCTTGCCGGGCGCCTGATCCTGATCGACACGGCCACGCAGTTCGCGCTCGATGGACGGATCGTCGTCGAGCACCTGGGCCCCGCGGCGTTCCGGGGCAAGGCGGCACCGGTCGAGGTGTACGCCGTCGCGACGCCCGCCGACGGGTAGTTCCGCGACCCTCGTGTCGCCTAGGTGATAGCGGCTCCGGGTAACTCCGCACCGGACCGCACGCACGTCCCCCTACGCTCCGACCGCCGGCGCCGCACTGTCCAGGCAGTGCGGCGCCGGTTTGTGTATTCACATCACGGAGACAAAACCCATGCAAAAGAATCGTGCCCAGCTCCTGGCGCTGGCGGCCACTCTCAGCCTTGCCGCATGTGGCGGCGGCGGCAACGGAGGAGCCTTCCTCCCCATCGCGGCAGCGCCGGCCCCGGCGCCCGCCCCTGCACCGGCGCCTGCTCCCGCACCGGAAGAGAAGCGCGCCCAGGACGACCGCAACACCTTCGTGCCCGCGGCGCCGACGGCCACCACCTTCGCGGCACTCGCGGCCGATGCGGCAGACACGGTCGACAACACGACCACCAGCCGCTGGGCCGGCGTGCTCGGCGGCGCGGCCTACCGCGTCGAGGTGCCGGCCAACTGGAACGGCAAGCTCGTGATGTACGCGCACGGCTATGCAGGCACCGGCAACGCGCTGGGCGTCAACAATCCGTCGATCCGCCGCTACCTGATCCAGAACGGCTACGCCTGGGCCGCATCGAGCTACAGCAAGAACTACTACGACGTGCGCGTGGGCGTCGAGGACACCAACGCGCTGGCCCTGGAGTTCAACAAGATCGCCGCGGCGGCCGGCCGCACGCTGGCGGCGCCGAGCAAGATCTACATCACCGGGCATTCGATGGGCGGCCACATCACCGCGGCCGCGATCGAGGACGAGGCCTTCGCCACTGCCAACCACAAGGTCAAGTACAACGGCGCGGTGCCGATGTGCGGCGTGGTCGGCGACACCGAGCTGTTCGACTACTTCGCGGCCGCGCAGGTCACGGCGCAAGCCCTGGCCGGCGTGCCCAAGTACCCGTTCACCAACTGGTCCGACATCCTGGCGCAGGTGACGGGCACGCTGTTCTCGAGCTTCCCGTCGCCGTCGGCGCCCACCGCGGCCGTGACGCCCTCGGCCACCGTGGGCGTCAAGTACGCATCGGTGATCAAGAACCTCACCGGCGGCGAGCGCCCGTTGTTCAGCCTCGGCTTCTCCAACGGCGGCACCTTCCCGCTGGTCTGGGGCGTGTTCGGCGGCGACGGCACGGTCACGGGCATCCTGAACAAGAACGGGGTCGACACCAACCGCTTCACCTACGTGATCGACGGCGACACGGCCGGCTCCGCCGCGCTCAACGCGTCGGCGCTCAAGCTCACGGCGGAGCCCGATGCCAACCGCCTGCGCAGGGACGGACTGCGCTGGATCCCGAAGGCCAACGGCGAGTTCAAGATCCCGGTCGTGACCCTGCACACACTGGGCGACCTGTACGTGCCCTTCAGCATGGAGCAGGTCTACAACAAGCGCGTCGCGGCCAAGGGCAACAGTGATTGGCTGGTGCAGCGCGCGATCCGCGGCGCATCGCACTGCGACTTCACCGTCGCGGAGCAGGTCACCGCCTTCGACGACATGATCAAGTGGGAACGCGACGGCGTGAAGCCCGCGGGCGACGACGTCGTGACGGCGGCAACCGTCGCGCAGGCGACCTACGGCTGCACCTTCACGAAGAACGTCTTCGGGGTGGACGACACGACGCAGTCGACGAAGGACTTGCGTGCCGGGATCGCGCTGGCCACCGCGGCCTCGCCCTGCCCGCCCTGATCCACCGGGCCCGTTGAAGAACTGACCGTTCCTCTCGGCCCGCACCCTGCCTCTTCATCGGGCTCGCAGGAGCCCGGACGAATATGGCAGGATGCGGGCCAAAGCCGTTCACAGGCTACCTTGAGGAGTGAACTTGGATATCAGCCTCGGCGTTCCCGCAACGCTCGCCATCGCCGCACTCGTGCTGGTCGTGGGTCGACTTCTGATCAAGCGCATCGCGTTCCTGCGCAAGTACTCGATCCCCGAACCGGTCGTCGGGGGACTGGTTGCCGCGGTCCTCGTGGCCGCACTCCATCCGGTGGGCGTGCGGATCGCGTTCGACACGGCGCTGCAGCCCGGCCTCATGCTGGCCTTCTTCGCGACCATCGGCCTCGGCGCCGACGCCCGCATGGTCGCCAGGGGCGGTGGTCCGCTGCTTCGCTTCACCGTCTGCGTGATCGGCATGCTTCTCCTGGAGAACCTCATCGGCATCTGCACGGCGAAGGTCATGGGCATCGACCCGTTGATCGGCCTGATCGCCGGCTCGGTCACGATGGCCGGAGGGCACGGCACCGGCGCGGCCTGGGGCCAGCGCTTCGCCGAACAGTTCGGCGTGGCGGAGGCGCCGGCGCTCGCCCTCGCGTCGGCCACCTTCGGCCTCATCGTGGGCGGCGTCATCGGCGGGCCCGTGGCCATGCGTCTGATCCGTCGCCTCCAGGCGCGCGGCGAGCCGCTCGGCGTGTCCGACGAACAGGCGCTTGCGCATGACGAAGCGGAGGCCGTCGAGCCATTCACGGCGGAACGCCTGACCGTCACGATCATGCTGGTCGCGACCAGCGTGGCAGTAGGGACCGCCCTCTCGCGTTGGACGGAGAACCCCGTGTTCACGCTGCCGACCTTCGTCTGGACACTGTTCGTCGGTGCGGTGCTGCGCAACGTGCTTGCGCTGGCCCGGGTGCACGAGATCGATGGCCACGCACTGTCATTTACCGGCGTCGTCTCCCTGTCGCTCTTCCTCGCGATGGCGCTGATGAGCCTGCGCCTGTGGGAGCTGGCGTCACTGGCGCTGCCGATGTTCGTGATCCTGGCCCTCAACGGCATCGGGGTCGCGCTCTACACCACCTACGTCACCTACCGGGTGATGGGCGCGAACTACGAAGCGGCGGTGCTGGTGGCCGGCCAGTGCGGATTCGGGCTCGGCGCGACGCCGACGGCCATCGCGAACATCCAGGCGATCTGTGCGCGCTACGGCGCCGCGCCGCAGGCCTTCATCCTGGTGCCGGTGGTGGGAGCGTTCATCATCGACCTGTGCAACGCGCTGGTGATCAGCGGCTTCGTTCAGGTCGCGACGATGCTGCGGTAGGCGACGACGCGCCCGCGCCCGTCTCCTGCGCCCGCAAGCTGGCCAGCAAGCGCTGGAACTCCGGACTGTTGCGCAGCAACGCGCGGCCGGTCGCGATCAACTGCGCCACCTGCTCCTTGTCGAGGGCGAAGCTGGTCGGGATTCCGTTGAGGAAGCGGCGCAGCGGCAGGTCGGGCACGTCCTCGAAACTCAACTGGACGAAATACGAACTCACGGGCCGCTCGGGCGTCGAGAGTTCGCGCGTCCAGCGATCGAGGTTCTGCCGTGTCTGCTGCAGCGTTGCGACGTTGTAGCGATGCAGCTGGATATTGGTGACGGCGTTCATCGTCTCCTCGAAAGACGGATCGCGGCTGGTCTCGCCGATGCCCGCGGGCTGGTCGGCCGCCGCGTTGACCGAGATGATGGCGATGCGACGCGGTGTCGCGACGTCGAGCTTCCGGACATAGCTCTCCGCGCCACCCGCCAGTTCGATCGCATCCTGCAATGCACGCAGGCCCAGGTTGTCGGTGATCCCGCCATCGACGAACTGGGCGTACTTGTGGGCGACCTTGTTTTCGTAGGCCAGGTCGTCCTGCACGACCATGCTCAGGTAGTCGTTGTCGCTGTCGCGCTTCTTTGCAGCCGCGAGCCAAGGGGGCATTCCACTGGCGCAGCCACTGTAGTTCTCTACCACCACAGGCCCGAAGATCACGGGCACGGCGCTCGACGCGGTGACGGCGCGAGCCAACGGGAACTTGCTCAGGTCGGAGCACATCAGGTCGAAATATTCCTGGACGAAGGAAAAGCGGCCGCTCGAACTCAAGTCGGAGGTGTTGATCAGGATCAACGGTGCGTCGCGCCTGGCCAGGTCGCCGAAGGTCGCATCGCCGAACAGCGACTGCTGGTAGTAGGTCACCGCCATTTCCGTGCGGCCGTGGCTGCTGAACCAGCGCAAGGGATTCAACAGACCGCGTAGCAGCGCACCCTGGACGTCGCTGCGAAGGAAGCGCTCCTCGTAGTCGTCGAAGATGCGATTGCCGTAGAGGCCATAGTAGGCAGAGGTGAAGCTGCCGCCGGAGACCGAACTGATGATGTCGACCCCATCGAGCAGGCTTTGCTCCTTGCCGTTCAGCGTCACACGCGTGTCACGCAACTCCTGCATGACGCCATAGGACAGGGCTGCGGCGCGCGTGCCGCCGCCCGAGAACGCGACAGCCAGCCTCAGTTCGTCGGAACGGCGATGCTGGCTCCGGGCGAATTCACCCAGCGAATAGACGGGCCCCTGCTCCCCCGGCGCCGACGGCACGTTCACGACCACGCCATAGGTCGTGCAGCCGCCGAGCAGCAGCGCCACGCCCAGCAACAGTGCGCGCCGGGCTACCACGATGGCGGCAGCTTCCGCAGGATGACCATCCGCCCGTCGCGCTGGCCGACGTAGCCGCCGGCGGTGAGCTCCTTCATGACCCGGTTCACCATCTCGCGCGAAGAACCGACGCGGTCGGCGATGTCCTGCTGCGTCAGCTTGTGGCGCAGCACGCGCTCGTTGCCGACCGGTTCGGAGTGTTCGGTCAGCACCCGCACCATGCGGCCGTAGACGTCCTGCAGGGCGATGCTGCGCACCTGCTCGGTGAGGCGCCGCACCATGCGGATCAGCTTGCGGGTCAGGTGAACCGCGAAGTCGGGGTTGTCCGCGAGGAACTGGCGCAGTTCCGAGCCCTGGACCACCCGGCAGGTGCAAGGCTCGATGGCCTTGATCGAGGCCGAGCGCTTCTCGCCGTCGATGGACAGCTCGCCGAAATAACCGCCGGGTCCGTACTCGGTGAGCACCAGTTCGCGGCCGTCGTCCGAACTGGCGTAGACCTTCACCCGCCCGCTGAGGACGATGTAGAGCGAGTCGGTCGTATCCCCTTCATTGATGAGGATCGCGTGCGCCGGAAAGGTGCGCGTCAGCCCGTGCGGCGCAATGGCGTCGAGCAGGGACTGCGGCAGGCGGTCGTCGAGGCCTTCGACGGGCGAGTTCATCAATCCATTATGTGACGCCAAGGGCCCGGATGTGATCCTTGTCACTCGCTCGATGCGTACTGATTCCTCGTGAAGTGGGAGGCCTTTGCCTAGATTCGCTGTATCACCCGAAGGACCCCCTGCGCCGTCGCCGCCCGCCATGAAGCCCGCCAACAAGCCCCCCGCCGAGCGCTGCCGCATGCTGATCGCACACAGCATCGCCATGCGCCTGATCGAGTTCGGCATGGCCCAGGCGCGCGTGGGCGTGGCGCTGGTGGTCTTCGTGGTGGTGCTGCTCGGTATGCTGGGTTGCGCCAGCCTGCCGGACAACGTCCACCGGCCGGTTTCCCAGGCGATCACCGAGGCGGCCGACACGCGCCTCGCCGCGCTCGCGGCGGCATCGCTGCCCGCCGACGAACCGCAGCTCTCGGCCCTGCGCCTGCTGCCCGCCGGCGACCAGGCCTTCGAGGCGCGCATTGCGCTGGCGCGCGCCGCCGAGCGATCGATCGACGTGCAGTACTACCAGATCGCCGACGACACGTCGGGCCGCCAGTTCCTGCGCGAGCTGGGCGATGCCGCCGCCCGCGGCGTGCGCGTCCGCGTCCTGGTGGACGACCTGAACGCCACCGGCGAAGACGCGTTCCTGGCCGGCCTGGCCGCGCAGCCCCAGGTCGAGCTGCGCATGTTCAACCCGCTGCCGGTGCGCGACGGCAGCATGCGCTCGCGGGTGCTGCTCTCGATGCACGAGTTCTCGCGCATCAACCGCCGCATGCACAACAAGCTGTTCATCGTCGACGGCGCATTCGCCATCAGCGGCGGCCGCAACATCGCCGACGCGTACTTCGGCCGCAGCGAACCCGCCAATTTCATCGACATGGACATGCTCTCGACAGGGGCGGTCGTGGGCGAGATGGCGGCGGTGTTCGACGCCTACTGGAACAGCCGCCACGCCTATCCGATCGAAAGCCTGGCCGCGCAGGGCCTCGACCCCGCCGACGCACGGCGCCGCTTCGAGCAGTCTGTGCAGGCGGCGGGTGCGGCGGCAATGCCACTCACGGCGCGCGATTCGCTCGGGCAGAGCAGCGTCGGCACGCAACTGGCCGCCGGCCGCGTCGAGATGCACATGGCCACGGTGCGCGTGGTGGCAGACGCACCGCAAAAGGTCGATGCGGACAACGACTCGCTCGCCGACGGCGTCGTCATGAACGGCAACCTGGACCTGCTGCAGTTGGCCACCTCCGAGGTGCTGGTCGCTTCGCCCTACTTCATCCCCGGCCGCCGCACGATGGATGTGCTGCAGCGGGCCGCCGACAGCGACGTGAGCGTGTCCGTCATGACCAACTCCCTTGCGACAACCGACGAGCCGCTGGCGCACTTCGGCTATGCGCGCTACCGCGCGTCGCTGCTGAAGATGCGGGTCGCGCTCTACGAACTGATGCCCGAGGAGGACGACGACAGGCCGTCCCTCGCCGACGGGCCGCACGGCTCGCTCGGCCGCCTGCATGCCAAGCTGGCGGTGGTCGACCAGCGTTGGCTCTCCATCGGCTCCATGAACATGGACCGCCGCTCCGCGCACAGCAACACGGAGATGAGCCTCATCGTCGACAGCCCGGTGCTGGCCGGCCAGGTCGCGATGCTCCTGCGGGACGAAAGGCTGCCCCGGAGCTACCAGGTCCGCTATGTGGACGACCAGCAACGCCTTCAATGGGTCGCGCAGAGCGGCCAGCGGCAGGAGGTCGTGCATGCCGGCGAGCCGGATTCGACCTGGGCAAGGCGGCTGCGGCTTTCGCTGCTCGCGACCCTGGTCGGCGAGGATCTTCTGTGAATTTCCGTGACTCTTCCGTGACTCTTCCGTGACGCGCTTCAGGCCAGGCGCTTCGCCAGGTTGTCCAGCATCGCGTGAAGCGTCTTCAGATCGGTCGCACCGGCAAGGATCTCGTCCGAGAGTCTGCCGATCTCCTCGGGGCTGAGCCTGCCCGCGGCCAGCGTCGCCACCACGCGCGGCGCCATGAGCCGGTGAAGGCCATGCACCCGCTCGCTGCGGCCCGAACTGCCCGAACGCGGGAACATCCTGTCGTAGGGCGGCGTGAGCGAAGGTGCATCGGAGCGCGGTGAAGTGCGCTGGAACACGCCTTCGAAGGTCGGCGCCTGTTGCACCCGCTCGCCCACCGCCCAGCGCGACTGCGGGATGCCGAACCAATGCAGCAGCGTCGCCATGAACGAGGTCGCGTCATAGGCCACGTCGGTCGGCGAGCGGAACACCGTCTTCTCCTCGATCCATGGCGAGACCAGGACGGTCGGCACGCGCACGCCCATGACGTCGTAGCGGAAGCCGTCGACGACGTCGTTGGGCCAGGGGTTCGCCGCGTAGGGCGGGCTCGCGTGGTCGAAGATGCCGCCGTGCTCGTCGAAGGTGATGACGAGCAGCGTCTCGTTCCATGCGGGCCCCGCACGCAAGGCCTCGTAGATTTCGTTCAATGCCTTCTCGCCCGGGACCAGGTCGGCGCCCGGGTGGTAGGAGCTCGTACCCGACGTCGCGATCCATGCGGGCTCCAACATGCTGAAGGTGGGGAGCCTGCCTGCCCGCGCGTCCTTCTTGAACTGCTCGATGCCGTCGATGAAGCTCGTGGCGTTCTGCGCGATCGCGGCGTCCACCGACGGGATCTGCCCCTGCAGGAACAGGTGGTACGTGTGGACAAAGTTCATCCACTCCACGGAGTTGTAGATCTTCCAATCGGTGAAGCCGTTGGTCCACAGCACCTTCCACATCGACTGGCGATGCGGCGAGAGCGGCCAGTAGGTGTACTGGGTTCCGTTCTGGAAGTTGTTGAGCGTGCATCCGGCCGAGCCCGTGAAGGCGATCGCGCGATTCGGGTCGGTGGCGCCCGGCATCGAGCAGAACCATGCGTCCGACACCGCGAAGCCCTTCGCGAGGCCGTTGAGCACCGGCAACTGCTCGGGCGAATAGGTCCACATCACCTCGTGCACGCCGTTGTTCCACACGAAGCCGTCCATGGTCGGCTTCGCGCGCTGCTGGTAGCCCTGCCGGTTGCCGAAGAACATCTGGCGCATCACGTCGGACTTGTCGTGGTACGGGTCCTGGGGCAGGAAGTCCAGGTCCCAGTCGTCGCTGAGTTCCCCGTCCTTGTACTTGAGCACATGGACCTTGGTCGGATTGCCCTGGGCGTCCTTCATGCCGGGGTCGACGTTGAACATGTCGAGGTCGACGCCATCGAAGGGCCTGTCGTCGCCGACGAAGTTGATGCCGGTCTCGCCCTTGTCGTAGAGCCAGCCGCAGACGTGATCGAAGGAGCGGTTCTCCAGCATCAGGTAGACGACGTGCTTGATCTTCGAACGCATGAAATCCATGGTGCCCGGCACCTCGCTGCGCGCCGCATCGACGGCCCGTAGACCTTGGATGCCCGTCAGGACGGTGTTCACGTCCAGTTCCGGCGGCAAGGTGCCGGTGCGCACCGGGCCGGTCAGTGGATTCGCGCTGCGGGGGTCGAAGCGCCAGAGACGATAGGCGCCGTCGGCGGGTGTCCAGTCGAGCACATGCTCGCCGATCACCGCGAGGCTGTGGCTCGCGTCGATGTCCTTCCACTGGCCCTGCTGGATCGCTGGCAGGCCCAGCGGCATCACGTTCTGCGGGTCGAAGCTCCAGAGCCAGTATTCGCCCGTCTCGGGCAGGCGGTCGAGCACGTAGTTGCCCAGCGGGATCAGCTCGTGGCCGAACTGGATGGAGTCGAAGGAGCCCTGCGGCGTGTAGGGCAGCGGCAACGGGTCGGCGGCGCCCGGCTTCAACGGACTGGGGTCGAAGTTCCAGAGCTGGAAGGTGCCGCGCCCTTCGGTCGGAATGACATTGAGCATGAAGCCGCCGAGCGGCAGCAGGAGAAGCTCCTCACCTGAGTCATAGCCTTCGTGTGCGCCCTGCGGATTGCCGAAGTCCGGGCGGTACTGCCAGAACTTCGTCTTGGTCCAGAGCCCGTGCTGCACGGGTGTCGTGGCCAGCGGGTTGGCGCTTTGCGGATCGAACGCGAACAGGCGATAGGGAAAGCAGGGCTGGTAGGGCTTCAGCATCAGCGGGCCCCATTCGAGCAGGTATCGGCCGATGGGCACCAGCTGGTGGGTGGGGTCCAGGGTGGCTGTGGGGTCCAGCGGCATCGGCGTGAGCAGGCTGTCGGCGTCGACGTCGAATCGCCACAGGCGGTAGGCCGGATTGCCCGCGAAGGTGTTGCGCGCAGGTTGGCGGCTGAGGACGAAGTCCTGGCTCGCGGGAGCGTTCTGGGCCACTGAGGTTCTCCTCGTTGAAGGTCGTTGCCTGCATCCGGGACCATCCTTCGGCCGCACGGCCGGGGCAGCCCGCTCCCCTTTCGTTGGATACTAACTGGCAAAGGTGCAACAGGAGAAGACTCGTGTTCTGGTACTTCGGCTATGGCTCCAACATGGATCTCCAGTCGCTGTGCGCGAAGGGCGTCGAGCCGCGAGCATCGCTACGGGCCGTGCTGCACGGCTGGCGATTGCGCTTCAACGTGCAGCACTTCTTCCGGCACGAGGGCGGCGTCGGCAACATCGAGCGGTCCGCCGATCCGTCCGATCTGGTGCGCGGGGTGCTGCACCTGTGCGAGCCGAAGCACCTCGCCCTGCTCGATGCTGCCGAAGCGTACGGGCACGGTTATGACCGCTTCGAGGTCGTCGTCGGCACCGAAACGGGCGAGCAGCGCGCCATCGCCTATGCGGGACTGCCCGCCTTCCTCGACGATGCCTGCCTGCCCACGCGGCGCTACCTGAACATCCTGCTCCAGGGTGCGAGGGCCGCCGGCCTGGATGCGGCGTACATCGATGCGCTGCAGCGGCAACCCGTGATGCCGAAAAGCGACATCGCGCCCTTCGTGCCGCCGGCGGGGGACTACCCCACCTTCACTGCCGCCACGCTGGCCCGGCAACCGAATCTCACGGCGCTGGCCGGCGCGGTGTTCGACATGGCCGGCGCCCGTGACTACCACCGGTTCCTGCAGGGCTACTTCGGCGGCAAGGACATGACGCTCTTCCACCTCAAGCGGCTCGACCACTCGGACGGAAGCGAGACCCTCGACGACCTGCGCCACGGCCGCCTGACACCCGCGCAACGCCGCTATCTCGACGAGTACCTGCACGCCTACATGGACGAGTACCGCTACGCCGGCAGATTCGCCTACGACTGAGGTCTTGCTTGTCGCGCCGACGCCGCCGAAGTACGCTCACGCCTTCCCCATGCCCTGGAGTCACCCGATGGATGCGTTGCCCCCCGCCCTACCGCACGGCGAGCTGGAAGAGGTCTTTCCCGATGTCTTCTTCGTCACGGGGACGATGAAGACGGTGCTCATGAACGCACCATGGCACTTCAGCCGCAACATGACGGTGGTTCGCGATGGTGACGCACTCACGCTGATCAATCCGGTCCGGCTCGATGAAGCCGGGCTTGCGCGGCTCGAATCGCTCGGCCGCGTCGTCAACGTCGTCCAGATCGGCGCCCTGCACGACGAGGACAACGCGTTCTACAAGCAGCGCTACGGCGCCACCTTCTGGGCACCGCCCGGCACCACGCATGCGCACGGGCTGCAGGTCGACAAGTCCCTCGTGCCGGACGGGGAGATGCCCTTCGCCGGGTGCAGCGTCTTCGCCTTCGGCACCACGAAGCTGCCGGAAAGCATCATCCGCATCGATCGCGCCGGCGGCATCCTCGTGGCCTGCGACGCATTGCAGAACTGGGTCGAGCCGAACGAGTACTTCTCCGAACAATCGCGCGAGATGATGGCCGGGATGGGCTTCTTCCAGCCCGCCAACTTCGGGCCCCTCTTCATGCAGGTCAACGAGCCCAAGGGCGAGGACTATGCCCGCCTGCGCGCGCTGCCTTATCGCCATGCGCTCTGCGGTCACGGCTCGCCGCTGCGCGACACGGCCGCCGAGGCCTACGCCGACAGGACCCAGCGGGTCTTCGGCATCTAGCATCGGCCCGCGTGCTCACGATTGCCGGCTACCAGATCGGCGAGCGCATCCACCAGTCGCAAAGGCGCTCGATCCACCGGGCCGTGCGCGTCGCCGATGGCCGTCCGGTGGTCATCAAGACGCTCGATGTCGAGTACCCCGGCCGACAGGAAGTGGCGGAGCTGCGCCGCGAGTTCCACCTGCTGTCGCGCCTGCAGGCGATCGAGTCCGTCGTGCGCGTGCATGCGCTGGAGCCGTGGGGCAACGGCAACGTGGCGCTCGTGCTCGAACCTTTCGGTCATTCGCTGGCCGACGAAATCGAGGTGCAGGGCGAGCGCGGCCTGCCGCTGGAGAGCCTTTTTCGCATCGCGATCTCGCTGGCCGATGCGCTGGCGCGCGTGCACGAGCTCGACGTGGTGCACAAGAACATCGAGCCGCACAGCATCCTGGTCGATGATGCCGACGCCATCCGGCTGATCGATTTCAGCATCGCATCGGAACTGTCGCTGGAGCGCCAGAACGACGCGCTCTCGCGCCGGCTCGAAGGGGCGCTGCGCTACATGTCGCCCGAGCAGACGGGCCGCATGAACCGGCTGCTCGACTACCGGTCCGACTTCTATTCGCTCGGCATCACGCTGTTCGAGCTGCTGACGGGCAAGCTGCCCTTTCATGCGGGCACGGTGCTCGAATGGGTGCACAGCCACATCGGCAAGGCGCCGCCCTCGCCCAGCGATCTCGATCCGACAATCCCCGCGCCGGTCTCCGCCATCGTGCTGAAGCTCATGGCGAAGAATGCCGAAGACCGCTACCAGAGCAGCTACGGCCTGATCGAAGACCTCGGGCGCTGCCAGCGCGAGTTGGCGCAGACCGGGACCATCACGCCCTTCGCGCTCGGCCATCGCGATGTCTCGCGCAAGTTCAACATCCCGCAGCGGCTCTACGGGCGCGAGCCGGAGCAGGCGGCGCTGCTGGCGCTGTTCGAGCGGGTCGCCGCCGGCGGCACCGAGTTCTGCATGATCTCGGGCCACTCGGGCGTGGGCAAGTCCGCGCTCGTCAACGAGATTGCCAAGCCGCTGGTGCGGCGGCGGGGCTTCCTGATCCAGGGCAAGTTCGACCAGTTCCAGCGCAGCACGCCCTACTCGGCGGTCTCGCTGGCCTTTCGCAGCCTGGCGCGGCAGCTCATGGTCGAATCCGGCGAGCGCCGCGAGGCGTTGCGCCACAAGCTGAATGCCGCCGTGGCGCCCAACGGGCAACTGTTGCTCGACCTGATCCCCGAACTGGCGCAGATCATCGGCGCACAACCCCAGGTGCCCGACCTGCCGCCCAACGAAGCGCAGAACCGGCTGCAGCTCGTTTTCCTCAACTTCGTGCGCGCGATCGCGAGCGAGCAGCCGTTGGTGATCTTTCTGGACGACCTGCAGTTCAGCGATGCGTCGACGCTCAACCTGATGCGCTGGCTCGCGACGGCACGCGACCTCCCCCATCTGCTGTTCATCGGCGCCTACCGCAGCAACGAGGTCGACGTCGGCCACCCGCTGCGGCTTGCGTTGAACGAGATCCAGGAGAGCCGCGCCATCCATGAACTGGCGCTGCTGCCGCTGGCGCAGACCGCGGTCGAGAACCTGGTCGCCGATGCGCTGCACACCGACGCCGCCACATGCCGGCCGCTGGCCGAACTGCTGCACGAGCGGGCGCAAGGCAACCCCTTCTTCCTCACCGAGATGCTGCGGACGCTGGAGCAGGCGCGCGCCATCGCCTTCGCGCCCGATGCCGGCCGCTGGCGCTGGGACATGGATGCCGTGCGGCGCAGCGGACTGGACGGCGACGTGGTCGACTTCGTGCTCGCCAATCTGCGCAAGCTGCCGGATGCGACCCAGCGCGCGCTGCAACTGGCGGCCTGCATCGGCGACTCCTTCGACCTGCGGACGCTGTCGATCATTCACGAACGCCCGATGGACGAGACCGGCGAGGACCTGTTGCCGGCGTTGCAACGGCATCTGGTCGTTCCCCTCAACGAAGACTACAAGCTGGTCGGCAAGGACTCCGGCGCGGAAGGGCTGAATCCGCTCTACCGCTTCCAGCACGACCGCGTGCAGCAGGCGGCCTACGCGCTCATCGATGCCGACCACAAGGAGGCGGTGCACCTGTCGATCGGGCGGCTGATCGAGCTTCATGCCAGCGAGGAAGAACGCGAACAGCGGCTGATCGAGATCGTCGGCCACCTCAACGAATGCCGTCGACTCATCGTCGACGCGGACGAGCGCAAGTCGCTCGCGCGCATGAACCTGGCCGCGGGCATCCGTGCCCAACGCTCGTCGTCCTACGAATCCGCGCTCGGCTACCTGCGAATCGGCCTGGAACTGATGCCTGAGGATGCCTGGAGCGGCGACCCCGATCTGGCCATGGCGCTCGCGACGGAATACCAGCAATGCGCCTACCTGACCGCCCACTTCGAGGAAGCCGAAGCGTGGATCGAGCAGATGCTGGCCCATGCCCGCACGAACCTCGAGAAGGCAGAGATCCTGTCGATGCGAACGCGGCAGTACGCCACCACCGGCAAGATGGACGCGTCGATGCAGGCTGCGACGACCGGGCTCGCGCTGCTGGGCATGCGGGTCAGCGACAACCCCGACCGGGCCGCCATCGGCCGCGAGATCGCGGCGGTGCGGCGCAACCTTGCCGGCAGGAAGATCTCCGAACTCATCGGCGCGCCGCCGATGACCGAGCGCGAGCATCAGGTCGCGATCCGTCTGTTGATGGAGATCTTTCCCGCGGCCTTTCTCTCGGGCAGCGGCAACCTGTTTCCGTTCCTGGTCCTGAAGGCCGTCAATATCTCCCTGCGCCACGGCAACAGCCCGGAGTCGGCCTTTGCCTATGCGGCCTACGGCATGCTGCTGTGCGGTGCGCTCGACGACCCGGCCCTCGGCTACGAGTACGGCAAGCTCGCCGTGGCCATGAACGACCGCAGCGACGACATCGCGCTGAAGTCCCGCGTGATCTTCGTCTACACGATGTTCATCCATCACTGGAGCAACCACTGGTCGACCATGACGCCGTGGTTCCGGCGCGGCATCGAGGCCGGCTACGAGTCGGGCGACCTGCTCTACCTCGCCTACAGCGCGCAGGACTGCATCATCTGGGACCCGCGGCTCGACCTGGAGACGGCCGCGCAGGAGCACGCCGATTTCCTGACCATCGTGCGCGACTGCGAATACCAGGACTCGCTGGATTCGGGCACCCTCTTCCTGCAGATGCAGCGCAACTTCCTCGGCCTGACCGACGGGCTGTACTCGATGAACGATGCCTCCTTCGACGAGCAGCGCTGCCTCGAAGGCATGCAGCAGCGCCGCTTCATGACCGGCGTGGCCAACTACCACATCTACAAGGCGGAGATCTTCCACTTCTACGGCGAGCATGCGCAGGCGCTGGTGCATGTGCGCGAGCAGGACAAGCTCATCGCCTCCGCGATGTCGCTGCCGCAACTGGCCCGCTTCTACATCGTCGCCTTTCTCACGCTGGCCGCCTGCCTGCCCGGCATGACGGCGGACGCACAGGCCGAGACGCGCGCACGCATGCGCGCCGACCTGCGGCGCATGACGCGCTGGGCGATGCACTGCCCCGCGAACTTCCTGCACCTGCAGCGGCTCATGCAGGCGGAGCTTGCCCGCCTCGATGGCCGCATCGAGCCTGCGCTCTTCGAATACGAACAGGCGATGGACGCAGCACGCAACGCCGGCTTCCGCCGCGACGAAGCCATGGCCAACGAGCTGGCCGCACGGCACCTGCTGGCCGTCGGACGTGGCAAGCAGGCCGAAGGCTATCTGCGCGCCGCACGCAACCTCTACGAAGCCTGGGGGGCGCGGCGCAAGGTCACGCACCTGGAAGAAGAGTTCAGTTCCCTGCTTCGCACGAAGGCGGCGGGCGTCGATTCGGCCTCGCTCGACCTGGCTTCGGTGCTCAAGGCATCGCAGGCGATCTCCAGCGAGATCACGCTGGAGCACCTGTGGACGACCACCATGCGGATCATGCTGGAGAACGCAGGCGGGCAGCGCGGCTGCTTCGTGGTGCGCGACGAAGGCCAGTTGATGATCGAAGGCCTCTGCGAGAACGGCCCCGAGCCCGCCGCGCCGGCGCGCGCCATCCCCTTCGACGGCAACGAGGGCGCGCTCGCGCTGCCCATCTCGATCGTGTACCACGTGCTGCACACCAACAGCCCGATCGTCCTGCAGGACGCGGCACGCGCCGGACGCTTCGCGCGCGATGCGTACCTGCTCGCGCGCCAGCCGCAGTCCGTGCTGTGCATTCCGCTGCAGCGCCATGGCAAGTTCGAGGGTGCGATCTACATGGAGAACAGCCTGACGGCGGGCGTCTTCACCGACGACCGCATCGAACTGATCAAGCTATTGGCGGCGCAGGTGTCGATCTCCATCGAGAACGCCCGGCTCTACAAGGACCAGCAACGGCTCATCGATGCGCAGCGGCGCTTCGTGCCGAGCCAGTTCCTCGAAAGCCTCGACCGCCGCGACATCGCGCGCGTGGACCTGGGCGAGAACGTCGCGAAGACGATGACCGTGATGTTCGCCGACCTGCGCGGCTTCACGCCGCTGGCCGAGCGGCTCGACCCGCGCAGCATCATCGACCTGCTCAACCGCTACTTCCGCAGCATGGAAGAGCAGATCACGCAGGCCGGCGGCTTCATCGACTCCTTCGCGGGCGACGAGATCAAGGTGCTCTTCGACACACCGCCGGACGCGGCCGTGCGTGCAGGGATCGACATGTGGCGTGCCTTGGAAGCCTTCAACACCAAGGCCGCCGCGCTGGGGCAGCCAATGCTGGCGGCAGGCATCGGCGCCAACACCGGGCCCGTCGTGCTGGGCACCGTGGGCGGCGTCGACCGCATCCAGTGCACGGTGATCGGCGACACGGTCAACCTCGCCTCGCGCATCGAGCAGCTCACCAAGGTCTATGGCGGGCGTTTTCTCATCGGCGAGCAGATGTTCCGCAGCCTGCAGCAGCCGGAAGCCTTCGCGTTGCGCCGGGTCGATCGCGTGGCGGTCAAGGGCAAGAACGTCGCCGTCGATCTCCATGAGGTCATCGACGCCGAACCGGTGGCTCGCCGGGAGGCGAAGCTTGCGACACGCGCACAGCTCGAATCGGCGATGGCGCTGTACTTCCAAGGCGAGTTCGGCGCGGCGATGGGCGTGTTCGAGGCCGTGTGCGAGGCCGACCCGGAGGACGCGGTGCCGCGCCTGTTCAGCGAGCGATGCGCCCGTCATCTGAACGACCCAATGGCGAGCGACTGGCAGGGCTTCGAGCGGCTGATGCACAAGTAGGCATGAAGCCGGGACGCCGCGACTACTTGTCCAACAGCAACGCCGAGTACGGCAAGCGCGTCAGCGAGACTTCCGCCGTTCCCTGGTTGTTGCTGTAGAAAAGTGGTGAGTCGGCTTTCCCGGGCAGGTACCAGAGCAGAACGGCATCGTTGACAAACAGGAAGGCCTCGCCGTCCGTGGGCGATTCGAAGGTTCCGCTATACATCCTGTCAGCCGCTTGAACCGTCGGCGAATCGGCCAGCATCTTCACGGGGAAAGTGTGGAAATGGCCATCCTTGTCCCGTACGGACAACACGGGCTGGAACCAGTTCGCCGTGAGCACGCGTTTGCCGGGGAAGACGATTGGCGCAAGCCACTTCATTTTCCTGTTCGAGAAGCCTTCGGGGTCGGTCGGGATGCCCTTCCCTGAGGCGCCGGGCTTGTCCGGATCCCGGGCACCATCGTTCCACGGCTCCTTGACGGTGAGGCTCAGGCGATATTGCGCGCCCCTTTGCACCGCCATCCCGGTCGCCCAGCACGGCGCCTTCGTCTCGAAGAGCCGGTCGGCCGTCACGGGGGCGAGCCCCACGGGCGCCCGATCCTTGCCGGGCTCGCAGTACGAGGCGCTGACGTTCCTCCACATGAGCAGGGGCGGAACCCGAAGGACCAGGGTCGCCAGCGCAAGGATGAGGCCGTAGATCAGAAGCAGCCCGAACACACCGGGTGCGCCGCGCCACTTGATCGACTGAAGCACCTTCTGGTACGTGCGGTTCGTCCTGATGGCTTCGATGACACGATCCGCCATGCCGGGCTCGGGTGCCGGCGTACGGGAGGTCCGCTTCCAGATCTCTCTCATGCGGTCGTGAATACCGAGCTGGAGGGAGATGCTTCTGCTTCGACAGTACAGCGCACCCACGCCGAGCAGCAGAAACAAGGTCGGATTGTTGGCCCAGGCCTGCGCCCACGGCCGCAGGAAAGCAGGGACAAAGGATCCCGCCGCGGAAACCACGGGAGAAACAAGACACACCGGGCCCGAGCAATCCGAAGGGTCGTCCACCAGCGGCATCAGAACCAGCAACAGCGTGAAGAGGATCGAGAAGAAGTAGGCGATGCGTCGCCTCCACACCAGGTTCCACACGAGGATCGAGCCGTCGGCCATTCGTCGCGACTCCGGCTCCGAGGCTTCAGCGAGGTTGAGACCGGGCGCTTGTCGGCCTTCGATCAGGAAGCCCTTGCTGGGCAGCGTGATGGGCGCATAGCCGTCGGTACCGTGTTCGATGCGGTCCATCACGCTCGGATGCACCACCACTTCGAGCAATCGGCCATGCGCCTGTTGCCGAACGGGGTCCTGCATCAGGAGCGTCGAATCACCCGGGGGCTCCATGCGCGCGCTCAACCGGCGTGGCTGGTAGCGGTAGTAGCTGGCGAGACCGCCGCGCGAATCGTGCATCGGTCCGAAAGGGTTCATCTCGTCCTGCACCGCCTTGCGTTCTCCATCCCTGAATCGGAGGCCTGCGGCTTCCGCATGCGCCATCATCCAGTCGAGTGGCACGAGCGACAGGCTGCTGTCGGGGTAACCGCCGCCCACGTCCGAATGCATGCCGGCGAACCACACCTGCTTCAACCGCCCTGGCTCGCCCCCTTTCTCGACGAACTCCCGCTCCGCCACCTCGTCCCAGAGCAATGGATGGAAGGTGTCGCGCTCGTCATCCAGCGCGAGCGCGTGGCATGCGTTCTCGACCTTGCCGGACAAGGCATAGTCTTTGAGCGAAAGCGGCCAGATCCATCGATCGACCGCGCGCGTCAGCTCGGAAATGGGCGTCCCATAGGCAGCCACCGTGTCCCATACGCCGATGAATCGAATCTTCTTGACGTCTGTCGTCCCGATGTGGGGATCGAGTCCCTTGCGCCTCATCTGGTAGCGCTTCAACCGCATGTAGAGACCCTGGAACATGTTGGAAATCGTCCAGGTCTTGTCCGCGCGTGCGGCCTTGCGGTATTGGCGATACATCTCTGCGGCGTAATCGCCGACCTTGGCCTCGCCCTGGTACGGCGCCACGCCGATGCGTGTGACGAGCCCCATCAGCAGGCGCACGGTGAACGCGCCACGACTGAAGCCGAACGCGAAGATCTGGTCTCCCGGTTCGTAGTTGCGGCAGAGGAAACTGTAGAGGTCGAGCACGTTGCGCTTGAGCCCGTAGCCGAAGACCCCGCCGAGCAAAACGAGGATCTTTCCGCCGCTGCTTCCGACGCCGTTGTCGTAGAACGCGATCTGCTGCCGTTGTCCTTCTTGAGGCGGCCCGAGATCGAGCGCCTGATAGAGGCGCCAGACGTTGGTCTTGCTGATCTTCGCAGAGCTGTTCCCCGTTCCATCGGAGAACAGACAGATGATCTTGCCCGTCGGCTTGGTGTCAGGGGCCTGCATGGGACGATCCTCCTCTCGCGACCATGGGTCGCCGAAGTTGCTTATACGCAGCGGTTCGATGCGCGTCCCCCATCGCTTGGGTATTGCGCCGATCGGACTCCGGTTGTAGTCGCGCGACCTTCGAGCACTTCCAGGCCCGATCTGGCGCGCAATGCAAACGGCTTCCGGCATCCTGCCATCCTGTTACGCAAAAGACACTCTTCGTGTCCACCCGGACTGCAGTCGACGCGTTGGAGCTTGATGTAGGCTTGGCCTGCCCTTCTTTCGGAGAACTCATTGAATTTCAATCGCCCTGGCCTCGCCAAACGGGCTTGTTTCGCAGCCGTCGTGGCGGCTGCGCTTTCAGCGGCGGCTGCCGCCCATGCCGACGTGAGCCTGTCCGTGGGCGTCGGCGGCCCGACCTACTACGAGCCGGCCCCGGTCTACGAGGCGCCTCCGCCGGTCTATCAGGCACAACCGCCGGTCTACTACCAACCGGGGCCGCCCGTGTACTACCAGCCGGCGCCTCCTCCGCCGGTCTACTACCGTCCGGCACCGGGCTACTACGCGCCGCCGCCCGCCTACTACGCGCCGGCACCGGCCTATCGCTACCAAGGCCAGGGTCACCCGCAGCCGAGGCTGAGCGACATGCAGCAACGGGCGCTGGACAACTGCGTCCTGCTGCCGGCCAACGAGCAACGGCGCTGCCGGGCCACGGTGCTGTCCACCACCCGTTGAGTCATCGCGCTGGACGTTGCGCGGCCGTCAGAAGGTCACGAGTCTGGAGCGTGAATTCGGGCATTCGTTGATGCCATCCGGTTCGCCAAAGCATCCACAGCCCCCACAATGCGTGCTCCGTCGCAGCAGCCCTCGTCGTGCGCATCCTCCTTGCCTCTGACCTCCACTACGCGTTGCCTCAACTCGATTGGGTGGTGCGGGCTGCGCCGTCCTACGACCTGGTGGTGCTGGCCGGCGATCATCTCGACGTGAGTTCTCCGGTGTCGCTCGATGCGCAGTCGGTGGTGCTCCTGCGCTACTTCTCGCTGATGAATCCGGGCAAGTCGCTGGTGCTGGCCTCCGGCAATCACGACCTGACGGGGCCGGACCCCAACGGCGAGCGCGCGGCGCTGTGGCTGCCCGAGTGCCGCCGCAGCGGCGTCTTCACGGACGGTGATTCGCTGACGATCGATGACACGCTGATCACGATCTGCCCCTGGTGGGACGGGCCGGCCGGCCGTGCCGCGCTCGAACGGCAACTGGTCGCGGATGCGCTTCGACGCCCAGCCCGCTGGATCTGGATCTACCACTGGCCGCCGACCGGCTCGCCCACCTCCTGGACCGGCAAGCGCGAGTACGGCGACGCCGACCTCGCCGCATGGATCGCGAGCCATCAGCCCGACCTCGTACTGACCGGCCATGTGCACCAGCCGCCGTTCAAGCCCGACGGCGCCTGGGCCGATCGCATCGGCCGCACCTGGGTCTTCAACGCCGGCAAGCAGATCGGGCCGGTGCCCGCCCACATCGTGATCGACCTGGAAGCAGGCACCGCCGCATGGCGCTCGATGATGGGCGAGGAGTCGCTGGCGCTCGATGACGAGCGCGCACCGGTGCGATCGGTGTTCTGAACCCTCAGTAGTCGGGATTCGGCTCTCTCGCCGAGCCGGGCTGGGCCGGCGGGCCCCGGCGATGCGCCAGTTGCCCCAGCACCTCCGACACCATCGCCAGTCCGGGCGAATCGCCGTACTGGTTCTTCAGGTCGGCAAGATAGGTCGTCACGAAGTCCAGGCGTTCGGCCAGTCCGGAGGCGATCAGCCGCATGATGGCCGGATCGCTCGCGAGCAGGTCGGAGCCCTCGGCCGCGTAGCGAACCACGCTCGGTTCCAGCGCCACGACGGTGGCGGTATAGGGCGAGTTCAGCAACAGCGAGATCTCGCCGATCGCCGCGCCCGGACGGCAGATCGAGGTGATCGCGATGCCGTGCTTGCGGATCTCCACACGCCCCGAGACGAGGATCCACATGCCGTCACCGGTGTCGCCTTCGCGTACCACCGTGTCGCCGGGCTGCAGGTTGATTTCAGGCAGGCCGGCGGTGCGCTGCAGTAGTTCGTCCATGCAGCGATGTTAGGCCAACTGCCGCCGAAATGCCGCCGGCGCGCCGATGCGTCAGCAATCGCAGCCGAAGCACGGCGAGAAGGCCGCGCCGCCCTTGCTCTTGCAGCGCTCCAGCGCCTGCTCATAGGTGTACATCGGCGAGATCGTCTTCGGGTTGAAGCACAGGTCCATCTGTGCGAGCGCGCAGATCGTGAGGCGGTCGTTGTCGCTCGGCGGCTGGGGCGCGCCGCTGCCGTTGGCCGCGCCGAACCACCGCTGGCAGGCCTTTTGCACCGCTTCCGTGGGGTCGACCTCTTCGCCTTGCCTTGCCGCGTCGGCGCACAGGCCGAGGAAGGTCGCCGCGACCAGGTCCTGCGCCTCGTACTTGCGGATGTCGGGAATCTGGCTCGGGTCGTCCGTGCAACGGCCCGTCACGCCGGCGGCGATCATGTGGTTGGCGACCATGTAGGGCGTCTTCTTCGGGCTGTCGGGGTTGATGCGAATGAAGCCCGCCTGCAGCACGTTGACCGTGGGCGATCCGTTCGCATCCGTCGGCAGATCCGCCTTGTATCGGGTGCGAAACCAGCCCGGCGCCTGCGGGTCGTACAGCGGCGAGCCGCACACGAGCAAGGGAAGCGTCGTCGGATTGGCCGAATTGGCCGGCGGATTCAGCATCAGTTCGAGCATCGAGCGCACATAGGTGTGGCCGGTGGCCTCGTTGTCGTAGAACATCGACGTGAGGCAGATCGGGAAGTAGTCGTTCGGGTATTCGCTCTCGCCGGAGCCGGGCGCGGCGATCGGGTTGACGTCGAGGATCGAGTGATAGCGCCGCGGCTCGTCGATGCCCGCGCACTGCAGCAGCTGCGCCCAGCGGCGCAGCGTCATGTTGTTGAGGTAGTTGGCGGTGCGGTAGGCAACGATCGGCGGGTAGTGCATCAGCGTCACGGCCTGATGGTTCGCGATCGGCATGCCCAGCGGCAGGCAGGGCAGCCATTCGGAAGGGCCGTCGCTGCGGTTCACCGGGAAGCCCTCCATCGGATTCCACGCGGGGGTCTTCCGACAGGCGTCCGCACCGTCGAGCGCCAGGCCCGAGTGTTCGGCGTCGAGCATCGCTACGTGCATGGCGGCGAACTGCTCCGCCTTGAGCGCGAAGGCAGGCAAGGCGCGAAAGGCCACCATGTAGCCCGTGGCCCCCGCGCCCTTGCTCACGGCGAGCGAGCCGGGTTCGATCTGGATGCCGTCCTCGGCCAGTGAACTGGCGGTGAAGTGCGCGATGACCTCTTCGTAGGTCTCGAGCTTCAGCGCACTGCGGGTCGTCGGGTTCAGGAGCGACGGGTCAGGATAGAGGCGCTCCTGGTAGGCGCGCGAGCCGGGCAACGGGTACAGGATCACGAGATCGACTCCTTGTGGCGGTCATCGGAGGAATCTCCGGGCCCGGACGTGGAGCGCAATGTATCGGCAACGCCTGCGGCTGTACAGCGATTCAGGGCCAGACTTGAGGAGGCCGGTCGAGCGACGCCCTGTCCCACCGCCCGAGATCGGCAGCCGCGTCATAGGTGGATTGAAGGAACGCCAGGAGTGCTTCGTCCGGATCCGGCGCGCTGCGCACGGCCTCGTACGGCAGGACGAACTCGCGCAATTGCGGATCGTAGTGCGCGGCGGCGGGCTGGACTGCGCGATCCGCGTAGCCGGGTGGTTCGGGATACGCGTAGGCATAGAACGAAGCCTCGGCCACCGGACCACCCCCGGGCCAGAACCCGCAACTGCTGCACTCGTGCGAGTAGGCCTCGACCATCACGTGGTCGGGACAGTTCGGAACGCCGCCCGGATGTAGTGGCGCCGGCCGGCCCGAGAACCGCGTGGCCGCCAGGTCGAAGGCACCCCAGAAGAAATGCGACGGGCTCTGCTTGCCGCCGAAGCGGCCGCGAAAGCGCTTCAGCACGCGATCGACCTGCACGACGATGCGCCACCAGCGATGCACGGCGTCCGCATCGTAGGACGCGTGCGTCCGGTCCTCGGCGAAGGGAATGGCCGTCTCGACTTCCACCGGCGACGGCATCAACTTCGGGTCGACACCGAAACTCTTCAATGCTTCCTGGTAACGCGCGAACCAGTCGGCGACGGACATCGGCGCGAGGTCGAAACCGTGCGAGGCGCCGTCGCTGCACTTCAGCACCAGCGCGTGCGAGACGAAATCGAACTCGACGGCGAGTGTGCGCTTGCCGCAAGGCATGGGAGAGGTCGTCAGCCCGCGGGGCGTGACATAGAAGGCAACCTGCCACCAGTGATTCTCCATCGGCGCCAACGCCAGACGCGTCTTGCCGACGATCTGCGTCCACATGTGCAAGGTGGCGTAGGTGTCGCGCCATTCGGCGAGCGATAGCGCCGGCCAGTTCGAGCTTGTCTGCGCTGCAACCATGGCATCGGACCTTTCAGTGGCTACTTGCTGTCGCGGTTCTGCGGCAGTTCCTTCACCGCCGCAAGCATCTTCTCGACGTGCTTGTCATGATCGACGTTCTGGTATCGGGCCGCCACGGTTCCGTCGGGCGCGATCACATAGGAAACGCGGGTCGCGAGCGGCGGACCCGTCTGCAGCAGCGCATCGAAGGATTGGCTGATCGACCTGTTCGCATCCGAGGCGACAGGGAACTTGCCCTGGCAGGCCTGATTGGAAAACTTGGTGAGCGTATCGATGTCATCGGTCGACACGCCGATCACAGTGGTGCCCATGGCCGCGAACTTGTCGACCGCCTCGGCGAACGCATGCGCCTCGAGCGAACAACCCATCGTGAAAGCCGCCGGAAAGAAATACAGGACGACCGGACCTTTGGCCAACGCCGACGACAGGGAGTAAGTGAAGGGTTTTCCGCCCATCGCAGCAGGCGCGCTGAATGCCGGCGCGGGCTGACCGACGTCGAGTGCCGCGCCGGCCGGCGCMACGACACCGACAGCGAGCATCGCGCGCGCCGACGCGACTGCCCTTCTGGCCAATGACTTCATGTCTTCGATCCCGGAAGTTCGATGAGCCGCATGTTATTCCCGTCCAGCGCGCCTGATGAAACCGCGCGAAGGCGCCAGCCATTCGACCTCGCCAGCATCGAACGCGCCGGGCGAATCGGCATCGACGACGAACAGCGTCTTCTCTTCCTCGAGCAGGAAACGCGCGGGTGCATCCTCCCGGTCCGACGGGCGCAGCACGCGCAAGGTGCAGCCGCCCAGATCGATGCGGTGGCCGTGCGACAGCGTCGGGATGTGCATTTCCAGCGTCCATCGCACGCGGCCCGGCGCCGATGCGAGCAAAACGTCGGCGTGGGCCTCGTCGCCCTGTCCAGCGTCGATCAGCACCCACGCGTTGCGGTCTCCACCAATGAAGTAGCTGTTGACGAGGGCATCCCCGCTCAAGGCGGTGACGCGCAGCACGCGGGGCGACAACTGCATCGCCAGCCCTGGCGAAAGCTCGTACCGGCCATTGACGAGACCATCGGGGTCGATGCGGGACAGTTCCTCGTAGGCCGGTTCGCCGGGATTCACGGGCAGGCGGCCGCGCGGACCGTCCGCGATGCGCGGCATGATGAGCGGGATCTCGCGCGCTCCCCGCGCGTACGCCATGCACGCTTCGGCGCTCTCGAAGGTGGCGAGGTGCTGGAGGATGCGCCGCTGCACGTTCATCAGCTTGAGCCCGCGTGCGGGATCGAGCGCGTCGGCCGGACGAAACCACGTGTGCTCGACCGTCTCCCGCCCGTCGGGCCGGGCACTCTGCCGCCGCGGTTCCAGCGCCACGAAGAAGCGGGTGTCGAAACGGCGCGGCATGCCGAGCGGCGTGAGCCAGTGGCTGAAGTAGGCCAGCCGGTCGACGGCCAGGCGCCATCCGCGGTCGGTGCACAGCTTGCCCAGCGCGTCGGCGCCCTCCTCCACCGCCAGCCGCAGCGCCACGAGTTCATGGGGCGGCATCGCGTCGAGCTCGACCAGCCGGCCATCGGCGCCGCTGGCAAAGAGCAGGCCGGCCTCTTCGAAGCATTCCCGAACCGCCGCCGCGTAGTAGTCCAGACCGTGTGCCGGCACGGCGAGGCGCGAGGATGCCGCCGCATCGTCGACGCCGATGCACAGCGCATGCAGCGCGCGATCCTGCGCATCGAGCGTGCCGCCGGGGAAGACGCTGGCACCGCTGTTCTGATCAGCCTCTTTTTCCGCGCGCCGCAGCATCAGCACCTCCATGCCGGAGGCGCCATCGCGCAGGACGATCAGGGTGGCGGCGACGCGCACGGGGCGCACGGGCGCGGGGGATGGGGAATGCGTGGGTGTCGTCATGTGAGCGCCGCCAGTTTTACCAGCAAGCGCCCCTGAAGACCCGTCGCGCCGACGACGCCCGTAAATCGTCAATTTTGGGGAGGCACGAGGATCGCGGCTGTTCCAAACTTCCGCTGATCGACGGAGGTGTCGTGGTCAAGAAGATTCAGCTCAACAATGAACAGTGGAAAACGCTCGAGGCCTTGCGCGAGGCCCATGCCCAAGGCTACCCGACCGATTCGATCAAGGTTTCCGAGCGGCTGAGGTCCAACGGGCTTGTCGCATCGGACCGCCACGGCTACAAGTTCCTGACCGAGCAGGGCCTCCAGCGCCTGAACCAGGGCCGTTGAGCGGCCGCCTCGCCTTCAGCGTTCAGTCCGCCAACCGCAGTCCTCTCTGGTTGACGCTCTCGACGATCTCCCTCAGCGAGTTGCGGCCCAGCCGCGAGAGCGCGAAGAGCTTCCTGGCGGGAACCCGGGTGACGTCCCGCACCGTGTGGAGCTGGTTCACGCGCAAGACCTTGGTGGTGCGAAGAGACAGTTCCAGGACGGCGATGTCGGCATCCAGGACGGCGTCGGCGGTGGCAGTGTTCGGGCGATGGTCCATGGCAGGCTCCTCAAAAACATTGACTGGAACTTGCACAGTTCGTGCCATCGGATCAGAGTGAGGAGATCCTGGGCGTTTCATTCGGGGAGATCGCTTCGATCGCCTGAAATGGAAACAGATCGATTGTTTGTTTATTAGGCAACTGCATAGGGTTCATACAGGGTTTTCCAGAACTCCCGGCGCGGCCTGGAAAACCCATCGCCGGCGCCTTGATGGCACGTATCGTGCAGAGTCCATGCCGATGCTTCGTTCCGCAGTCGACACTTTCCGGCAACGGCTCCGCGAGGTGGCCAGTCGGGCCCAGGCACTGCGGGTGCTGCTCACCCTCGGAAGCCTGATGGCGATCTGCGGTCTCAGCGGCCGTCCGGAAGCAGTGACGCCGCTGTTCCTCGGCGCCATCGCGAGTGCGCTCGCCGAAACCGACGACAGCGGCCGGGGGCGCTTTCGCGCGCAGGTGGTCACGCTCCTGTGTTTCGCGGCTGCGGCCTTCGCCGTGGTGGCCCTGATCCGGATTCCGGCTCTCTTCATCGCAGGGCTGGCATTCGCTGCCTTCTGGCTGACGATGCTGGGCGCGGTCGAAGCACGCTACAAGGCCATCGGCTATGCCACCCTGATCCTCGCGATGTACACCACGCTCGGCATCGAGAACCAGCCCGCGACCCAGGAGATCCGGAGGCACGAGGTGCAGCTGCTGCTGATCGGCGCCGCCTGGTACGGCGTGTTCTCGGTGGCCTGGTGCGCGGCCTTTCCGGCGCAGCCGGTGCAGGCGCGGCTGGTCCGGCTGTACTCGGTGCTCGGGCAATACGTGCGCTTCAAGGCTTCGCTCTTCGAGCCGCTGCGCGGCATCGACATCGAACGCAAGCGGCTGTCGCTCGCGCAGCTCAATGCCGAGGTCGTGGGCGAACTCAACGCCGCCAAGGAGAGCATCTTCCGGCGCATCGGCAAGCGCGCGCCCACCGGCCGCATCGCGCGCTACCGGGGCCTCTACCTGATCGCGCAGGACGTGCATGAGCGCGCGAGCTCGTCGCACGACGACTACAACGCGCTCGCCGACGCCTTCTTCCACAGCGACCTGCTCTACCGCTGCCAGCGCGTGCTGGACATGCAGGGCCAGGCCTGCCTGCGTCTTGCGCAATCGATCGCGCGGCGCGAGCCCTTCGCGGTCGACAACGCCACCGTCCAGGCGCTGGCCGACCTGCGAAGCGCCATCGACTATGAGCATGCGCACGCCGACGAGCCAAGACGGCAGGCCCTGCTCGCATCCATCGAGGCCCTGGCGCGCAACCTGGCGCAACTCGACGGGCAACTCGCCGGGGCCAGCCAGCCCACCGCGAAAGCCGGCCGCAACGACATGGGCCTGCTCGACCGGTCGCCGCGTTCATGGCGCGATGCGGCGGATCGGGTGCGGCGCCAGCTCAGCCCGAAGTCGGCCCTGTTCCGCCACGCGCTCAGGCTGGCCATCGCGCTCCTGGCCGGATGGGCGGTGATGCGGCTGATCCATCCGGCGCAGGGCTACTGGATTCTTCTCACGACGCTCTTCGTCTGCCAGCAGACCTGGGGCGACACCATCTCGCGCATGGGCCAGCGCATGGCCGGCACGGCGGTCGGCGTCGTGGCCGGCTGGGCACTGCTGGACCTGTTTCCCCAGTATCTGGTCCAGTCGCTGCTCGCCGTCGCGACGGGCGTCCTGTTCTTCACGACGCGCACCACGCGCTATCTGCTCGCCACCGCCTGCATGACCGTGCTGGTGCTGATGTGCTTCAACCTGGTGGGCGACGGTGGCGTGCTGATCGTGCCGCGGTTGATCGACACCGCCATCGGCAGCCTGATCGCGGGGCTCGCCATGCTGCTGGTGCTGCCGCACTGGCAGGCGAAGCGCTTCAGCGACCTGGCGGCCACGGCCATGCGCAACCATGGCGGCTACCTGCGCGAGATCGCCGGGCAATACCGCTCGGGCCCGCGCGACGACCTGGCCTACCGGCTGGCGCGGCGCAACGCCCACAACGCTGACGCGGCGCTGGCCACCGCAGTGTCGGAGATGTTCCGCGAGCCTGGCTTCGTGCGGCCGCGCGCGGGCGTGGCGTTGCGCTTTCTGATCCAGTCGCACACGCTGCTGAGCTATCTCTCGGCCCTCGGCGCGCACCGCACGGCTCTGCACGATCCGGAGGACGTCGGCGCACTGCGCGCGGCGGCGGAAGCCACGGCGGCGCGGCTCGACGCGCTGGCCGACGGGCTCGACAAGGCGGCGGTGCATCCGGCGGAGGCGGAGGCGAATCTCGCGACGCTCGAAGCGCTTTCGCCCTTGCCCGCCCACGAAGGCCAAATCGACCCGGCCGTGCATCTCGTTCGAACCGAACTCGCATTGATCGGATTGCAGATCGAAGCGCTGCGCGGATTTGCTCGCAAGTGGTTGCAACTCGAAGACGATGCGCCTTCGCCCTCGATGGTGGCGACATGGGACGGGCCGGGCCGGCCCTTCCCCGACGAAATCCACGAGGCAGGGGATCCGCGCGGCTAGCCGCAAGCCCTTCAGCCGGGGCTCACGACCAGTTCGTTGTCGACGTGGGCAACGCCATTGACCGCCTTGGCGATATCGCCGGCCCGCGCCTTGGCTGCCGCACTGGGAGCCGGTCCGACCAGGTGGACCGTGCCGTCCTTCGTCCGGACATCAATGCGCGAGCCGCTCAATTCGCTGTCCTTGGCAAGCGCGGCGGACACCGAGAAGGTGATCGAAGCATCGTCCGTGGTCGCCGCCGCGCCCGAACCCACATTCTTCAGGGCATCCTTCACGGCCGCCGCGTCCTGTTTCACTTCAGGGGAGGTGATATAGGCACGGGTCTTGTCTCGCGCGACTTCGGCCAGTTCGGCGGCCTTCCGGGCGGCTGCGACAGCCGCCTGTTCCGTCTTGTCGACAGCGGCATCCACCTGCCCGGCAGCCGACCCTTGGGCAGCGCGATCGGTGCATGCAGCCAACTCTAGAGCGCAAACTATCGCGATCAGCACATTTCGGGAGCGCAGCGTTGCGCGCGTTCCACACGAATCTGTTGTCATTTCGCATCTCCTTGTCGCCGATACAAATTAGGTGATTCACACCCTGCGGAGCTGCTGCCGGCACCGCAAAAACGTGTAGGCGAAGGTCCCGGAAGAGCCTCCGGCGGCACCGAAGCCGAGACACCTTGCAACATCTCGCAAGATAAAAGCAACTTCTGCAATGTTGCCTACGGTTACACGCAAATCTTTCAATTAATCAAGAAGTTCACGTTGAACTCGTGACTGTCCATAACGGTTGTAACTGCGGCCTTGGGAAGCCAATACACATTGGGAAAAGAAATGAAAGAACACTTGCCGCGTAGGACCCCTCCCACGTACAAACCGTCATCTTTCTAAAACTTGAGGTTTTTTGTTTGAAATCCATAGATAAAAGTTCTCTTTTGCTCCTTATTGCAGCGGGAACACTAGCAGGCTGTGGGGGCGGAGGAAGCAATGGGAGCGGCTTGGGCGCCGTTGCCGGCACGAACGCCGCCGCCGCCACCGTGGCAGCAGCCGATTCGAACGCAACCGGCACATTGGTCGCTGACCCCAGCGCCGCTGGTGCGTCGTCGGGCAAATCAACCAACGCCCAAAAGGTGACGCATCTCGCCAATGAAGGCGAAATCTTCACCGTGCCGGTCTACACGGACGTCCGCTTCGGCAGCGGCACCAACTGGACCAGCCGCGGCGTCCCGGCCAACACCGCGGTCATGTGCCACGTCGACGTCTTCGGCAATCCCGGCGTGCCCGCTCCCCGGGTCTGCGAAACCGGGACCGCCGATGCGCCCGCTCCGGCTCCGGCTCCGGCTCCGGCTCCGGCTCCGGCTCCGGCACCCGCTCCCGCACCGGCGCCGGCGCCCGCTCCGGCACCCGCCCCGGCTCCTGCTCCCAGCGGTTACGTCCGCGTAGCGACCGAGGGTCAGATCTTCACCGTGCCGAAGTACACAGATGTCCGCTTCGGCAGCGGCACCAGCTGGAAGAGCCGTGGCATTCCGGCCAACACCGCGGTCATGTGCCACGTCGACGTCTTCGGCAATCCGGGCGTCCCCGCTCCCCGCGTCTGCGAAGCGGCCGGCACTGCTGCACCGGCCCCGGCTCCGGCTCCAGCACCCGCACCCGCTCCGGCTCCGGCTCCGGCTCCGGCTCCGGCTCCAGCTCCAGCACCGGCTCCGGCACCGGCACCGGCTCCGGCACCTGCTCCAGCGCCCGCACCCGCTCCGGCCGCCCCTGGCGCAGCATTGCCTGGCGACGTGGTTGACTCCTCCGGCAATGTCGTGGCCAGCGCCTACAACGCCATGGCTGGCTCTTACAGCGGCGCCACAGGCATGGCCTACCGCTATGGTCCCGATGCCGCGTCCTACGGCGCCGGCGGCGGCACCCAGTTGTACGGACCGCGCGGGAACCAGACGTTCCCGGAATACCCGTACACGTGGCAGATCGGATCGCGGACCGGCAACGCCGGGTCGTACTCCACGAACCAGGCCAACCTGGTGTTCCAGGCCGACAACCCGTCGACGAACGTCGGTGTCACCGACTTCCAGGTGTCCGGCTTCATGTACAACACCTTCGCCCAACTGCCTCAGCTGAGCTGGACTATTGCCGCGGCCCCGGGTGGCGGCATGAACAGCCTCAACGTGATGGCGTACAAGTCGGCTGGCATCGTGTCGGGCGACCCGGTCGCGATCGCCCGTTGCGGCGGCCGAGCCGGCTTCTGTGCCGAGGCACTGGTGGCGTTCCAGAACGGCGTCATCGGCACCGTCGGCAGCAACACGGCCAGCAACGACACCACCATCAAGCTCCCGGCCAACAAGGTGCCGACCGGTATCGCCATGACGAACGACAGCGAATTCGCGCTGGTCACGGTGTGGGATACCCAGACCCAGAAGGGGCAGGTCGCAGTGATCGCCCTGGCCGGCCTGTGCGATGGCTGTGATCCGTACAACAACGGCACCAACGGCAAGCGCGCCTACTACGACTGGTGGCATGAGTGGATGGGCGTGTACCCGGGCCTGGCCAACATGGGCAACATCTCGTTCATGAAGATCCTGGGCTACGTCGACCTGGTCGCTTCGGACGGCACGGCCATGAACGCCCCCACCGAGATCGCAGTCACCACGGGCATGGATCAGTTCCAGACGATGCTGGTCGGCGGCAACTTCATGGGCCTCGAGAACCCGCTGACCAACCAGACCAACCGGCAGAACTTCCTCAGCGGAAGCTATTCCGGGAAGTACGCGAAGGGCGGCATGGCGGTCGTCATCTCCAAATCGGAGAAGAAGGCTGCGTTCATCGACCTGAAGCCGCTGTTCGCCTATGTCAACAGCGTGTACTTCGGCGGCGACATCAACACCTTCAACTCGCGCATGGCGAGCCTGGGTCAGGCGGACGGACAATGGCCGTACACCTTCGCGAACCAGCCGTCGCAGAAGCCGACGGTGCCGAAGATCATCAAGCTGGCCGACAAGCCCACCGCGGTCAAGACCACGATCTTCGGCGGCACGCAGCGCGCCTGGATCGCGACGCTGGACGGCTCGTTGCGCACCTACAACCTCGGCAACTACGCGCCGGGTGGTACGGTCGCTTCGCCGGCCGCATCGCAGATCTCGGAACTCACGCAGTTCGCGATCAACGTCGGCCGCAATCCGACCTCGCTGGCCACGTCCAAGGGCGAGCCGGACAACGGCAACATCGAGCCGAACAACGAGCAGGTGCTCGTGACTTCTCGCGGCGATCGCAAGATCTCGTGGGTGCGCTTCGGAAGCAACGCCAGTGTGATTCGCACGCTGCAGGATCCGCGGATCCAGGATCCGATCGCGGCTGAGGATGCGGAGAACTTTGCCAACACCGGCTACGTGATGACGGTTGCCGACTTTGCGGGCAAGGGCATCCACAACTTCCGCTACGGCCCGGTGATCTTCTCCGACGGCGGTTCGTGCCCGAAGGCCAGCGGCGGCTGCCCGGTGGTTGCGACCGGCACGACCAAGATCGAGTACGGCGGCAAGATGGCACTGCCCGGCAAGCCGTTCCAGGTGAACTCGGCCAACGTGCCATGACCTGAGCGCCGCATTGCGCCAATCGAAACGGCCCGCCTCGCGCGGGCCGTTTTTTTGCGCGTGCAGAATCGCGGAATGAAAAGCAGAAGTCTTCTTGCAGCCGCGTTGATTCTTCTCGCGGCCCTTGCGGCCTACTGGTACTGGTCACCCTTTCTGGCCGTGCGCCAGTTGCAGACGGCCGCGCAGGAAGGCGATGCCGAAACCTTCAACGCGCACGTCGACTATCCCAAGGTGCGCGAGAGCCTCAAGGGCCAGTTTTCCGCCATCGTCACGCAGAAGCTGGGCAAGCAGGATTCGAGCAATCCCCTTGCAGCGCTGGGCAGCATGATCGGCCTGGGGTTGGTGAATCAACTGGTGGACGCCATGGTGCGTCCCGAGACGGTGATGGCAGCAATGGCGAACGGGCGCTTCGCCAGGCCGGCCCCATTGCCTGCGCCCGCGCCTCAACCCGGAAGCGAAGCACCTTCTGCCGGCGGCGTCACGCCGCCGCCAACGGTGACGCCATCCGAAAAGAAGGCCCGCTGGGTCATCGACCGCCAGGGCGTCAACAGGATGACCGCGTACGCCGTGGATCCTGCGAAGCCCGACGAGCCCGATTCCGAGCGACTCGGCCTGGTCTTCGAACGCAGCGGCTTCGTCGACTGGAAGCTCACCGAACTGAGGATGCCTGCCTCGGCCCTCGCCCCGTAGTTTCCGCCTGGTCCTAGTACTTGATGGTCACGCCCGCCTTGACGCCGGCATTGCTCTTTCCGTCCGAGAAAGCCTCCGCCGAGTAAGAGCGTTTCCCGCCCGTGCTGCCGCCGACGGAGTAGGTGGACCGTTCCCCGGATGTGTCGACGCCGCCGCGAACGCCAGCGCCGTCCGGCCGTTCCACCCCGAGCGTGGCGCCCTTGGTGTTGACGGAGGTCTCTGTCGGCGTGAGGTTCGGATTGACGTAGACCGTCCCCTTGTCGCCGCTTTCGATCGGCAACTTCAGCTCCTCCGCGAACACGGCGGTGCAACAGGCGGCCACGCCGATGAAGACAAGGATGGACTTTCTCATGCCCATGGACCCTAACAGCCCGGCACCAGGGCCCGGTGGGCGGGGTCCGCCTGGCGCTGTAGGAGATTGCCTGTGGTCCATCTAAGATGCCTGGCGCTGCGACGGCGCTCCTGGTCGTCGGCGACAGAGAAAGGAAGTGACTCATGGCCGGGTCTTCTTCGGATGCCATCTTCGCCGGCTCGGTCCCCGAGCTGTACGACACCTGCATGGTGCCGATGATCTTCGAGCCCTATGCCGAGGATCTCGCGAAACGCGTCATCGCGCTCCGACCGTCACGTGTGCTCGAAACGGCGGCAGGCACCGGTGTCGTCACGCGCGCCATGGCGAGTGCACTGCCCGCCTCTGTCGAATTGGTGGCGACGGACCTCAATCAGCCCATGCTCGATCGCGCCAAGGCGACCGGCACCCACCGCCCCGTGACATGGCAACACGCCGACGCCATGCAATTGCCCTTTGCCGACGCCAGCTTCGACGTCGTCGTGTGCCAGTTCGGCGTGATGTTCTTCCCCGACAAGGCGCGCGCGTTTGCCGAGGCGCGGCGCGTGCTGCGTCCCGGCGGCACCTTCCTGTTCAACGCCTGGGATCGCATCGAGGAGAACGAATTCGCCGATGTCGTCACGCAGGCGCTGGCGGTCCTGTTTCCCGACGATCCACCGCGATTCATGGCGCGCACGCCGCACGGCTACTACGACCGGATCGTGATTTCGGCCGACCTCTCGGCGGGCGGGTTCGGCGCACTGCCCGGGTTCGAAACGAAGGAAGCACGGAGTCGTGCAGCTTCGGCAGAGGCGGCCGCCATGGCCTACTGCCAGGGCACACCCCTGCGCGGCGAGATCGAGTCTCGCGGCGGCGCAGATCTGGCGACGGCCACCGCAAGGTCCGCCGCGGCGATTGCCGACCGATTCGGTACAGGACCAGTCGACGGAAAGATCCAGGCGCACATCGTCACGGCCACGAACTGAGCGGGGGTCGCTGCACTCGGCGCCTACCGGCTGCTGGCGCTTCCGCTAGAAGATGCTCCAGCATGCGCCGCGCATTCAGCGGCAGTGCATCGACTTCGCGCACGCAGGCCAGAAGGTAGCGCTCGGCCCACGCCTCCGCGATGGGAATGCAGCGGATGTCCATCAACGAGGCGGACCGGTCCGCCGCCGCCTTGGGCACGATCCCGATGCCGATACCCTGCTCGACCATCCGGCACACGGCCTCGAAGCCACGAACGCGCACGCGGTAGTTCAGGCGCCTGCCGAGCCGCCGGGCATGGAGCGCGATGTGCGCCTGGAGCGGATTCCCTTCCGTCAGGCCGACGAAGCGCGCATCGACGACTTCGGCCAGCGCGACCTTGCGCCGACGTGCGAGCGGGTGGCCGCGCGGCACGATCAGCACCAGGTCATCGCGCCGGAAGACTGCGCTCTGCAGTCCCTCGACGTCGACCGCGTCAGTGACGATGCCGATGTCGCAGAGCCCTGCGCGAAGAGCATCGACGATGTCTGTGCTGCCCTGCTCTTCGAGTTCCACCGAGACGCGCGGATGCTGCGCGAGGAAAGCGCCTAGGACTTCCGGCAGGTGCTCCGTCATCGCCGAGGCGTTGCACAGCAAGCGGACGTGGCCCTGCAGGCCGGCTCCGAATTCGCCGAGTTCGCCGCGCAGGCGCTCCATCTGCAGCAGCACCAGCCGCGCGTGATGGACCAGCGTGTGACCCGCCTCCGTCGGCTGCGCGCCCCGCTTGGACCGCAGCAACAGCGGCGTCCCGAGGTCTTCCTCCATGCCGAGCACGCGCTGGCTGGCCGAAGCCAGGGTCATGTGGGTCTGCGCAGCGCCGCCGGTGATGCTGCCGGCATCGACGATGTTCGCGAAGAGCCGCAGGTCGGTGAGGTCAAATCGCATGTGTCGAAGGTAGCATGCCATCCTCAGGCTGGGACTGAGGCACCGTGTGCAAGATCCGCATTTTCGACTGCGTGCGTTCTGGCGAGACTGGTCGCATGACGAATACGGAACTGGTCGCCCTCACGGGTCAGGGCATGGTGGTGTGGGCACTGGTCGCCGCGGTCTTCACGCTCGCGGGCACCGTCAAGGGCGTGATCGGCCTGGGGCTCCCCACGCTGTCGATGGCGCTACTGGCTGTCTGGATGCCGCCTGCCGCAGCCGCTGCGTTGCTGATCGTGCCCTCCCTCGTGACCAACGTCTGGCAATTGCGGCCCTGGGCCACGCTGCGGCGGATCGCGCGGCGCCTGGGCGGCATGCAGGCCGGCGTCGTCGCCGGAACGCTCGCGGGCGCCTGGGCCTTCGGTGCGCCGGCCGGCGCAGGCGCCACCGTGGCGCTGGGTCTTTCGCTGGTCTGCTACGCAGTGTGGGGCCTCGTGGCGCGGCCATTGAATCTCCCTGCGCGGCATGAACGATGGCTCGGACCGCTCGCGGGTGTCCTGACCGGCGGCATCACCGCGCTGACGGGTGTCTTCGTCCTGCCCGCGGTGGTCTACCTGCAGTCGCTGGCACTGTCGCGCGACGAACTCATCCAGGCGATGGGGCTCTCGTTCACGACCTCCACCGTCGCGCTGGGCCTGGCGCTGGCCGGGCAGGACAGCTATTCGACGCCCTTGCTCGGCGCCTCACTGGCCATGCTCGTGCCCGCGATCGCGGGCATGGCCATCGGCCAGTGGGTGCGGATGCGGCTTCCGGTGCCGGTCTTCAAGCGTTGCTTCTTCGTCGGCCTGGCGCTGCTGGGCGCCTACATGGTGCTGCGCGAACTGACGACCTGAAGGGAGTTCATCGCTCACTGCGCTTCGGGCGCCGCGGCCGGCGCGGCGGCCTCGCCGGATTCCAGGTACTGCAGGGGATCGACCGCGTTGCCGTTCCGTCGCAGTTCGAAGTGCAGCTTCACGCGATCGGACTCGGTGTTGCCCATGCGGGCGATCACCTGGCCCCGCTTGACGGACTGCCCTTCTTTGACCAGCAACTGGCTGTTGTGTGCATAGGCCGTCACATAGGACGCATCGTGCTTGATCATGACCAGCTGCCCGTAACCCCGCGGACCGGGGGCTGAATAGACCACCCGCCCATCGCGTGCCGCGTAGACCGGATCGCCCTTCGCGCCCGCGAAGTCCACGCCCTTGTTGCCGCGTCCGTCGAAACGGGCGATGACCGTTCCGCCCGCCGGCCTGAGGAAGATCCTGTCCGCCTTCGCGACCGCGGCCGGCTTGGTATCGGCGGGCTTGGCGCTCGATCCGCTCTTCGCGGTCTTCGCGGTCTTCGCGGGCTTCTTCGAAGTTGAGGCCTTGGTCGTGGTTCGCGACGATGAGGATGCGGACCGTTCGGCCTGCGAGTCGGATTTGGATGCGCTCGACGACGCCGCCGATTTCGAGCTCGTTCCCGATGTCGGTGCAGGCTTGGAGGCGCAACCGATCAACGCAAGGGCCAGGACCGCGCCGGAGAAGCCAAGCGAAGTGCGACGAAATGTGCACCTGGCTGCTGGCCGCCATTCAATGGATTCGGATGTCGTTTGTCGAAGAAATGCCATGCCCCGACTTTATGCGGTCACGCACCCCGGTCGAGGCACACAACCCTCGGCCGAGTCAGCAATCAGGCAGGCTTGTCACACTATCGTCAGCCATTTCTGACGAAATACACCGCAACGGGATGACGCCCGGAACGAGGATCGCTTCGCAGAATCGCCCCTCGCGTGAACGTGTCGGCACAGTTGGTGCTAACTGTTTGAATCCGTCACTTGAAGGCTGCAAGAATGTCGCATAACGCACCAGCCCGGATTGCGATCGAACCGTTGAGGTTGACCGCGTTGCCACCGAAACCCACGGTGAGCATTGCCATCATCTGCTTCAACTACGGTCGCTTCCTCCCTGAATGCCTCGACAGTTGCCTCGACCAGACCGTGCCTGCCGATGAGATCGTCATCGTGAACGACGGGTCGACCGACAACTCGGCCGAGGTCATCGACGAGTACGCATCGCGGTACCCGGAAATCAAGGCGATCCACCAGGCCAATGGCGGCATCTGCTCGGCCACCAATGCGGCGCTGCGCGCATGCGCCGGCGACGTGGTGGTCCTGCTGGATGCCGATGACACCATGACGCCGCACCGCATCGAGATGGTGCTCAGCGCGCTGCGCAAGCCCGTGGATGGGCAGTACCCCGGCTGGGTCCACCACCGCATGCAGCGGTTCTCCGACGAGCGCCCGCACCTGGGGCTGGCGCCCCACTACCCCGGTGGCAAAGGTCCCGAGGGCTGGCTCGTGGAAGAGGCCGTGACCGCAGCCTCGTCGCCCGTGCTCTCGCTGACCTCGGCATTGGCTTTCCGCAAGGAGGTGCTGGCCGCCATCGGGCCGCTGGACAGCGACCGGGTGATGTTCCAGGACCTGCAGCTCTGCACCGCTGCGACCTTTCTCAGCGCCACCGCGTGGATCCCCGAACCCCTGACCCGCTACCGCGTTCATGGCACATCCGCCACGACGGGATCGATGGTGACACTCGACCAGATCCGGGCCACGCGGAGGCGCGCCGGCCGCTACGACCAATGGCTGCGCGCACAGCTCGAGAAGATCAAGCCCGGCGCGGCGGCCCTGTGGCGCCCGCTCGAAGACCAGGGCGGCTATCTCTGGCTGACCTTCCTGGAGCGCTGGCTGTCGGGCGACGGCAAGGACCGCCAGTTGCTGCGCAAGGTGCTGCGGCATCCCGACACCCTGAATGCGCCCCGGCAGCATCGCGTGTACTACTACGGCAGCGTGGTGCTGCCGCGCTCGCTGTTCGTCACGTATTCGCGCCTGATCTTTGGAAGCACCCCGCTCAAGTCCGCCCTGCGAAAGGTCCTGGGGCGGACTTGATCCTGCGCCGGCCGCGCCGCGCGCCTATTCGTATTTCTGCCCGGCGCGCATCAGCTCCGGCGTACCGATGACTTCGTTCAACGCATCGAAATCGAGCATCTGCGAACGCCAGGGCTGCGTGGTGCGATGCTGGTGCAGGCTCGCGTAGTAGCCCTGCAGCGTGTGCACGACCGCCCGCGCGGTGCCGCCCGGGAAGATGGCGATCCGGAAGCCGTGGGCCTGCAGCGCATCCGCATCCTGGACCGGCGTCTTCCCGCCTTCGACCATGTTCGCAAGCAGCGGCACCCGGTGCGCGAAACGCCGGCACGCGGCATCCATCTGCTCGGGCGAACGCAACGCCTCGATGAAGAGCGCATCCACGCCGCAGTCGAGATAGGCCTCGGCGCGATCGAGCGCCGCTTCGAGTCCGTCGACCGCGACGGCGTCGGTGCGCGCCAGGATCAAAGTGTCGCTTGACGTGCGCGCATCCAGTGCGGCCTTGAGCTTGCCGGCCATCTCGCGCGCAGGCACCACCGCCTTGCCGTCGAGATGGCCGCATCGCTTGGGAAAGGTCTGGTCCTCGATCTGCACCATGGCCGCGCCGGCCCGCTCGAAGCCGCGCACGGTGCGCTGCGTGTTCAGCGCGTTGCCGAAGCCCGTGTCGGCATCGACAATCACCGGCAGGCTCACACGCTCGGTAATGCGTGCGAGCGTGTCCGCGACTTCGGTGAAGGTCGTGAGGCCGATGTCCGAGCGGCCCAGTCGCGTGTACGCGATCGATGCGCCCGAGAGGTACAGCGCTTCGAAGCCGGCTTGCTCCGCGACGAGCGCGCTCAGGGCATCGTACACACCGGGCGCCAGCACGATATCGGAGGACGACAGGCGCATCTTGAAGGTCTCATTCGACATGGGATGCTTTCGTTGGATGGATCAACGCGGCGGCGGTGCGCGCCGCGATATAGCCGCCGGCCACCGCGCTCAGCAGGCCGTTGCCCGAGAGGTATCCCCACACCTCATCGCCCGACACACCGCCCGCCGCACCACCGGCCGCAAGGAGGTTGTCGAAGGGTCTGCCATCCTCGCGCAGCACGCGCATGTCGGAGGCAATGTCGAGGCCGCCCTGCGTGTGGAAGAGCGCGCCGGTGACCTTCACGGCGTAGTAAGGGGCGTCCAATCCGCGAGCGAACACACGCCCGTCGGCCTGCGGCGTGCCCACGCGGATCGCTTCGAGCGTGTGGCGCAGCACCGCCTCTTCGCAGCCGATGCACGACGCGAGTTCCGACACGGTTTCGCAGCGGCGCAGCGCGCCGGCGGCTTCCGCCTCGCAGAAGTCCGGGAAGCCACGGGCCAGCGCGAGCAGGGGCGCATCGAACACGTTCCATGCGATGCCGCCTGGCTGCGCAAGCACGTGGACCGCGGCCTCGGAATAGCCTTGCGTCTCGTCGTGGAAGCGCTGGCCTTCGCGGTTGATCTGCACGCCGCCTTCCATGATCACGGCCCAGGACATCAACGCGCCCTGCGGCGTGACCCAGGAGCCATGCCCCTGGTAGCCACCGAGATCGCGCAGGCGCGCACACAGTGCCAGTCCCCACAGGATCGCACTGCCGTCATTGCCGACGTGCCCGCCGAAGGTGGCCTCGGCCATCTCGGGAATCAGGCTGCGCACCATCGACGGGTTGCCGCCGAATCCGTTGCAGGCCAGCAGCAGCGCATCGCATTCGAGGGTCTCGCGATGGCCGTCCGGCCGCTGGTAGTCGATGCCGATCACGCGATCCTTCGCGTCGAGCACCAGGGTATCGACCACGGCCTGCGTCAGCACGGGAATGCCCGCCGTCTCCGCCGCAGCCTGCAGTTTCGCCATCAGCGCGGCGCCGGTTTTCTGCGGCAGCGAATGCATGCGGTGAGCGCTGTGGCCTGGGTAGAGAAAGCCGTCGAGAAGCATCCACTCCAGGCCGTGCCGCGCCTGCAAGGCATCGAGCGCCGGGCCGATGGCCGCGGCATACGCAGCCGTGAGCGCCGGCGAGGCGCGCCCGTGGGCCTTGGACTGGATGTCCGCGGCGAAGCGCGCAGGGCTGTCGTCCTTCACGCCATGGGCGTGCTGCACGCGGGTGCCCGGTGCGGGAATGAATCCCGACGACAGCGCCGTCGAACCGCTCGGCACGGCGTCGCGTTCGAGGACCACGCAATCGATGCCAGCGTCATGCAGCATCAATGCGGCCGTGAGCCCGCATGCACCGCCGCCCACGATCGCCACGGCCACGCGCACTTCGGCGTCGACGTGCGATGCCCGGCGCACGCCGCGCGAGGGGCCGCCCTCCTCTGCTGCAAATGCCTCCGTCATGCGAGCGATCCGATGAAGGCCGCGCAGTCGGTGACTTCGGCGACGTTGCGCATGTCGGCCAGCGACGTCAGGTGCCGCTCCTCGCCGAAAGCCGCGCAGCCGTCAGCCAGCACCAGCGTGCGGTAGTCGCGCATGTGTGCATCGCGCACGGTGCTGGCGACACCGCCGTTGGTGACGATGCCGCACACGGCCACCGTGTCGATGCCGGCGCGCCGAAGCACCCAGTCGAGCTGCGTGTTGAAGAAGGCCGAATAGGCGACCTTGCCGACCGTCACGTCGATGAGGCCGGCGAGTTCATCCACGTTCGCCTGGCCCCAACTGCCCGGCGCGAAGTCGCCCTTGGCCAGGTACGGTCGCAGCGCCTTGAGGTGCGGCGACACCATGGGCTCGCCCGCGGCATCCGGCCACAACGTGAACTGGCTTGCGACGACCATGCCGCCGGAGCCCTTGAGCGCGCGCGCCACCGTTGCGGCGCGGCCGGGCAGCAGCAACGCCGGCGGATTCGTGTCGCCGCCGCGCGCATAGGCGCCCTTGGGATCGAGAAAGTCGTTCTGCAGGTCGATGATGACCAGCGCGGTCTTCGGCCCGACGGTTCGTGCAATGCCGCTCATGACGGCCTCACGAGAAGATTGCCGTGCGGGTCGACCTCGGCGTGGAATCCGGGCTCCAGCCACACCGTCGTGTCGGCCTGTTCGAGGATGGCCGGCCCGTCGATACGCGCCGCAACCGGCAGCTCGAGCCGTGCATGGCGCACCGCCTCATGCCAATGCCCATGATGGAACACGCGCTGCGTGCCCAGCGGCTCGATGCTGCCGGCGCCTTCAGGTGCCAGCACGGCGAGATCGAACTTCGGCCGCACGCCGATCCGCGCATAGCGGAGGTTCATCACGCGGATCGGAATGCCGTCGAGCACGCGGCCAAAGGCTGCCGCGTAGCTCGCCTCGAATGCGCCGCGGATTGATGCGTTCGTCAGCGGCGCGCTGCGCGCATCGGGCAGCAGCACCGGCAAGGTGTGCGTCTGGCCCGCGTAGAGCATGTCGAGCGCCACGACTTCCCGGACTTCGTCGAAACGCACGCCCGACGAATCCAGGCGCTGCTGGCAACTGGCGGCGAGTTCGTCGATGCGCCGCTGCAGGTCGCCCACGTCGAGATCGGCCAGCGGCCGGTTGATGGTCTGCACCGCGTCGTGGCGCATGTCGGCGATCACGCAGCCCAGCGCCGAGGTCACGCCCGGATAGCGCGGAACGATGCCGGTGGCCACGCCGACCTCGCGCATCATCGCGCACACGTGCAGCGCCCCGCCGCCGCCGAAGGGCATGTAGGCGAAGCGGCGCGGATCGTGGCCGCGCTCGATCGACACGAGTCGGATCGCGCCCGCCATGCGCGCATTGGCCACCGTCAGGATCGCCTCTGCCGCGGCATGCACGTCGAGGCCCAGCGGGCGTGCCACGTGCTCTTCAATGGCCTGGCGGGACTTCTCAGCATCCAGTGCGGCGAGCAACCCACCCCCCAACGGCCGGTCGGCGGCGATGCGGCCAAGCAGGACATTCGCATCGGTCACCGTCGGCCGCATGTTGCCGCGTCCATAGCAAGCAGGGCCGGGCACGCTGCCGGCCGATTCGGGCCCCACCTGCAGCATGCCACTCGCGTCCACCGAGGCGATCGAGCCGCCGCCAGCGCCGATGGTCTCGATCTGGATCATCGGCGAGCGGATCACCATGCCGAACTCGATCGCGGTCTGCGCAGCCAGCGCGGCCTCGCCGTTCGCGACCAGCGACACGTCGAAGGAGGTGCCGCCCATGTCGCCGGTGATCGCATTGGGGAATCCCGCTGCGCGCGCGATCGCCGCGCACGCGATGACGCCCGCCGCCGGCCCCGAGAGCGCGGTGCGCACCGGCAGGTCGCTCGCGGTCTGCCGCGACATCACGCCGCCGTTGCTCTGCACCACCAGGAGTTCGCCATCGAAGCCTTGCCCGCGCAGGTCGGATTCCAGCCGCTGGAGGTAGCTGCCCACCACCGGTTGCAATGCGGCGTTGAGCGTGGCGGTCGAGCAGCGCTCGAACTCGCGGATCTCCGGCAGCACCTCGCTCGCCGATGTCACATGCGCGTTCGGCCAGATTTCCCGAACCGCTGCAACGGCGAGACGCTCGTTCTCGGCATTGGCGTAGGTGTTGATGAAGAACACGCACACCGCCTCGCAGCCCTCCGCCAGCAGCGCACGCGCTTCGGCGCGCACCTGGTCGAGGTCCACCGGCGTGTGCAGCGTGCCGTCGGCCAGCACGCGCTCGTCCACCTCGCGCCGCAGGTCACGCGGCACGACCGGGACGAAGCTGCCGCGCAGGCCCCAGGTCTGCGGGCGGTCGCGGCGACGCATCTCCAGCACATCGCGGAAGCCGCGCGTCGTGATGATGCCGGTGCGCGCCACCTTGCGCTCCAGCAGCGCGTTGGTGCCGACCGTGGTGCCGTGCACGATGGTGGCGATCGCCGCGGCCGACTCGGCCACGCGGGCGACGCCGTTCATGAAGCCGCGCGCTTCCTCGCCGCGGGTGGAAGGCACCTTGACGATGCGCGCCGTGCCGCTGGCTTCGTCGAGCACGAAGAGGTCGGTGAAGGTGCCTCCGACGTCGACGCCGACGACGAGGGATTTGAGGGATTTGCCGGTCGCAGTCATGCGGATGCTTTCTTCTTCGGATCGGTGCCTGAGGTCACGTAGCCCATGGCACGGTCCTGCTCACGCTGTCGGGGTTGGCGCTCGGCCGCGCTGCCCCAGCCGCCCCCGCCGGGGGTTTCGAGCCGCACTCTCTCGCCGCGCGCAAGCTGGATGCCGCGCATCTTCGAGACCATGGGAGGCGCGTGCCACTCGCCTTCGTTCTCGTAGCGGAAAACGTTGACGGCACCCGGGCCGCCACCGGCGATGCCTTTGGGGGGCGACGTGCCGCGCTCACCGAAGACGAACACTTCGGCGTCCTTCTCCAGCAGTTCGATCTCGTAGACCGCGCCGAGCCCGCCACGAAACTGCCCGTCGCCACCCGAATCCGCACGCAGCGACCATTCGGTGAAGCGCACCGGGTACGCAGCTTCGAGGATTTCCAGCGGCGGAATCGTCGCGGTGGAGATCGGCGCGTTGCCGTGCGAGAGCCCGTCGCCGCCCGAATGCCCACCGTGCCCGCCCCCGAAGAAGCTGAACATCACCCAGCGCTGGCCTTCCCGGCCCTTGTCGCTGCGGTGGCCCGCGATCGACAGGGCGTTGATCGTGCCGTAGGCCTGCGCCACGGCGCGCGTGGGGTCGGCCTTTGCGGCGGCGCTGAAGATCACGTCGATCATGCGCAGGATGGTCTCGGTGTAGCCGCCGACCGGGCGCGGGCGCTCGCAACTGATGACGAGCCGGTCGGGGATCTCGAAGTCGACCGCGTCGAGCACGCCTGCATTGGCCGGCACATCGGGGAACAGGTGCTTGAGCGCGACGTAGCAGGCGGCAACGGCGGTGGCGCGGGAAATGTTCACCGGCCCCGCGCACTGCGGCGAGGTGCGCGAGAAATCCAGCAGCAGCCGATCGCCCGCCACGGTCATATCGAGCGCGATGGTCAGCGGCTCGTTGGTGATGCCGTCGTTGTCGAGCACGTCCTCGAAGCTGTAGCGGCCGTCGGGCAGCGACGCGATGTGCGAACGCATCAGCCGCAGCGCCCGGCTGCGCAGTTCGCCCAGCGCCTGCAGCACCAGGTCGTCACCGTATTCGTCGAGCAGGCCGTTCAGGCGTTTCGCGCCGAGCTCCAGCGCGGCGAGCTGGCCGTTGAGATCGCCCCAGAGGCTGTCCGGCAGCCGGGTGTTGGCCTGCAGGATGGCGAGCACGTCGGGGTCGAGCACGCCGTCGCGCACGATCCGCACCGGCGGGATCTGCACCGCCTCCTGCCAGCATTCGGTCGCAGCGGGGTTGTAGTTGCCGGGCACCGCGCCGCCGACGTCGTGCCAGTGCGCGGCCGAGGCCATGTAGCAGTAGAGCTTGCCGTTGCGGAAGAAGGGCCGCACCAGCTTGAAGTCGTTGGCGTGCGTGCCGCCGTCGTAGGCATCGTTGCTGATCCAGATGTCGCCGTCGCGCATGCCGCCGCGCGGCTGGGCCGCCTTGGCGGTCGCACGCACCGCGAAGGCCATGGCGCCGACAAACACCGGCAGGCCGGACTTGCCCTGCACCAGCGTGTCGCCCGACGCGGCGTCATAGAGGCCGTGGCAGGCATCGTGCGCCTCGGCAATGATCGGGTTGAACGCACTGCGGTAGAGCGTCGCATCCATCTCGTCGGCCACCTGTTCGAGGCGGCCGCGCAGCACGGCGAGCGTGACGGGGTCGAGCGCGGTCACATGGGAGGGGTCAGACATCGAGGGGTTCCTTGCCAGCACGCTGGCGCAACTGGTTCATGAGGCCGCCGGCGCGGACCATGTCCATGAGAAATGGAGGGATCGGCTCGCACGGCAGCCGCGTCCCGTCGGGCGCGATCACTGCCGGGACGGTGCTGTCGAGCGCGATGCGATCGCCTTCGCGCAGCGTCTCGGCGTCCGGGCAGGTCAGCAGGAGCAGACCAAGGTTGAATGCGTTGCGGAAGTAGAGGCCGCCATAGGCTGGCGCGATGACCGCGGAAACGCCCAGCTTCACCAGCACGGCAGCCGCCTGCTCGCGCGAGGAGCCGATGCCGAAATTGGGGCCTGCCACGATCACGTCACCCGGGCGCGCTTCGCTCGCGAATTCGGGGCGGACGGCTTCGAGGCAATGCAAGGCGATCCGGTCGATGCCGTGCTTCATCGCATGGCCGGGGGCGAGCACGTCGGTGTCGATATCCGCGCCGAGGCGCCAGACGCGGTGCGTGGTCGTGGCCGTCATGCGAGCACCTCGCGCGGATCGGTGACGCTGCCGCGCAGCGCGGCTGCGGCCACCGTATAGGGCGAACCCAGGAAGACCCGTGCGGTCGCGGAGCCCATGCGGCCCTTGAAGTTGCGTGCCGTGGTGGAGATCACCGTGATGTCGTCGCCCATCGGGTCGCCGTAGCCTGAGCAGGCGCCGCAGGCGGTCGGGAAGAGTTCGCCCCCCGCGTCCATCAGCACCTGCAAGACGCCCTCCTCGCGCGCCTGTTCCTGATCGCGCAAGCTGGCCGGTGCAACGATGAGGCGAACGCCCGCGGCCACCTTGTGCCCGCGCAGCACCTCGGCGGCGGCGCGCAGGTCTTCCAGCTTGGCGCCGGTGCATGCGCCGATGTAGGCGACGTCGATTCGCGTGCCGGCATATCGGCTCACGCCGTGCGCATTGGCCGGGCTGTGCGGCGCGGCGACATGCGGCTCGAGCGTGGCGGCGTCGAAGCGATGGCGCGTGAAGTCGGCGTCGGGGTCGGTGAACCACGGCGCCATGTCGACCTCGGGCGCACCGGCCTCAGCGAGAAAGGCCGCGGTCGTGGCATCGGGCGCGATCAGGCCGGCCTGCGCACCCAATTCCGCACTCATGTTCGAGAGCGTCATGCGCTCCTGCATCGACAGCCCCATCACGCCGGGACCGCAGAACTCGACCGCCTGGTAGCGCCCGCCGTTCATGCCGAAGCGGCCGATCATGTGCAGCATCATGTCCTTGGCGGTCACGCCGGCGGACAGCGCGCCGTCCCACCACATCTGGATGGTCTCAGGCACGCGCAGCCAGATCTCGCCGGTGACCATCACGCCGAGCATCTCGGTGCTCCCGACGCCGAACATGTACGCCCCGAAGGCACCGCCGGTGGGCGAATGCGAATCGCCGCCCACGCACAACATGCCCGGCCGGATGTGGCCGTGCTGCGGCACCACGACGTGGCAGATGCCCTGGCTGTCGTAGACGTGGGGCAGTTGCTGGTCGCGGGCCCAGTCGCGTGCGATGCGCACGATGCGGCGCGAATCCTCATCGCGCTCGGGTACGTAGTGATCCATCACGAGCACCACGCGCGAGCGGTCCCAGATCTGCGCGCCCAGTTCCTCCAGCATCGGCTTCAGGCGCCGGGGACCGGAGGAGTCATGGAACATCGCCATGTCGACCTTGCAGGTCACGATCTCGCCCACCGACACGCTGCCGCGCCCGCTCGCACGTGCGATCAGCTTCTGGGCCAGCGTCTGGCCTGAGGTACGGACGGGATCTGTTGTGTTCATTCCGGCTTGGCTCCCGAGAACTTCACGACCTTGGACCACCGCTTGATCTCGCTCTGCACGAAAGCCGAGAACTCCTGCGGCGAGTTGCCGACAGGGATCGCGCCCTCGACTTCCAGCCGGCGCTGCATCTCGGGCTGCCTGATCGCCTGACGCGCCGCATCGCTGATCTTGCGCGTGACATCGGGCGGCATATGGGCCGGCCCGAACAGGCCGAACCAGGCGCTCGATTCATAGCCCGGCAGCACTTCGGCGATGGCCTGCACATCCGGGAACGCGGGCAGGCGCCTGGCAGTGGTCACGCCCAGCGCCTTCAGCTTGCCGGCCTGGATGTGGGCCTGCACGTTGCCCACGGCAGCGAACATGAGTTGCACCTGGCCGGCGAGCACGTCCTGCACCGCCGGCGCGGTGCCGCGATAGGGAATGTTCACGATGTTGACCCCCGACTGCATCTTGAACGCTTCGCCCGCCATGTGCAGCGACGAGCCGACGGAGCCGATCGCGAAGTTGAGCTCGCCGGGTTTGGCCTTGGCCAGTGCGATCAACTCGCGCACGTTGTTGGCCGGCAGCGACGGATGCGCGACGAGGATCGACGGCGACGTCGCCACGGCCGTCAGCGCGGTGAAGTCCTTGACCGGGTCGAAGGGCAGCGACGGATAGAGCGTGGCGTTGATCGCATGGCTGGTGAAGCTCATCAGCAGCGTGTTGCCGTCGGGCGCCGCCTTGGCGACCGCGTCGGCGGCGATGTTGCCGCCCGCGCCTGGGCGGTTCTCGACGATCACGGTACGGCCAAGGGCCGGTCCCATGCTGGCGGCCAGCGTGCGGGCGAGCGTGTCGGTGGAACCGCCCGCCGGCGCGCCCACCAAGATGCGCACGGGTGCATTGCCCACTTGTGCCTGGGCCACGCCGCCGAGCGCGGCGGCCATGGATGCCATGAGGATGTCTCTGCGTTTCACGATGTCCCTGTCTCCTTGTTCGATGTCTTGGCTGCGGCTCAAAGGCCGAGGTAGGCGCGGCGCAGTTCGTCGCTGCCCAGCAGGTCCTGCGGGAGGCCCGAGAAGCGCACGCTGCCGTTTTCGAGCACATAGGCCCGGTCGGCGATCTCCAGCGACTGACCGACGTTCTGTTCCACCAGCAGCACGGCGAGCCCGCCGTCGCGCAGCTGGCGGATCAGCGTGAACATCTCCTCGACCAGCAATGGCGAGAGGCCCAGCGATGGTTCGTCGAGGATCAGCAGCACCGGCTCGGCCATCAGGCCGCGGCCGATGGCGAGCATCTGCTGCTCGCCGCCGCTCATGGTGCCGGCATGCTGGCGGATGCGCTCCTTCAGTCGCGGGAAGATGCCGAACACCCTGTCGAGGTTGGCCGCGCGTCGCTCGCGAGCCCGCGTGAAGGAGCCGAGTTCGAGGTTCTCCAGCACGCTGAGGTTCGGAAACACCTTGCGGCCTTCCGGCACCTGGATCAGGCCAGCCTTGACGACGTCGCGGTAGTGCGCGCCGCTCAGGTCCTGTCCGTCGAAACGCACCGTGCCGCTCCAGGCCGGGCAGAGGCCGCAGACCATCTTGTTCAGGGTCGACTTGCCGGCACCGTTGCTGCCCAGCAGCGCAACCATCTCGCCCGCATTCACCTGCAGGTCGACACCGCGCAGCACTTCGACGCGGCCGTAGCCGCCGCGCAGCGCGCGAATTTCGAGCAGCGGCGTCATGCGGCGACTCCTTGCGCGCTACCTGCGGCCGCCTTGCGCAGCCGTGCAGCCGTTCCATGGCCAAGATAGGCCTCGACCACCTTGTCGTTCGACGTGACCTGCGCCGGATTGCCCTCGGCGATCAGCTGGCCCTGCGCCAGCACCCAGACGTGCTCGGCGAGGTGCATCACCGCCTGCATCACGTGCTCGATCATCAGCACGGTCACGCCCCCGTCAGCGATGCCGCGCACCACCGGCATCATCTCGGCGATCTCCTGCGGATTGAGGCCGGCCAGTACCTCGTCGAGCAGCAGGAGCCGCGGCTGCGTGGCGAGCGCGCGGGCCAGTTCGAGCCGCTTGCGGCCCGCCACCGTGAGGTCGGACGCGGGCTTGTCGAGTTGCGCGGCGAGGCCGACCCGCGCCGCCACTTCTTCGGCTCGTTGCAAGGCGGCACCGCGACCGCGAACGTGCAGGTGCACACCGACCGCGATGTTCTCCCGCACCGTCTGCGCCGCGAAAGGCTTGACGATCTGGAAGGTGCGCGTCATGCCCAGCAGCGCATTGCGATGCGGCTCCCGGCCGGTGATGTCCTGCCCGGCGAAGCGCACGGTGCCGGTGTCGGGCTTCAGGAAGCCGGACATCAGCGCGAACAGCGTCGTCTTGCCTGCGCCATTGGGGCCGATCAGCGCGCTCAGGCTGCCCTCGTTCACTGCGAGGCTGACGTTCTGCACGGCCTTCAGGCCGCCGAAGGAACGCGAGATGCCGTCCAGTTGGAGAAGTGGCTCAGCCATGACGACTCCCCTTCCCCGCCCAGAGCTGGCGAACGGACAGGCCCATGCCCGCGATGCCGCGCGGCAGGAAGATCACGATCAGCACCAGCACCACCCCGTAGATCACCATGTTGATGCCCGGCAGTTCGCCGAACAGGTTGCGCGTGAGATCGGACAGCACATGCAGCGCCGCGGCACCCAGCAACGGCCCCCACAGCGTGCCCATGCCGCCGACGATGGCCGCCACCAGCGCCTCGATCGACGTACCGGACCCGTAGGCGATGCCCGGATCGATGTACTGGAACACCTGCACGTAGAACGCGCCGGCCGCGCCCATGAAAGCGCCCGAGATGCCGATGGCCGCAAGCTTGATACGGAACGGATTCACGCCGACCGCCCGCGCCGCATCCTCGTTGTCGCGCACCGCCTGCAGGTATGCGCCGAAGCGGCCGTTGCGCAGCCACCAGGTCACGAGCAGCGCCGCCGTGACGAAGGCGAGCACGACCCACAGGTAGCCGGCGCGCGAAGCAAACTGCAGGTTGCCGACCGATTCGCGCAGCGGCACCATCAGCCCGACACCGCCGCCCGTGAAAGGCACCGACAACGCGACGATGCGGAACACTTCCGCGAAGGCCAGCGTCACGAGCGCGAAGTACGAACCCTTGAGCCCATAGCGGAACGTGAGCGCACCCACGAAGAGCCCGACCAGCGCGCTGCCAGCGACCGCCATCGGCAGGGCCACCCAAGCATTGATGCCGCCCTGCAATTGCGCGATCGCCTGGATGTAGGCACCCGTGCCGAAGAACAGCGCATGCCCGAAGGAGAACTGCCCGCCGAAGCCGCCGAGGATGTTCCAGGCCTGTGCGATGAGCGTCGCGTACAGCGCCATCATCACGAAGTTGAGCGCCACGCCCGACGAAGTGACGAGCGGCAGGCACGCTACCAGCACCGCGAAGACCGCGATGCCGCACAGGTGCCGCAGGCCAGCGCCTGAAATGCCCGCGCCGCTCATGCCTTCGCTCCGAACATGCCCTCGGGCCGGAACAGCACGACGCCGATGAAGATCGCGAAGATGCCGATCTGCCCCAGCGACTCGCCCAGGAAGAGCCCGCCGAGCGACTCGACCACGCCCACCAGGAAGCCCCCGATCAGCGCGCCCACGAAGCTGCCCATGCCGCCCAGCACCACGATCGTGAAGGCCACCAGAACGAAGCCTCCGCCCACCTGCGGATTCACGTAGTACGCGGGCAGCAGGAAACACGCTGCCGCACCGAGACAGGCCAGGCCGATGCCGAAGCTCATCGCGTAGACATGGTCGACATCGATGCCCATGAGCTTGGCGCCCTCCTTCTCCTTGGCCACGGCGCGAATGGCGCGACCGAGGTCGGTGCGCCCCATGATCCAGAAGAGCGCCGCCGACACCACCAGCGCGCCGGCAAAGGCCACCAGCTTGGGCACGGCGATCATCGCGGGGCCGATGGCGACCGTGCTGAGCGAATAGGCCGTGTCGATGTTGCGCGTGTCCGACTTGAAGAAGAGCAGCGCGAGGTTCTCCATCACGATCGCGATGCCGAGCGTGGCCAGCAGGATGTTCTCGTCCTTGCCGTGGCCGGCCCGGTTGATGACGACGCGCTGGAGACCGTAGCCGAGCACGAACATGCCCGGGATCACGATCGGCAGGGCCAGGTAGGGGTCGATGCCCCAGCGCTCCTTCAGGAAATAGACCGCGTACAGCGCCAGCATCAGGCAGGCGCCGTGCGCGAAGTTGATGATGTGCAGGACGCCGTAGATCAGCGTGAGCCCCAGCGCGATCAATGCATACACCGCGCCGGTCGTCAGGCCGTTGAGGACCGACGGGAAGAGAATGCTGAAGTCGAACATCCTGCGTTGGGTCCTGCTCAGGCTGCGCGCAGGGGGAAGACTGGCTCCACTTCGCGGAAGTCGCGCGGGATGATCACCTTGATGTCGTTCTTCACCACTTGCGTCATCAGCGGCTGCGCCCCCTCGTTCTGTCCGTTGACGAACTTCGTCGGACCGTACGGCATGATGTGATTCGAGAACGTGCTCCTCTCCAGCGCGTCGATGATGGCGGCGCGATCGCTCGACTTGGCCCGCTCCAATGCATCCGCCAGCAGCGCCATCGCCGTGTAGGTCATGAAGACCTCGTAGCTGAAGAACTCGCCCTTGGCCTCGACCCGCTTGCGCAGCTCCTGCGAGCGCTTGTCCTTCGGATTGAACCAGTGGTTGCAGTCGATGATGCCGTTGGCGGCGTCCGGAAACTCCTTCACGAACTTGTAGCTCGACGCGGCGCCGCCGAGCACCGAGAAGATCGCCTTCGGCTGCACCTTCTGCTGCTGCATCGTGCGCACCAGCAGTGCGTATTCGTTGTAGTAGTTGGCCGGGATCACGATGTCCGGGTTGATGGACTTCATGCGCAGCACGATGTTGTTGAAGTCGCGGGTGGGGTTCGCGTGCTTCACGACTTCCTTCACCTCGAAGCCGTAGCCCGGCAGCTCGCGGGCCAGCAGTTGCGCGGTGCCGGAGCCGAACAGCGACTCCTCGTGGATGATCATCACGGTCTTGGCCGGGCTGCCCGCCGCTTTGTTGAGCACGAGCAGGTTGGCCATGGCCACTTCGGTCGACTTCTTGTAGCCGGGACCGAAGCGGAAGGTGTTCTTGAGCCCGCGCTCGACGATCTGGTCGGCCACGCCGACATCGACCACGTGCGGCAGGTTGTACTTGGCCGCCGCCTGCGTGGTCGCGAGGCAGATCGCCGAAGCGAAGGCGCCGACGATGGCGGAGACACCGGCCTCGTTCATCTTCTCGACCTCGGCCGCGCCGGCCTGCGGCTGCGACTGCGCATCGCCCAGGAGGGCCTCGAGCTTGGCGCCGCCCATCGACTTGATGCCGCCCGCCTGGTTGATGTCGTCGATCGCCATCTGCGCGCCGAGCCGGCATTGCTGGCCCGAGTACGCCAGCGCACCGGTCACCGGATGCAGCACGCCGACGCGGATGGGCTTGGGCTGCGCGCCCCCGACCAGCGGAAAGGCGATCGACGTGCCGATGGCGGCGGTCTGCGACAGGAAGCGGCGGCGATTCTCCATGGGGACTCCTCGGGGGGTTGGTTGATTGGTTGTCGATTCAGATGAATTGGGCCGAAAGCTCTTTGTTGACCCACACCTTGGCGTCGATGCCGCCCACGCGGGACAACTGCATCTCGTAGGCATAGCGGTCGGGCCGGTAGAGGCCGTGCAGCCATTGCACCGGGCGCTCGTTGGCATCGAAGACCAGGCGCCGCACGGCGAGCAGCGCCGAGCCGACCGAGACGTCGAGGTGCTGCGCCAGCGTGGCATCGGCCAGTCGTGCGGTGATGGTCTGGTGCGCGCGGCCGACCTGCACGCCGGCCTCTTCGAGCAGCACGAGGATGGGCTTTCGGGCCAGTTCGCGTCGGCCGAACTGGCGCGCGACATCGGCCGGCACGTAGGTGGTGATGTGGGAGAGCGGACCTTCGCGCGTCGAGCGCACACGGACGGCCTTTTGCACCGCGTCACCCGGCTGCAGCTGGAGCGCGCTCGCGACGCTGGCCGATGCGGTGACGGTCTGCACGTCGATCACCTTGACCGAGGTGCGCAAGCCCATGCTCACGAGGTTTTCGAGGAGGCCGCCCAGGTTGGCGCGCTGGACGCCGAGCCCGCCACGCGCACCCTCCGCGATGGAAACGGCTGGAGCCCGGATCGGCCGCGTGCCGCGGCCCGGCTCCCGCGAGATCAGGCCCTCGGCGGCCATCTTCTCGAGCGCGCGCCGCACGGTGACGCGGGCCACGCCGAATTCCTCCATCAGCGCGAACTCGCCGGGCAGGCCGTCGACGAAGCGCCCTTCGGCCAGTTGCTCGCACAACAGCAGATAGATCTGGTGGTACTTCGGCAGCGGCATCTCGGACATGGAGGCCGATGGTCGCGGCGTTCTGCTGTACCGTCAATAGGACATTTGCGGGTGAACTGTATGCCCCGGAATGGCGCGACAGCGCCCCGTCGCAGGGCGCGCTATCGAACGGGGAAGCGTCGCAGCATGCTCTGTCCGAGCGAGGTGATCTCGGTCACGGTGGCCGGCGGCTGTTCGTAGCCATCCAGTGTCCGGACGGGCTTGGGGATCACGGCTTTCACATGGCCGGCCATGCTGAGCACACGAACGGCGTCGACGTGCGCACCACCGGTGACGGCGACGGGCAGCGTTTCGGCTGCAATGCGATGGAGTAGGTACATGGGCACCTCGCGAGTATGGCGTGGGCGCGCCTTACGGCGTGCTTAATTGCACTGGCCGGACCACTTCGAACCCTCCCATGCATATCCAGGACGCCGTTGCCAGCCGCCATTCCATCCGGGCTTTCCTGCCGACGCCGGTCGACGGCGAGACGATCCGCAAGGTGCTGACGATGGCTGCGCGGGCGCCTTCCGGCGGCAACCTGCAGCCCTGGCACATCGACGTGCTCGCGGGCGACGCGCTGGCCGCGCTCAGGGCGACCATGCGCCGGCGCCTCACCGAAGGCGGCGAACCGGAACCCTCCGAGTACGACATCTATCCGCCGAGCCTTCGCGCCCCCTGGCGCGACCGCCGCTTCCAGGTCGGCGAGGCGATGTATGCGCGGCTGGGCATTCCCCGCGACGACAAGGCCGCGCGCCGGCGCTGGTTCGCCAACAACTACGACTTCTTCGGCGCCCCGATGGCGCTCTTCTGCTCGGTCGACCGCACGATGGGGCCGCCCCAGTGGTCGGACCTGGGCATGTACCTGCAGACGGTGATGCTGCTCCTGCGTGGCGAAGGGCTGGACAGTTGCCCGCAGGAGTGCTGGGCGGTATATCCGGCGACGGTCGCCCGGGTGATCGAACTGCCGCCGGAACGCATGCTGTTCTGCGGCATGGCGATCGGGTATCGCGATCCCGATCATCCCGTGAACGCGCTGGTGAGCGACCGTGCGCCTTCCGAGGAATGGCTGAATTTTCGGGGCGCCTGAGAACGAGCCGGCGGCGGCTTGAGTTGCCTGGCCCCTACTTCGGGTCGTCGAATCGCGGTGCGCGCTTCTCCATGTTGGCGCGCACGGCCTCGGTCTGGTTGGCGCTGCCGATCAGCGCCTTCTGCTCGACCGACTCCGCCAGCAGCAGGTCGGCGGCGCTGTGCCCCATGGCCGCGTTCAGCAGTCGCTTGCCGGCGCGGATCGCGTCGGGGCTCTTCTGCGCGATCTCGCGCGCCATCTCCAGCGCCTCGGCCAACGGGTCATTCGCCAGCCGCGTCGCGAAGCCGATCGCCACGGCCTCTTCTCCCGAGAAGATGCGGCCGGTGAAGGTGAGCTCGCGCACGACGTCGTTGCGGGCCAGTTCGCGCATCAGCACCATCCCGCCCATGTCGGGCACGAGGCCCCACTTGATCTCCATCACCGACATCTTCGTGCCCGGTGCGACGAGCCGCACGTCCGCGCCCAGCGCCACCTGCAGGCCGCCGCCGAAGGCGACGCCATGGATCGCGGCAATGACGGGCACGGGCACCTCGCGCCAGACCATCGCGACCTGCTGCGCCGCGTTGGCGATGCCGTGGCTGCGTTCGATCAGGTCGCGCCCGGTCGACCCGGACCCGATCACGCCGCTGCCGCTGCCCTGCCCCATGCGTTCGAAGGATTGCATGTCGAGCCCTGCGCAGAAGGCCTTGCCGCGCCCCGCGAGCACCACGGCGCGGACGCCGGCGTCGTTGCACAGCCGGGTGCCGGCGTCGATGAGGGCATCGAACATGGCGGGGTCCAGCGCGTTCATCTTGTCGGCGCGGGCCAGGTGAAGTTCGACCACGCCGTCGGCGTGGCGGATCGATTCGATGCGGTCGTTCATTGCGTGTCTCCAGGGCTTTCCGACAGTATCGATGCTCGGCGATGATCGCGCTGTCGCCCAGTCAACAACCCGTCATGCTCCTCGCCCGCCGCCAGTTTCTCCAGTCCGGTGCCGCTGTCGCCGTCGTCGCCTTCATGGGCGAAGGATGCACCCTGGCCCGCGCAGACGATGGCCGGCTCGGCTTCACTGCCGTGCCGGCGACACTGCGCGATGCGGTCACGGTGCCGCCCGAGTACGAGGCGCAGGTGCTCTACCCCTGGGGGACGCCGACCGGCATCGCGTCGTCCATGCCCGCCTTCGTGCCGGACGGGTCGAACAGCGCCGCCGAGCAGGCGGTACAGGCCGGCATGCACCACGACGGCATGCATTTCTTCGCGCTGGACGGCCGCGCCGATCGCGGCCTGCTGGTGATGAACCACGAGTACACCGACGAGCGATTGCTCCACGCCACCGGCATCACGCCCTGGACGGAGGAGAAGACCCGCAAGTCCTTGCACGCGATGGGCGTATCGGTGATCGAAGTCGAACTGACCACCGACGGCTGGCGCCAGGTGCTGCCGTCGCGCCATGCGCGGCGCGTGCATGGCGCCACGCCGATACGCATTGCCGGCCCCGCCGCCGGTACGCCGATGATGCGGACTGCGGCCAACCCCGGCGGCGACCGCGTGTTCGGCACCTTCGCCAACTGCGCGATGGGCGTCACGCCCTGGGGCACCTACCTGACTTGCGAAGAGAACTTCCACGGCTACTTCGGCGGACCGAAAGGGGCCGCGTCGCATGCCACGCCGGCGCAGAAACGCTACGGAACGGCCAGCGGCGCGCAATGGGTGGACTACTGGCGCTTCGACGAACGCTTCGACCTCTCGAAGCATCCCAACGAAGCCCACAGATTCGGTTGGGTGGTGGAGATCGACCCCTTCGACCCCGGCGCCATGCCCGTCAAGCGCACCGCGCTCGGCCGCAAGCACCAGGAAAGCGCGACCTGCACCCTGACCCGTGACGGCCGGGTCGCCGTCTACATGGGCGACGACTCCGCCTTCGAATACATCTACAAGTTCGTGAGCCGCGACAAGGTCCGGCCCGGCACCGACGCTGCCGCGCGCGCCGCCAACCGCAACCTGCTCGACGAAGGCACGCTGTACGTCGCGCGCTACGACGCCGATGGGCGCGGCCGGTGGCTGGAACTGCGCCACGGCCGCGACGGCATCGACACATCCAGCGGATTCGCGGACCAAGCCGAGGTGCTCGTCCACGCACGCCTGGCCGGCGACATCGTCGGCGCCACGAAGATGGACCGGCCCGAATGGATCGCAGTGCATCCCGAGAGCGGCGAGGTGTACGTCACGCTCACCCACAACACGCAACGCGGCGCGCCCGGCAAGCCTGCGGCCGACGCAGCCAATCCGCGCGCGAACAACGTCTTCGGCGGCATCCTCCGCTGGCGCGAGGACGGTCAGGATGCCGCCAGCACCACCTTTGCCTGGAATCACTTCGCGCTCGCCGGCGACCCGAAATGGCCCGAGGCCGCCACACGCTATCCGAGCGCCGATGCCGATGTCTTCGGCAACCCCGACGGCCTGGTTTTCGACAGCGGCGGCCTGCTGTGGATCCAGACCGACGTGAGCGGCCCGGCCATCGGCAAGCCCCCGATGACCGCCTTCGGCAACAACCAGATGCTCTGCGCCGATCCGGCCAGCGGCCGCATCAAGCGCTTCCTGGTCGGCCCCGGCGGTTGCGAGATCACCGGCTGCACCGTGACGCCGGACCGGCGCAGCCTCTTCGTCAACATCCAGCATCCGGGCGAGACGCGCGCAGAAGGCAGCGACAGGCCCAACAGCGCGTGGCCGGATGGCAGCAAGGCCGGGAGCGCGCGGCCGAGGTCGGCCACCGTGGTCGTCCGGCGACGCGACGGCGGTATCGTCGGAACCTGATCAGCCACTCGAAGAAGAGGAACAGCAATGGCCATCCGCATCGTGCGACTCGGCAGCGACCGTGCCCCCGGAGAGGGCCTGCGCATCGGCACCGTGCGTCGCCCGCCGCGCGGCGTGCCCAAGTCAGAGTTCTCCTCGCACAACTGGTACGACGTCTGGTACCCGAACCTCGCGCCCTCGGTCGAGACGATGAAGATCGCCCAGGCCGCCCAGGCGTCCGGCGTGCCCGCGGAATGGGCCGCATTCGGCCGCAAGTTCAGGAGCGAGATGGCCGAGCACGACGCCAGCCGCAGCCTGGACCTGCTCGCAGCCCTGTCGCACCAGAGCAACCTGTCGGTCGGCTGCTATTGCGACGAAGAAGCGCGCTGCCATCGATCCTTCCTCCGCGCGCTGCTGGTCGAGCGCGGCGCGGAGATCGTGGATTGAGCGCCGACTGAATCGGCGATTCAGCGCATCGCCCGCGCAATCCCCTGCGCTGCCGTGCGCAGTTTGTCGAGCTGCTGCAAGGCCTCGGGCAGCGACATGCGCACCGCCGGCGCCTGCAGTGCGACGGCGCAGCGCACCGGCCCGTGCGCTTCATCGCGGACGGGCACCGCGACGCAGACAAGCCCTTCGATGAATTCCTCGGCATCGACCGAATGGCCGTCCTGCTGGATGCGCTCGATCTCGGCTTCAAGCGCTTCGCGGGAGCACAGCGTGTGGGGCGTATGCCGGTCGTACCGGATCCCGTCGAGCAGGCGCTCGCGCTGGGTTCGCGGCAGGTTCGCCAGGAAAAGCTTGCCGCTCGCCGAGCAATGCAGCGGCACGCGCGAGCCGGGGCCGAGTTCCAGCCGAAGCGGAAACGCCGTCTCGACGCGATCGAGGTAGATCACCTCGGCTCCGGACAACGCCGTGAGATTGCAGGTCTCGCCCACGTCCGCCACCAGTTGGCGCAGCACCGCGTGGCGCACACCGGTCGCGGTGCTTCCGCGCAGCACGGTTTCGGCGAACTGCATCAGGCGCGGGGTGGTCGCATAGCGTCGACCGTCGCCTCCGCGCGCCAGAAGCCCGCCGGCCTCCAACTGCTGGAGCATCCGGTGCACGGAAGGCTTGGGCTGGCCGGTCGTCCGGACGATCTCGACCAGGGTCTGCGGCTCGGGCGCGGCCACGACGTGCTCCAGCAACTGGAAGAGGCGCAAGCCGGGTGTCAGGGCCGAATCGGCGTCTTCTGGGGTGTCTGTCGCTGGATAATCCATCGGAAATCTCTTAAATCGAGACGGATACTGGAATATTTTCGAGATTTTGCCGCGTTTTAGCTAAGCTGCGCACCCGAAACATACGATTCCATGACTTTTTCTCCGGACAACCTCGTCATCACCGGCGCCTGCGGCGGGCTGGGCAGCGCCTTGGCGGCCGAGGCGCTGGGGCGCGGAGCGAAAGTCGCATTGGTCGGTCTGGACACTGCCGCACTCGACGCCCTGGCCGCATCGGCACCCGGACGCAGCGCGATCTACTCGCCCGACGTCAGCGACGTCGCGGCCATGCAGGCCATGGCGCAGGACTGGATGTCGCGCTTCGGGGTCCCCGATGCCGTGATCGCCAACGCGGGCGTCGCCGGTGGCTACGACACGGCCGAAGCCGCGGACCTGGCGGTGTTCCGTCGCATCGTCGAGATCAACCTGCTGGGCGTAGCAACGACGTTCCACCCCTTTGTCGCACCGATGCGCGATCGCGGCCGGGGCATGCTGGCCGGCATCGCCAGCCTCGCGGGCCGGCGCGGACTGCCCGGCAACGGGGCCTATTGCGCCAGCAAGGGCGGACTGCTTCGCTATCTGGAGAGCCTGCGCGCCGAGTTGCGGCCGACCGGCGTGCGCGTCTGCACGGTCAGCCCGGGCTACCTGCGCACGCCGCTGACCGCCGGCAATCGTTTCGCCATGCCGGGCCTGATGGCCCCCGAGGAAGCCGCCACGGCCATCCTGCGTGCGCTGTCCGAGGGCCGGGAGCAGCTGGTGCTGCCGCGCCGTCTCGGCTGGCTGGCCCATGCGCTCGGCCTCCTGCCCGCCGCCTGGCACGATGCCTTGCTGCTGCGCCAGCCGCGCAAGCCGCGTGCGGGCGAACCGGGCGCCACGCCCATTCCCGGTCTGCCGGCTTCCACCGACACTTCCGCATCCATCCCTGAAGCCGCCTCGCGCTGAGCGGCTGTTCCATCGAGCGTCGGAGTTTTCTTTCGTGAGTGATCCTGTGTCCGTTCCCGTGCCCACACACCAGCAAATCGCCCTGATCGGCGCAGGCCCCTCGGGGCTTGCCGGCGCGCGCAACCTGCAGAAGCTCGGCATCCCGTTCCAGGGCTTCGAGGCCTATGACGATGTCGGAGGGCTGTGGAACATCGGCAATCCGCGCAGCACCGTGTACCAGTCCGCGCACCTGATCTCGTCCAAGCGCACGACGGAGTTCGCCGAGTTCCCGATGGCCGAGACCGTGGCCGACTACCCGCGCCACACCGAGCTGTGCCGCTACTTCAGCGACTTCGCCGATCACTTCGACCTGCGCCGGCACTTCCGCTTCGGCACGAAAGTGCTGCGCGTCGAGCCCGTCACGGAAAGCGCGTCGACCTTGTGGCGCGTGAGTGTCGACGCGGGCGGCGGCCGCATCGAGACGGCCGAGTACAAGGGCGTGATCATCGCCAACGGCACCTTGTCCGAGCCGAGCATGCCGCGCTTCGAGGGTCACTTCAACGGCGAACTGCTGCACACCTCGGCCTACAAGCACGCGAATCTGTTCCAGGACAAGCGCGTGCTGGTGGTCGGCGCCGGCAACAGCGGCTGCGACATCGCGGTCGACGCGGTGCACTACGCCAAGAGCGTCGACATCTCCGTACGCCGCGGCTACTACTTCGTGCCCAAGTACATCTTCGGCAAGCCCGCCGACACGCTCGGCGGCAAGCGGCCGTTGCCGGCATGGATCAAGCAGCGGCTCGACGCCAAGGTGCTGCAGTGGTTCACCGGTGACCCGGTGCGATTCGGCTTCCCCAAGCCGGACTACCGCATGTACGAATCGCATCCGGTCGTGAATTCGCTGGTGCTGCACCACATCGGGCACGGCGACATCGGCGTGCGTGCCGACATCGCGCGGCTCGACGGCGACACCGTGCATTTCAAGGACGGGAGTTCGCGCGACTACGACCTGATCCTGTGCGCGACGGGGTACAAGCTGCACTATCCATTCATCGACCGCACCTGGCTCAACTGGCAAGGCATGGCGCCCAAGCTCTATCTCAACATCTTCGCGCCGGGCTTCGACAACCTCGCCGTCCTCGGGATGATCGAGGCAAGCGGCATCGGCTGGCAGGGCCGCTACGAGCAGGCGGAACTGGTCGCGCGCTACTTCAAGGCGCAGTCGCAAGGACGGCCTCAGGCGGCCGTACTCAAGGAAGCCAAGGCCGGGCCCACGCCCGATCTCTCCGGCGGCTACAAGTACCTGAAACTCGAGCGCATGGCCTACTACGTCAACAAGGACAGCTACCGCCGCGCCGTCCGCGAAGCGTCCGCCAGCCTGGGCTGAACATGATCCCGTTGCCCGTCGACGAGGTCCGCCTCAATTTCAATCCGGCATCGCTGGTGCTGCTCAACGCGGTGCTCGGCTTCCTGATGTTCGGCATTGCGCTGGACACGCGCATCGAGGATTTCAAGCGCGTGATGCGCATGCCCGTCGCGATGGCGGTCGGCATCGCCGCGCAGTTCATCGTGCTGCCGGCCCTCACCTTCGGACTTACGCTGCTGCTGCAACCCGCGCCGAGCATCGCGCTGGGCATGATCCTCGTGGCGTGCTGCCCGCCGGGCAATGTGTCGAACATCCTCACGCACCGTGCGGGCGGCAACGTGGCGCTGTCGGTGTCGATGACAGCGATCTCGAACCTCATCTCGATCGTGGTGATGCCGCTCAACTTCGCCTTCTGGGGCGGCATCCACCCGACCGCGGCACCGCTGCTCAAGACCATCGCGCTCAATCCGGCCGAGATGGTGATGCACATCGTGGCGATCATCGGTGCGCCCTTCGTGATCGGGCTGGCCTTCTCCCACTACCTGCCGGCACTCACGCAGCGCATCAAGAAACCGACGCGCATCCTGAGCTTCGTCTGCCTGATCGGCTTCATCCTGGCCGCCATTGCCGGCAACTGGCGCTACTTCCTCGACTACGTGAGCCTGGTGCTGCTGGCCGTGGTGTTGCATGACACGCTGGCTTTCGCCACCGGCTATGCCTGCGCGACGGCCACGGGCCTGGCGGAGTATGACCGGCGCGCCGTCAGCTTCGAGGTCGGCGTCCGCAACGCGGGCTTGGGGCTGGTCCTGATCTTCAGCTTCTTCGGCGGTCTCGGCGGCATGGCGGTGGTTGCCGGCGTCTGGGGCTTCTGGGACATCGTCGCGGGCCTCGGGCTCGCCGCATGGTGGGCGCGTCGCCCTCTTTCCTCACCGGCCGCACGATCGGCCTGAATCATGGTTGTCTCTCCTTCCGCGGCGGCGCGCCGGGTGCTCGTCACCGGTGCCGACGGTTTTCTCGGGCGGACGGTGGTGGCCGCGCTGGCCCGGTTGCCCGACATCGATTGCGTGATTGCACTGGACGTGCGCGAAGTCCCCGCGAGCCGTCGCGTTCCGGGCGTGACCTACGCCGTGCAGGACGTGCGTGCGCCGGACCTGGGCGCCACGATGGCCGAACACGCGATCGACGCGGTCGTCCACCTCGCCTCCATCGTCACGCCCGGCCCCGGCAGCACGCGGGAGTTCGAATACTCGGTCGACGTGCTCGGCACGCGCAACGTGCTCGAAGCCTGCGTCGCGCAAGGCGTGCAGCACATCGTCGTGTCGTCGAGCGGCGCCGCCTACGGCTACCACGCCGACAACCCGGCGTGGATCGACGAGAACGACGCGCTGCGCGGCAACCAGGCCTTCGCGTATGCGCACCACAAGCGACTCGTCGAGGAGATGCTCGCCGACTACCGGGCCGCCCATCCCACGCTGCGCCAGACGGTGCTGCGCATCGGCACGATCCTGGGCACTCACGTGCACAACCAGATCACGGCCCTTTTCGACAAGCCGCGCATCCTCGCGATCCGCGGCAGCGACAGCCCCTTCGTCTTCATCTGGGACGAGGACGTGACCGGCTGCGTCGTCCACGCGATCACCACCGGCCGCGACGGTTGCTTCAACGTCGCCGGCGACGGCGCGCTCACGCTCGCGCAGATCGCGGCCATCCTTCGCAAGCCGATGCTGGTGCTGCCGGCCTCGCTCCTGCGGATGGCGCTGGCGGCCGGCTCGCGCCTCGGCATCAGCCGTTACGGGCCCGAGCAACTCGACTTCCTGCGCTATCGGCCGGTGCTTTCCAACGCCCGACTGAAGAACGAGTTCGGCTACGTGCCGCGCAAGACCAGCCTCGAAGCCTTCCTCGCCTTCAAGGCCGCGCGCTGCGGGCCGCTGCGAGCCTGAGCTTTGTCGCCAGGCGCTACCGCTGCGCCTTGTCCTTCTGGTTTTGCGCCTCGATGCGCTCGCGCGCAGCCAGCCAGTCCGCGTCGCTCCACTGCCGCAGTTCGTAGAAGTTGCCGCCGGTCGCGAGCGCGCCGCCGCCGTCCATCATGATGCTCTGGCCCGTGAGCCAGTCGCACTGACCGCGTGCCATGAGGAAGGCGGCCAGGTTCTGCAGCTCGCTCATGAGGCCGGTGCGCGCCATGGGGTTGGTCGCCTTGCTGCGCGCGCCGGGCTCTTCGCCGGGGTTCAGACGCTTGCTCATGCCTTCGGTCGGGATCTCGCCCGGCCCGACGGCGTTGAGGCGAATGCCGTAGCGCGCCCACTCGACCGCCAGCGACTTGGTCATCACTTCGATGCCCGCCTTGCTCATGGCCGAGGGCACGACGTAGGGGCTGCCGTTGTCGACCCAGGTCACGATGATGCTCATCACGCTGCGGTACGGATCGCCCGCCTTCCACTTGCCTTCCTTGGCCTCGGCCACCCAGCGCTTGCCGACGGCCTGCGTGACATAGAAGCTCCCATGGAAGACGATGTTGGCGACCGCGTCGAAGGCCCGCGGCGACAGCGCCTCGGTCGGCGAGACGAAGTTGCCCGCCGCGTTGTTGATGAGACCCGTCAGCCCGCCCGACGCGAACAGGCTTTCGACCATCTCGTCCACTGCTTGCGCGTTGCGGATGTCGACGCCGAAGGTGTCGACGCGGCGCTCCGGGAACTGCGTGCGCCACGTAGCGGCGGTCTCCTCGCAGACGCTCTGCCGTCGGCCGCAGATCGCGACGTCGGCCCCCAGGCCCAGGAAGCGTTCGGCCATTGCGCGGCCGAGGCCGGTGCCGCCGCCGGTCACCAGGATGCGCTGGCCGGCCATAAGATCGGATTGGTACATGCGGGTCTCCTTGTCTACGGTTTGGAACAGAGTGCAAGCCACATCGTAGAGCGCCGGACGCAAGCCGGTAAGCTCCAAAGGTGACATTGCCAAGGATCCGCCCGATGCCGACCTCCCATTCCATCCTTCCCTTCGCGCCGCTCGCTGGCGTGCGCGTGTTGAGCCTGGCGCTCAACCTGCCCGGGCCCGCTGCCCTCATGCGTTGCCGAGCCATGGGCGCCACCTGCACGAAGCTCGAACCGCCATCGGGCGACCCGATGGGCCACTACAACCGGACGGCCTACGCCGCACTGCACGAGGGCGTTTCCATCGAAGTCGCCGATCTGAAGACCGAGGCCGGACAGCACCACCTCCACCGCGCACTGCAAGACACGGACGTGCTCCTCACTTCCTTCCGGCCATCGGCGCTGGCGAAGCTGGGCCTGGGGTGGGATGCTTTGCATGCGCGGCACCCGGCGCTGTCGCAGGTCGCGATCGTCGGGGCGCCCGGCGAGCGTGCCGAGGAACCGGGGCACGACCTCACCTACCTTGCGGAGAGCGGCCTGGTCGCCGGGACCGCATTGCCGCCGACGCTGTACGCCGACATGGGCGGCGCATTGCTCGCGAGCGAAGCCGTGCTGAAGGCTGCGCTGCGGTCCGCCGCGATGGGCAAGTCGGGCATCTACCTCGAAGTCGCGCTCAACGCCGCCGCCGACTGGCTCGCGCTGCCGCGCACATGGGGCTTGACCACGCCCACGGGCGCCGTCGGCGGTGCGCATGCGGGCTACCGCGTCTACCCTTGCGCCGACGGGCGCGTGGCGGTCGCGGCGCTGGAGCCGCACTTCGCTGCGCGACTTTGCGAAGCCGCTGGCGTCGCCTCGACGGACATGACCGCGCCCGGAACGCACGAGGCGATCGAGCGCTGGATCGGCGCGCGCACGCGCGCCGAACTCGACGCAATGGCACGCGAACGCGACGTGCCGCTGCTCACGCTCGAAGAGTGATGCCTACTGCGAAAGCTGCTTGACCATCCGGTACATGAACTCACGCCCGTCGTAGAGCCGGGGGATCGCAACACGCTCATCCAGGCCGTGGGCACGAGCGTCGCTGGGCTCCGAGAAGATCCCCGAGACGCCGTACATCGGAATCCCGATGTTGCGCATGAAACGGCTGTCCGTCGCGCCGGTGCTCATGGTCGGCACGACCGGGATACCGGGCCACATCTGCTGCGTGATCGAATCGACGACCTGCATGACATCCGGGCGCAAGGATGACGGCGGGCTCTTGAGGGGCGGATTGCTCTGCTCGATCTTGATACGGTCGCTGCCCAGCACCTTGCGCAGCGTGGCGTCGACCTCGGCGGGGTCGTCGTGCGGCAGGATGCGGCAGTTCACCGTCGCTTTCGCCGACTGCGGCAGCGCGTTCTCCGCATGGCCGGCCAAAAGCTGCGTCGCGACGCAGGTCGTGCGCAGCGTGGCGTTGTAGAGCGCCGAGCGCGACAGGCGATCGATCGCGGCCTCGTCCGGCTTGCCTGATGCGACGGCGCGCATGTCCTCCGCCATCTGGCCGGTCTCGAACTGCGCGCTCTTGTCGAAGTAGCTGCGCGTGACTTCGGCCAGCTTCACCGGGAAGCGGAACTTGCCGAGACGGTCCAGCGCCGCGCTCAGCTCGTAGATCGGGTTGGCCGCCGTCGGCAGGGAACTGTGCCCTCCGACGTCACGCACTTCGAGCTTGTAGGTGGTGTACATCTTCTCGGCCACTTGCATGCGGTTGAGCACAGGCTTGCCGTTGTTGAGTTGGCCACCGCCGCCTTCGTTGATGCCGTACTCCGCGTCGAGCAGCGCGCGCTGGTTGTTCACGAGCCAGAAAGCGCCGTTGGTGGGCACGTCGCCGAGTTCCTCGTCGGCGGTGAGCGCCAGCACGATGTCGCGAGTGGGTTTGAATCCCTCGCGCTTCAGTTGGCTCAGGATCGAGACGAACGATGCCGCCATGGCCTTGTCGTCCGAGGAGCCGCGCGCAGTGAAGTAGCCGTCGTCTTCCTTGAGCTTGAACGGGTCGGTCTTCCAGTCCTGGCGACGGGCCTCGACCACATCGATGTGGGCGAGCAGCAGGAGCGGCTTCTTGCCGCCCGTGCCCTTGAATCGAACCACCAGGTTGCCCTTGTTGGGGTAAGGCTCGAACAGCTGGATTTCGTCGGCCTTGAAGCCCGCATCCAGCAGATGCTTGCGCATGGCCTGCGCGGCCTCGGTGTTGTTCCCCGACAGATGGGTGGTGTTGATCTCGACGAGTTCCTTGTAGATGTCGTGGAACCGCTGTTGCTCGGGGGTCAAGGGAGGCATCGGGGCCGGCGTCTGGGCCCCCGCGAAAGAAGCGGCACACAAAAGGGCTGCCGCGGCACAAAGGCGTAGCTTGTTATGCATTAAGTATCAGTCTCCGAATTGGACGCGTTGCGGCCCTCGCCGCCCTATGCGGCGCTGGGCCCGATCCAGTATATGGGCCCGTCCGGATCGGGCCACGTACGTGAAAGTCAGGTGCGCGCCGGGATGACAAGTCCACCTTCTCTATTCGAGAATCGCCGTACGGGCAAGTTGCCGTCCGAGGAGATCTCCAATGCACCTCTCGTCTTCGATCGTTCGCGCCACGGCCCTGATGACACGATCGTTCCACACCCCGCTTTCGCGGATCCTCGTGTCGATCCTCGTTGCTGCCGGACCCACCGGCGCGCTCGCGGAGAATGACTTCGAAGGCACCTACGCGAACGGCAACGTCAAGATCGAATGGCGGGCCGGTGGCCGCCTGGGCAACGAATTCGTGTCCAGCCTCTGTCCCGACAAGAAGTTCCGCCCGCGCAGCCACGAGAGCCATTCGCACGCCGGCAAGGACTACGCGATCAAGTCCGACTTCAAGTACAACGAACTCAAGGTCACCGGCTCCAGCAAGTGCCTGCCCAAGGGAACCTACGAGCGTGTGAGGTGATGCTCATGCCTCCGATTGGACACCCGTCACGGATTCTCTCCATGCGCGACGGAAGCGTCGAACGAAGCCTTTCGTTCTTGCGTACGACCCAGCGCCGCCGACAGGATGAGCCACGCGAGCACCACCGGCAGCGCGCACAGCGCGATGGCGCCGATCTTGAGCCCGATCGCGTGCAGCACGTCGTAGACCCAGCCGTAAAGCGCATCGGAGCCCCGGTAGATCACCACGTCGATGAGATTCTTGGCCTTGTACTTCTCCTCGCGCCCCACGACGGTGAAGAACACCTGCCGTGCCGGATTGGCGATGGCGAAGTTCATCCACCGCTGCGCCACCTGGAACACGACGACCACTGCCAGGGTCGGTGCCATCGCGAGCGCGACAAAGCCGATGACATAGATGGCGGGCAAGGCGCCTGCCGCCACCCCGGTGCCGAAGCGCTGCAGGAGGCGGCCGGTGGCGAACACCTGCGTGGCCAGGGTGAGCAGCCCCACGGCCAGGTCGATGCTCGCGAAGATCCGCGTCTGCGCGCCGGCGCCTTGCACCGTGGCCGACACCACATTGGCCTGCGCGAAATAGAGCATCGTCGCGCCGAAGGACAAGAGGCTCACCCACGCTGCGACGCCAAGCAGGTACGGTGAGCGGAACAGGCTCCACAGCCCCGCCAACGCGCTGCCGCCCATGCGCGATTCGTCGTGCCGCGGGCCCCTGTTCACGCCCGCGCTTCGCTCGAGCCGGTGCGCGCAGAACACCGCGATCTCCAGGAAAACGATCGCCGCGATCAGCAGGTTATGCGGCCCCAGCGGCACCGACAGCGCGATGGTGATGACGGGCCCCAACAGCGCGCCCGCCGTGCCGCCCGCGCCGATGAAACCGAACAGCCGCTTGCCCTGCTCGCTGGTGAAGAGGTCGGCCATGAAGGACCAGAACACCGCGATAGCGAACAGGTTGAAGACGCTGACCCACACGAAGAACACGCGCGCCACGATCACCGGCTCGATGCCGAGCGCCAGCAGAACCCAGAACACCGCCAGGTTGACGACGAAGAAGTGATAGACGATGGGGATGAACCGTGCGCGCGTCAGCCGCGCAACCAGCGCGCCGTAGAGCGGCTGCGCGACGAGCAGCGTCACGAAGGTGGCGGTGAAGAGCCATGGCAGCGCCCGCGTCCCGCCCGCGATGCCCATCTGGTCGCGCAATGGGCGCAGCACGTAGTAGCCCGCGAGCAACGCGAAGAAATAGCCGAAAGACCATAGCGCAGCCGCCAGTTCCTGCGGCGTTGCGGGGACCGCCCGCCGCAGCCAGCGTTGCGCCACCGTCATGGCGCCAGCGACAGCTTCTGCCTCAGTTCCGCCGCGCTCACCGATTGACCGTAGCCCGGCCCACCGCGCTGGAATCGCCGGGCGTCGGCCAGCTTGCCCACAACCACGGGATCGAAGCCGGCATCCCGCACGAGACCGGCCGCCACCTTGACGGCTTCCGGGTCGTCACCGGCAATCGGTATCGCCAGTCGCGGCGGGGGCCGGTTGGCCTCGCGGGCGAAGATCGTGTAGGACATGGTGTTGAACGCCCGCACGAGACGCGCACCGGTCAAGTACTTCTGCGAGACGACGCCGATGCCTTCCTGCTCCACTTCGTCGGCCACGCTGCCGTCTCGCGAGGCCACCGCGTTGCAGGCGTCAAGCATGACCTTGCCCTTGAGCGCGCTGCCGTAGTCCTTGCCGATCTGAGGCAGCGCCCCGTAAGGCACGGCGATGAAGAGCGCGTCGCCGAAGGCAATGGCCTGTTCCACGGTGCCTGCGCTGGCGAGCGGCCCGAGTCCCGCGACCAGATCCTTGAGTTCTTCGGGATGCCGCGACGAAAACATCACCGGATGGCCGGCCTTGACCCACAGCCCGCCGATGGTCCCGCCGATGCGGCCCGCGCCGATGATGCCGATGCGCATGCCGGACGGAGACTGAGCCAGCGCGCGATCCGGCTGGAGCGCGGCGAGAACGACCCATGCGCCGCCTGACAGGAGAAGGCTGCGGCGAACCGGATCGAGGAATGGATGTTGCGCCATCGAAACCTCCTGGTGTTCGGCGATCCGGACAACGCCGGATCCCGAGCGATCATCATCCCGCGGGCACGCTCATGCAAGCGCCCGCTGCAAGCACTTGCACCCCTGACTCGGCGTGTCAGCTTTCGGGGATCCACGTCACCAAGGCGGGGCCCTGCGCCTGGGCTTCCTGGACGCGGGCCGGGACGGGCGCACGGTTCGCTTGCATCGACACGGGCGGGGGTGTCGGCACGGGAGGCGACGCTGGCGCTTCGGAACGACGCTTCGGGATCGGCGCCTTCGCGACGGATCCGCCAGGGACCAGCATGGCATTGAGCCGCGCCACTTCGCCAACGTTCAGCGTCCCTGTCTGGGCCTTGAGTTGCAACAGCGTCGTGAGGATTTCGTACTGCGCGCGCATCCGGTCGCGCTGGCTGACACGCAAGGCGTCGAAGGCCCGAAGCACATCCGCATGGGTGCGCGTGCCGACGTCGTAGCCGATCTTCGTCGCAGCGAGCGTTTCCTGCGACACCTGCACCAGTCGCGTCAGCGAATCGATGCGCTCCAGCGCCCACTGGAAGCGCGAGAAATCGTCGCGCGTTGCCGCTTCGGCCTGGCGCGATGCCGACACGAGGCCGCTTTGCGCCTTGTCCTCCAGCGCCACGGCTTCCTTCATCCTTGCCTGCATCCCGCCGCCCGCGAACAGCGGAACGCTCACCGACAGCATGACGGTCGTGGTCTTCGTCGCCTGCGCAAAACCGGACGCGGCAGAGGCCGGCATGTGGCTGGCGCTCAGGTTCACCGAGGGATAGTGGTCGCCCTTCGCCTTGCTGACCTCGAGCTTCGCGATCTGCCATTCGATCTGCTTCAGTTGTACCGGGTATGCCTTCTCGCGTGCCTGGGCCACCCAGCTGTCCACGTCCCTGGGCTCCAGCTTCGGCCGCGCAGGGATGTCGGGCAGGCGCGACAGCCCGGTGAAGGTCTGGCCGGTCACCTGCTGCATCGCCCGGCGCTGGAGTTCGAGCGCGTTGCGGGCTTCCATCTGCTGCAAACGGGCCTGTTCGCTCATCGCCTCCGCCTCGCGAAGGTCAGTCAGCGTGGCTTCGCCCGCGCTTCGCTTGCGCCGCAGGATCTCGAGATGCGAAGCGATCTCCGCCTGATAGTCCGCCGCGCGCCGGAGCTCGTTCTCGGCGGCGAGGACTTCGAAGTAGGTGCGGGCCGCACGAAGGATCGTGGATTGCCGTGCGTCGGCCCACTCGGCGGCGCCGCGTGCGGTGATCCAGTCCGCCTGCTGGTAGTTGCGCCACAGCGTCCAGTCGAACAAGGGCTGCGAGAGATTGACGGTCCAGCCGTTCTGCCAGTAGCTGGTGGTCGACATGTCGCCCGCATCGATGCGGTTGTGGCCGCGCCCCCAGCCGCCGTCGATGCGCGGCAGCAACGCGGCGCGCGCCTGGGGCACCGCCTGCTTTGCAGCCTCGTAGCCCGCGCGGGCCTGCGCCAGATCCGCATCGTGCGCGGTGGCCTGCTCGACCACCGTCACCAGATCGACAGCCTGCGCCATGCCTGCATGGAAGAGGCAGCCCAGCAGGACGCAGATTCCGCGCCTATGCATGGGTGGGGACATCGCTGCCGGTATCGACATGGCCCTCCACCGTCTCGCGCTCGAGCCGCCCCCCGGTCAACCGGTAGCGTTGGTCGAAACACGAAGCGAGGAACATGTCGTGCGTGATGACGACCACGGTGCGATCCAGACTGCGCAGCAACCCGGCGATGCGCCGGACCGTGGCCGGATCGAGGTTGGAGGTCGGTTCGTCCAGCAGCAGCAGTTCGCGCCTCTGGTAGAGCGCCCGCGCCAGCAACAGGCGCTGGCGCTGCCCTGCCGAGACATTGGCCATCGTCTCGCTCACGACGGTGCGCGTGCGCATGGGCAGCCGCATGATGTCGTCGAGCAATCCGACCGCATCGAGCAACGCATGAATGCGCTCCTCGTCCGGATTGCCCTCGAACAGGCAGATGTTGTCGGTGATCGAGCCGTGCAGGATCATGTCGCCCTGGCGCATGTGCACGGCATGGCGACGGATCTCGTCGACTGCAAGGTTGGACCAGGCGATGCCGTTGAGCGTGATCTGCCCATCCTGCAGCGGCTCTGCGGCCGCCAGCAGCTTGAACAGCGTCGACTTGCCGCTGCCGGAGGGACCGGTGATGACGATCTTGTCGCCCTTGCGGATGTCGAGGCTCGCCCCTCGCAGGACGGGCTGGTCGGACACGCCATAGCGAAAGCCCAGCTCGCGCATCTCGATCCCGCCGAAATCACGCACCTCGACCGTCTTGTGGCTGTCGCTCAGCGGCGTGTAGCGTTCCGGCTCGCACTTGACGATGTCGTCGACCCGGCCCACCGGCACGCTCAGCATGAAGTAGCCGAAGGCCGCGTTGATGGAACGCGCGAGACGTTCCGACAACACGGTCTTGTAGATCAGGAAGGAATAGAACACCCCCACCGAGATGGCACCGCCCAGCATCAGCTGCGCCGCCAGCCAGGTGATGACGATCATGTCCGCGTAGTCGAGCAACTTCAGGATGCCGTCGCGCAGGCTGGCGAGCCGACTGCTCTGCAGCACCGAGGCCATGAAGGCCTTGTACTTGGTCATGAAGATCGCGGTGCGGCGCGTCTCGCCCTGCGACAGCTTGATCAGCGACGCGGCGCGGATCGTCTCGATCATTGCGTCGTCGCAACGCGCCGAGTTCTCCATCACCAGCGCGTGCATGTCGCGCATGCGGACGAACAGGGCAAACGAAACGGCCACGTACAACATGAAGACGAGCAGCGCCACCGCGGTCAGCATCCAGCTCTGGATCAGCATCAGCATCAGGGCCAGCGCAGCGACCGTGAGATCGATCCACAGCGAGATCCTCACTCGCGTCGCATAGTTGTTGATCTCGTCCTGCGCCCTGACACGGGCGAACAGGTCGCCGACGTTGCGCTTCTCGAACCAGGGGATCGGATTGCGCAGCAGATGCCCGAGCAAGCCCTCGGTGACATTGATCTGCGCCAGCCCATGCAGCAGTTCGACCAGATAGGACTGCACGTACTGGCTCAGCGCCCCGATGACAAAGATGCTCGCGAAGGTCAGGACGAGCACGTTCAGCAGGTTGAGGTTGTCCGTGGCCACGACGTGGTCGAGCACCAGATTGCCGAGATAGGGCATCGCCAGGATGGCGAACTGGCTGCCGAGCGCCACGAAGAGCACCTTCGCGATCCGCCCGCGAAGCTCCGGATTGCAGGCGCGGACCCGGGCCAGGGCCGCCGGCACGCCGGACCTGGCGCGGATGCGGGGCATCTCCGGCGTCGGCGCGCACTCGATCAGGTAGCCGGACACGTTGGTCGAGAAGGTGTCCATCGCCACCCGTCGCCGACCCGTGGCCGGATCGATGATGTGCACGTACCCGCGGCGGCATTTCTCGAAGACAACGAAGTGCGCGCCGCCATAGTGGACGATCGATCCCCGCGCGATGCCCGACAGGTCCGCCGGATCGAATCGATAGGCCTGGACGGAGAGGCCGAAATCGACCGCCATGTCGTGCAGGTCCATGAGCGACAGCCCGTTCGCCGAGATCGGCCGGAAGGCGGACAGTTCCCGCACTTCGGTGGCTCGCCCGAGGTGCGACAGCACCATCGCCAGGCAGGCATAGCCGCACTCGGCGACTTCATTCTGGTAGATGGTCCGCACCGTCACCCCCTCAACACGCGAAAGAGGGGCGCGAGCACCCATTCGGCAATGGTCCGCCGCTCGACGACGATGCTGGCGGTGGCCCGCATGCCCGACAGGATCCTGAACTTCTGCCGGTCGAAATCGAAGGTATCGCCCTCGAGCGTTGCCCAGGCGATGTAATCATCGCCCTCGCTACCGCCTTTCGACACGGACGGACCCGTCGGCTCGGTCGATGACTGGACGGTGGTGCCCGAGATCGAATCGATGCGCGCGGCATAGCTGCCGAAGCGCTCGTAGGGGAAGGCATCGAACTTGAGCCTGACGGTCTGGCCCTCGTGCACGAAACCACGGCGTCGCGATGGAATCCGCAACGCGGCACGCAGCGGCCCGCCCTCCCGTGTGCCGATGACCAGCGCGACATCGCCTTCCTCCAGTGTGCGCCCGGGCACCAGGTTGGAGAAGGTCACGACGCCGGCCTTGGGGGCGGAAATCGTCATGCTCTGGCGCGACTCCTCGAAGCGGACGTTGAGGTCCTGCAAGTCGCGCGCATGCTGCGATTCGAGGGCTTCGATCTGCACCTCCAGTTCGGCCTGGGTACTCCGCGACGCAGCCAGCTCGCCCAGCAATTGCTGGCGCCGGGCCGCCCCTTGTGCCAGCACCACCCGGCTCTGGCGCATCTCGCTACGGGCCTGCTCGATCCGGTCGGCAGGCAGGTAGTCCGAAACCGAATTCAGCCTGGACAGCTTCTTCTCCGCCTCGCTCACCAGGGCGCGGTTCTGCGCGCCCTGCGCATCGAGGGCGACCATTTCGGCCTGTCGGCTCGCCTTGGTCAGGCGTGCAGCTTCCAGCCGGGCCACCAGGCCGGTCCTGCGCTGGTCGTACTGGGTCCGCATCGTGCCGGTCTGTTCGCTGCGCATCTGCTCGTCGAACTGCGGGCGCTGGCGACCGTCGCTCGACAGGGAAAGGTTCTTGTCGAGCACGAAGAGCGGCGCTCCTGCCGCCACCTCTGCGGACGGCTGGACATGGATCACGGACACGAGTCCGCTCAGCCCGCGGATCTTGACGTCCGAAGGAGAGACGATCTCGCCCTGCACGTCCTGCTTGAGTTCGATCTCGTGAACGAAGGCGAAAACGACGGCGACAACGATGAAGACCGATGCCGTGTAGGAGACCCATCGCCAGGACACGTCCTGAAAGCGAGGGAGGTCGACTGATTTCATGATTTCAACTGGCCATCGGCCCGATCGGAGGATCGCGTCGCGTGTCTGGACGCGGATGCGATCGCTCTATTTGGAGGGTGCGAACGCGTACATGGACGGATGCCCCGCGGGCAGCCAGTTCGCGTAGTTGGCGGTCAACGCCGTTTCGATGCAGGCGGCCAGGTGCTGCGGCGCGTCCGTGGCGGAGAGCGGGATGGCGTCGAACAGATCCGCCTTGAACCGGCCCCGCTCGAAGCGCAGGCAGAAAGGAAGCAACACCGCGTCGAAAGGTGACCCGAGGCGGAAAACTCCGTTGTGGATGCGTGCCGGGCGTCCGAACATCGTGACGCCGACCGTCTGCGTCGGGAAGCGGTGCATCATGAACGGCGGCACGTCGGCGAAGAGGACGATGACGCCGTGGCGCTTCAATGCCCGGGCAACGCGCAATCCCAGGCCATTGCGATCCTCGTCGCCGAATGTGTAGAGCACCTTGACGCCAGGTATTTGCGCGTCGTCGTCGCCGTACAGATTTCGGGGCACACCGGAAACGACCGCGATCGATTCAATTCCCAATAACGCGCGCAACTCGTCAATGACATAGATATTCGCGTACTGGGAAACGTAGTGAAACGGCGAAACAATGACAGGACGTCCGCCGTATTCGGCTTTCAATCGAGAAATTTCTTTTGCGAGTGCTACGGAAATTTCTCCAAGATCGGGCCATTTCTCATTGGCGCATCTCTGCCTGCCGAAATAAATACGCCGATCGATCAGGCTTTCCTGCAATGCCATTGAGCTTGCGCGTCGGACCTGCCGCGTTGAAAGCCCCAGCACTTCCCGTCCGATTTCGACCCGCGCATTTCCGCTCGCCCGGACTCGGGCACTGAAAAGACTCGCGATCCACCATGCCACGGGCACCAGGCGCCCGGACAGCGCCAATGGCAGCCGGCCCGACAGTGCACCTCCGCAATGGTGGCGCATGAGCTTCAGCCGCTGGCGCCAGCGTGTGATTTCCGCTCCCATGAAAAACGGACCTTGCGGTCCGTCCTCCTGCTATTTAGGGAGTGGGAACGACCACCGGCGGCGTCGGCGTCGGCGTCGGCGTGGGCGTGGGCGTGGGGGTTGGCGTCGGCGCGCAGGACTTTGGCTTGCAGCACTTGGCAGTGCCACCCGCAATCATGGAATTCGCCAACGCTTCGCGATCGATTTTTTGCATTTTTTAATGCTCCCTAGGATGTTTCAAAAAGAACGCCCTCGATTGAGGGCGGCCGAAGTCTACATCGCGGATGCATTGATTCTTTATGGATCGACGTCAATCATTCATTTTCAGATTAATCCCAGACAACCAGCGCGCGCTCGACGTTCAGGTGCCGCTTGCCGCGTTCAAAGCTTGATGCCGGCACCTTTCACGGTGGGCGCCAGCACGCCGACCTGCTCCTTCACGATGGCTTCGAAACGCGCGGTGCTCTCCGGCTTGGCGACGATGCCGAGCTCGATCAGCTTCTTCTGCACCTCGGGCATGACGAGCACTTCATTGCACGAAGTGTTGAGCTTCGCCACCATGTCCGGCGGCATCTTGGCCGGGCCGCTGAGGCCGAAGAAGTTCTCCAGCACCAGCTTGGGCTGGCCCAGTTCGACGATGGTCGGCACGTCGGGCATGAGCGGCGAGCGCGCGGTGCCCGTCACGGCGAGCGGCACCAGCTGGCCGCCCTTGAAGTAGGGGACGTAGGCCGTGATGACGTCGATCCCGACCGGGATCACGTTCGCTATCAGGTCGGTCGTCATCGGGGCGCCGCCTCGGTAGGGCACGTGCACGAGATTGGCCCCGGTCACCTTGCGAATCAACTCCCCGTGGATGTGGCCGATCGACCCGGGGCCGCCGGAGCCGAAGTCCAGCCGGCCGTCCTTGCGGGCCCGCGCATCGAGTTCGGCAAAGGTGGTGATGCCCGATGGCTTGCTCGCCATGATCACCAGCGGCGCGGAGCCGAGCGAGGCGATGTGCGTGAAGGCCGTGATCGGGTCGTAAGGTTGCTTCTCCAGCGTGAACGGACCCAGCGCGATCGGCGTGGTGTTCGACAGCATGAGGGTGTAGCCATCCGGCGCCGCCGCCGCCACCTGGCCCCCGCCGATGGTGCCGCCCGCGCCCGGCTTGTTGTCGACCACGACCGCCTGGCCGAGCTTCCTGGAGAGCTGCTCACCCATCACGCGAGCGAGGATGTCGCTCGAGCCGCCCGCAGGAAAGGTCACGATGATCTTGATCGGCTTGTCCGGCCACTGGGCAAAGGCGGGCAATGCCAACGAAGCGGCGCCGGCCGCCAGCAACTGGAGCGCGCCGCGGCGCGTGGGGTGGGTGGTGGTCATGATGTCGTGCAGCAAAAGGGATGCCTGAACTGTAGGAACGCGGACATGGCACGCCAATCGCTTGCGCCGTATCAGCGGCATAGCAAAGGGCCGCCCCGGAGCCCGCTGGCGACTGTCGCCGGTGCGCCGAGGCACCAAAGCTGTGCGGCAACAGACCATGTCACGCTCCAACGACCCATTCGACACCTATTTGCTGCGTGTCTTCACCACGCTGATGAGCGAGCGCAGCGTCTCGCGCGCGGCCACGCGGCTGAACCAGTCGCAGCCCGCCATCAGCACGGCGCTCAAGCGATTGCGGGACGTCTTCGACGACCCATTGCTCATCAAGGACAAGCAGCGCATGGTGCCAACCGAGCGTGCGCTTCAACTGGAGGCTTCGGTGCGCGTGGTGCTCGGCGAGATCGACGCGCTGCTGTCGCCCGGCGACGTCTTCGACCCCGCGACGACGCGCCAGACCTTCCGCATCGGCTCGCCCGACTACCTCGCGCCGCCACTGATGGCGGCCGTCGTCCACTACATGCGCACCACCGCGCCGGGCGCACGCCTGTTCCTGCAGCCGCTCGGCCCGGACTACGACTTCGATGCCGCACTCGCCGAAGGCGAACTCGACGTGGTCATCGGCAACTGGCCGCAGCCGCCCGAACATCTCCGCACCACGCTGCTGCTGGAAGACGAGGTCGTCTGCCTGGTCGACCGCGACCATCCGGGCGCGAACGGCCTCATGGTCAACGACTACCTGGAGGGCTCCCACGTCGTGCCGCAGCTCTACAGCACGCTGCAGCGCGGCGTGGTCGAAACGCACCTCGCGACACAGCGGCTGTCGCGTGCGCCTACGGTCACGGTGCCCTATTTCTCGATGGCGCCGCACCTGCTGCCCGGCACCGACCTGATCTTCACCACCAGCCGCCACTTCGCGCAGCACTTCGCGGCGATGCTGCCGCTGGCGGTCGTGCAGTCGCCCATCGACTTTCCGCCGATGCGTTTCTACCAGCTCTGGCATGGGCGCAACCAGCAGGCGCCGGGGCACATCTGGTTCCGATCGCTGCTGTCGGCGGTCATGCGCACGGCGGGCGCAACGCGGCACCTGCGGGTGTCGCCGCCGCCGGTCGACCGGGCCATGCGCCAGTACGCCTGAGGCACGTACGGACGCCGGGACGGCGCGATTTCCATGCGCTGGGGAGGGCTTTGAATCACAATGCCGTTCTCCCACGCCCGGCCGTTGCCCCATGTCCGACGCCCCTCCCCGCCCGCTGCTGAAACCCGAACACATCGCGATGATCGACAAGGGCGTGTCGACCATCGTCTCGTCGCGCAATGCCGCGCTGCGGCCCAGCCTGATGCGCGCGATGGGGGCCCGCATTTCGCCTGACGGGACGGAGATCACGGTCTTCGTCGCACGCGGCCAGGGGCGACAACTCCTCCAGGACATTGCCGCCACGGGCCAGATCGCGGTCGTCTTCAGCGAGCCGCTGAGCCACCGCACCGTGCAGGTGAAGGCGCGCACGGCCGAGCTCCGCGCGGCCGGTGAAGAGGATCTGCCGGTCCTCCGCCGCTACCTTGCATCGATGGAGTACGAGCTGGGCCTCGTCCGCTGCGACCCGATCTTCGTGCGCACGATCCTCGCGTTCCGGCTCGAGGACCTGGTGGCTGTTCGCTTCCACCCCAACGAAGCCTTCGACCAGACCCCCGGCCCCAAGGCAGGCAGCGCGCTGCCCGCATCGGCAACGGCATGATCCCGGCCTCCCCGCCCGTCTCGCTGCACCAGATCCGCGGCTGCTTCGAAGGCGCGATCCCGGCCATCATGTCCACCTGCGCGGCGGACGGAACGCCCAACGTGGCCTACATCTCGCAGGTCAACTACGTGGACGAGCGGCACGTGGCGCTGTCCTTCCAGTTCTTCAACAAGACACGGCAGAACATCCTTGCCAATCCCTACGCCAGCGTGCTGCTGATCGATCCGGCCAGCGCGGCCTACTACCGGCTGCACTTGCACTACCTGCGCACCGAAACCAGCGGCCCGATGTTCGAGAGCATGAAGGCGCAACTGGCCGGCATCGCCTCGTACTCGGGCATGGCCGGCGTGTTCCGGCTCCTGGGTTCGGATGTGTACGAAGTCGAGGCCGTCGAGAGCGTCGAAGGCGAGCGCCTTCCACCCCAGCCTCCGCGCCTGGGATTGCTCGCCGGCGTGCGGCGTTCGGCCGAACGCCTGGCGGCATGCGGCGCGACCGACGAGTTGCTGCAGACGGTGCTCGCCGTGCTGAATGATCACCTCGACGTGCGCCACGCGATGGTGCTCATGCTGGACGCCGCCACGCAGCGCCTCTACACGGTGGCGAGCTGCGGGTATGCGACATCGGGCGTCGGTTCCGAGATCGAAATCGGCCACGGCGTGATCGGCGTGGCCGCCCGCGAGCGCACGCCGGTGCGCATCAGCCACATGACCAACGCGGCCAGCTACAGCCATGCGGTGCGCAGCAGCATGCGCGAGACGGAGCCCGGCCTGGTGCTCGACACCGAGATCTGCTTCCCGGGCCTGCCGGAGCCGCACAGCCAACTGGCCGTTCCCATCATGTCCAGCGGACGGCTGCTGGGCGCGCTGTTCGTCGAGAGCCCGCAGGACATGCGATTCGGCTTCGAAGACGAGGATGCGCTGGTCGCGATCGCCGGCCACCTGGGCGCGGCGCTGGAACTGTTGCGCGCCGGTGACGAACCTGCGGCTCCCGCGGAGGAGCCTGCTCCAGCCGGTGCGCCGTCGGCCACCGGCGCGCCAGTGCCGGTACGGCACTACCTCGCGAACAACAGCGTCTTCATCGGCGACAGCTACCTGATCAAGGGCGTGGCGGGTGCCATCCTCGGGAAGCTGCTGCGCGAGTACTCGGAACAAGGCCGCAGCGAGTTCACCAATCGCGAGTTGCGGCTGGACCCTGCCATCCGCCTGCCCGACCTCGCGGACAACCTCGAAGCCCGGCTGGTGCTCCTTCAGAGGCGGCTGCTGGAGAACTGCCCTCACATCCGGCTGGAGAAGACCGGGCGCGGCCGCTTCCGCCTGCGGATGGAGCGGCCGGTCGCGCTCACCGAGATCACGGGCTGAGCCCGACCGGCCCCCGGCGCTTCAGCCCTGCGCCAGTCCCGGCGCGGTCGGCAGCTTCAGGCTTGCACTGAGCTTGGCCCATTCCCGCTCGGTCAGGTGCGGGCGCACCACGTCGAGCGCCGCCGCGAAGGCCGGCGCGGGCGCATGCGCGCGCATGTCGCCCATCATTGCGGCGCGCTCGGCCGGGTTCATGAAGGGCACCATCCAGCGCACCACGAACATCATTTCGTGCGGCGGGATCGAGGCGACCAGCGCGTTGTGGATCTCGATCAGCTCGGCATCGGTATAGCGCGCCCAGAGCACCGCGTTGTGCGCCGTTTCCTCGACATGCATGTGCTCGAAGTTGTGGGCGATGAACAGCGACAGCGCCCTGTACAGCGCCAGTGCGCCAGCCGCGCGCGCCTCGGGCTCGCATTGCAGCAGCGCCGTGGTCTGGTTCGCCAGCGCGGTGATGGCCGCCACGTGCTCCTCGTGTTCGTGCGCGATCTGGCCGCTGGCACCGGGCGCGCGGGCCTCCATCGCGGTATGCACGAAGTCGTTCTCGTGCTGCAGGTGCGAGCGGCAGAAGTCCAGCAGTTCCAGCACGCGCTGGGTGACCTGGGCCAGTTCCAGCGAATCGTCGACGTCCATGCGTCCGACGACGAGCAGGTTGTCGGCCATGAGCGCGCGCAGCGCCTTGTGGATGCCGACGTACATATCCACGCGGGGCGCTGCGGCCTCCGCGACCTGGCGCATTTCGCGCTGATCGATGTTCATTGCGGGTGTCCTCGTTTCGGTCCAGCGGAAAGCGCACCGTGCACCCTCCTGCTGTGAATGAAGTCTAGGAATCCACGCCTTCGCGCGCCGCTAAGAATTGCTTAAGCAATCCCTCACCAAACCTTAAATTGAGTCGGCGCATGGCAAACCTCCCCTCCATTGGGGAGATGAGCCAGGGCCCGCCGCGACCCAGGTCTCGAAACCATCGAGCGCCGACGTCGAAGCCGCGACAGGCCCCGATCGCGACCATCCCGGTGACAACGAGCATCGCCGCAGTGTGCACACCGACGCCCGCCAGCGCCACCATCAACGAACCTGATGCGGAGACCTCCCTGCCCGCCGCATCGCCCATGCAAAGCGGGATCAGCGCAGGCACCAGCATCAGCCCGGCCCCATGGGCGGTGGACATGATGAAGGACCAGAGCGCCAGCCCGGCGTGCCCTGCCGGAGCGCGCATTGCCTTCGGCGTTCGGCCCGACAGGTGCGCGAACGCGGCGATGACCAGCAGCCCGCCCGCCAGCGCCTGCAGCACGATGCGATCCATCGACAAGCCGTAGGCCACCGCGGCAGCCACCAGCGCGACCGATGCCGCATGCCCGATCGCGATCGGCACCAGCGCCCGCAGCGCCTGCGCCCGGTCGTGCGAACGCACGCCCCAGGCCGCCGCGAACATCCAGCCGGAGGCAGGGTTCAGCCCGTGAAGGGCCCCGACCCCCGCAACCACCAGCCACGGCCAGAGGCTTGCCATGACATGTGCAACGGGTCAGACGTGCGCGCCGCAGCAGGCATGGGCAGCGGCCTTGGCAGGCGCCTCCGCCTCGTACCGGTCATGGTGGCGCACCCAATCCATGGTGTCGAACCGGTTGCGCTCGTCGCGCCCCTTCGGCGTGAGATCCACCATCCTGTAGGTGCCCATCATCACTTCCACGCCGCGCCCATAGGTCGAGAAAGTGCGGAAGACTTCGCCCGCCTCGTTCCTGTAGAACACGCTGACCCCCGGCGCCTCCTCGTGCGGGAAGGGCTGCATGTCGAAGTTGTAGTAGACCTCGTCCTGCGCCAATTCGTCCTTCGTGAAGCTGACGCCGAAGTCGTGGTTGAACTCCGTGCCGTACGAGGACACCCACTTGAACTTCCAGCCCATGCGCTCGCGAAAGCGCTCGATCTCGATCAGCGGCGCGCGTGAGATGACCAGCATCGTGATGTCGCGATGCTCCAGGTGCAGCTTCATGCCGTCGATGTGGTCGGCCATGTACGAGCAGCTCTTGCAGCCCTCTTCCCATCCCGGCCCGAGCATGAAGTGCTGCACCAGCAACTGGCGCCGGCCTTCGAACAGGTCGGCGAGCGTGCGCCGGCCTTCCGGCGCGTCGAACGCGTAGGCCTTGTCGATGCGCACCCAGGGCAGTGCACGGCGCTCGCTGGCGATCTGGTCCTGCAGGCGCGTCAGTTCCTTTTCGCGCGCCAGCAGCGCCTTGCGCTCGGTCACCCATTGGTCCATCGACACGACGGGATGGTTCGTCGTGCCTGCTTCGGCCATGGCGGTCTTCATGATGTGCTCCTGGGGTTCGGGCGCCGCACGGCGCGGACCTTGCCGCTCTCGCCGCCGCCGCAGTAGAAGAGATCGGCCCCGTCGGATTCGAGGCCGCTGACGCCGATGCCAGGCGGCATCTCCAGACGCTCGATCACGGCGCCGCTCTCGGGGTCGACCCGGCGAAGTTCGCTCTCGTCGGCCTCCCAGGTCGCGTGCCACAGCTCGCCGTCGACCCAGGTCACGCCGGTGACGAAGCGGTTGGATTCGATGGTGCGGGTGATCTTGCCGGTCTCGGGATCGATCTGGTGGATCTTGCGATCGCGGAACTGCCCCACCCAGAGGCTGCCCTCGGCCCAGGTGAGCCCCGAGTCGCGCCCATGGCCCGGTGCCGGGATCGACGAAAGCACCTTGCCTGTGGACGGGTCGATCTTGTCGATGCGTGCTTCGGCGATTTGATAGAAGTAGGTGCCATCGAAAGCCGTGCCGGCGTCGCAGGCACAGGCGAGCGTGTCGGTGGGTTCGCCACTCCCGGGGTCGAAGGCGAGCAAGCGGCCGCCGGTGGCGGCCCAGACGCGGCGGCCGTCGTGGGTCACGCCGTGGATGGCCTCGACACCGGCGAAGGGACCGTACTCGCGCACGATCTCTGCCGCATGCGCCGCGGCCTGGGGTCTGTCCTTGGTCTTGCTGGTCATCACTGCTCCTTGCTGGTGGCGCGGCTCGGATCGGCGCCGTGAGACAACTCTATTCAATCGGCAGCGCAGCGGGGAGTAACAAGATCGTCGTGAATCCCGCCAGCGGCGGCGCCAGCCAGCGGCGCGCCCTCGCCTGGCCGATCGAGCGCACCCGTCCGGCGGCTTCGAGTTCGGCCAGCGCGCGCTGCACCGTCCGCTGGCTGTCGCCGAGAGCCAGCGCCAGGGCCGAGGTCGACCACGCCGCGCCGTCGGACATCAGCGCCACCAGCGACGCCTGGTCGCCATCGATGGGCGGCGCCACCACGACGACGTCGCGCTCGCCGACCGGACGAAGGACGAAGCCTCGTGCGGTGGCCTCGATGTCCGCCAGGGGCTTGACGAGCGCGCGCAGCCGGCCGATCTCGACCCGCAGGCGCGCCCGATGCGTCTCGTCGGGGTCGCGTGTCCGGAACGTAGAGGCGATCAGGGCTTCGCGATCCACATCCCCCGGCCAGGCCTCGGCCAGGGTGCGCGCCAACGCGAAGAGCACGGGCCTGCGTGCCAGCGGCAGCCATGTGCCATCGGCGCGCACGCCGTGACGACAGGCGTCGACGACCAATGCGCCGGAGGCCAGGAGCGCCGCGAACTCGTCGAGGTGCAGCACCTGCTCCTTGCCGGCCAGCAGTCGCCGCGCCGCCGGACGTTCGAAGGCGGCCCGCGCCTCCGCCACCTCGGCCAGCAGCGCCGGCACGCGCGCACGCTCTGCCGCCTGCTTCGCCCGGACGAGCGCTTCATGCGCCGGTCCGGTGCGCAGCGAGCGCAGCGCCAGCTCGGCGGCAGTCAGTTCGGCGACGGCCACCAGCGCCGGCGACAGGCCATTCGTGTCGACTTGCTCCAGCGCAGCATCGGCCTCGTCGAGACGACCGAGCAACAGGAGTCGGCGCGCCGCGATCAATCGCGCCTGCAGTGCATTCGCGCGATCCGCATGCGCCTCCAGCGTCGCCGATGCGGCCGCCAGCGAACGCGGCGAGCCACCGAGGTCACGCATGGCCAGCGCCACTTCCGCCTCGGCCACGACGCAGCGCGCACGCGACAGCTCCTCGTGGGCGCCGAAGCCGCTGGCGGCGCGCCGCAGGAGTTCACGCGCGCGCGGATGCTCGCCGAGCTGGGCCATGGCGATGCCGCGCAGGGCCAGCGCCGGCGGGTCTTCACGCAGGGCGACGCGCTTGAGGGCGCCGAGTGCGTCACCCGCGGCAAGGGCGCGCGCGGAGGCGGCGATCAGTGAATCCATGGCGACAGACTACCCGAGCGCGCACACGACGCCGCACTTGCAGAATCGTTGAAGATGTTTGCACGATCCTCCGCCCGGCCCGCAAGAGGCGAGACAAGTGGCGGCGAGATGCCTAAGCTTCAATCCATGTTGACATCCACCCCCACCGCACTGCGCAGCGACCGTCCCGTCGACCAGCTTCAGACCACCATGATGCGGGCCGAGCTCGCCGCGATGATCGATCGCATCACCGTCACCGACGGCGCCCATGAGACGCCGATCCCGCGCTTCGTGCTCGGGCGGGCTTCGCACATGCAGCACCCGGTTCACACGATGCACGAACCCGCCCTCTGCGTGTTGGCGCAAGGCAGCAAGCGGGTCCTGCTCGGTGACGAGGTCTACGTCTACGACAGCAGCCAGTACCTTGTGGTGTCGCAGAACCTCCCCGTGTCGGGCCAGGTGATCGACGCGTCGCCGGAAGCACCGTACCTGGGATTGCGGCTGAGCTTCGACGTCAAGGACATCGCGGCGCTTGCCTTGGATCTCAAGCTGGGAGAGACATTGCCGAAGGCGCCGTCGCAACGCGGCATCTTCACCGGCGAGCTGTCCACGACGCTGCTGGAACCGCTGCTGCGGCTGGCCAAGCTGCTCGACACGCCCGAAGATGTATCGGCCCTGGCGCCGCTGATCACCCGCGAGATCCTGTACCGCCTGCTGAGGTCGGACGATGGTTGGCGGCTGGCGCAGATGGCCGTGGTGGACAGCCACAGCCAGCGTATCGCGCAGGCCATCAGCATGCTCTCGCAGCGCTTCCAGGAGCCCTTGCGGGTCGAAGACCTGGCGGATGAAGTTCACATGAGTGTGTCGTCGCTGCACCAGCACTTCAAGGCCGTCACGGCGATGAGCCCGCTGCAGTTCCAGAAGCAGCTCCGGCTGCAGGAGTCGCGGCGCATCATGATCAGCGAACACGTGGATGCCGCCACCGCGGGACACCGCGTGGGCTACGAGAGCCAGTCGCAGTTCAACCGCGAGTACAGCCGTTTCTTCGGCCTGCCGCCCGCGCGCGACGTCAAGCGCCTGCGTGAACTCCAGCTGGGTCGCGTGAACGACTGACGAAGCGTTCGAGGCGCTGCCCGCGCGCGGCGTCCCGCGTCGCAAATCCAATCGCAATGTCAGCGGTGCCGCCCTGTGGCGCACCGCAGGGGACGTTCGTCCCACCGATGAGTTTTACGGAAAGGTCCACCATGAAGATCCATCTGAAACTGAATGGCAAGGTGATTGCAGCCACCTTGGCGAACAACAGGACGGCGCGGGAGTTCGTCGCCATGCTGCCGCTGACGATCACGATGCACGACCTCTTCAAGCGGGAGAAGTTCGGCCCGCTGCCCCAGGCCATCTCGGGCAAGGGCACGCGCACGCGGGCCTGCGAGATCGGGGACATCATCTGCTGGGGTCCGGGGCCCGACCTGACCGTCTTCTACCGCCATGACGGGCAATCGGTCAGCGGCGGCATCCACGTCCTGGGCAAGCTCGATTTCGGGGCCGAGGAATTCGCCGGCCCCGATCCCATCGAGGTGCGGATCGAGGTGCCCGCCCGGGACATCCGGCCGACGTGCCGTCGCACTCGCCAGCTCGCGCGCTTCGGAAGCCGCTCGTGCGATGGCCTCATGAGCGGTTACGCTCGCGGGTGATCGGCGTGCCGCTTCCGGCACGTCGCCTGGAGATCATCGAATGAACGACGCGTCCCCCTACACGCCGCCCGCCGTCTGGACCTGGAACAAGGACAACGGCGGCCGCTTCGCGAACATCAACCGTCCGATCGCGGGCCCGACCCACGACAAGGACCTGCCCGTGGGCCGCCATCCGATGCAGGTGTATTCGCTGGCTACGCCGAACGGCGTCAAGGTGACGGTGATGCTGGAAGAGCTTTTGGCACTGGGCCATCGGGGCGCGGAATACGACGCCTGGCTGATCCGCATCAACGAAGGCGAACAGTTCGGCAGCGGCTTTGTCGCGGCCAATCCGAACTCCAAGATCCCGGCCCTGTGGGACCGCAGCGGGCCGACGCCGGTGCGCGTGTTCGAGTCCGGCGCGATCCTGCTGTACCTGGCCGAGAAGTTCGGCGCGTTCCTTCCTGCGGGGGGCGCCGAGCGCGCCGAGTGCCTGTCGTGGCTTTTCTGGCAGATGGGCAGCGCGCCATTCCTCGGCGGCGGCTTCGGCCACTTCTATGCCTACGCCCCGACCAAGATCGAATACGCCATCGACCGCTACGCGATGGAGGTCAAGCGCCAGCTCGACGTGCTCGATCGCCACCTCGCCGACAGGCCGTACCTGGCGGGCAACGACTATTCGATCGCGGACATGGCGGTCTGGCCCTGGTATGGCACCCTCGTCAGGGGACAGCTCTATGAGGCGGGCGAGTTCCTGCAGGTGCAGGAATACACCCACGTCCTGCGCTGGACGGACGAGGTCGCCAAGCGACCGGCCGTGCAGCGCGGCCGCATGGTGAACCGCACCTGGGGCCAGCCGTCCAGCCAGTTGCACGAACGCCATGACGCCGCCGACTTCGACACGCAGACGCAGGACAAGCTGGCCGCCGCGGCCTGACAGGGCTCCGATCATGATCACCCTCTACGACTGCGCGACTGCACCGAGCCCGCGCCGCGCCCGCATCCTGCTTGCCGAGAAGGGAATCGCCCATGAAACGGTCCAGGTGGACCTGAGGACCGGCGAGCAACTGAGCGACGCCTTCCGGAAAGTGAATCCGCAATGCACCGTGCCGGTCCTGCACACCGAGGAAGGGCTGCTGTTGACGGACAACGCCGCGATCACCGCCTACCTCGAAGCCCGCTATCCGGAGCCGCCCGTTCTGGGCAGTTCGCCGCAGGAGAAGGCGGAAATCGCGAGCTGGAACTGGCGCATCGAGTTCGAGGGACTGCTGCCCATCGCCGAGGCCTTGCGCAACGGCACCCCTGCCATGGCCAACCGCGCCCTGCCCGGCCCGGTGGACTATGCGCAGATTCCCGAACTGGCCCAGCGCGGCTTGGCACGATTGCAGAAGTTCTTCGTCACGCTCGACGAACGCCTGGCGGGCCGCGACTTCATCGCGGCGGATCGATTCAGCATTGCGGACATCACCGCGGTGGTGGCGGTCGACTTTGCGCGCGTGGTCAAGGTGAAGCCGGGAGAGCAGCACCCTCACCTGCAACGCTGGCGACTCGCGATGGCGCAACGGCCGGCGATGTTGCTCTGATCGATTGGGTCAGGTCGGGTCGCCCACCAGTGCAATGACCTTGGCCCTCACCTCGGCCAGTTCGATCGCGTTCACTCGACCCTTGCGACTCGCCTTGCGCACCGCCCAATCGAGACTCTTGACCTGATCGGCGAGGACCGCACTCGCCCGGGCGCCGGCGATCAAGACCTCGAACGGATAGCCCTTGATCTGCGTTGTCAGGGGGCAGCACAGCATCAGGCCGGTCTTTCCGTTGTAGGCGGCCGGGCTCAGTACCAATGCCGGGCGATGGCCCGCCTGCTCATGGCCCGCCTGAGGATCGAAGTGGAGCCACACGATGTCGCCAGCCTCGGGCACATAGCGACTCGCCATCAGAGCTTTTCCTTGCCCACGGTCGGACCGAAGTCGACTTCGGCATGCAGGTTGCCAGGCGTGATGCCGGCCAGCAGTTGCGCCAGATCGACGTTCCTGGGCTGCACCGGCTCGATGACGATGCGACCTCCTTCGTCACGCACGTCCACAATGTCGTCGAGGTGCAAATCGACGGATTTCATGACGGCGGCCGGAATCCGCACCGAGGCGCTGTTGCCCCATTTCTTGATGACTACATGCATCGTCCACTCCCCTTTTTGTATCGACAAAGTCGATACTTTATCTCGAACTCGGAGATGCTGCCTCCGCACAGCCTAGGCAACCCCGCCTAGACGCTCGCGCGCACCTTGCCCCGCGCCAGTTTGCGCACTAATCTGAAGCGGGGCGGGCCCTCACCCGCCCGGGAGCGTCGCCATGTATGAACGCATCCTCGTCGCCACCGATGGCTCCGAACTGTCGGAACTGGCCGTGACCAGCGCCATTGACCTGGCCCTGCTGACACAGGCGGAGCTGATCGCCGTCAAGGTGGTCCATCACTACCCCGCCAGCTACTTCGAAGGCTCGATGCTGCTCAGCCAGATGGAGGTGTCGCGCCTGCGCGAGCAGGCCGATGCCGAGTCCCAGCGCGTGGTCGATGCCGTCAAGGCCGCTGCGGAAGCGAAGGGCGTGAAGAGCGCCCGGGCGATCGTCATGCAATCGGAGCTGGTGTCCGAAGCCATCATCGAGGCGGCCCGAGTGCACAAGTGCGATCTGATCGTGATGGCCTCGCACGGGCGCCGTGGCATCAGGCGCCTGCTGATGGGCAGCGAGACGCTGCACGTGCTGACGCATTCGCACACGCCGGTGCTGGTGCTGCGCTAGTTCAGCGCGCCATGATGCCGTCGCGCTGCCGGTCTTCGCGCTTGACCGCGAGATAGGTCGCGAGATCGACCTCGTGCAGTTGCGTCGGGTATTTCTCGATGGACTGGAACCAACTGTTCAGGCGCTTGTCGGCGCGCTCCGGCGGCGGCACCGCAAAGCCGTCGAGATAGGCCTCCAGCGTGAGGAAGTAGCGCATCGCGTTGCGCTCCACCAGCCCGCGCAGGCCGCGGATGTATTCGGGGGCGCCGTCCGGCGTCTTGCCGACCACCGTGAAGCCCACCTTGTCGCTGCCGAAGGTCGCGAGGTAAGCCATCGTCGCGAGCCGCGCGACCATGTTGTGGTCGTATGCATACGCGAAGTGCAGGAAGGTCTGGCGATCGCCGAGCGGCACGGCTTCGAGCAGTACGCGGTACTGGCTGGTGCCCATCGGACCCGATTCGGCGGACAGGTCGACCAGCAGGTAGTCGCGCGTGGCGCTGGCAACGCGGTGGATGAAGGTCAGTTCGAAGGCCTGGTCGATCGGCTTGTCGTAGCGAGGCACGACGCTGAGCGTAAGCTTCTCGCCGTTCGGGTCATGCTCGGCGCGGCAACGGCGGTTGTTGATGTGCAGGATCAGCATCTCGCACCATTGCGACGATCGCTCGAGCGCGCGGCGCACGTCCTCGATCGAGTGATTGACGACCGCATAGACATCGCCCTGCAACCCGCCATCGGTCTCGGTCGAGTCGAGCACGACGGGGCGACGCAAGGGGCTGTTGGCGAGCTGGTCGTCGAGCTTGCGATGCAGCTCCCGCATGGCCTGCGCCGAGCCGGCTTCGAGCGTCGCGGCTTGGGCACCCAAGGCCATCGCGCCGATCCAGAGGCAGACGCCGATGCGGCATCCACGCCAAACCCCGCCCAGCAGCTTCTTCATGCCGACACGATACACCGCGAGGACGCTGGTCCGTCGCGGCGTACGGCGCGGCTCAGCGGCCCTTGCGGATGGGCTTGCCGCCCGAGGGCCGGGCGGCGGGCGCGGCCCCGGTGTCGCGCGGTGGCAGGCCAGTGTGCTGGGTGAGGATGCGGCCCTTCGCAGGCTTCACCGGCGTGAGCGCAACGGTCGTCGAGTTCTTGCGGCGCGCGCTCTGGTAGCTGCCGTCGGTCAGCGGCTGCCAGGTCGGGATCAGGTGGTGCTTGCCGTTGCCGATCAGGTCGGCGCGGCCCATGGACTTGAGCGCCTCGCGCAGCAGCGGCCAATTGTTGGCGTCGTGGTAGCGCAGGAAGGCCTTGTGCAGGCGGCGGCGCTTGTCGCCGCGCACGATGTCCACCGTCTCGCTCTCGCGCGTGATCTTGCGCAGCGGGTTCTTGCTGGTGTGGTACATCGTCGTGGCCGTGGCCATCGGCGACGGGTAGAAGGTCTGCACCTGGTCGGCGCGGAAGCCGTTCTTCTTGAGCCAGATCGCGAGGTTCATCATGTCCTCGTCGCTCGTGCCCGGATGCGCCGCGATGAAGTACGGGATCAGGTACTGCTTCTTGCCGGCCTCGGCGCTGAACTTCTCGAACATCTGCTTGAACTTGTCATAGCTGCCGATGCCCGGCTTCATCATCTTGGTGAGCGGGCCCTGCTCGGTGTGCTCGGGCGCGATCTTGAGATAGCCGCCGACGTGGTGCTGCACGAGTTCCTTCACGTACTCGGGCGATTGCACCGCCAGGTCGTAGCGCAGGCCCGAGCCGATCAGGATCTTCTTGATGCCCTTGAGCGCCCGCGCACGGCGATAGATCTTGATCAGCGGATCGTGGTTGGTGTTCAGGTTCGGGCAGATGCCCGGGTACACGCAACTCGGCTTTCGACAGGCCTGCTCGATCTCGGGCGACTTGCAGCCGATGCGGTACATGTTGGCGGTCGGGCCGCCGAGGTCGGAGATGGTGCCGGTGAAGCCCTTCACGCTGTCGCGGATCGCCTCGACCTCCTTGATGATCGAGTCTTCCGACCGACTCTGGATGATGCGGCCCTCGTGCTCGGTGATCGAGCAGAAGGTGCAGCCGCCGAAGCAACCGCGCATGATGTTGACGCTGAAGCGGATCATTTCCCACGCCGGGATCTTGGTCGCACCGTCATGGCTGCCGTTCTCGTCGGCGTAGCGCGGATGTGGGCTGCGCGCGTACGGCAGGTCGAACACGTGGTCCATCTCGGCCGTGGTGAGCGGGATCGGCGGCGGGTTGATCCAGACGTCCCGGGCGGTCGTGCCTTCGCCGTGCGCCTGCACCAGTGCACGCGCGTTGCCGGGGTTGGTTTCCAGGTGGAGCACCCGGTTGGCATGGGCGTACAGCACCGGGTCGGCGCGCACCTGCTCGTACGACGGCAGGCGAATCACCGAGCGGTCGCGCGGCGGCACCTTGATGCGTTCGCGACTTTGCAGCGCCGGATTGGGAACGAATTTCAGCGGCTTGATCGCGGGGTTGACCGATCCTCCGGCAGCCTCGGCCGCCTGCGCGACGGCCTGCGCCTCGTCTTCCTTGGCACAGGTTGCGCCGTTGGCCTTCGCCTGCTCCGACACCATCAGGTACGGGTTGACGTGGGCCTCGACGCGGCCGGGTTCGTCCACGCTGGTCGAATTGATCTCGAACCAGCCTTCCGGCGTCTCGCGGCGCACGAAGGCGGTGCCCCGCACGTCGGTGATCTGGTGAACCGGCTCTTTCGCCGCGAGACGGTGGGCGATCTCGACGATGGCGCGCTCGGCGTTGCCGTAGAGCAGCAGGTCGCACTTGGCGTCGACCACGATCGATCGCCGCACCTTGTCCTGCCAGTAGTCGTAATGCGCGATGCGGCGCAGCGAGCCTTCGATGCCGCCGAGCACGATCGGCACGTCGCTCCAGGCTTCCTTGCAGCGCTGCGAGTAGACGATGGCCGCGCGGTCCGGCCGGCTGCCGCCGACATCGCCGGGGGTGTAGGCGTCGTCGCTGCGGATCTTCCGGTCCGCGGTGTAGCGATTGATCATCGAATCCATGTTGCCGGCGGTCACGCCGAAGAACAGGTTCGGCTTGCCCAGCACCTTGAAGGGGTCGGCGCTCTGCCAGTCGGGCTGGGCGATGATGCCGACCCGGAAGCCCTGCGCCTCCAACATGCGGCCGATCACGGCCATGCCGAAGCTGGGGTGGTCGACGTAGGCGTCGCCGGTCACGACGATGATGTCGCAGCTGTCCCAGCCGAGCGCGTCCATTTCGGCCCTCGAGGTGGGCAGGAACCTGGCCGTGCCGAAACGGGCTGCCCAGTACTTGCGGTAGCTGGTCAGCGGCTTGGCGGCACGCGCGAAAAAGGAGACGTCGACGGGGGCGTTCATCGGGGATAGGACGGCAAGGGTGCCGCGCAGGCCTGCGGGCCGGGTGGGCCCGTTGTGGGCAACCCGCGATTTTAGGGTTTTCCACTGGTTCTGTCGCCCTAAAGGGCAAGGCGATGCCCACCGCCAGGATTGGCATTTGATTGCTTCTGTCAATTAATTGAATGACAATGGCAAGTATGTCGACTGTCTCGGCCCTCTCACCCCTCTCGCCCGAGGTCGCCGCCGTCAAGGCGATCCGCCAGTTCAATCGCTTCTACACCCGTCGCATCGGCGTGCTCGACCCCTATCTCGACAGCGATTTGTCGCTGACCGACGTTCGTGTGCTCTACGAACTGGCCCACCGCGAGGCCGCCGTGGCCAGCGAGATCGCCAAGGACCTGCATCTCGACGGCGGCTATCTCAGCCGCATCCTTCGCCGCTTCGAAGCCCAGGGTTGGCTGCGCCGCGAACCCGACGTGCGCGACGCGCGGCAGAGCCTTTTGCGCCTGACCGAGGCGGGCTACCAGGCCTTCGCCCCGCTGCAGCAGAAATCGCGGGACGAGGCCACTGCCCTGCTCTCGCCGCTCGCCGCCCCCCAAAGACTGCAACTCATCGAAGCCATGCAAACCGTTCAAACCTTGCTGGACCCGGCCGCGTCCGCTCCGACGAAGACGAAGGCCGCCGTGCTACGCGACCCGGCACCCGGCGACATGGGCTGGGTCGTGCAGCAGCATGGCGAGATCTATGCCCGCGAATACGGCTGGAACAGCGATTTCGAAGCGCTGGTGGCCGACATCGCCAGCCAGTTCCTGCGCAAGTTCCAGCCCGAATGGGAGCGCTGCTGGATCGCCGAGTTCGATGGCGAGCGCGTCGGAGCCGTGTTCGTGGTCCGCAAGTCGCCGAGCACGGCGCAGCTGCGCATGCTGATCCTGAGCCCCAAGGCGCGCGGGCTGGGCCTGGGCGCCCGGCTGACGGACGAATGCATCGCCTTCGCGCGCAGCAAGGGCTACAGGAAGATGGTGCTGTGGACCAACAGCTGCCTCAGCGCCGCTCGCGGCATCTACGCCGCACGCGGCTTCCGGCTGGTCAAGTCGGAGCCCTACGAGGGCTTCGGCCAGCAGTTGGTCGGCGAGACCTGGGAGCTCAAGCTCACTGCATGAACCAGCCGTGGCTCACGACCAGCGACTGGCCCGTGAGCGCATTGGTCGGGAAGGCGGCGAACAGCAGCGCTACGCGTGCCACGTCGTCGGTGGTGGTGAACTCGCCGTCCACCGTCTCCTTGAGCATCACGTTCTTGACCACCTGCTCCTCGCTGATGCCGAGCGTCTTGGCCTGCTCCGGGATCTGCTTCTCGACCAGCGGCGTGCGCACGAAGCCGGGGCAGATCACGTTGGCCCGCACGCCGTGCTGGGCGCCCTCCTTCGCCACGGTCTTGGCCAGCCCGATCAAGCCATGCTTGGCAGTGACGTAGGGCGCCTTGAGCAGCGATGCCTCCTTGGAATGCACCGAGCCCATGTAGATCACGCTGCCGCCGCGGCCTTGCGCGTACATGTGCTTCAGGCAGGCCTTGGTGGTCAGGAAGGCGCCGTCGAGATGGATCGCCAGCATCTTCTTCCAGTCCGCGAAGCTGAACTCCTCGACCGGGTGCACGATCTGGATGCCCGCGTTGCTGATCAGGATGTCGATGCCGCCGAAGGCCTTGGCGCCTTCCTCGACGGAGGCGTTGACCTGGTCTTCACTGGTGACGTCGACCCCGACGCCGATGGCCTGCGCGCCCGTGGCCTTGAGTTCGGCGGCGGTCGCATCGGCGGCCTCCTTGTTGAGGTCGGCGATCACGATCTTGGCGCCTTCCTTGGCGAACACGATGGCGATTTCCTTGCCGATACCGCTGGCCGAGCCGGTGATGAATGCGACCTTGTCCTTGAGTTGCATGGCGATTCCTTTGCGTGACGGAGGTTGGAAGAAGCGTGCAATCTGCGTGCCCGAGGCCTCAGATTGGCGGGGGAAACTTAAACGTACCTGATTCGCGTGACTAGGTTCCGACAGGAATGTTCGGAAGCTTCATCGGGCGGCGAACGCGACGCGAATTGGGTTCAGTCAGGTCGAAGGTCGTGACGCCGTTGGCCTGCGCCGCGCTCTTCAGCCATTCCGGATGGTCCAGCGTGTTGCAGATATCGCGCATGCCGGCCTCCCAGTGTTCGTCGACCGACGCGCGCGAGAATTCATAGTCCTTCGATTCGAGTTCGTAGGGCTTGTCGCGGTAGATCAGGTGCACGATCTCGATCGGCTTGTGCGAAAGCTGGTCGCACACCGCCTGCACGCTGGCGTCCTTCCGCAGCGGTGCGGGCAGCTTCTTGATCAGGTCAGCGATCGCCTGCTGCAGGTTCATGTTCGAGGCGAGCGCATCGGTGTTCATGCGGGTGCGGCTCGAATAGGTGATGTCCTTCTGCCGCTCCATGGTCTCGGAGATCGTGGCCGGCATCGCGCCGTGCGCGCTGAACAGGTCGACCTGCAGCACGAGCAGTGGCTCGCTGCGCGGATGGGTATCGAGCACGTACTGCAGCGGCGTGTTCGACACGATGCCGCCATCCCAGTAGTCCTCGCCGTCGATATGCACCGGCGCGAAGCCCGGCGGCAGCGCGCCGCTGGCCATGATGTGCTCGGGGCCGATGCGCTGGACCGTGTTGTCGAAGTAGATGGAATTGCCCGTGCGCACGTTGACTGCGCCGACGCTGAAGCGGGTCTCCTGGCGGTTGATGCGATCGAAATCCACCAGCCGTTCCAGCGTCGACTTGAGCGGCGCGGTGTCATAGTAGCTCAGCACCGGCGCCGCGCCGCCGAGCAGCAGGGACGGGCTGCGCCTCGGCTCGAAGAAACCGGGCACGCCGAACACCGCCGCCGACGTCGCACTCCACTGGTTGAACATCACTCGGTCGCTCCACCACGTCGGCACGCGCTGCGCCGGGCCCGAGGAGACGAGGTCCCAGAACTCGCGCAAGCGCTTCACCCGCATCTCGGGTGCGTTGCCGGCGATCAGCGCGGCATTGATGGCGCCGATCGACACCCCGGCGACCCAGTCGAGAGCCTTGTGCTTCTGGAAGACGCCCGCGTAGACGCCGGCCTGGTAGGCACCCAGCGCACCGCCCCCCTGCAGCACCAGGGCCTTCTTTGCTGTCGTGATATCGACCGTGATTCCCGCGCGGCTCGGGACGGATGATTTGGCGTTTCTGGAAGCGGGCATGACGTCATTTGACACCATGCGCCGCCTCGCCGGCTTCCCTCGAAGGGATTACATCTTGGGCAGCATCTGGCCGCGAATCTCGCCGCCTGGGTTGGCGGCCGTGTGGACGTTGGCGTACCACTTGCCCGCCATCAGGTCCGCCGCCTGCGCCGGGGTGAGCGTCGCCGTCCCCTCGATCGGGCTGGCCGCATTGGCAAAGGGCAGCACCACGGCCGCGTTCGCACCCGCCGCGGCGGGGCCATGGAAGTGCGCCGCCGTGGCCGGCCCGCTCAGGCCGTCATAGGTGATCTTGTATTTCAGGACGTTGGTGTCCTTGTTCAGCGTCGCCTCGGCGAGCCCGCTGCCGCGCGTCATGTTAGGCGGCACTTCGCTGGCCGCGTTCATGCTGCCGCTGAAACTCGCGGTGTTGGACTTCGACATCATTCCGCAGCCTGCGAGAGCGGCTGTCGCGACGCCGGCCACGAGGGCCATGCGCAAGGTGGTGCCGTATCGATTCATGAGTTGATCTCCTTCAGTTTTCAAACTGCCAGCATAGGCAGCATCGCAACCGCCCGCTGTCGGCGACGAACCCGACTTGGAACGCAGTGGCATGATTTCCACGCATGAATACCCTCCCTTCCGCCCATGACGTCGTCGCTTTCTGGCGAGACGCCGGCCCGAAGCACTGGTTCGCCAGGAACGACGCCTTCGACGCCGAGTTCAAGTCGAAATTCGAAGCCGCCCACCACGCCGCCGCCGCCGGTGTGCTCGATCCGTGGGCCCGCGATGCCGACGGGGCGCTCGCGTTGCTCGTGCTGCTCGACCAGTTCCCGCGCAATGCCTGGCGCGGGAGCGGCCACATGTTCGCGACCGACGGCAAGGCGCAGTCCATCGCGCGCTCCGCGGTCGATGCTGGCCTCGACCAGCAGGTCGATGCGGCGCTGCGGCCCTTCTTCTATCTGCCCTTCATGCATTCGGAATCGCTGGCGGACCAGGAGCGATCGGTCGAGCTCAATGCCGCGCTCGATGCCAACACGCAGCGCTTCGCGGTGCTGCATCGCGACATCATTGCGCGCTTCGGCCGCTTTCCGCATCGCAATGCGGCCCTCGGCCGTCGCACGACCGCCGAAGAACAGAAGTTCCTCGACAACGGCGGCTTCAAGGGTTGATCAGCCGGTCGTCTCCACGCGTGTCGGCGAGATGCTTGCCGCCGGCCGAGGACGTCCCTTGAACGAGCCGTACTCGTGGGCATAGACCCACGTGAACTCGACGCCCAGCAGGAAGATCTGCGCGGAGTAATACACCCACACCAGCAGCACCACGAGCGAACCGGCCGCGCCATAGCCCGAGGCGATGCCGGTCTTGCCGATGTACAGGCCGATCAGGAACTTGCCGATGGTGAACAGCACGGCAGTGACCACCGCGCCGATCCACACGTCGCGCCATTGCACCCTCACGCGCGGCATGAACTTGAAGATCATCGCGAAACCCACCGTCACGATCGCGAAACCGAACACGGAGTTGACGTTCTGCGCCAGCGTGGCCCAGTGGCCGAAGACCGGCGCCCACCATTCGCCGAGCGCCGCCAGCGCCGCGTTGACCACCAGCGACACGATCAGCAGGAAGCCGATGCCCATGATCATGCTGAACGAGAGCAAGCGCACGCGCATCAGGTCGATCAGGCCGTTGACGTCCTGTCGCGCCGGCGCGCGCCAGATGCGGTCGAAGGCGTCCTGGAGTTCGCCGAAGACGGTGGTCGCGCCGACGATCAGCAGGGCCACGCCGATCACCGTCGCAACGATGCCCTGCCTCGGCTTGTTGAGCGCCTCGAGCATGATCTGGATCGCCCGGGCGCCCTCGGCGCCCATCAGGCCCGAAAGCTGCTCGAAGATCTCGCCGCGCGCCTCGTCGCGCCCGAACACGAGGCCGACGACCGAGATCACGATCAGGAGCAGCGGCGCCACCGAGAACACTGTGTAGTAAGCCAGGGCCGCGCCCATGCTCGGGGCATAGTCCGCCCGCCACGATACGAAGGACTGCTTGCAGAGATCGAAGAGCGCGCGTGCAACCATTTGCGCAGTGTCGCAGCATGTGCCGGGCACGCAAGCCGAACGGAGCGCTGCGACGCCCTCGCGACTTGCCTACGATAATCGTCCGCAATGCATCCGCCCCCTCCCAGTGCGGCAACGGCGCCCGACCGACCGCAGCCCCAGTCCCCGCGCGACCTGTTCGTTTCATTCACCTGGCTTGCGTTGCAAGGCTTCGGCGGCGTGCTCGCTGTCGTGCAGCGCGAAATGGTCGAGAAGAAGCGCTGGCTGACGCCCGATCAGTTCCTCGAGGACTGGGCCGTGGCCCAGGTGCTGCCGGGGCCGAACGTGGTCAACCTCGCACTGATGATCGGCGATCGCTACTTCGGCCTGCGCGGCGCCATTTGCGCGGTGGCCGGCATGCTGACCGTGCCGCTCGGCGTGATCCTGACGCTGGCCGTGCTCTACGCCCACTACGCCGGCAATCCGCAGGTGGCCGGCGCGCTCCGCGGCATGGGTGCGGTTGCGGGCGGCCTGATCGCTGCCACCGGCATCAAGCTCATCCCGGCGCTGCGCAAGCATCCGCTGGGCTTCGGCGTCTGCCTCGGCACCGTGGCGCTCGTGTTCACGGCCATCGCCTTTGCGCGCATCCCCCTCGGATGGGTGCTGCTGGCCGTCGGCGGCATCACCTGCGCCTGGACCTGGCGAAAGCTCCGCGCATGACGATCGTGATGCACTGGCACGACTGGCTGGCCCTCTTCGCGCAGTACCTCATGCTCTCCCTGCTGTCGATCAGCGGCGCCATCACCACCGTGCCCGACATGCACCGCTACCTGGTGGCGCAGCACAACTGGCTGACGGACGCACAGTTCAGCTCGTCGGTCGCGATCGCCCAGGCGGCACCCGGGCCCAACGTGCTTTTCGTGGCACTGATGGGCTGGAACGTCGGACTCAACGCGGGTGGCGGCATCGGCGCCGGCCTGCATGCCTGGCTGCTGGGGCTGCTCGGCCTGGCCACCACCATGGTCGGCATCATGCTGCCCAGCACCACCCTCACCTACTTCGCGACCCGCTGGGGCCATCGCAACCGCGAGCGGCGCGGGGTGCGCGCTTTCAAGCAGGGCATGGCGCCGGTCGTGGTCGGCCTGCTGATCGCGACCGGCTGGGTGCTGGCTTCGGGAAACCACTCCGGCGACGCGCCCGCATGGCACCTCTGGCTGCTGACCAGCGTCTCGGCGTTTATCGTCTGGCGTACCCGCATCCATCTGCTGTGGCTGCTCGGCGCCGGCGCCCTGCTCGGCGCACTGGGCTTTGTCTGACCTTTCGAGGAATCAATTCATGCAGTTTCGTCCCCTCGGCCGCTCCGGCCTGCAAGTTTCACCCCTCGCCTTCGGCGGCAACGTCTTCGGCTGGACCGTCGACGAGGCGCTCTCGTTCCGGCTGCTGGATGCCTGGCTCGACGCAGGCTTCAACTTCGTCGACACGGCGGACGTCTATTCGAGCTGGGTGCCCGGCCACAGCGGAGGTGAATCCGAGACCATCATCGGCAAATGGCTCCGGCAGACCGGCAAGCGCAATCGCGTCGTCCTCGCGACCAAGCTCGGCAAGCCGATGGGCGAAGGCAAGAAGGGACTCTCCCCTGCCTACATCCGCGAGGCCGTCGACGCCTCGCTCAAGCGCCTGAAGACCGACCACATCGACCTCTACCAATCGCATGACGACGATACCGAGACGCCGCTGTCGGACACGGCCGAAGCCTTCGCCGCATTGATCAAGGCCGGCAAAGTACGGGCGATCGGCGCATCGAATTTCAGCGCACCCCGATTGGCCGAGGCGCTGGATGTGGCGGAGAAGCAGGGCTTGCCGCGCTACGAGAGCCTTCAGCCGCTCTACAACCTGTACGACCGCGCGGTGTTCGAGAAGGATCTCGAGCCGCTGTGCGTCGAACGCGGGATCGGCGTCATCAACTTCTACGCGCTCGCGGCCGGCTTTCTCACGGGCAAGTACCGGACCGAGGCGGATGCGGCGAAAAGCGCGCGCGGCGCAAACACGACGAAGAAGTACCTGAACCCGCGCGGTCTTCGCATCCTCGACGCGCTGGATGCGGCCGCCAAGGCGCATGGCGTCACGCCCGGCCAGGTCGCCATCGCGTGGCAGGTGGCGCGCCCCTCCATCACGGCGCCCATCGCCAGCGCGACGTCGATGAAGCAACTCGAAGAGTTGCTCGCCGCCGCCACGCTCAAGCTGGCCCCCGAGACCATCGCCGCCCTCGATGCGGCGAGCGACGAGGCCACCGACCAACGGTAGGCTCGCTCCGACACGCATTGGCGGCCCAGACCGCCGCGACGGCGACCCGGGCCGTGCAGACTGGCTCGATTCGCAGCATCGGAGAGAGAACATGTCTTTTGCCCTCTACATGGTCGGGTTCCTGATCTTCCTGGCCGGCCTCATCTGGGGCGCGTCCGTCGCGGGTGTACCGACGCTCTACATCGGCATCGGGACGCTGATCGTGCTGGGCATCGGGATCTTCAGCGCCGTGAGTCGTACGCGCGGCAAGGACCCATCCTGATCGAGCGTATCCCCCGCGGCACCAGCGGCGTTACGCTCAGCAGATGACTGCCAACGACCCGCTCGCCCCACCCTCCCTCGACTACTTCGCCGATCTCCAGGTCGAAGTCGGCGCGCCCCAGGTGCTCAGCCAGGGGCCACGCGGCATGCGTAGGCTCGTGCCGATCACCGGTGGCAAGGTCCAGGGAAACGGGTGGACCGCGAGAGTTCTCCCAGGCGGGACCGACTTCCAACTGATCGTGAGCGACACCCTTTCGGAGTTGGATGCCCGCTACGGACTCGAGACCGACGCGGGAGACCTCATCTACGTGCAGAACCACGCGGTCCGCGCGGCGCCGGCGGAAGCAATGGCGAAGCTGTTGCGCGGCGAGCCGGTCGATCCGTCACAGATCTACTTCCGCTGCAATCCACGTTTCGAAACCTCCTCGCGCTCCTTGCGATGGATCGGCGAGCGCATGTTCGTCGGAGTGGGGGTGCGTCACCCTGCGCAGGTGGTGATGCGTTTTTTCGCCCTGCTCTAGGCGCCGAACCGGTAGAAGTCCTGCGGGTTGCTCACCAGCAGTTGCTCGCGCAACGCAGCATCGGGCGCGATCTGCGCCAGCGCATCGACCAGTTCGCCGTCGTCCGGCACATGGTCGTGCAATGGGTGCGGCCAGTCGGTGCCCCAGAAACAGCGGTCCGGAAAATCCTGCACCAGCGTGCGCGCGATCTCGATCCCGTCGGCATAGCCGGGCCCACTCGAAATGCGGTCGATCCCGCTGACCTTCACGCGGAACAGCGGATTCTTCATCAGCGCATGCAGCGCGATGAAGTCCGGGTGCTTCGTCCCGGCCGATGCGTCGACGCGCGCCATGTGGTCGATGACCACCGGGACGGCGCTCTGCGCGAGCGGCGCTGCCAGCGAATGGATCAGGCCGCGCTCGAAATGCGCCTGCAAGTGCATCCTGAGCGGCGCGAGCCGGCGAGAGAACGCAACCACACCGTCGATATCGAAGGCCACACCCGGCGCGCCGGTGAAGTTGAATCGCACACCCCTGAATCCCCTCGAGGCCAGCCTCGAAAGCTCTTCATCGGCAACATGGAGCGGCAGGAGCGCCACGCCCAGGTAGTTGCCGCCACCCGCCGCGATCGCGTCTTCGACCACGCGGTTGTCCAGGCCATGGCACAGCGACTGGACGATCACGCAACGCTCGATGCCCATCTGGCGGTGCAGCGCGAACAACGTTTCCTTGGGCGCATCCGCCGGCGTGAAGCTCCGGCCCTCCGCGAACGGAAACCGCTCGGCCGGGCCGAACACGTGGACGTGCGCATCGCAGGCACCGGCCGGCAGCCGGAGCCGCGGCGTCGATGGATGCGGGTTATACGTGAGCGTCATCCCCGCTGACGCATGGCCTCGTAAAGGCAGACGCCGCTCGCCACTGAAACGTTCAAGCTTTCCACCGCACCCGCCATAGGGATGCTCACCAGTTCGTCGCAGGTCTTGCGCGTGAGCTGCCGCATGCCCTCGCCCTCGGCGCCGAGCACCAGCGCGAGCGGACGCTTCAGGTCGCATTGGTAGAGCGTGCCGGGCGCATCGTCGCTGGTGCCCACGCACCAGATGTTGCGTTCCTTCAGTTCGCCGAGCGTGCGCGCGAGATTGGTCACCATGAAGTACGGCACCGTCTCGGCCGCCCCGCTCGCGACCTTGGCCACCGTGGCGTTGATGCCGGCCGCGTGGTCCTTGGGCGCGATCACAGCGTGTGCGCCTGCGCCGTCGGCCACCCGCAGGCACGCGCCGAGGTTGTGCGGATCGGTCACCCCATCGAGCACCAGCAGCAGTGGCATGGTGCCGGCGGCCTCCAGTCCTTCAAGCAGTTCGTCGAGCGAATGGGTCTGGGGAATGGGCTCCACGCGTGCCGCCACGCCCTGGTGCCCATGGCTGCCCGCGAGCTTGGCGAGGCGCAGGCCGTCGGCCTCGATCAGGCGGACGCCGGCCTCCTGCGCACGGGCGATGAACTGGCGCATGCGCGCGTCGCGCCGGCTGGCATCGAAGAGCACCTCGATCACCGATTTCGGCGCGGTCTTGATACGCACGCCCACGGCGTGGAAGCCGAAGATCACTTTGGGGGAAGACATCGGGGGATTATCGAGCCCCCGGCCTGCATGACCGACGTCAGAGCCGCCCGGTGACGTAGAGCAGGACCAGCACGACCAGGAGAGCCACGCCCGCGATCGCCAGCCATTTGGCGCTGCCGCTGCGGCGAGGTTCCGCGATCTTGCTGCGCCCCGGCCCGCTTCGAGGCGCCAGGCCGCCGAAGGCGGTGTCGTCCTCGTCGTCGTCAGGGTTTCGCGGTCTCGGCACGGCAATCTCCCTTGCTATGCGTGGAGGCCGCCCGGACGGCCCGCCGTTCGAAGTGCGCTCAGGCACCGTGTCCGTCGAGCGCCACGCGGCCAGCCTCGATCGTGATCCGCCGCTCGCATCGTTCGGCGATGCCGCGGTCATGCGTGACGAGCACCAGCGTCGTGCCCAACTCGCGGTTGAGATCGAACATCAGTTTCATCACCTGCTCGCCCGTTGCAAAGTCGAGACTGCCTGTAGGCTCGTCGGCCAGCAACAACGCGGGTTGTACGACAAAAGCCCTCGCCAGCGCCACTCGCTGCTGTTCGCCGCCCGACAACACCTTGGGGTAGTGCCCGAGACGCTGCCCCAGCCCGACGCGACCGAGCATCTCGGTCGCGGCCTTGCGGGCGTCCTTGCGGTCGGCCAGTTCGAGTGGCAGCATCACGTTCTCGAGCGCGCTCAGGTTGCCGAGCAGCTGGAAACTCTGGAACACGAAGCCGACCTTCTGTGCGCGCAGGGCCGCACGCTCGTCTTCGTCGATGGCGAACAGGTCCTCGCCGGCAAGCTTCACGGTGCCGCGGGTGGGCGTGTCCAGCCCGGCGACGATCGACAGCAGCGTGCTCTTCCCCGACCCTGATGCACCGACGATGGCAGCAGTCTCCTTCGCGCCCAGCGTGAAATCGATGTCTTGCAGAATGTCCAGCGTTCCGGTGGAGTCCGTGACGGACTTGAAGACATGCTCGACGGCAACAATGGGTTCGGATCGGCCATCGGATTGGATTGAGGACATTGAAAGGTTTCGCGTGGTGAATCGACGTCACTTTATCTTGTGCGGCGCGCTGGCCGGCAGCGGCGGTTCATGGATCGCCGCGCAGGCCCAGGCCGCGACCGCCAGAAAGCCGGTCATCCTGATCGTCGGCGACTCGCTGTCGGCCGAATACGGCCTCAAGCGCGGCGAAGGCTGGGTGCCTCTTCTGGACAAGCGACTGGGCGACCAGAAGGTCGCGGCCACGGTCATCAACGCCAGCATCAGCGGCGACACCACGGCCGGAGGCCGGGCGCGCCTGCCCGGCCTGCTCGCTCAGCATCAGCCGACGCACGTCGTGCTCGAACTGGGCGCGAACGACGCGCTGCGCGGCCTGCCGCTCGCCGGCACCGAGGACAACCTGCTGCAGATGACCAAGGCCGCCCAGGCTGCCGGCGCGCAGGTGCTGATCGTCGGCATCCAGGTGCCGCCGAACTACGGCAGCGACTACACGCGGCGCTTCGAGGCGATCTTCGCCAAGGTGGCGAGTGTGACCAAGGCGCCGGTGGTGCCCTTCCTGCTCAAGGGCGTGGCCGACAGTCCGGATGCGGCGATGCTCTTCCAGGCGGACCGGATCCATCCAACCGCAGCTGCGCAGCCGCGCATGCTCGACAACGTGTGGCCGGCACTGCGCAAGCTGCTGCCCAACTGAGACGCCGGGCGATGGCCCAAGCAAAAAGCCGCCGCAGGCCCGAAGCCCGCGGCGGCTTTTGCTTGATCTGATGCTGGAACGGCTCAGCCGTTTTTCGTCGGCAGCTCCGGGACAGTCGGCGGGTCGCGTTCCAGCGAGGCCACGTCGTCTTCCGGATCGCCAGGGGCGAGCCCGTCGCTGCTGGGCATGAGCTTGCGGTTGGCTTTTTCCCTCAGCTTGTCTTCCTTCTTCTTCTTCTTGGCCAGTTCCTTCTGGCGCTTTTCGTAGCCGTAATTTGGTGTTGCCACTGCTTCTCCTTCGGGCGAGGCAGTCAGGGTGACTGCACGTGATCAGACTGTACGCGATAACCGCCCGCTCTCAGAGTGCCGCGAGAGCCTGTTCGAGGTCGGCGCGCAGGTCCTCGACGTCCTCCAGACCGATCGAAAACCGCACCAGCGTACCCTTGTAGGGCCACCTGGCGACGCTGGCGTCGCGCATCAGGCCGATGTCGTAAGGCACCACCAGGCTGATCGGCCCGCCCCACGAATAACCGAGCCGGAAAAGTTCCAGGCTGTCGCAAAACCGGTCGACCTGTTCAGTGCCGTAGCGGTCGTCGAACACCACGGAGAACAGCCCCGCGGCGAGATCGCTGGCGCCGCAAAGCCGCAGCCAGTGCGCATGGCCAGGCGAGCCTTCCAGCGCGGGATGCAGCACCTGCGCGATCTCCGCGCGCCCTTCGAGCCAGCGAGCGAGTTCGCGCGCGCTGCGGTCATGGGCCTGGTAGCGCAACTCGATGCTGGGCAGCGAACGCAGGAGGGTTTCGACGTCGCCGACGCCGATGCCGAAACCCATGCGCATGTGCGTGAGCTTGATCGCACGATGCAGGCGCTCGTCGCGTGTGACCACGCTGCCCATCAGCACGTCGCCGCCGCCGCTCGGGTACTTGGTGAGCGCGTGGATGGAGACGTCGACCCCCTGCCCGCTGCCGTTGAAATCGAAGGGCGCGAAGGCCAGTCCCGCCCCCCAGGTGTTGTCGAGCGCGGTGATCACGCCACGCGCGCGGCAGACGGCGACCAGCGCCGGCAGGTCCGGGAATTCCATCGTGACGGAACCGGCGGCTTCGACCCACACCAGCTTGGTCCGGTCCGATAGCTTGGCGGCAAGGTCCGCCGGATTCATGGCGTCGTAGAGGCGGTGGGTGATGCCGAAATTCGCCAACTCCCCATTCGCCAGCGCCTTGTTGGGACCATAGGCGTTGTCGGGGATCAGCACTTCGTCCCCAACCTTGAGCAGAGCGAAGGACACCAGCGATATCGCCGCGAGCCCGCTGGGCACGAGCAGGCATTCGGTGCCGCCCTCCAGCGTGGCGAGGCGCTCTTCGAGGGTGAAGGTCGTCGGCGTCCCGTGCAGGCCGTAGGTGTAGCCGGCCTTGGTCTTCCAGTCGCGTGCGCGCATCGCGGCGACGTCGGCGAAGAACACGGTGGAAGCCTTGTACACGCCGCGCTGGGGCGCCGCGAAGTTCACGGGGGGGCTGTACGGATGGTGGATCAGGTCGGTGATGGGCTTTCGCATGGCCTCCATGCTAGTCGACCGGATCGGCCTGGCGACGGGCGACTGCATCTCGTGTTCCGGCTGTCGGGTCCGCCGCTTCGGCTCTTTGCGCTGTTCAGGGACGCGGCCGGACTGGCACCCACGCGGCTGAAACGCGTCCTTCGCTTCCAGCGCGTGATGGAGGCGGAATCCGCCTCCGGCGCTATGTCCTGGGTCGATCTCGCGCTCCGGTCAGGCTACAGCGACCAGCCGCACTTCAATCGCGACTTCCTGGAGATCGCCGGCATGACGCCAGAAACGTATCGCAGGGCTTCGCCCGGTTCGTCGAATCATGTCCGCGTCTGACGGTCTTGCCATCGGCGTTCCTCACGGCGCCGGGCCAGCAGAGGTGCCCACCTCGCGTTTGCGCTGCTCGTACAGTTGATCCACGACAGCGGCTGCTTTCACGTCAAGCCGCGAGATCTTGTTTCCGATGTCCCACGTCGTGAAGTGAATAAACACGGTCCGCCACTGATTCTCGATTCGGGGATGGTGCTTGAGCTCGTTGAGCGGGGCAACCAGCGACTGCAGGAACTCGATCGCGCTCTTGAACTTGTCAAACCGATAGCCTCGCCGCAGTTCTTGCCTCGTGCGGGGATAGTCCCTCGGAATCGCACTTTCCACTGGCTCCCAGCCGGGCAAGGCAAGCAATGCCTGGTCCAGTTCGTCCTCCGTCAGCGGTGGAACCTTCACTTCGGGGATCGGAAACACGACGTCTTGATCGAGTGGCCGCAAGCCATGACAGTCGATCAACATGCTTGCCAGATTCGAAACTTCGCCTTCCCAGTTGTTGTCGCTTAGCACGAAATGCTGATGTTGGTGCAGACGAGTCAAGCTCGGCGGAAGTGCTTCGACCGGTGGAAGCTCCTGCTCGCCGCCAATCAACAGCGGAATGACGTTCTTACCTTCGTCGAGCGCCGCTTCGATCTCGATACGAACCCAATCGTCGGGCGAATCAAGTCTTCGACGCCCGAATTGATCGGCCGACTTCAACCAGTCCGGCCCGACCACCACGAGAACCACCGTCGACTTGTTTACCGCGCGTTTCAAGCGTTCCGGCCAGACATCCCCCGGCTTGATCGACGACACGTCCATGAAGACCTGTCCCGAGCCAAAGCGAAGCCGCAATTGAAAGTACAGCCCTCGGACCGCATTCCTGGCATCCGTGCGTCGATAGCTGATGAACACGTTGGATTTGGACATGTGCAGAATTCCATGAGTTCGCTGGTGCCATGACGGCGCCGTTTCCCTAAATGGACGATAGCGCCCGGCGCCGCATCGCGCCATCCTCAAGCGGACGGAGGAGCCAATGAACGCCCGTTCGTCGTAGGACCATCTACCCTTCACTCACTGCTCTTGGGCAGCCCCCGACACGTCTCGTGCCACGGCCCGCGCGGCATGAAAGCCTGCCACTCGGATTCCGAAAGGTTGCGCTCGAGACCTGCGCACGCCAGCTCGCGGAGCAAATCGGGCGGCACAGGCCACGCGAGCGCGCGACGGCCGGAAGGCGTGTCGGCATCGACGGACGGCTCCCTCACGATCGTTGCCAGCCAACGCCCCGATGGCGAGAACGCGGCATGGTCGAGGCCTCCTGATGCTGCCCAGGACACTTCGGTGACAAGCGTTCCCTGCGCCACGTCCCACACACGAACCGCGCTACCCGGCAAGGCCGTGGCCGAGGGGTCCTGCGCATCGGCACTCACGCGGCCGGTGAGCGTGACGAGCCATCGGCCGTCGTCGCTGAAGCCGGCCTGCCCCACCACCCATTCATGCGGCAGCAGATGCACCACGCGTCCCGACGCCGTCTGGATCGCCACGGCCTCGCGCGCAGCCCCTTCCGCCAAGGCTTCCCCGCTTCGCGCAACGAGGCTTCCGTCGCGCGTCGTCGCCAGCACGTCATCGGGCTGTGGCGACACGCTGTCCACGCTCGCGCGTTGATCGAGCGCGAGCTTGCCGGTGTCGTCGATGCGCAGGCTGGAGAGCTCCACCTCCTCGTCGATCGGCAAGGACTGGCCGGGGCGGTCCCAGACCGACTGCCGCAGGACCGCTTCCGCTTCGACGGTGGGTCGCAATCGAAGCGACTCCAGCGCGAGCAACGGCGCACGGTTCGAGTCTGGGCAGACCGCGCAGCCCGGCCCGCGGCGGGACTCCGTGAGCGCCATCTGCGCCAGCGTCGCCAGGCGCCGGGCCTGAGCCAGCTCGAGTTCATCCTCGGCGCGCCGCCATTGAAGTCCGGCGAAGACCACGAGCCCCGCCAAGACGGCGGCCAGGACGCTCGCGGACGCCGCGAGAGCGACCAGGCGACGGCGGCGCCGCTCCTCGTCACGGCGACGCAGCGCGTCGAAGTCCACCTTCAGCAGCCCGGCCAACAGCTTCAGGAGCGCCGTGTGCCGCTGGGAACGCTGCGATTCGCCGGCGCGTAGCCGCAGGTCCGCGGCGAGCGGCTCTCGCCCCAACGAGGCCAGCGCAGGAGGAAACGACTCCTCGGGCGTGCCCTCCACCAGGAGCGCGAATAGCCGGTCCTCCTTGCCCAGGGCACGAAAGCGTTCGATCTCCGCGTTCACCCATTGCGAACCCGGGGTGCGCGGGGAACAGATGACGATCAGGGCATCGCTGTCGTTCAACGCCTGCTGGATGCGCTCGCTCAGGTCGGGCGATGCGGCGAGTTCCTCCTCGTCCCGGAAGACGCGTCCGAGCCTCGGCGGAATTCCGGCGACTCCCACCGTCGGCGGCGGGCGATAAGTCTCCAGGGCGCCGTGCAGCCAGCGCGCCACGCCCCGGTCCGGCTCGATATGCCGATAGCTGATGAACGCCGCGAAACGGAGGGAGGTCACGTCGACGAGCCGGTGGTGGACCAAGGCCGCATTCTGCAGCGTGAAGTGCCAACCCGAGCCATGCCCGTGCGAGCGCAAGGCACGGTCAAATTCATTCAATACGTTCGCCGCGCAGAGGCCAGAATTGCCTTCGGACCTTTTCATGAGGACGCTTCAATGACCATCCACGAGCTCTTCCCCTATCTCTGCGTACACGACACGGCAGCCGCCATCGGCTTCTATGGCGAGGTGTTCGGCGCCAAGGAGAAGTTCAGGCTGACCGAGCCCAGCGGTCGCATCGGGCATGCCGAACTCGACTTTGGAACCACGACGCTGATGCTCTGCGACGAGTTTCCGGAATACGGCATCCGCGGCGCGAAGACGATCGGCGCCACGCCCGTCACGCTGCATCTGCACGTCGACGATGCCGACGCGGTGATCGAGCGCGCCCTGAAGGCCGGCGCCACGCTCCACATGGCCGCGCAGGACCAGTTCTACGGTGAGCGTTCAGGCTCGTTCTTCGACCCCTTCGGGCACCGCTGGAACGTGGGCCACAGCATCGAGGACGTGCCGACCGACGAGATGCAGCGGCGCTACACGGAGGCGCTCAAGTAAGTTACGGGTGCGTCTTGCGGAGGTTCCGGCGCTGCCCCACATTGGTCGCGGGAGTCGCCCCCGGGCGATACAGAACTCGACCAACAACCCGGAGCGGCAATGACCCATTGGCCACGCACGACCACTCGATGCCTCCCGCCACGACGCGGCGTGCGGGCCATCGGCGCCGCTCTGGCTCACCACGACTACCGAATAGCAGGGTGTCGCGAACATCGGGATCGAGCGCCGCAGGGCGCCTGGCTTCACATGCTTGGCGGCCAGGCGTGCGTCTCACCTTGGCAGTTCTTGCACCACGCATAGAGGGCGTCGTACATCACAAGGCCGTGGCCCAGCATCTCGTGGTCGTCACAGAACACCTGAGACAACCCGAGCGACATGGCGTACAGGCCCGGCGACTGAGGCGTCAGGTCCAAGCGAGAGGTGTCGGCGCCTCGAACGATGGCCGCCAGTTGCGCGAGAGCAGGGTCGGTCAACTTGTACTTCGATAGGAACGCATCGAAGCTGCACAACTCTCCGACATGGCTCATTTCGACGCCTGGTATGTCGTAAGGCACTGCACCGGTCATCTCTGCCACCGCGCGCACTTCGGATGGCGGGACGTAGAGGAACTCGGGGTCCTTGTCGATGAACCGTGCAATGAGCCACGGGCAGGCAATACGGTCAATTTTCGGGCGTTCGCGGGTGACCCATTTCATGATGTCACTCCCTTGGGATTCCAGCGCTCGACCGGCAGCCTGAGGCGCTTGACCGCGCTGCCGTAGTTGTCCTGGTGATGGCTGCGAAGCAACTTCTCGGACAGACCGTGCAGTGCCGCAGGCTCGAAGGGCAGGTCCAGGATTCGGCTTTCCATGGGGAACCTTTCATGCAAACAAGGGCCGCAGAAACGTCAGCGCCAACCCGGCCAGGCCGGAAGCCAGGACCACGGGAATGACGCCAACCTTGAACCGGAACAGGGCGATCGCCGCCGCGGTGCCGATGAGTGCGGAGGTCCAGTCGAAGCGACCGCCAAGTCCCTCGGGCCACAGCACGTGATACGCGAAGAAGACGGCGAGGTTCACGATGACGCCGACCACCGCGGCCGTGATGCCGGTCAGAGGCGCGGTGAACTTGAGGTTGCCATGGGTCGATTCGATGAACGGCGCTCCCAACAGGATAAAGAAGAACGACGGCAGGAAGGTGAAGAAGGTCACCACTGTGGCGGCGACCGCGCCCGACAGGAAGAGCGCGTCCGGTCCGAAGATGGCCTTGGTCCAGCCGCCGACGTACCCGACGAACGACACCACCATGATGAGAGGACCAGGTGTCGTCTCGCCGAGCGCCAGTCCGTCAATCATCTGCGGAGCTGTCAGCCACTGGTGCTGTTCGACGGCACCCTGGAACACATAGGGGAGCACTGCATAGGCGCCGCCGAAGGTCATCAGCGCTGCCTTGCTGAAGAACCACGCCATCTGCGTCAGAACGGCGTCCCACCCATAGAGCGCCATCAAGGCTCCCATGCCGGCGAGCCAAAGCGCCAGGCACGCGACGACCACGCGGCCGAAGCGACGCCAGGTGAACAGCGCATGTTCGGGCGTTGGTGTGTGGTCGTCGATGAGCGCCGGACCGAGCGACTTGCCCGCCTTCCCGTGGCCACCCCCGGTCATGAACTTGGCCGGCGCGAACCGGCCGCCGAAGTACCCGACGGCTCCCGCAGCCAGAACGATGACCGGGAACGGCAGCCGCAGCGCAAAGATCGCCAGGAAGGCCGCCACCGCGATGCCCCAAAGCCACGCGTTCTTCAGGGCTCGGGAGCCCACGCGGTAAGCCGCATGTACCACGAGGGCGGTGACGGCAGGCTTGATGCCATAAAACAGACCGGCGATGGCCGGCACATTGCCGTACGCCATGTAGACCCACGACAGGCCGATGAGGATGAACAGCGATGGCAGCACGAACAGGACGCCCGCGACGATGCCGCCCCAAGTGCGATGCATCAGCCACCCGATGTACGTCGCCAACTGCTGCGCCTCGGGGCCGGGCAACAGCATGCAGTAGTTCAGGGCGTGCAGGAATCGGCCCTCGGAAATCCAGCGGCGTCGCTCGACGAGGTCCTCATGCATCATGGCAATTTGCCCTGCCGGCCCTCCGAAGCTGACGAACCCGAGCTTGAGCCAATAGACGAACGCCTCGCCAAACGCAAGGCGCTCACGCGCCGCGGTGACTGTGGTTGTGGTTGTGGTCACTGGCGTGCCTTCATTGCGGTATAGAGCGTGTCGAACAGGGGAAGGGACGCCGCGAGCAGCGCATCGTCCTTGTCGTGCTGCGCCTGCAGGCCCCGCACGATGGTCTCGACGCCGGCCGCCTCGTCGACGGGGATGCCACCCACGTCGATGTAGTGGACGAGCTGGCCAAGGCGGCGAATGCCCGGGTCCTCTTCCAGACCGAAAGTGTGCGCGACGACCTCGAAGCTGACCTTGTCACCCACGTGAGTGAATGCCGCGCCGTCGAAATCGAATCCAAGAGCGCCTTTCGGACATGTGCTCGGGTCTGTCAACCAGACAAAGCGCGGGGAGGAATCGACGAAGCGCTGAATCAGCCAACTCGTTGCAAGCCGGTCCACCCAAGGGCGCTTGCGCGTGGCCCACGTCCTCCCCTGGAAGGACTCGCGCTCGAGCCGCTCAATCGAGCCCGAAGCGGCCATCGGCTCCCCGGGGGACAACTTCTGTTCAATCTCCGCTCGCAAGGTCTCGAGGCCAGCCGCCGCCGCAGCGGCCGCCTTGCCAGGAAAGAAGTCCGTCGCCTGAAGGGCCCGCAACTGTTGGCCAAGCCCGCGAAGGGATTTGTGCAAGTCTGCTTCCCCGGCTGACTTGACGGTCTTCCTCGTCTCCTTCAGCGCCTGCGCGAAGTCGGCATATTGCTCGGACCGGTCGAACAGCGCGAGGAAAGTCTTTTCCTGCGCTTCGTCGCGAGCCTTGAGAACGAGCATGTGCGCGTCGGCGCCGCCGTCCTGGATGGCCTTCTCGATGGCCCACAGGTCGCTCGCTGATGTTGCGGTAGAGGGAAGGATGTAGACGCCGTCCCGCAGGGTCCCGCATCCTGCGGACTTGAGCGAGCGCCAGATTCGGACGCGCAAGCCGCTGGGAGACGTAGGAAGCGACGCGGCAAGGACCAACCAGTCAATCATGTAGCAAGTATCGCACTGCGTGATATTTGCTACAACAACATGGTTTTACCCGAGGGTGACTCAATGTGGGTGGGGATGCTGGTGATGAATATCTGGATAGTGTTCGTGGCTATGAACCATCGGCTCATGGCGATGCCAGTGCGTGTGTTTGGACGTAGCGGGCAAGCCGTCGACATGACCGTGCTGGTGATGCTCGTCATGGTCATGTTCATGGCTGTGCTCTAGCGGCTCATGCACATGACGATGTCCATGGCTCTCTGTCAGATGCAGCCACACGCCAATGGCCATCAGAACACCAGCAATGACCAGTTGAAGCGTGAGCGGCTCGCCCAACAGACCGATAGCCAACACAGCGCCAAAAAACGGCGCGACCGAAAAATAGGCGCCAGTGCGCGCGGTGCCCAAATGTCGCAAAGCGATGACGAAGAGGACCAAGCTCGTTCCGTAGCTCAAAAGGCCAAGGAGACCCGCTCCGGCGACGACCGCGGTCGGCGGCCACGTCGCGCCCGTGGCGACCGCAAGCGCGAGATTCGTTGCACCGGCCGCCAGGCCCTTGGTCATCGCAATGAAGGACGCGTCAGCCACCGACACTTTACGGGTGAGGTTGTTATCAATCGCCCAAGCCAGGCAAGCCCCCAGCACGGCCAACGATGGCCGCAGGGCACCTACACCTGAGCTGCCGGGCCAGCTGAGAATGGCCGCACCGGCCACGATGGCAGCCATTCCCAATGCAATGCGCCGGTCGAAGTTCTCCTTGAACACGAACCAGGCGAGGAGTGCGGTGAACACGCCTTCAGCGTTCAGCAGCAGCGAAGCGTCGGCTGCGGCCATGTCTGCCAACCCTGTCATCAGCAACAAGGGGCCGAGCGCGCCCCCCGCAACGATAGCGCCCGCCAGCCACCCGACGTCGGCACGCTCGAGTCGAACCCTCGGCGCGCGCGAAAGCAGGCGCCAGAGCCAAAGGCCCGCGCCGGAGCCAAGGTAGAGCAATGCTGCCAGCAACCAGGGACTCGTATGCCCAAGCAGCAGTTTGGCGAAGGGCGTTCCGGCGCCGAATAGCGCCGCAGCTCCGATTGCCGCCAAAACGCCGCGATGGGTTAGAGCATTCATGTCGTCTTTGTATTCCCTGTCCGGGCGATTTCGCAGCCTTCTTCGCGAATTCGGGCTGGTCCTCCCGAAGGGCATCTGCCAAGTCGCCACGGTGTTGCGCGCGACGCAGCATCGCTGCGTGCGGCTACAACAAGAACGGCACAAACCGACGCGACCGGCGCATGTAGTCGCGGTAGGCCTCGCCGAAGTAGGCCAGGCACTCCTGCTCTTCGCGAATCGCGGTAACGACGAGGAGCGCCGTCGCGGCCAGCGCCAACACCAGCCCCAGCCAGGTGAACTGCTGGAGGAAGATGCCCCAGGCCAGGCAGATCAGCGATGTGTACATCGGATGGCGGATGTAGCGGAACGCGCCAGTGGTCACCAGCTTGCTCGTCCGCTCGAATCCGAGCAGCGCCTCATCCTTGCGTTCCGCGCTCGGCCGGCCCAGGCGCCGCAACATGACAAATGCATGGACCGGTAGCCAGATCGAGGTCATGAGCAGCGCCATCGCCACCGACTGGCGCAGCACGACCGGATCGGTGCCCCAGACGGGCAGGTTGAGCCATATGAGTCCCAGGATGCATTCCCACGCGAAGAACCGGTAGAAGCCGTGAGATCGCGGGCGCTTGATGGCGCCCCAGGAGGCGTAGAGGAGCACCGAACTCGCGACGACGAAGGTTGGCGCGTAGGCCGCCAGGGGAAGAAGCATTGCGTCAGGAGCCCTTCGCGTCGAAAAAACGCGGCGCCAGGCCGGCACGGCCAGGATAGAACTTGAACCAGGGCCGCGCCTGATCGATCGTGCGCGCTACCGATGGATGGTCCATCAATCGCTCGAAGTACACGTTCAGGTGCACGTGCTCCGGCGACAGCGGCACGTAGGTCACGGCATAGAACAAGGCCGGCGCCGCGGCGCAGTCGGCCATGCTGAACGCATCGCCGGCCACCCAGCTCCGCCCCTCGAGATGGCGGTCGATGAACGCATAGGCCGACGACAGGCCTTCGCGCGCCCGGGTCACATTGATGGCGTCTCGATCCCCTTCCGGCCGCAGGAGATCGGCGGTGAAGGCCTGCATCGGGGTCATCACGTACAGGTCGAAGAGCCGGTCCCACAAGCGCACTTCGAGCGCGGCGTCCGGGTCATGCGGGATGAGCGTGCGGCCGGGGCCTGCGTGGTGGCGCTGCAGGTGCTCGATGATGATGCTCGTCTCGGGGACGGGCCGGCCCTGGTCCACCAGAAGCGGCATCTTGCCCGTGGGAATCAACGCCAGGTAGGCCGCCCGTTTCGCGGGATCGGACAGATCGAGCACCTGCTTGTCGATGTCGATGCCCAACTCGTCGACCGCGATCAATACCTTGTGGCAATAGGACGAGAGCGGGTGGTAGTGCAGCGTGAGCGCAGTCATTGGATGTCGAATCTCGATGAAGGACGGCTTGCCCGTGATGCACAAGGTCACGACGCCGTCCCTTCAGGCGCGTGAAGCCCGGGGCGGCCTCAGACCGACCACTTCTCCAACAGCTTTTCGGCGCCGAGCGAGTCGTAGCCCTCGAAGGGCTGATGGATCCACGGGTTGGTCTGCAGGAATTCGACCGAGTAATCCGGCGTGAAGGTCGAGAGCGCCTTGGTCCAGATCACGGCGCTGCGCAGCTCGGTGATGGGCTTGTAGCTGCTCTTGAGGTTCTCAACCACGGCATGGAGCGTATGGCCGGAGTCCGCGAGGTCATCGACCAGCAGGACTTTGCCTGCGATCTCGCCCTTGGGCGTGGTGATGTAGCGCGCGATGTCGAGATGGCCCTGGATCGTGCCGGCGTCAGCGCGGTAGGAGCTGGTCGACATGATCGCCAGGGGCTTGTCGAAGATGCGCGAGAGCACGTCGCCAGGGCGCATGCCACCGCGCGCCAGGCACAGGATCGTGTCGAACTGCCAGCCCGACTGGTACACCTTGATCGCGAGTTTCTCGATCAGGTTGTGGTACTCGTCATAGCTGACGTAAAGGTGCTTGCCGTCTTCGGTCAACATGAAGGTTCGTCTCCTGCGGGTGAGGTCAGTCTGCGAGGTAGGGGTGGCGCATCATGATCGTGTGATCGCGATCGGGGCTGGTCGACACCATGTGGATTGGCACGCCGGTGACCTGCTCGATGCGCTGCAGGTACAGGCGCGCATTGATCGGGAGCTTGTCGTATTGGGTGACGCCAACCGTACTCTCGCTCCAGCCTTCGAGCTTCTCGTAGACCGGCGTGCAGCGCTCGATCTCGTCGGCGCCCATCGGCAGGATGTCGGTGTACTCGCCGTCGAGCTGGTAGCCGGTGCAGAGCTGCAGTTCCTCGAGGCCGTCGAGCACGTCGAGCTTGGTGATGCAGAGGCCGCTCAGGCCGTTGACCTGGGCCGAGCGCTTGAGCAATGCGGCGTCGAACCAGCCGCAGCGGCGGCTGCGGCCCGTGGTCACGCCCTTCTCGGCGCCGACGGTGCTCAGGTGGTAGCCCACGGTGCCCGGCTTTTCCCAGTCGAGTTCGGTCGGGAACGGGCCACCGCCGACGCGTGTGCAGTAGGCCTTGGTGATGCCCAGGACATAGTGCAGCATCCCGGGGCCGACGCCCGATCCGGCCGCCGCATTGCCGGCCACGCAGTTGCTGGAGGTGACGTAGGGATAGGTGCCGTGGTCGACATCGAGCAAGGTGCCCTGCGCGCCTTCGAACAGCAAGTTGGCGCCGGCGCGGTTCGCGTCGTTGAGCTCGCGCGAGACGTCGGCCATCATCGGCTTGAGCAGTTCGGCATGGCGCATCGCTTCGTCGTAGACGGTGTCGAAGTCGATGGCCGGTGCGCTCAGCACCTGCGTCAGCACGTGGTTGTGCAGGTCGAGCAGCACGCGCAGCTTGGTCGCGAAGCGCTCCGGGTGCTTCAGGTCCTGCACGCGCAGGGCGCGGCGCGCGATCTTGTCTTCGTAGGCCGGGCCGATGCCGCGGCCAGTCGTGCCGATCTTCTCGATCCCGCCCTTTTCACGATAGGCCTCGCGCGCGATGTCGAGCGCCGCATGGAACGGCAGGATCAGCGGGCAGGCTTCGCTGATGCGCAGCCGCGAGCGGACCTCGACGCCGGCCTTCTCGAGCCCTTCGATCTCCTCGAACAGCTTGCCGGCCGACAGCACCACGCCGTTCCCGATGTAGCACTTGACGCCGGGCCGCATGATGCCGCTCGGAATCAGGTGCAGCGCGGTCTTGACGCCGTTGATGACCAGCGTGTGGCCGGCGTTGTGACCGCCCTGGAAGCGCACGACGCCCTGCGCGCTCTCGGTCAGCCAGTCGACCAACTTGCCCTTGCCTTCGTCGCCCCACTGGGTTCCGACGACGACCACGTTTCTTCCGGTGGTTACGCTCATGATTTTTCGCTTTTCAGGATTCAGATGGCTTGCACGCGCCATTGGCCGTCGCGCTCGACGAGCTCACGGTCGCAATGGAATTCGTCGATCTCGCTGTCGTGGCCCGGCAGGACGCACACGACCGTTTCGCCTTCGCTGCGCAGCACGGCGATGGTCTTGTTGAGGGCTTCCGCGTCGCTCCACGGCGCGCGGATCGCGGCGCGCAGCGGCCTTGCGGGCAGGACGCCGACCAATTCGCGGACGTCGAGGCTGAAGCCGACCGCCGGACGGTTGCGGCCAAACACGGCGCCCACTTCGTCGTAGCGGCCGCCCCGCACCAGGGCGTCGCTGGCGCCTTCGGTGTAGATGCCGAAACGCATGCCGCTGTAGTAGGCATAGCCGCGGAGGTCTGCCAGGTCGAAGCTGACGCGGGCGCCATCGAGACGGGAGGCCAGTTGCTTCAGGTCGGAGAGCGCAGCGCGAATGCCCGCCGAATCCGGGAGTGCCCTGGCTGCTTCATCGAGCACCGACACGTCGCCGTACAACTGGACCAGCGCCAGCAGGCCTTCGCGGGAGGATGCCGGGAAGTCGACCGTGAGCGCCCGCAGCGCGCTCGCATCCTTGGCCGCCAGGGCCGCGTGCACGCGTGCAATGGCGGCGGCGTCGATCGGCACCCCGGCGAACAGCGAACGAACGATGCGCGCGTCGGCCAGGTCGACGATGACCGGGCCCTGGGCGCTGCCGGTCACGCCAGCGGCGCGCAGGCAATCCAGCGCCAGGCGCAGGGTTTCGGTATCGGCTTCGAGCCCGGCGTGGCCATAGATCTCGGCACCGAACTGAAGGGGCTCGCGCGTCGCGTGGGGGCGGTCGGGACGGGTGTGCAGGACGGGTCCGCAATAGCAGAGCCGGGTCACGCCGGCCCGATTGAGCAGGTGGGCGTCGATGCGCGCGACCTGGGGCGTGGTGTCGGCCCGCAAGCCGATGCTTCGCCCGGACAACTGGTCGACCAGCTTGAAGGTCTGCAGGCCGAGCGCCTCGCCAGTGCCGGAGAGCAGGGATTCCAGGTGCTCGAGCAGCGGCGGCATCACCAGCTCGTAGCCATAGCCACGGGCGGTGTCGAGCAGTTCGCGTCGAAGTTCTTCGATGTGGCGAGCCTCGGAAGGCAGCACATCGGCAATGTGATCCGGGAGGACCCAGGCGGACATGGGGAGCGGGGGCGTGGTTAAACCGGGATTCTACCGGGCACCCGCGTCACCCCAATAACCAGAGCAGGAAGAGGCCCAGAAGAATGCTGCAGAGACCGAAGAAGCGCAGCTGCCCGTCACGCAACTGCATGAGCTGGCCGAAGCCGCGTCGCCAGCCACCAGGGAAGAGAAAGGGCAGCAGCCCCTCGATCACCAGGACAAGGGCCAGCGCGCTCCAGAAGGTATCGATGTCCACGACGGTCCGAATCTCAGCAGGCAGCGGGCCGGCGCATCGTCATCGTCAGCGACGGGGTGCGTTGCTTGTCGACCCGGAGCTCTGCATCGACCTGAAGAAGTCGGACGAAGGGTCCAGGACCATCACGTCGCTCTTCTTGTTGAAGCTCTGCTTGTAGGCGTCGAGGCTGCGATAGAACAGCGCGAACTGCGGATCGCGGCCGAAGGCATCGGCGTAGATCCCGGCAGCGCGGCCGTCGCCCTCGCCCTTGATCTTCTGGGCGTCGCGATACGCGTTCGCCACGATCACCTCGCGCTGGCGATCGGCATCGGCGCGGATCTTCTCGCCCTCGGCGAAACCGGTCGAGCGCAGTTCGTTTGCGACGCGCTTGCGCTCCGCCTCCATGCGGCGGTAGACCGATTCGGTGATCGCCTCGACATAGTCGACCCGGGTGATGCGCACGTCCACGACGTCGACACCCCACGGCTTGGCACCCTTGACCACCGCCAGCACCTCACGCTGGACATCGGACATCACGGCTTCGCGACGCACCGAGATCAGGTCGCGCACCGTGCGCTTGTTGATGTTTTCCTGGAACGCGTTGCGCACCACGCGGTTGAGCTGCACGGCGCCGGCGTTCTCGTCGAGGCCGACGTTACGGATGTACTCCGATGGATTGGTAATGCGCCAGCGCACGTACCAGTCGATCACCACACGCTGCTTCTCGGCGGTGAGCATGGGCTCGGGATCGAGGCTGGACAGCGTCAGCAGGCGCTTGTCGATGTACGACACGTTCTGGAACGGCGGCGGGAGCTTGAAGTTCAGGCCCGGCTCGGTGATCACTTCCTTGATCTGCCCGAGTGCGTAGACCACGCCGAACTGGCGCTGGTCGACAACGAAGAGGGTCGAGCTCAGGAGCGCGAGCGCCACCAGGATCGACGAGACGATGAATCCGATTCTGTTCATATTCTTGTGTCCTCAGCGCACGTCGCGGTCGCGCGAGCGACCATCGCGGGCGCGGGCGTCGCCTGCTGAGGGAGCGACCGGAATCACGGACGACTGCGGCGAGGCCGTACCCGCGACATTGGGATTGGCAGCGTCCACCGGCGTGCCGGCAGCGTTCTGGCCTGACAGCTGCATCAGCTTGTCGAGCGGCAAGTAGAGCAGATTCGAGTTCTGCTTCGAGTCGATGAGCACCTTGGTCGTGCTGCTGTAGATCTGCTGCATGGCGTCGGTGTACATGCGGTCGCGCGTCACCTGCGGCGCCTTCTGGTACTCGCTCAGCACCGAGCTGAAGCGCTGCGCATCACCCTGGGCCTGTGCAACGATCCTCGCCTTGTAGGCTTCGGATTCTTCCTTGAGCCGAGAGCCGGTACCGGTCGCGCGCGGCACGACGTCATTCGCGTAGGCCTGCGCCTCGTTCTTGGCGCGTTCGCGCTCTTGGCCCGCCTTGAGGACGTCGTCGAACGCCGCCTGCACTTGCTCCGGCGGGCGCACACCGCCCTGCTGGAGGTTGATGCCGACGACCTCGACGCCGACCTTGTAGCGGTCGAGGATGGTCTGCATCAGCGTGCGCACGCGCGGAGCGATCTGGTCGCGTTCGTCGGCGAGCGCAGCGTCCATGCGCATCTTGCCCACCACTTCGCGGACGGCCGTCTCGGCGACCTGTACGACCGTATCGGCCGGCGACTTGCTCTCGTAGAGGAAGGCGCGCGCGTCGCTCAGGCGGTACTGCACTGCGAACTTGATCTCGACGATGTTCTCGTCCTCGGTCAGCATGGCGGACTCGCGCAGGCCGGTCGACCGCACGACGGTGTCGCGGCCGACGTCGACGGAGCGGATCTGCGTGGTCACGACGATCTCGTGGCGCTGGATCGGATACGGCAGCCGCCAGTTGAAGCCGGCGCCCACGGTCGCCTTGTAGCGGCCGAATTGCGTGATGACCGCCTGCTGCCCTTCGTTCACGATGAAGAAGCCGGTCCCCAGCCAGATCAGGACCGCCACCGCGGCGACCAGGCCCAGGCCGAAGCCCGCGTTCTTCATGTCGGGCTTGAGGCCGCCGCCATTGCCGCCGTTCGGGCGGTTGTTGTCGCCGCCGCCGCGCCCGCCACCGAAGAGACCGCCGAGCTTGCGATTGAAATCACGCCAGAGTTCGTCGAGGTCCGGCGGCCCTTGGTTGGGGCCTTGGCCGCGCGGGCGATTGTTGTTGCCGGAGGGAGGCGGAGCGGGCGGCTCTCCATCGGGTCGGTTTGCGGCGGGACGGTCGCCGTTCGACGAGGAATCGTCGCCCCGGCCCCAGCGGCCATCGTTCAGGTTGAACATGCCCTGGAACCGTCTCCACACTGGCTTTGCATTCATTCGATTCTGTTCTGTAGTCAGTGACGGGGATTGTGCCCAATCAGTTGGCGGCATCGTGCAATTCGGGGCTGGCTTCTGGGGACATGTCCTCAGCCGGCAGGCGCGATCGTTGTGCGAGTTCGGCGCGCAGAGCCGGCACGCCTTCGGCGGTGCGGGCGCTCAGGAAGATGCGAGGCACCTGCACGCCGTCGACGTCGATCTCGTCTTGGAGATGCAGGGGGTGCTGCGTGCTTTCAAGAGCATCGAGCTTGTTGAAGACCAGAAGCTGGGGCACGTTGTCGGCGCCGATGTCCCTGAGCACGGCCTGCACTTCAGCCATCTGTTCGGGATGATGGGGGTTGGATGCATCGACCACGTGCAGCAGCAGGTCCGCGTCGACGGCCTCCTGCAGGGTGGCCTTGAAGGCGTCGATCAGGCCGTGTGGCAGGTCGCGGATGAAGCCCACGGTGTCGGAGATCGATACCTTGCGACGCGCGTCACCGAGGTAGAGATGGCGTGTCGTGGTGTCCAGCGTCGCGAAGAGCTGGTCGGCCGCATAGGCGCGCGCCTTGACCAAGGCGTTGAACAGCGAAGACTTGCCGGCGTTCGTGTAGCCGACGAGCGAGATGTTAAAGGTGTCGCGGCGCTCGCGCTGACGACGCTGGGTGCCGCGCTGGCGATGCACCTTGGCGAGTCGCTCGCGCGTGCGCTTGATGGCTTCGCCAATCATGCGGCGGTCGAGTTCGATCTGCGTTTCGCCAGGACCGCCACGCGTACCGATGCCACCGCGTTGACGCTCCAGGTGGGACCACCGGCGCACGAGTCGCGTGCTCAGGTATTGCAGTCGTGCCAGTTCGACCTGCAACTTGCCCTCGTGGGAGCGCGCGCGCTGGGCGAAGATTTCGAGAATGAGGAAGGTCCGGTCATATACCGCAACGCCGAGTTGGCGCTCGAGATTGCGTTGTTGCGCCGGACTCAGCGACTGGTCGAAGACGACTTCGCTTGCGCGGTGCAATTCGGCGAGTTCGCGGATCTCGTCGGCCTTGCCGCTTCCGACAAACAATGCCGCGTCGGGCGCCTTGCGTTTGCATACGAGGCGCGCGACCGGCTCCAGTCCCGCGGTCTGCGCGAGCAGTCCGAGTTCCTCGAGTTCACCGTCGAAATGAGGCAGCCCGAAATCCACGCCGACAAGAACGACGGCGCCTTCCTTGCGTGGGATCAGTTCAGACAAGCGGAATCAAATTGGAAAAAGCGCGACGGATGAACCGCCGCGCTCCGTGCCGTTCAGGCAGCGGCGTCGTCGTTCTCGGCAGCCGAGAAGTTGACGGCCCGACCCGGCACGATGGTGGAGATGGCGTGCTTGTAGACCATCTGGGTCACCGTATTGCGAAGCAACACGACGTACTGGTCAAACGACTCGATCTGACCTTGCAGCTTGATGCCGTTGACCAGATAGATCGAAACCGGCACGTGCTCACGACGCAAGGTGTTCAGGAAGGGGTCTTGTAGAAGTTGCCCTTTATTGCTCACGATATTCTCCGTGTTCAAGAGTAGTTGTTGGAGAGGTCACCTTAACACAGCGATTCCGCGCTGCAGCAAGAATGTCCAATGGCCTTCAAAAAAACGGCAGTTAAAAGTCGGAACTTCAGACGTGGATGCTGCTCTTCGGCGGCTAAAGGAAGCCAATCCGCATGCCGGAGTCAGTCGTCCTTGTCCGCGTACGGATTGTGCGAGGTCTTGAGTTCAATGCGCAAGGGCGTGCCGATCAGATCGAATTCCTTGCGAAAGCGCCCTTCCAGAAAGCGCTTGTACGCGTCGGTGACGTGTTCCAGCGAATTGCCGTGGATCACGATCACGGGCGGATTCATGCCCCCCTGGTGCGCATAGCGCATCTTCGGCCTGTACATGCCGGAGCGCTTGGGCGCCTGGAATTGAACCGCCTCCAGCAGCAGTCGCGTCAGCACCGGCGTCGACATCTTGCGTGTCGCCGATTTGTGGGCCTGCACGATGGCCTGCCAGACGGGGCCGAGCCCCTGTCGCCTGACGGCCGAGATGAAGTGCAGCGAAGCGAACTTCAGGAATGGCAGGCGCGTCTCGATCTGGCGCTGGATCTGTTCGCGCTGGTAGCTGTCCACCGCGTCCCACTTGTTGATGGCGATCACGACCGCGCGCCCGCTTTCGAGGATGTAGCCCGCGATGTGCGCGTCCTGGTCGGTCACGCCCTGGGTTGCGTCGAGCAGCAGCAGGACGACATTGGCCGACTCGATGGCCTGCAGCGTCTTGACCACCGAGAACTTCTCGATCGCCTCGAACACCTTGCCCTTGCGGCGGAGGCCGGCCGTGTCGATCAGTTCGAAGCGCTGGCCGTTGCGCTCGAAGGGCACCATGATGGCGTCGCGCGTGGTGCCCGGCAGGTCGAAAGCGACGAGGCGTTCCTCTCCCAGCCAGGTATTGATCAGCGTCGACTTGCCAACGTTGGGACGGCCGGCGACCGCCAGTTTGATCGCCTTGTTCGCGTCTTCTTCCTCTTCCTCGTCTTCTTCGGGGAGGTTGAGTGGCTCGAGCGCGAGATCGACCAGTCCGCGAATCCCCTGCCCGTGCGCCGCGGAGACGCCGTGCACCTCGCCGAAGCCGAGTTCGTAGAAATCCACCAACTTGGTGCCATCGTGCATGCCTTCGGCCTTGTTCGCGACGAGCACGCACGGCTTGCCGAGGCGGCGGAGTTCGTTCGCGATGTCGTGGTCCTGCGCCGAAAGGCCCTCGCGCGCATCCACCACGAAGATCACCACGTCGGCCTCTGCCACCGCCTGGCGCGTCTGCTTGGCCATCTCCTTGAAGATGCCGCTGCCTGCGTCCGGCTCGAAGCCGCCGGTGTCGATCACGATGAACTCGCGCTTGCCCTGGCGACCGTTGCCGTAGTGGCGATCGCGCGTCAGCCCGGCGAAGTCCGCGACGATGGCGTCGCGCGTCTGCGTCAGGCGATTGAAAAGGGTCGACTTGCCGACGTTGGGACGCCCGACCAGTGCAATGACCGGCTTCATGGAAGGCGTCCTTTCACGTGATTACTCGGGCCGATAGCCGAACACACCGCCATTGCGGGTGACGACCACGACCGTGTTTCCGGCCAGCACCGGCGTCGCGACGATGGCCGATCCATCGGGCGTGAGGCGATTCAGGGGCGAACCGTCGTCGCGCGAGAGGATGTGCACCAATCCCGTGCTGTCGCCGATGATCACCGAGCGGCCAACCGCCAGCGGAGCAGTCAGCACGCGGTACTTGAGCAGGTCGGCCTGCTGCCAGGCGCGCTCGCCGTCGGTGCGGCGCCATGCGACGACGGCCCCGTTGTCCTCGGACCCGAAAACGTACCGATCGTCCCCGCCCAATCCGTCCGCGCCCACGGCCGGCTTGGTCCAGAGGAGCGCGCCGCGCGAGGCGTCGACACAGCCCACGTTCGCAAAATAGGCGCGCGCGCAAACGACGTCACCGACGCGGCTCACCGCGCCGGTGAGATCGACCAGGCGCTCGACATCGTTCGTCCCGCGCGGCGCCGCGATCGGCGTCTCCCAGCGCGAGGTGCCGTTGGCGGGATTGATGCCGACGAGGCGACCGCCCACCCCCGTCACCAGTGTGTCGCCGACGGCCAGCATCACGCCGGGCTTCTTCAGAACCAGGTTCTCCGCCGGACGCTGTTGCGCCCAGAGGCGACGCCCGCTCTGCCCGTCCCAGGCGCTGGTCGTGCGATCGGCACCCTGCACGAAGATGCGGCGCCCGGCCACCAGCGGCGGGGTGTAGGTTTGTGCGCTCAGCCGCTGCTTCCACAGCACCTTGCCGCCTTGCAGGGCCACCAGTTCACCGTTGGTCGTGACCACCGCGACCAGTGCCCCGTCGCTGCCCACTCCCGCCGCCAGCGGCTCGCCCACCTTGGCGCGCCACACTTCCTGACCGGCGCGCGCGTCGATCACAGCCACCGTGCCATCGCTGCCGGCGACCGAGATCAGGTCGCCGTTCACGTTGGTCGACAAGGGGAACTCCACCTTCGGGATGCTGATCGTCCAGGCCTGGCGGACGCCCATCAGCGCCGCGTTGGCGGGAAGCTGTGCAGGCTTCGGCCTCGACGTTCCAGAGCAGGCCGCCAGAGCGGCGATCAGGACCACGGAAGCGCACATGCGCAAGGCTGAGGCTGAAGGCTGGTAACGCTTGAAATTCATGATCAATTCTTGGCTGATGCAGCGCCGGCAGCAGCCAGGCCCTTCGGGTCTACGCCGACGGCGTTGAGCTTGATCTCGACGAGGCGGCGGTAGTCGGTGCGCGGCTCGAAGGCAGCCCACGCCTTCTGGTACTCAGCCTTCGCCTCCTCACGCTTGCCCTGGGCAAGATAGATGTCACCCTTGCGGTCCGCGACCAGCGCGTCGAATTCCTTGGGCACTTCGCCCGACAGTTGCTTGAGCGCTTCGTCGTAGGACTTGGCCTCCAGCAATTCGGCGGAGAGCCGCAGCCTGGCGACGGCCTGGTAACCAGGGTCGACCGCATGCTCCGCAACCCACGCGAGCGCCGCGCGCGAACCATCGACATTGCCCTTCTCGAACAGGGTCTTCGCAGCCAGCAGGCCTGCCTGCTGCGCATAGGCCGTGCCGGAGAACTTGTCCTTCATGTCGGCCAGTGCGCGCTCGATGCGGGCGGTGTCGCCCGACTGCGCACTGCGCTCGACCTCGTCATAGAGCGCGGCCGCCTGCACTGCCTTCGTGCGTTGGAAATACTGCCAGCCGTTCCATGCCACGAAAGCGCCGGCTGCAAGCAGCACGACCCAGGTGATCAGGGTGCCGTAGGTGTTCCAGAAATGCTTGAGCTGGTCGAGCTGTTCCTGTTCTTCGAGGTCGAGATGGGTGGCCATGCGCTGTCAGTTGTTGGGAGCGGAGGATTGTAGGGTGGCGGCCCAGGCGGCCACGTCGGCGAGCGGGCGGGTGGTTTGCGCACCGCTGCCGTCGCGCAGCGCCTTGAGGGTCACCTCGCCTCGGGAGAGTTCGTCGGCGCCGAAAATCAGCGCATACGAAGCGCCGCTGGCATCGGCCTTCTTGAACTGCGACTTGAAGCTGCCCAGCCCGTCGGCGGTGGCGGCGTGCATCTGCGCTCGCACCCCGGCATCGCGCAATTGCTGCAGGGTACGCAGCGCGACGGGCATGGCCGCGGCGTCCGGCACCACGGCGTAGACGTCGGGCACGGGCAACGGGATCTGCGTGCCCTGCTCTTTCACGAGTTCGAGCACGCGTTCCACGCCGAGCGCCCAACCCACCGCCGGTGCGGCCTTGCCGCCGATCTGCACGATGAGATCGTCGTAGCGGCCGCCGGCGCAAACGGTGCCCTGCGCGCCGAGACGATCGGTCACGAATTCGAAGACCGACAGGTTGTAGTAGTCCAGGCCGCGCACCAGCCGCGGATTGATGGTGTAGCCGATGCCGTTGGCGTCCAGGATCGCGCGAAGGCCGTCAAAGTGCGCCAGGGATTCCGCGCCGAGGAAGTCCATCAGCTTCGGTGCCGACTCGACGATGTCCTGCATCGCCGGATTCTTGGTGTCGAGGATGCGCAACGGATTGCTGTGCAGGCGGCGCTTCGCGTCGTCGTCGAGCTGGTCCGAGTGCTTCTCGAAGTGGGCGATGAGCTGCGCGCGATGCAGTGCGCGCTCCGCGGGTTGACCAAGACTGTTGAGTTCGAGGCGCACATCCGTCAGGCCGAGCGCCTTCCAGAGCGCGCTCGCCAGCAGGATCAGTTCCGCGTCGACGTCCGGTCCGGCAAAGCCCAGGGCTTCGGCGCCGATCTGGTGGAACTGGCGGTAGCGGCCGCGCTGCGGACGCTCGTGGCGGAACATCGGTCCGATGTACCAGAGCCGTTTGCCGCCGTCGTAGAGCAACGAGTGCTCGGTGACGGCGCGCACCACGCTCGCAGTGTTCTCGGGCCGCAGGGTCAGCGCCTCGCCGTTGAGCTTGTCCTCGAACGAGTACATCTCTTTCTCGACGATGTCCGTCACCTCGCCAATGCCGCGGACGAACAATGCCGTGTGTTCGAGGATCGGGGTGCGGATGTTGCGATACGCATAACGCGACATCAGTTCGCGAACGGTGGCTTCGAGCCACTCCCACCGCGCCGATTCGGGCGGCAATATGTCGTTCATGCCTTTGACGGCACTGAGTTTTTCAGCCATGGATGCAATCAGGCGACTTGCGCAGCGGACTCGCTGCCAAAGCGCTTTTCGATGTAGTTTTCGACCAACTGGTGGAACTCGTTGGCGATGTTGTCGCCGCGAAGCGTGAGCGCCTTCTGGCCATCGATGAAGACCGGCGCCGCGGGTGCCTCGCCAGTGCCCGGCAGGCTGATGCCGATGTCGGCATGCTTGCTCTCGCCCGGGCCGTTGACGATGCAGCCCATCACGGCGACTTTCATTGTCTCGACGCCTGGGTACTTGGTGCGCCAGACCGGCATCTGCATGCGCAGGTAGTCGTCGATCTGCTTGGCGAGTTCCTGGAAGGTCGTGCTGGTGGTGCGGCCACAGCCCGGGCATGCGGTGACGCTCGGCACGAACACGCGAAGCCCCAGCGCCTGCAGGATTTCATTGGCGATCACCACTTCCTGGGTGCGCGATTCGCCCGGCTGTGGCGTGAGCGAGACGCGGATCGTGTCGCCGATGCCTTCCTGCAACAGGATCGACAGCGCAGTGGCCGAGGCCACGGTGCCCTTCGTCCCCATGCCGGCCTCGGTCAGGCCGAGGTGAAGGGTGTAGTCGCAGCGCTTCGCAAGCTCGCGGTAGACCGAGATGAGGTCCTGCACACCGCTGACCTTGCAGCTCAGGATGATCTGGTTGCCGTTCATGCCCATCGACTCGGCAAGCTTCGCGGAATCGATGGCCGAGGTCACCAGCGCCTCGTACATCACCTGCTTGGCGTCCCAGGGTTGGGCGCGCTGGCTGTTGGTGTCCATGAGGCTGGCCAGCAGTTCCTGGTCGAGGCTGCCCCAGTTGACGCCGATGCGCACCGGCTTGTTCCAGCGCATGGCCGCATCGATCATCTGGCCGAACTGGCGGTCGCGCTTGTCGCCCTTGCCGACGTTGCCCGGGTTGATGCGGTACTTGCTGAGCGCCTCGGCACACGCCGGATAGTCGGTGAGCAGCCGATGGCCGTTGTAGTGGAAGTCGCCGATCAGCGGCACGTCGACGCCCATGCGATCCAGTTGCTCGCGAATGTAGGGCACCTGCGCCGCCGCCTCGGGCGTGTTCACGGTGATTCGCACCATCTCGGAGCCGGCCAGCGCGAGTTCCTTGACCTGGATGGCCGTGCCGATGGCGTCCACCGTGTCGGTGTTGGTCATCGACTGCACACGCACCGGCGCATCGCCACCCACGGTAACGGTGCGAGGCCCCCAGACCACGCTCGCCTGACGGGAGCGGCGCGCTTTGGGAGCGGCAGGTTCGATCGGGAGGCAGCCGATGGTGCCGGGGACGTCGGTCATGGTGTTGGGCCTCAGGATTTGATCTCGAAGCGTGCCACACCGCCGGCACGCGTGAGGGGCGCAAGGTCGAAGGCCTTGCCGCGAACCCGCACGTCCACGCCCGAGGCGCGACCGACGACCACCTGCAGCGGCAAGGCGCCGGTCAGGCCGACGGTCTCGCCCGCCTTGACAGTGCGTCGCAGCAATTGCTTGCCGCCCGCCTCGGTCACGGTGATCCACGAGTCCTCGCGTGCGGTGAAAGCGATCAGGTCGTTGGCGACGGGCGTGTCTGGGGCCGCGGCCACCGGCTCTGCCGGGGCGGCTTCCACCGGCGGCGGCAATGCGGGCGCGGGCGCAACGGATTCGGCCACCGTGCCGGCGGGACCGCCGGACGGCGCAGTGGACGATTTCGACGCCTGGTCGCTCGGTTCGCGAGCCGTCAGGTGCGCAATCGAAGCACCGACCTGGTCGAAGATCGACTGCGGCAGCCAGAACAGGACTGCAGCCCCGACCAACAGCAACAGCACCACGATCAGGAGAGGCCGTGAAGGCAGCCAGTTCGACCCCGCGCCCGATCGCGGCGCAGCCGAACGCAGGCTCCGGCTGATGGTCCGGTCGGCATCTGCAAGACCCGGCTTCAGCGCGCCCGGCAGCTTGGCCAGCACCGGCGCCGGATCGATACGCAACGCCCTGCACACGCTCGCGGCCAGCGCACGCGCAAACACCGGGTCCGGCAGCGCGTCGATGTCGTCGGCCTCGAGCGCCGCCAGTTTCTGCGGTGACACCTTGAGCGCAGCCGCCACCATGTCGATGTGCAGCCCGTGCGCTTCGCGCGCTTCGCGCAGCATGTCACCGGCCGTCATGTGCGTGCTGTCGCCGCCGACGAGGGGCACCGCTGCGGAAGCCCCGAATTCACTCGCCCGCTCAATCATTGAAATTCCCGCGCTCGTACGCAATCGCCTCCCGCGACTGGGGGAAGCGCCGCTGCAACTGGCTCGCCAATTGCGAGATCGCCTCACGGTTGTTGAGCTGACGTTCGATCTTGATGCCGAGCCACAAGGTCTCGGCATTGGCCGCCGGACTGTTGTTGACACGGCGGATGTAGAACTGCGCACGCGACCACTCTTCGCGCTGCGCGAGGATCGACGCCAGGTTGTAGCCGATCACCGGATTTGCGGCGTCGATCTCGTAGGCCTGCGTGAGACTGCGCTCGGCCTCGGCGCGCTGGCCTGCCTTCAACTGGCAGATGCCTTGCGTCATCAGCGTCTTGGCGCGGTCGGTGTAACTGGTCACGGCCAGCGCCGCGGAGAACTGCTGCTGCGCGTCGGCGTAGCGATTCTGCTGGCACAGGAGCCAGCCGTAGTTGTGCAAGACGTTCGGCTCGCGCGGATTCAAGGCGATCGCTCGGCGGAAGCTGTCCTCGGCGGAGGCGGGATCGTCGAGCCGCATGTAGATGAGCCCGCGGAGGTTGTAGGCGTCCGGAAAGGTCGGATCCGCCGCAAGGGCCTGCTTGACCTCATCGAGCGCGACCGTGGTCTGGCCTGCCTGGAAGTAGCCGATCGCCAGCTCGACGCGGAGCTTGGCGCGCATGCGCGCGTTCGTCTCGTCCGACTCCGTCATGATGGCTGCGGCACTACCGGCAGAACTCGGTGCGGGTGCATTCTTGCTGGCACAGGAGGCCAGCAGGAAAACGGCGGCAACGCCAATGAGCGCCTGCATCACCAGCTTCTGCGCGGTCGGAAAGGCCTTGCTCATCGGATCATTGCTCCTCGGAATTGGATGTGACGACCTTCGTGCGGGCCGGATGCAAAACGACGGTGCGCCGCTGCGCCATGCGTTCGGCCGCGTGGGTGCGGTCCTTGACATCGCCCGCCAGCTGGCCGCACGCGGCGTCGATGTCGTCGCCGCGTGTCTTTCGGACCGTGGTGACAATGCCTGCTTCGCTCAGCACCTTGGCGAAGGACAGCACCCGGGGCTGCGGCGAACGCAGCAGACCGGATGCCGGAAATGGATTGAAGGGGATCAGGTTGAACTTGCAGGACACGCCCTGCGATCGAACCAGCTCGACCAACTGACGCGCATGCTCTGGCTGGTCGTTGACGCCATCCAGCATGCAGTATTCGAAAGTGATGAAGTCGCGCGGCGCGTGCGCAAGGTAGCGCTTGCAGGCCTCGAGCAGTTCGGCAATCGGGTATTTGCGATTGAGCGGCACGAGGTCATCGCGCAGCGCATCGTTCGGCGCATGCAGGGAGACCGCGAGCGCGACAGGACAGTCGCCGCCCAGGCGGTCGATCATCGGAACGACGCCGGACGTCGACACCGTGACGCGTCGACGCGAAAGGCCGTAGGCGTTGTCGTCGAGCATGGTGCGCAGCGCCGGCACCAGGGCCGAATAGTTCTGCAACGGCTCGCCCATGCCCATCATCACGACATTGGAAATGATTCGCTCGTCGCGTTTGAGGTGCTTGCGCAGGAAGTGCTCGGCAAACCACAATTGGGCGATGATTTCGCCGGTCGTGAGGTTGCGGCTGAAGCCCTGATGCCCGGTCGAGCAGAAACGGCAGCCGACGGCGCACCCGGCCTGCGACGACACGCAGAGCGTGCCGCGATCGTCCTCGGGAATGAACACGGCCTCGACCGCATTGCCATCACCGACGTCGAACAGCCACTTGATGGTCCCGTCGGCGGATTCGTGCTGCGTGATGACCGGCAGCGCCTCGACGCGCGCCGTGGTCGCGAGCTTTTCGCGCAGCGACTTCGCCAGATCCGTCATGTGCGCGAATTCGCTTGCTCCCCGCTGGTGGATCCAGCGGAAGAGCTGCGTCGCGCGGAAACGCTTTTCGCCCAGCCGTTCGCAGAACGCGGCCAATCCTTCCAGATCGAAGTCGAGCAGGTTGGCCGAGGTCATTGCGTCAGTCGGGCTGAACCTCAGCGTGCGTAGACGTTGAGGCCGGCGAAGAAGAAGGAGACTTCGTTCTTCGCGGTTTCGGGGGCGTCCGACCCGTGCACGGCGTTGGCATCGATGCTGTCGGCGAAATCGGCGCGGATGGTGCCGGCGGCAGCCTTCTTGGGGTCGGTCGCGCCCATGAGGTCGCGGTTCTTGGCAATGGCGTCTTCACCTTCGAGCACTTGCACGAACACCGGGCCGGAGATCATGAACTCGACCAGGTCCTTGAAGAAGGGGCGCTCCTTGTGGACGGCGTAGAACTGCTCGGCTTCGTTGCGCGACAGGTGCACCAGCTTGGCTGCCACGATCTTGAGGCCGGCAGCCTCGAAGCGGGAGACGATCTTGCCGATGACATTCTTTGCGACTGCGTCGGGCTTGATGATGGAGAGGGTGCGTTCGATGGCCATGAGAGTGCTTTCTTGAGAGCTTGAATCTGGAAGGGTTCCGCCAATGCCGCAACGCACGCGTCGCGGTCTTTGACAAAGCCTTCGATTTTAACCAGCGTGATAGGGTCAACCCGCAATTTGCGAGCGAAAGACCGCCGGTCGCATCGATTTTCAGCGACCGCGGCGGCGACCGCCACCCTGGCCGCCGAAATTGCCGCCGCCGCCGGACGGCCCGCCGCGCCGCGGGCCCTGGCGTTGTTCCTTGCGCTGGCGCGAGAAGCTCTCGGCGCCGATATAGCCGAGCGAGGTCTTCATCGGGTCCGGCTGGTTGGCACCGCCCGGCGGACGATCGTCCCCCTGGCGATTGCGCCCCTGCTGCCCGCCCTGCCCCTGCCCCTGGCCTTGGCCCTGGCCCTGGCGGTCGCCACGGTTGTTCCGGCGGCCCTGCGACGGCCCCTTGCCGCCGCCCATGCCCCGGTCTGAACGAGCGCCCGGACCGTGGGCCAGCGGATTCGGGATGGGCGCCTCGCGCTCCTCCCCTTGGAGGCCACCTCCGCCGCCGTTGCGATTGCCGCGTCGTTTGCGATTGCGGTTGTTGCGACCGCCGCCCTCCGGGCCCTGCCCTTGTTGGCCCCTCGGACCCGCGCCGGGGCGCTGCTGCCGCTCGCCGGAACCGCCCGCCGCCTGGAACAGCGCCCGGATGTCGCGCTCGTCGAGTTCCATCCAGGCGCCGCGCTTGAGGCCGCGCGGCAGCACCATGGCGCCGTAGCGGATGCGGATCAGTCGGCTGACCGCATGTCCCACCGACTCGAAGAGGCGGCGAACTTCGCGGTTGCGCCCTTCCGAAATGGTGACGCGATACCAGCAGTTGGAACCCTCGCCGCCGCCTTCCTCGATGGTGCCGAAGTGGGCCATCCCGTCGTCCAGACGAACGCCTTCGAGCAGGCGCTGCTTTTCCTCGCTGCTGAGCGCGCCGAGCACGCGCACCGCGTATTCGCGTTCCAGCCCGAAACGCGGATGCATCAGCTGGTTGGCCAGTTCGCCGGAACTCGTGAAGAGCAAAAGCCCTTCCGTATTCAGGTCCAGACGTCCGACGGACTGCCACTTGCCCTGCTGCAGCCGCGGCAGCTTGCGGAACACGGTCGGCCGGTTCTGCGGATCGTCGTGCGTGACGACCTCGCCGACGGGCTTGTGATACGCAATGACGCGCGCCGGTGGCGGTGCAATGCGATAGCGGATGGGCTTGCCGTTGATCTTGACCTGATCGCCGAACTGGATGCGTTGCCCGATGTGGGCCGGCTCATTGTTGACCGAGATTCGACCCTGCAGGATGAGTTGCTCCATCTCGAGGCGCGAACCCAGGCCTGCCTGCGCCAGGACCTTGTGCAGCTTCGGCGAATCGGCTTCCGGCAACAGCACCCGTTTGAGCGGTGGAACTTCCGGACTTTCCTCGTCGGCATCGAACTGACCCGAAATGACGTCGGCGAACCGGATCGGCTCCGGGGGTGGAGCGTTGCGTTGCTCGCGCTCGGCGGCGCGGCGCGCACGATCGAGGTCGTCTTCCTCTTCGTCCGGTTCCTCTTCCTCGTCCTCGTCGTCCTCGTCTGCCTCGGAGGCCCTCACCTCCGGAGGCGCATCCGGGGCAGGCGCCGGCACGTGTTCGGCGGCGGTAGCCCGCGGCTCAACCGGCTCGACAGGCTGGACGGCCTCATCGGACGCTGCTTCCGCTGACACTTCCGCGGCAGGCTTGCGCCGGCGCGGACGGCGCTTGCGTGGCGCTTCGGCAGCGTCGCCGGCGACCGGCGGGGCACCGGCGTCATCTTCAGACTGCGCCGGCACGTCCGCCAAGCGCTCCTCGGAAACAGGTTCGGCCGGCAGCGTGGCTGCGTCATCGGGATCTGTGGGGCTCATGGTCGGGTTCCGGAAGGGACAGCGGTGGTGTCGGCCTCATCGGGCGATGCATCTGCATCCGCGTCGACGGGAGAAGGAGATGAGGATTCTGTCGGAGCAAGGACTTCGGCTTCGGTTGCAGGCGCAGCGGCGAAGTCGGTCGGCGTCTCGGCATCCGTCTCGGGTTCATTGACTTCGGCGACGCTCATGGCGGCTTCAGTCTGCAGGGTGGGTTCCTCGACTTCGGCGACCGCCCCGGCAGCCTTCGCCTCGGGCTCTGCAGCGATCTCATCGATCGGCAGCGTGGGCTGGTCTTGACCGGCCGCCCGGTCCAGCGCGTCGATCAGGGCGCCCTGCTGCGATGGCGACTCGATCACCGGCAACTGGTCCAGCGAAGCAAGGCCTAGATCGTCCAGGAACTGCCGCGTTGTCGCATAGAGCGCCGGTCGCCCGACCGTCTCGCGATGGCCGATGACCTCCACCCAGTTGCGGTCCTCGAGTTGCTTGAGGATGAGCGAATTGATCGTGACGCCACGGATGTCCTCCATGTCGCCGCGCGTCACCGGTTGCCGATAGGCAATGATCGCCAGCGTCTCGAGGGCAGCGCGCGTGTAGCGTGGCGGCTTCTCGGGGTGAAGGCGATCGAGGTGGTCGCGAAGTTCGGGGCGACTCTGGAAGCGCCAGCCGGTGCCGACGCTCACGAGTTCCAGGCCGCGCTGCGACCAGTCTTCCTGCAGTTCGAGCAACAGCGACTTGATCGTGTCGGCGCCCAACTCGTCGTCGAACAGCACGCGCAGTTCGCGCACCGGCAACGGCTGGGTCGAACAGATCAAGGCGGTTTCGAGAATGCGCTTGGCATCCGCCGTATTCATGGTTCGCGTTATCCGGGAAAAGGCGCCTCGGGGACGCTTGTTCAGATGGATGAAAGGAGGCGCTGCAGGCACGCGGCGTATGCAACGCGAGGCCGGCATCGGATGGCCGGCGCGGCCCTCGGGACCGTCAGGCGCGATTGTAATCCAGCCCCCACTCGGAAAAACCCTGAGCAAGATCCGGTGGCGGCGGGGACAGGAACTCCATCGCCTCCCCGGTCATGGGATGCTTGAAACCGAGCCTGAAGGCATGCAGCGCCTGCCGCGTCAGGCCGGCAGCATTGGCGCCTCCGTACAGTGCGTCGCCAACCAGCGGATGGCCGATGGAGGCCATGTGCACGCGGATCTGGTGCGTCCTTCCGGTCTCCAGCGTGCAGCGCACGGCGCATCCCAGGTCGTTGGTATCGAGCGCCTCGATCAGCGTGCGCGCCGGCTTGCCGGCATGGCGCTCCAGGTCGACCACGGCCATGCGCAACCGATTGCGCGGATCGCGGCCGATGGCAGTGTCGACATGCCTCGCGCCGGCGCCTTGCCAGGTACGGTGCGCGAGCGCGAGATACTGGCGCTTGACCTCGCGCGCCGCGATCAACGCCACGAGCGCATCCATCGCGGCACGGCTGCGCGCGACGACCATCAGCCCGCTGGTGTCCCGGTCCAGCCGGTGCACGATGCCGGCGCGCGGCAGGAGCGCCGCCCGCGGATCGAGCGCAAGCAGCCCGTTCAGCAGGGTTCCGCTCCAGTTGCCCGGCGCGGGATGCACAACGAGCCCCACCGGCTTGTCGATGATGCGCAGGTGATCGTCTTCGTGGAGCACGTTGAGCGACATCGCCTCCGGACGGAACGCCTGGCTCTGGGGCGTGGGGCGAAGCTCGATGCGTCCGGCCTCACCGGCGTGCACCGTGGCCGAGGTCTTTGTCACCACCCGCCCCTGAAGCTCGACCATGCCGGCATCGATCAGTTGCTGGAGGTAGCTTCGCGAAAACTCGGGACCCAGCGCGGCCAGCGCGCGATCCAGCCGCTGGCCGTGCTGCGCCTCGCCGATCAGAAAGGTGCGAATTTCGCTGGCATCCGACAGCTCCGCACCCTCGTCATGGTCAGCGCCCTCCGGGGCATGGCCCAGGGGGGCGGCCGATATAATTGAGGGCAACTGTTTCACGAAGGCCTTATCTGATGTTTCGCTCCAAATTATCGGTTGTCCCAGGCTGGCTGGCCCTCTGTGCGGCTGCCTGGCTGGCGGCCGGGTGTTCGTCGAGCCCGGCCGACAAGACCGCGAACTGGAGCCCCAACCGGATCTACTCGGAAGCCAAGGACGAAGTGGACTCTGGCGCCTTCGATAAGGCCGTCCCGTTGTACGAGAAGCTCGAAGGCCGCGCCGCCGGCACGCCGCTGGCGCAACAGGCGCAGCTCGACAAGGCGTATGCCCAGTTCAAGGCGGGCGACAAGGTGCAGGCCGTCGCGACGCTCGATCGCTTCATCAAACTGCACCCGGCCAGTCCGGCGATCGACTACGCGCTCTACCTCAAGGGCGTGATCAACTTCAACGACGATCTGGGCATGTTCGCGTTCATGACGCGCCAGGACCTGTCGGAACGCGACCAGAAGGCCGCAAAGGAATCCTTCGAATCCTTCAAGGAACTGGTGACGCGCTTCCCCGATTCACGTTACACGCCGGACGCGCGCCAGCGGATGAACTACATCGTCAATTCGCTGGCGCAGTATGAAGTTCACGTGGCCCGCTATTACTACAACCGGGGGGCCTACCTGGCGGCCATCAACCGTGCGCAACTGGCGCTGGCCGACTACCGCGAAGTTCCGGCGCTCGAAGAGGCCCTCTACATCATGTACATGTCGTACGACAAGCTCGGCATGAACGATCTGCGTGACGACACCCAGCGCGTGCTGACGACCAACTATCCGCAGAGCGAATACCTCTCGCGCGGCTTCCGGACCAAGGACGATCCCTGGTGGAAGGTGTGGTAGCCCCCGGCTTTTCGCTTCGCTTCGCCGCGCGCGGCCGCATCTAGTTGGCGTCTGACGGCGCGGACTCTCTCAGCGCAGCCACGGCTGCATCGAAGTCAGTCTCGGTCTCGATCCTGCGCATCGGCGGGAGCGCGGCGATCAGGCGGCGGCCGTAACCCATGGCGACGAGGCGTGTGTCGCAGATCACGAGTACGCCCATGTCGGTTTCTCGCCGGATCAATCGGCCGGCACCCTGCTTGAGCGCGACCGCGGCCTCGGGCAGGGAATACTCGCTGAAAGCGCTTCGTCCCTGCGATTCGAGGCGCTGCGAGCGCGCCTCGACCAGCGGGTCGTTGGGAGGCGGAAAGGGCAACTTGTCGATCACGACCAGTTGCAAGGCATCGCCGGGTGCGTCGAAGCCCTCCCAGAAAGAGGCCGATGCCACCAGCACGCAGCCCGGGCGTCCGTCGACAGCCCCTTCCCGGAAACGATCCATCAGGACGCGTTTCGGCAACTCGCCCTGCACCAGCACTTCGGGCCGGCGCACGGGCTCCAGGCGCTCCAATTGCTGCCGCATCGCGTCACCTATCGTCCTCAAGGCGCGCAGGGTCGTCGTGAGAACGAGCGTGCGGCCGCCGAGGACGGCGGCGCCACGGGCAGCGAGTTCCGCGACCCGCTGGCTGTGCGCAGGATCGTTCGGCTTGGGAAACACACGCGGCACGTAGAGCGCGGCCTGACGCGCATAGTCGAACGGACTTTGTACGCGCAGTACCTCGGCATCGTCGAGCCCGCAGGGCTCGGTGAACCAGCGCAGCTTCGGATCGTCACCGAGCGTCGCGGACGTGAACACCCAGGCACGCCCGCCCTCTTCCGCGCCCTCGGCATCGGACTTGAGAACGCGTGTTCGCACCGCCTCCGCGATGTCCAGCGGCGACTCGATGAGTCTCAGCTGCGTTCCCACATCGACCCAGCGCACCGATCCAGCGGGACAGTCCTCGGCAAATCGCTTTGCCCGCTCCGACAGCTGCTGCGCCCGGTCATGAAGACGAACGAAATCGGGTGACAGCTCGCTCACTGTGTCGAGGCCCCGAGCGGCTTCCGCGAAAGCCCCCTGCAAGGCATCGAGTGCTTCCTGCCACGCTTCCGCGGGCACGCCCTCAGGCGACGCGCCAGCCCAGCGCAACTTCGCGCCGGGGTACTGCTTGCCCGCCGCCAGCCGCAGTTCACGCGCACCACGCTCGACGCCTGACACGAGCTGCTGCCAATCGACTAGGCCCCGCGCGTGCTGAAGCCCCGCCGCAAGCAGGTCGCGCGCAAAGTCCAGCGCCTGGCCGCTGCCGAGCTGGACGCCCAGGAATTGCACCCCGGTTTCGTTGAGCTGATGTGCTTCGTCGAAGACCACGACCCGCACCGTCGGCAACAACTCCGCCATGCCCGACTCGCGCACGGCAAGATCGGCAAAGAACAGGTGGTGATTGATGACCACAACGTCCGCTGCCATCGCCTCGCGTCGTGCGAGATTGACGTGACACGGCTTGAACTGGGGGCACTGCGCACCGAGGCAGTTGTCGCGCGTGGAGGTCACCAGGGGAATCAGTGGCGAACGCTCGTCCAGGCCCGGGAGCTCGGCCAGGTCGCCCGTGCGCGTGGCCTTGGACCATTGCTCGATCTTCGCGAGGGTCCGCAACGAGCCTCGTTCCGGCAGCGAAGCGTCATGGCGCGCAAGATCGAGTCGGTGCAGGCACACATAACTGGCGCGCCCCTTGAGCAACGCGGTCCGTACGGGCAATCCCAGCGCCGTCACGAGCCGCGGCAGGTCGCGCCCGAAGAGCTGGTCCTGCAGTGTCTTGGTGGCTGTCGACAGCAGCACGCGCTCCCCGCTCAGCAATGCCGGAACGAGGTACGAAAAGGTCTTGCCGACACCCGTGCCGGCCTCGACGACGAGCACGCCCCCCTGGTCGATGGTGCGCGCCACGGCCACCGCCATCTGAGTCTGGCCCTCGCGCTCGCGGAACTGTTCTGCGGCATGGGAAAGGACGCCGTCCTGAGCGAAGGCCTCGCGCACCTCTTGTTCGATCGACATCAGGCGGGCTCTTGCGGATCGAGCAGCCGTTCGAGGCGTGCGATTTCGTCGCGCAGTCCGAGTCGCCGCTTCTTGAGCCGCCGCAGCAGCAGTTCATCCAGCGGAACGACCTCGCTCAGCCGATCGATCGTGGCATCGAGGTCTGCATGCTCGATCCTGAGTTCGATCAGCTGTCGTGAAATTGAGTGAAGATTGGAGTCCAACGCGGGCAGTGTGAAATCTTGCAACGGCGCGCTTCGGCCGCGGCTTGTGTTCACTCGATAATACGTCTTCATCCAACCTGCAAGACAACATGAAAGACCGCGCCATCGGCGCATCCGCGCCCCCATGACACGAGGCTTTCGACTTGCCGCCGCAACCGGTCTCCACAAGGGGGATCGCCCCTACCAGCAGGACCAGGTCCTGGTCATGTCCCACCCCCGCACGCCGGGGTGCGTGCTGGGCGTCATCGCCGACGGCATGGGCGGTCGCAGTGGCGGGCGCAAGGCCTCCGATCAGGTCCTGATGACGGCGCGCCAGCTCTTCTCGCGCTACAAGCCCGGGCGCGACGAAGCTTCGGGCCTGCTGCGGCATCTGCTGGAAGACGCCCACACGGTGATCAAGCTCACCGCAGTCTCCAGTGAGCAGGAACCGCACAGCACCCTCGCTGCCTTCCTCATGAATCCCGAGGGCGACTGCACCTGGATTCACGCCGGCGACTCGCGCATCTATCACTTCCACAAGGGAACCCTCGTCAAGCGTACCAAGGACCACTCCTACGTGCAGGTGCTGGTCGACCGCGGCGAAATCAACGACGACGAAGCCAACATGCATCCCCAGAGCAACATCCTGCTCGGATGCCTCGGCATGAACTCGACGCCGCCACCGGTGGACATTCACCTCGTTCCTTGCCTGCAAACGGGCGATGTGTTGATGGCCTGCAGCGACGGGCTGTGGCACTACTTCACGCCGGAGGAGATGGGCGCCTTGCTGGCGGACCAGCCGCCACGCGCCGCCGTCGAGTTGCTGGTCGCCGAAGCGCGGCGGCGCGCGCACGGAACCGGCGACAACATCTCGATCGTCGTAGTGAAGCTCGAACCGCTGCCCGCCGACTGAAACGCCGGCCGCGATCCCGTCAGGGCGTTGCCGGCTTCGACGGGCTGGCGGACGTCGCAGCGGGTTCCCCGGGCGTCGGCAGGGGCGCCGAGCGAGGCTTGGTCTTCGCCGCGTTGCGCCTGTCGAGCTCCGCGCGATGCTCTTGCGCCTTTTTCAGTTTTGCCTCGTAGTCCGCTTGCGCTGCCGGTGCCTCGGCGCGCCGCTGGGCTGCCTTGGTCTGTTCTTCGGCATGATTGCGCTGCTTGTTGTCGAACTCCTTTTGGCGCTCGGTCGTCTGCGACGCCGTCTGCGCACGGCTCGCCGCATGGTCGGCGGCACGCTCCTCACGGTCCTGTTGCGACTTCAGTGCCTCCTGGCGCTTCGCTTCGGACTCCTGCGCGCGCTGGTCGGCCTTCTGCTGCTCCAGCTTGTCGAGTTCCGCAGCGGCGCGGCGCTTGCGCTCGAAGTCGTTCATCACCGCTTCCTGGCGCTTGATGTTGTCCGTATCCGCGCGGCGCCGGCGACGGCTCTCCTGCAGGCAGTCCTCGACCGCGAACTTCTTGTAGCAGGCCGCCTGCTCGGTCGCGTAGCGGGCATCGACGTCCTTGCGTTCCTGCGTCAGGCGGGCACGCTCGGCTTCGAAGTTCGTGGCTCCGCTCGTGGCCTCCGACTGCGCCCACAGGGGCGACACAGCCAGGCCGATCAGCAATCCAAGGGCGATGTTCTTCATGTGAGGCGCGTATCGACAACACGGCGTTCGAGCGCAAGGAACTCGGCCGACTGCATCTCGTTGAGTCGGGACACGGTCCGCGGGAACTCGTGCGCCAGCGGGCCCTCGGTGTACAACGCCTCGGGAGGCACTTCGGCGGACATGATCAACTTCACTCGCCGATCGTAGAACACGTCGACGAGCCAGGTGAAACGCCGCGCTTCCGATGCCATCCGCACCGGCATGTACGGCACGTCGGACAGCAGCACCGTATGGAACTGCGTCGCAATTTCCAGGTAGTCGTTCTGCGAGCGCGGACCGCCGCACAGGGTCTTGAAATCGAACCAGACCACCCCCCCCGCCTTTCGCCGGGCGTGGATCTCGCGCGCCTCGATGTGCAGGACGGGGTTCTCGTCCGCGCTTTCGGCCAGACGCTCGAAGGCCTCGCGCATTTCCTTGTCGGCGGTCGCGCCGTTGGGCGTGAGGTAGAGGCGGACCTGCTCCAGCGTCCGGCGGCGGTAGTCGGTGCCGTTGTCGACGCTGATGACTTCGAGCCGTTCGTTGAGCAATGCGATCGCCGGAAGGATGCGGTCGCGGTGCAGTCCGCCCGGATAGAGGTCGTCCGGCTTGAAGTTCGACGTCGTGACGAAGCCGACGCCGTTCTCGAACAGCGCCATTAGCAGCCGGTGCAGGATCATCGCGTCGGTGATGTCCGCGACGTGGAATTCGTCGAAGCAGATCAGCCGGTATCGCTTGGACATGCGCCGCCCGAGTTCATCCAGCGGATTGACCGTGCCCTGAAGGTCGGCCAGTTCGCGGTGCACCTCGCGCATGAACTCGTGGAAGTGCAGCCGCGTCTTGCGCCTGAGCGGGACTACGTTGTAGAAGCAGTCCATCAGGAAGCTCTTGCCTCGCCCGACGCCGCCGTACATGTAGACCCCGCGTGGGATCTCCGGCCGGTTGATCAGCTTCTTGAAGGCATTGGAGCGCTGGGCCTTGAAGTCCGCCCATTCGCTCGCGCAGCGGTCGAGCGCCTCCACGGCGCGCAACTGCGCGGGGTCGCTGTGGAACCCCCGCGCAATCAGCTCCGCTTCATAGGCCTGCCTGACAACGCCCACGTCAGAAGTTCAGCGTACGCTTGTCGACGGCCAGGGCTGCTTCTTTCGTCGCCTCCGACAGCGACGGATGCGCGTGGCAGATGCGCGCGATGTCTTCCGCGCTGGCCTTGAACTCCATGGCCACGACGGCTTCGGAGATCAATTCGCTGACCATCGGTCCGACCATGTGCACGCCGAGGATCTCGTCCGTGGCGGCATCCGCCACGAACTTGACCATGCCGGTCGTGTCGCCCAAAGCGCGTGCCCGGCCGTTAGCGAGGAACGGGAAGGTGCCTGCCTTGTAGGCACGGCCACTCGCCTTGAGCTGCTGTTCGGTCTGGCCGACCCATGCGATCTCGGGCGAGGTGTAGATCACCCACGGAATGGTGTTGAAGTTGACGTGACCGTGCTGGCCCGCGATGCGCTCGGCCACTGCCACGCCCTCTTCTTCCGCCTTGTGCGCAAGCATCGGGCCTCGCACCACGTCGCCGATTGCCCACACGTTCGGCAGGCTGGTCTTGCAGTCATCGTCGACCACGATCGCGCCACGCTCGTCGAGCTGCAGGCCCACCGCTTCGGCGTTGAGGCCGATGGTGTTGGGCACGCGACCGATCGAGACGATCAACTTGTCGACTTCGAGCGACTGCGCGCCGCCCTTGGAATCTGTGTAGGCGATGCTCACGCCCTTCTTGCCCGACTTGACTTCGCCGACCTCGACGCCGAGTTCGATCTTCAGCCCCTGCTTGTCGAAGGCCTTCTTCGCTTCCTTGGCGATCTGCTCGTCCACTGCGCCGAGGAAGGTCGGCAGTGCTTCGAGCACGGTCACCTCGGCACCGAGGCGGCGCCACACCGAGCCCATCTCGAGGCCGATCACGCCGGAGCCGATCAGTGCGAGCTTCTTGGGCACGCCGCCGATGCGCAGTGCGCCGTCGTTCGAGAGGATGTTCTCCTCATCGAACGGTGCGCCCGGCAACGGACGCGCATTCGAGCCGGTGGCAACGATGATGTGCTTGCCGCCGATGCTCTCTTCCGAGGCACCCACGACCTTGATCTCGTAGCCGCCGTCCGCGGCCTTCACGAACGAGCCGCGGCCGTGGAAGAAGGCGACCTTGTTCTTCTTGAACAGGTAGACGATGCCGTCGTTGTTCTGCTTCACGACGTTGTCCTTGCGCGCCAGCATCTTCGCGAGATCGAGTCCGAGGCCCTCGACCTTGATGCCATGGTCGGCAAAGCTGTGCCCCGCGTGCTCGTAGTGCTCGGAAGACTGCAGCAGTGCCTTCGATGGAATGCAGCCGATGTTGGTGCAAGTGCCGCCCAGGGCCGGGCCGCCCTTGGCGTTCTTCCACTCGTCGATGCAGGCCACGTTGAAGCCCAGTTGTGCCGCACGGATGGCGGCGACGTAGCCGCCAGGGCCGCCACCAATGACGATGACGTCGAATTGTTTGCTCATTGATTGTTCCGTTTCAGTTAGGCAGGCCGCACGAACTGCGAGTCTGGTTCGCAAAACACCGCGAAACCGGCTTTGCCGGGCCGCCGGTGTTGCCCCCGGTCAGGGGGTGGGCGAAGAGACACGAAGTGCGCGCAGCCTGGGGGCGAGCCTAGATATCAAACAAGAGGCGCGCTGGGTCTTCCAGGGCTTCCTTCATGGCGACCAGGCCCAGCACGGCTTCGCGGCCGTCGATGATGCGGTGGTCGTAGCTCATCGCGAGGTAGTTCATCGGGCGAACGACGATCTGGCCGTTCTCCACCACCGCGCGGTCCTTGGTCGCGTGCACGCCCAGGATGGCCGACTGCGGCGGGTTGATGATCGGCGTCGACAGCATCGAGCCGAACACACCGCCATTGGAGATGGAGAAGGTGCCGCCGGTCATTTCCTCGATGCCCAGCTTGCCGTCGCGCGCCTTGGCACCGTACTCGGCGATCTTCTTCTCGATGTCCGCGAAGCTCATCTGGTCGGCATTGCGCAGGATCGGCACTACCAGGCCACGCGGCGAACCGACCGCGATGCCGATGTCGAAGTAGCCGTGGTAGACGATGTCGTTGCCGTCCACCGAGGCGTTGAGCACCGGGTACTTCTTCAGGGCATGCACCGCCGCCTTCACGAAGAAGCTCATGAAGCCGATCTTCACGCCGTGCTCCTTCTCGAACTTCTCCTGGAAGCGCTTGCGCATTTCCATCACGGGCGCCATGTTCACCTCGTTGAAAGTGGTCAGGATCGCATTGGTGGATTGCGATTGCAGCAGGCGCTCGGCGATGCGTGCACGGAGGCGGCTCATCGGGACGCGTTCTTCCGGACGGTCGCCGAGGTCGGGCGAACCGGCCGGCGACGCGACTTGCGGCAATGCCGCTTTCGGCGCGCCAGTCGGAACGGGCACGGGTGCAGCAACCTTGGCGGTCGTGCCTGACGCAATGGCGCCGAGCACGTCGCCCTTGGTGACGCGGCCGTCCTTGCCGGTGCCGGCGACATCGCCCGTGCTCAGCTTGTTGTCCGCGAGCAGCTTGGCCGCGGCGGGCATCGCCACGTCGGACTTCGAGCCGCCGGTGGCCGCGGCAGCAGCAGCCGGGGCCGCCGCCGGTGCCGCGACAGGCGCTGCCGCCGGTGCCGCGGCGGGCGCGGCTGCGCCGGCCTTGCCTTCGGTGTCGATCTTCGCGATCAGTTGGTCGGCCACTACGGTGGCGCCGTCGCCGGCGACGATCTCCACCAGCACGCCGGACGAGGGCGCCGGCACTTCGAGCACGACCTTGTCGGTTTCGATCTCGATCAGGATTTCATCGACCGTGACGGCTTCGCCGGCCTTCTTCTTCCACTGGAGCATGGTGGCTTCGGCCACGGACTCGGACAACTGGGGGACTTTGACTTCAACGATGGACATTTCTTATGTGCTCCGCTTCGTGTTTCTTATGCAGGTGAATCGAGTTCTTGTTTTGTTACTTGGTCAGCACGAAGCCTTTGAGCTTGCCGAACGCGCCGTCGACCAGCGCCTTCTGCTGTTCCTGGTGCAGGTGCGAGTAGCCGACCGCCGGCGATGCCGAAGCGGCACGGCCGGAGTAGCCGAGCTTCTGGCCTTCCTGCATGTTCTCGTGGATGTAGTGCTGCACGAAGAACCAGGCGCCCTGGTTCTGCGGTTCGTCCTGGGACCACACCACGTCGACCAGATTCGGGTACTTCTTCAGTTCGGCGCCGAAGGCCTTGTGCGGGAACGGGTAGAGCTGCTCGACGCGGATGATCGCCACGTCGTCGGCACCCTTCTCCTCGCGCTTCTTCGCCAGGTCGTAGTAGACCTTGCCGGAGCAGGCGATGACGCGCTTGACCTTCTCGGCCTTCAGGTCCTTGTGGTCCGGGATGACGGTCTGGAAGCTGCCCTTGGTGAACTCGGACAACGGCGAGGTCGCGTCCTTGTTACGCAGCAGCGACTTCGGGGTCATGATCACCAGCGGCTTGCGCAGGTTGCGCACCATCTGCCGGCGCAGCACGTGGAAGATCTGGCTGGCCGTGGTCGGCTGCACCACCTGGATGTTGGTGTCGGCCGACAACTGCATGAAGCGCTCGAGGCGCGCCGAGCTGTGTTCGGGGCCCTGGCCTTCGTAGCCGTGCGGCAGCATCAGCGTGATGCCGTTGACGCGGCCCCACTTGACTTCGCCCGATGCGATGAACTGGTCGATCACGACCTGCGCGCCATTGACGAAGTCGCCGAATTGCGCTTCCCAGATCACGAGCGTGTTCGGATCGTTGGAGGCGTAGCCGTATTCGAAGGCGAGCACGGCTTCTTCCGACAGGATCGAGTCGATCACGACGAAAGGCGCCTGGTTGTCGGCGACGTTCTGCAGCGGCACGTAGGTGCCTTCGTCGAACTTCTCGCGGTTCTGGTCGTGCAGCACGGCGTGGCGGTGCGTGAAGGTTCCGCGGCCGCTGTCCTCGCCCGACAGGCGCACCGGATAGCCGCTCGCCACGAGCGAGGCGAAGGCCATGTGCTCGCCCATGCCCCAGTCGACATTGACGTCGCCGCGGCCCATGGCGGCGCGGTCGTCCAGCACCTTCTTGACCAGCGGATGCACGGTGAAGTTGTCCGGTGCCTTGGTGATGCGCTCGGCCAGCCGCTTCCATTCGGCTGTGGGGATCGCGGTGTCGCCGGCGTCGGTCCACTTCTTGTTCAGGAAGGGGTTCCAGTCGACCGCGTACTTGCTCTTGAAGTTGGTCAGGACCGGGTCCGAGGTGTTCTTGCCGGCATCGAAGGCCGCGCGCTGCGCCTTGACCATGTCGTCGCCGAGCGTGGCGCCGAGGCCCTGCGCGGCGAGCTTGTCGGCATACAGCTTGCGCGTGCCGGGGTGCTGCGCGATCTTCTTGTACATCAGCGGCTGCGTGAGCGCCGGGGTGTCCTGCTCGTTGTGGCCGAGCTTGCGGAAGCAGATGATGTCGACGACGACATCCTTCTGGAATTCCATGCGGAATTCGAGGGCGAGCTGGGTCGCGAGCACCACGGCTTCGGGGTCGTCGCCGTTCACGTGCAGCACCGGTGCCTCGATCATCTTGACGATGTCGGTGCAGTACAGCGTCGAGCGGCTGTCACGCGGGTCGCTGGTGGTGAAGCCGATCTGGTTGTTGATCACGATGTGCACCGTGCCGCCGGTGGAGTAGCCGCGCGTTTCGGCCAGCGCCAGCGTTTCCATCACGACGCCCTGTCCTGCGAAGGCGGCGTCGCCGTGCACGATGACCGGCAGCACCTGCTTGCCGAGCGGGTCGGCGCGGCGGTCCATGCGCGCGCGCACCGAGCCTTCGACCACCGGGTTCACGATCTCGAGGTGCGAGGGGTTGAAGGCGAGGCTCAGGTGCACCGGGCCGCCGGGCGTCGACACGTCCGAGCTGAAGCCCTGGTGGTACTTGACGTCACCGCTGGGCAGGTCTTCGGGTGCCGTGTGATCGAACTCGGCGAAGAGGTCGGCCGGCATCTTGCCGAGCGAATTGACCAGCACGTTCAGGCGACCGCGGTGCGCCATGCCGATCACGATTTCCTGCACGCCCTTGATGCCGGCCTGCCTGATCAGTTCGTCCATCGCGACGATGAAGCTCTCGCCGCCTTCGAGCGAGAAGCGCTTCTGGCCGACGTACTTGGTGTGCAGGAAGCGCTCGAGGCCTTCGGCAGCCGTCAGGCGCTCGAGGACGCGCTTCTTCTGGTCGGCGTTGAACTGCGGATTGGTCCGGGCGCTTTCGAGCTTCTGCTGCCACCAGCGCTTCTGGCCCTGGTCGGTCATGTACATGTACTCGGCGCCGATGGTGCCGCAGTAGGTTTCGCGCAACGCATTGAGCAGGTCGCGCAGCGACATCGTCTCCTTGCCGAAGAAGGTGTTGCTCGTGTTGAACACCGTTTCGAGGTCGGCATCGGCAAAGCCGTAGAACGAGGATTCGAGTTCGGGGATCGCGGGACGCTCGGTGCGCTTGAGCGGATCGAGGTCGGCCCAGCGGGCGCCGACGTTGCGGTAGGCGGCGATCAGCTGCTGGACGGCGGTGCGCTTGCGGCCGAGTTCGGAATCGGCGCCGCTGGCCACGACCACCTTGGTGGTGCCCTGCTTGGCGCGTTCGGCGAAGGCGTTGACGACCGGCAGGTGCGGCACGTCCTTGGTGTTGGTTCCGTCCGTCGCGGGGACGTTCTGGAGCGCGTCGAAGTACGAGCGCCAGTTGTCGGGCACGCTGCCCGGATTGGAGAGGTAGTTTTCGTACATCTCTTCGACATAGGGCGCATTGCCGCCGAAGAGGTAGGTATTGCCTTGATAGGCGCTGTAGACGGACGAAGACGTCGACGAGGAATCGCTCATATTCCGCTGACCTTCGCTTCCCTTTGGGAAGCACTAGCTGGTTAAGAAACCTTCCGCGACACGGCTGAACCGATTGGCGGATGCGACTGTGGCTGGGGAAGGGCCTGAGTACCGGGGCATTGTGCCACTGTTATCGAAAACCCCCAGGCTTGCCCACTACGTGTGGCCGCCCACCCCCTTTCCAAGGGGGCGATACCTGCGGACCGGCAGAGCCGGTTCCGCGGTATCTCCCGAAGGCGACCCTCAGCTTCGCTGGGGTCGACGGGTCTTCTCGGAGAGAGGGTCAGGAAGGGATTGCGGGACGCTTGCGTATGCACAGGTGCGACAGCATGTCATCAAGTTCCGCGTCGGAGTGACCCTCCCCCTCTCGGGCCAGATCCCACTGCCAGATAACCTGCAGGTCCTGGACGCGCATGTTGTCGAAGACTTCCGAGGCCACCCACGCGAGGTCAGGCCTTTGAACGTCGAGGCGCTCTGCGAGGCGGCGCAATGCCACCGACGGCGGACCCCGCCCGAATTCGACCTTGGCGAGGGTCCGGACTTCGTCGGTGACTTCGAACATCGGCGGTCAGGAAGCCGGCGCTTCCTCGAGGGGCTGGGCGTCACCTTGCCGGCGGAGCGCATTCTTCTTTCGCACCTGGAGCACGAACGCAACCAGTTGCCAGGTGACGAAGACGCCGATCAGGGCCATCAGGCTGCCGGCGATCGGGCGGTTGAAGAAGGTGGTGAAGCTCCCCCGGCTCAAGAGCAGCGCGCGGCGGAAGTTCTCTTCCAGCATCGGGCCGAGGATGAAGCCCAGCATCAACGGGGACGGGTCCAGTTCCAAACGCATGAACATGTAGCCCATGAAGCCGAACGCGGCCGTGATGTAGACGTCCTCCATGCTGTTGTTCACGCTGTAGGTGCCGATGCAGCAGAAGAACAGGATCGACGGGAACAGCACGCTGTACGGGATCTTGAACACCGACAGCCAGTAGCGCACCAGCGGCACGTTCAGCACGAGCAGGAAGACGTTGCCCACCCACATGCTGGCCACCAGGCCCCAGAACAGCTCGGGGTGGGCGGCAATCATGTTCGGCCCGGGCTGGATGCCCTTGATGATGAAGGCGGCCAGCATCAGCGCCATCACGGCGTTCTCGGGGATGCCGATGCTCATCAGCGGGATGAAGCTGGTGCGTGCTGCCGCTTCGTCGGCCGCCGCCTGTCCGGCCACGCCCTCGATGCAGCCGGTGCCGATCTCGTGCTTGTACTTGCTGAGCTTCTTGTCGATCGCGTAGGCGGCGAACTGCGCGATGGTGGGGCCGCCGCCGGGCAGGATGCCCAGGAAGGACCCGACCACGCTGCCACGCAGGGCGCTGGGGATGATGCGCTTGAATTCCGGCCACGTCGGCATGAGCTTGATCTTGCCGTTGAAGGGCGAGCGCTCCTCCCGGGAGTCCAGGTTCTTCGTGACTTCGGCAATGCCGAAGCAGCCGAGCGCGATGCTCACGACACCCACGCCGTCCACCAGGAACGGCAGGTCCATCGTGAAGCGCGCCATGCCGCTGTTCACGTCGGTGCCGATCTGGCCGAGGAGCACGCCCACCATGGACATGGCCAGCCCGTTGAGCAGGCTGCCGGTGGTGACGAAGCTCACGCACATGAAGCCCACCAGCATCATGGCGCAGTAGTCCGCCGGTCCGAAGAGGAAAGCCACCTCGCCCAGCGTGGGCGCCAGGAAGGTCAGCACCAGGATGGCGATGCTGCCCCCGATGAAACTGGAGACGCCCGCGGTGAACAGCGCGAGGCCGGTTTTCCCCTTCAGCGTCATCTGGTAGCCGTCTATGCAGGCCACGATGCTGCTCGCATGCGGGATCTTCATCGTGATGGCGCTCACGCTGTCCCCGTACTGCGCGCCGTAGTAGATGCCGGCCAGCATGATCAGCGCGCCCGTCGTCGGGATCGAATAGGTCAGCGGCAGCAGCAGGCTGATGGTGGCCAGCGGACCCAGGCCGGGCAGCAGGCCGACGAGCGTGCCGACGACGCAGCCGATGGCGCAGTAGAGAAGGTTGTGGATGGTCAGGGCGTGCGAGAAGCCGAACGCCAGGTTGTTGAGGGCGTCCATGTCAGTAAAGGGGCAGGTTCAGGCCGAGGAATTTCTGGAGCACGAAGGCCATCGTGAGCAGCCCCGCCGAGATCTTGACGTTGCGGATCCACGAGTAGGAACTGCCGGCCAAGGTGGAACAGAACACCAGGAAGATGATGCCGGCGATCATGTTCACGTACGTGGAGATGAGCGCCAGTCCGCACAGGCTGGCCATGATGATGGCGATGTTCCTGAAGTTCAGGTTCATCTTCACGGGCTCGACGAAGAACGATCGGATCACGGTGATGACGCCGACCAGCAGCAATAGCGAACTGACCACGACGGGAAACAGGCCGGGCCCCGCGCGGCTGAAGTCTCCGACCGGATAGTGAAGCGCAGCAAGGCCGAAGGCCAGCGCGATCGCGATGAGGAATAGCCCTCTGAGAAGATTTCTGTTCATGGCAAATGACGGGTTTGTCTCCGGTGGTGGGGACCCCCACTTTTGTGATGCCGGGCACCCCGACTCCCTCTGTCGAAACGGGGAATGCGGGGGGCAAGTCGATGTTCTTGCCGCGAGCCTGATCGGACTCTGACTCGACCTTGAGGGGAATTACGTATGCAGCTTCGGTCGCGTCCGAAGCAAACCGGCACGCGGATCGGATACGTCCCACAGGCGCCGGGCCACCGGGCGATCAGCCTTCGCTCGACGCAATCACGCGCAACCCGACAGGAGTTCCCCATGATCCGCAAACTGGCTTCGGGCCAATACCGCCTCTACTCCCGGAAGACCGACGCGAAGACCGGCAAGCGCCGCAATCTCGGCACCTTTGACACGCTGGAGCAGGCACGCCAGCACGAGCGTGAAGTGCAGTACTTCAAGCGCCATTGAGTCGCCCGGGAAGTGCCGGCCCGCAGATCGCGCCGGGCCAGCACAGGCCTACATCCCGAGGGCGTCGATCCCGATCGCGGCGCGCGTCCGGCGGCGAGATACCTGAGCTGTCCCATCCACAAAGGAGTCTTCAATGACCACCGAAACTTTCGCATCTACCAGCAACGTCATCTCGTCCGAACGCGTCGAAGGCACGTCGGTCTATAACCAGGCCGGCGACAAGCTCGGGTCGATCGACGATCTCATGATCGACAAGCTGTCGGGGCAGGTACGCTATGCCGTCCTCGAATTCGGCGGCTTCCTCGGTATCGGCACGGACCGCTATCCGCTTCCCTGGAACATGCTGAAGTACGACACCTCGATGGACGGCTATGTCGTGCCGTTGGACAAGAACACGCTGGAAGGCGCGCCTCGCTACACGGCGGAGGAAGTCCCGGATTACACCGCCGACTACAACCGTCGCGTCAATGACTACTACGGCGTGAACTGGTAACCGTGCGCCGGCAAGGCGGCCGCGCCCCGCGACGCGGTCGCTGCTGTCGCAGCTTCTCCCGCTGAAGGAGAATCCCAGGCTCCACATCAGGAGCACGACATGCCGAAGCTCGACGACCCCCTGCACGACGCCGAGATCGGTTCGCGCGACAGCACGATCGACACCACCCGCATCGACGATGTCCGCATCGGCGCGGTCCGGCCGCTCATGACGCCGGCGCTGTTGCAGGAAAGGGTTCCGGTGCTCGACGACACCCTCGCGCTCGTCGAGCAGAGCCGCGTGGCGATCGCCAACGTCCTGCACGGACGCGACGACCGGCTGATCGTGGTGGTCGGCCCCTGCTCGATCCACGACCACGACCAGGCCATCGAATATGCCCACCGCCTGAAAAAGGTGGCAGACGATCTCGGAGACGATCTTCTGGTCGTGATGCGCACCTATTTCGAGAAGCCGCGCACAACGGTGGGCTGGAAAGGCTACATCAACGATCCGCACCTGGACGGCAGCTTCGCGATCAACGAAGGCCTCGAACGCGCGCGGCGCCTGCTTCGGGAGCTGACGCTCTTGGGCCTGCCGACGGGCACGGAATTCCTCGACCTGCTGAGTCCCCAGTTCATCGCCGACCTGATCGCATGGGGCGCCATCGGGGCCCGTACCACCGAGAGCCAGAGCCATCGCCAGCTCGCCTCCGGACTCAGCTGCCCGGTGGGCTTCAAGAACGGGACGGACGGAAGTATCAAGGTGGCTGCCGACGCCATCCTTGCCGCGAGGGCGCCGCACGCGTTCATGGGCATGACCAAGATGGGGATGGCGGCGATCTTCGAGACCCGCGGCAACGACGACTGCCACGTGATCCTGCGCGGCGGAAAGTCGCCGAACTATTCCGCCGCCGACGTGGCTGCGAGTTGCGATGCCCTGCGTGCCAATGGCCTGACGGAGCAGGTCATGATCGACGTCTCGCATGGCAACAGCAGCAAGCAGCACCAGCGACAGATCCCGGTGGCGCACGACGTGGCGGAGCAGATCGCCGCGGGCGACTCGCGCATCACCGGCGTCATGATCGAAAGTCACCTGGAGGAAGGCCGGCAAGACCTCATCCCCGGCGTGCCGCTCAGGCACGGCGTCTCCATCACGGACGCCTGCATCGGCTTCGCGCAGACGGTCCCGGTGCTGGATGATCTGGCCAGTGCCGTGCGCCGCCGACGGACGAAGCGCGCGTGAAAGCGCTCAATTGAGGCGCGCGAACCAGATCAGCGACAGGAGCGCCGCCGTTGCCGCAATGAGCGCAGAAATCAACGTCAGCGGGCCGGTGAGTTCGGTGTCCCGCGTCTGCACCTGCAAGCGCGATCCCAGCTTTTCGTAGACGCTGCGCAGCATCTCCGCGGTGCCTGCATGGTGGTACTCGCCGCCGGTCATGCGCGCCACTTCGCGCAGCGTCGGTTCGTCGAGTTGCATGTAGATGGCCATGCCGTCCGGCATGGCGGCGTCGCCATCCACCGTCCCCAGCCCCACCACATAGATCCGCACGCCGCGATCGGCCGCCATCTTCGCTGCTTCCAGCGTATCGACCCCGGTGGTGCGGCGGCCATCGCTCAGCAGGATGATCGCAGCCGAGTCGTACGAGCCGGGCGCCACCGGCGTGATCTGCATCGGCGGCGGCTTCCCTTTCTCGTCCAGGCTCCGCCCGCGTGCCTTGTTGCCGTATGGCAGGTCGGCGAGTTCTATGCCCTGCTCCGGAAACAGTTCCGCCAGGCACTGCACGATCGCGTTGCCGACCGCAGTGCCCATCTGCATCTGAAAGGCGTCGATGCTCGCCACCAGCGACTCGCGGTCCAGCGTCGCGCGCTGCGCGACCTGGCTGCTGCCGGCGAACGTGACGAGACCGACTTCGATGTTCTTCGGCAGTTCGCGCAGGAATGACTTCGCCGCCTCCTGCGCCGCCACGATGCGGCTCGGCTTGACGTCCGCGACGCGCATGCTGAGCGAGACATCGATGGCCAGCATGATCGATGACCGTGCCCATGGGAGCGGCACGCGCGCCACGGGGCGAGCCGCTGCAAGCAGCAATCCCAGGCAGGCAAGCAGGAACAGCGCGGGAGGCAGGTGCTGCCGCCAGGCGCGACCAGCGGAAGCCGCGCGAACCACGCCCAGGCTGCTGTAGCGCAGGGCTGTCCTTCTCCGACGGCGCAACACCCAGACATACGCTGCCGGAAGCAAGGGCAGCCCAAGCAGGAGCCAGAGCAGATCGGGCCAGAGGAAGAACATGGACGGGCGCTCCAGCAGGCAGGGGCACTCTCGGTGCGACAACATCGTGCCTGCGAAGCGTCCGATTCGCAACCGCCGGCCCGCCGCCCTACCTGCTCCAACGGGCTTTCTTTCGGCACCCGCGATCCCTCGGGAAATCCCTCCCCTTTACGGCCTCGAATTTTCTGAAACCTTGCTGATAATGCGCATTACCAATCAAGTAATACGCATCAGCAAAGCAAAATGGTCGCCCGCCGCCTGACCCAGCAAGACATCGCCAAGCTCGCCGGCGTGAGCCAGGCGACGGTGTCCCTGGTGCTCAACGGCGCCGGCAACGCGCTGGCGCGAATTCCGCCGGAAACGCGCGAGCGGGTGCAGAAGATCATTCGCGACACAGGCTACGTGCCAGACCCGATCGCGCGCCGCATGGCCAGGGGTTCGAACCGTATCCTGGGCGTGTTCACCTACGAGCCGGCTTTTCCGAACGCACACGCCGACTTCTTCCTCCCCTTCCTGTTCGGCATCGAAGAGGAAGCGCAGGCGCGCGGCTATGACCTCCTGCTCCTGACCGGTGCCGGCGAAGGCGCCCAGCGCAAGATATTTGCCGAGGAAGGCCGGCTGCGCATCGCCGACGGATGCATCGTGCTGGGCAAGACCTTCGACCGGACCGAACTCGCGCGCCTCGTGGCGGGCGACTATCCCTTCGTCGCGATCGGCCGGCGCGAGGACGCGGGCGGCGCCGTGCCCTACGTCGGCGGCGACTATGCGACGGCCACCGGCGCGCTGGTGCGGCAGGCACGCGAACTGGGACATCGGCGGCTGGCCTATCTCGGATCGATCGGCCCGGCCGAATCGCCGCTGGACCGCTGGACGGGCTTTGCCGCCGCACTCGGCGCAGATCTGGAACTGGCCCTGCAATTGCCGGACACGCCCGCCGAGGATGGCGAACTGCTCGACACGCTGCTGGCCAGCGGCGCGACCGTGGCCTTCTGCGTGGAACTGGCCGACGCCGTGCGCCTCGAGCGCGCGGCCAAGGCGCGCGGGCTGGGCCTGCCGGCCGATTTCTCGGTCGTGGCGCTGGGCTCGCACGTCCGCACGGAAGGCAGCGGCACCCTCTTCGCATCCTTTGCCGTGCCGCGCGAGGAAATGGGCCGCCAAGCCACCGCGATGCTCGTGCGCAGGGTCGAAGGCGGCATGTCCCAAGCCGTGCAGCAGGTGCTGCTGCCTTGCGAGCCGATCCGCGGCGAAACCCTCGGCCCCGCGAAACCGGACTGAACTCACCCCATGGAACGACACAGCATGCGAGAAATGAAGACGGACATCCTCGTGGTCGGCGGCGGCCTCGGCGGCGTGGCCGCCGCGCTGGGCGCACTGGAGGCCGGCCGGACGGTGGTGATGAGCGAAGAGTACGACTGGATCGGTGGGCAGCTCACCAGCCAGGCGGTGCCCCCGGACGAGCACAGCTGGGTGGAGCGCTTCGGCGTCACGCGCCGCTATCGCGCGCTGCGCGACGGCATTCGACGCTACTACCGCGACCACTACCCGCTGACCGCGGCCAGCCGCGCATGGGACGAACTCAATCCGGGTGCGGGCTGGGTCAGTCGCATCTGCGCCGAGCCTCGCGTCGGCCTGGCGGTGCTCGAGGCCATGCTGGCGCCCCATCGCGGCGCCGGCCGGCTGACGGTGCTGCAACCCTACCGCCCCGTCGCAGCCGACACGCAGGGCGACAAGGTGCGCGCCGTGACGCTGCGCCATCGCGACACCGGCGACGAGATCGCGGTCGAGGCCGCCTTCGTGATCGATGCAACCGAACTGGGCGACCTGCTGCCGCTCGCCGGCTGCGAGTACACCATCGGCTTCGAAAGCCAGGCCGACACGGGCGAGCCGAGCGCGCCGGCCGCGGCCCAGCCGCACAACGTGCAGGCCGTGTCGATCTGCTTCGCGATCGACCACGTCGATGGCGACCACACCATCGACAAGCCGCGCAACTACGACTTCTGGCGCGCCTACCAGCCGCACTTCTGGGGCGGGCCGCTGCTGGGCTTCAAGGCGCCGAACCCACGCACGCTGGAGATCACCGAGCGCTCGTTCACGCCCAACCCGGATGACGATCCGTTGCTCGTCGATGCCGACCAGCGCAAGAGCGGCGGCGACCAGAACCTGTGGACCTTCAGGCGCATCGCGGCGCGGCGCAACTTCGTGCAGGGCGCCTATGCCTCGGACATCTGCCTGGTCAACTGGCCCATGATCGACTACATGGAGGCCTCGATCCTCGATGTGTCCGACGCCGAGAAGGCGCGGCATCTGCAGTCCGCCGCCGAGTTGTCGCACTCGGTCTTCTACTGGCTGCAGACCGAGGCGCCACGTGCCGATGGCGGAGCCGGCTTCCCGGGACTGCGGCTGCGCGGCGACGTCACCGGCACGACGCACGGGCTGGCGATGGCGCCCTACATCCGCGAGGGTCGCCGCATCCAGGGTGTCACCCGCATCGTCGAGCAGCACCTGTCGCATGCCGTGCGCGGCGACCAGGGCGCCGTGCACTACCGCGACAGCGTCGGCGTGGGCATGTACCGAATCGACCTGCATCCTTCCACGGGCGGCGACAACTACATCGACGTGCCTTCCTGTCCCTTCGAAATTCCGCTCGGCGCCCTATTGCCGCACCGCATGACGAACCTGCTCGCCGGCGGAAAGAACATCGCCACCACGCACATCACCAACGGCTGCTATCGGCTGCACCCGGTGGAATGGAACGTAGGCGAAGTGGCCGGGATGCTGGCGGCCCATTGCCTCGACCACGACGCCACGCCGCATCAGGTGCAGGCCGACGACGCGCGGCTCGCCGCCTTCCAGGCGCTGCTGGCGCGCGCCGGCGTGGAGACGCGCTGGCCCGACGTGCGCGCCTACTGAGACATCGGACCCATCGACCCGCATTGCAGACAAGACCGAGGAGACCACCATGTTCCAACGCAAGAAGCCCGTCACCCTCCGCGCCATCGCGACCGGCCTTGGCCTGTCACTGGCCCTCGCAGCCGGCGCAATGGCCGAGACCAAACTGCGCATGACCATCTGGAGCGCCAATGAAGCCCACCTGAAGCTTTTCAACGGCATCGCCGAAGGCTTCAGGAAGGACCACCCCGACGTCACGGTCAGCTTCGAGTCGCTGCCCTTCGAGAACTACACCACCGCGCTGACCACGCAGATCGCCGGAGGCAACGCCCCCGACATGGCCTGGATCTTCGAGACCAGCGCCTACGACTTCGTCAACTCGGGCGCACTCGTGCCGCTCTCCAAACCGCTCGCCGCCACGCCGGGCTACGACATGGGCGAGATCAGTCCGTCCGCCGCCGAGCGCTGGTCCAGGGACGGCGTGCTCTACGCCTATCCCTTCTCGACCTCGCCCTTCGCGGTGTTCGTCAACAACGACCTCATCCGCAAGGCCGGCGCCAAGACGCCGGCGGAGCTCATCGCCGCCGGGCAATGGACATGGCCCAATGCGATCGCGACGGCGCAGGCCGTGGCCCAGGGCGGCAAGGGCGGCCTGGTGGTGCGCGACTTCAACTACCAGGCCTGGCAGTACCTGTCCTCGGTCTGGAACGCCTGGGGCGCGGCACCCTGGAGTGCCGACGGCAAGCGCTGCACCTTCGCCGACAAGCCCATGGTCGATGCGCTCGGCTTCATCCACGACGCGATCTTCGTGAAGAAGGCGATCCCCGGGCCGGGCCAGAACGTCGACTTCTTCGCGGGCGACGCGGCCATGACGATCACGCAGATCAGCCGTGCCTCACTGCTGCCCAAGGACAAGCGCTTCGACTGGGACCTGGTGCCGCTGCCCAAGGGCCCGGCGGGCGACTACGCGATCGTCGGCCAGGCCGGCATCGGCGTGCTGAAGGCGGGCAAGGACCCGGCGATGGCGACCGCGTTCGTCGGCTACATGACCAACCCGGAAAACTCGGCCAAGCTGGCCCAGTTCTTCCCCTCGGCGCGCAAGTCATTGCTCAATGCCGACGTACTGGGCAAGACCAATGCCCTCCTCTCACCGGCGCAACTCGACAAGGTCGTGATTTCGGGCATCGCGACCGGCAAGGTCATGCCGGCACACACGGACTTCGCCCGCCTGCAGCAGACGGTGCGCTCCGGCCTCGACGCGGTGTGGCAACCCAAGGCCGACATCCCGGCGGCGACGCGCGCGATCTGCGCCCAGATCGGCCCACTGCTCGCGCAGTAAGCCACCGCCGCAAGCGCTCGACAACCAGCAAAGCCGCGTCATGGGCAGTACGTCCGACCCCGCATCCGCGCTGCCGCCGGCCACGCCGCGGCCGTTCTGGACGATCGCGCGGCGCGACAGCGTGGCGGGCCTGCTGTTCGCTGCCCCACAACTGGCGGGCACGTTCGTGTTCGTGCTCGTGCCGCTGGTCCTGGTGTTCTGGTATTCGCTGCACGAATGGAACGTGCTGGCCAACACCTTCAACTACACCGGCGCCCGGAACTACGAGCAGTTGCTGAGCGACCCCAACCTGCCCGGCGTGCTGCTGGCCTCGGCGCTGTTCTCGGCCGGGCTGGTGGTCCTGAACATGAGCCTCGCCCTGTTGCTGGCCGTGTTGCTGAACCAGAAGCTGGCAGGCATCACGGTGTTCCGCACGCTGTTCTTCTCGCCGGTGGTGGTCTCGCTGGTGGCCTGGACCATCGTCTGGGGCTTCCTGCTGCAGCACAACGGCGGCATCAACGGCGTGCTCAGGCTGATGGGCATCGAAGGGCCGAACTGGCTGCGTACGCCGACCACCGCGATGTTCTCGGTGATCGTGGTGCAGGTGTTCAAGAACGTGGGGCTCAACATGGTGCTGTTCCTTGCCGCGCTGCAGGGCGTGCCGCGCGAGCTCTATGAAGCCGCGCGCATCGACGGCGCGCCGCGCTTCAAGCAGTTCCGCCGCATCACGCTGCCGCTCATCAGCCCGACCATCATGCTGACCTCGATCATCACGGTCGTCGGCTCGCTGCAGGTGTTCGCGCAGATCGCGGTGCTCACGCAAGGCGGTCCGGGGGTGTCGACCACGGTGCTGGTGTACTACCTGTACCAGCAGACCTTCCAGTTCCATCGCTTCGGCTATGGCTCGACGCTGGCGATCGTGCTGTTCGCGATCGTCGCGCTGCTGACGCTGGCCCAGTGGCAGATGCGCAAGAAGTTCGTCTTCCATGAACAGTGAGATCTCCGCGCGCATGAAGGTCGCGGTGTACGGGCTGCTGTGCCTGCTGTTGATCCCCTTCGTGTTCCCGACCTGGTGGATGGTGACTTCGTCGCTGAAGCCGATCAGCGACATCTTCGTGTTTCCGCCGCAGCTCTTCCCGACGCATCCGGACTGGAGCACCTACAAGCAGGTGTTCACGGTCCAGCCCTTCGCGCAGCAATACTGGAACTCGGCCTGGATCGCGGCGGTGGTGACGACCGCCACGCTCGCCATCTCGTCGATGGCCGGCTATGCCTTTGCACGCATTCGCTTTCCGGGCGCCAATGCCTTGTTCATCGTCGTGCTCACCGGCCTGCTGATCCCCTCCGAAGTGACCATCGTGCCGCTGTTTCGCATGTTCCTGAAGCTCGGCTGGGTCAACACACACTGGCCGCTGGTGTTGATCCCGGTGTTCGGCGCGCCCAGCGTGTTCGCCACCTTCGTGATGCGCCAGTTCTTCATCGCGCTGCCGCAGGAACTGGAAGAAGCCGCGCGGGTGGATGGCCTCGGGCGCTTCAAGATCTTCCGCACCATCGCGCTGCCGCTGGCACGGCCGGCCCTGGCGTCGGTGGCGATCTTCACCTTCCTCCACAGCTGGAACCTGTACCTGGAGCCGATCGTGTTCCTGTCGACGCCATCCATGTTCACGCTGCCGCAGGCGCTCACGCAGTACACCGATGCCTATGGAGGGCCGATGTGGAACATCCAGCTTGCCGCGGCCACGCTCACGGCGCTGCCGGTGCTGATCGTCTTCGTGCTGGCGCAGAAGCAGTTCGTCGAAGGCCTGGCCCACTCGGGGCTCAAGGGCTGAGCGTCCTCATCCAGGCTCCCATTCATGGCAGAAGTCCTTCTCTCCCACCTCCAGAAACGCTTCGGCGCCGTACAGGTCATCCACGGGCTGGACCTGCACATCCATGACGGCGAGTTCGTGGCGCTCGTAGGGCCCTCGGGCTGCGGAAAATCGACCTTGCTGCGCATGATCGCCGGGCTGGAGGCGGTCACGCATGGCCGCATCCACATCGGCGGACGCGACGTGACCGACCTTGACCCGAAGGACCGCGACATCGCGATGGTGTTCCAGAACTACGCCCTCTATCCGCACATGACGGTCGCGGCCAACATGGGTTTCTCGCTGGAACACCGCGGCCGGCCGAAGTCGGAGATTGGCGAGCGCGTGCGCTGGGCGGCCGACATCCTGGGGCTCGCGCAATTGCTCGAGCGCTATCCGCGCCAGCTCTCCGGCGGCCAGCGACAGCGTGTCGCCATGGGGCGTGCCATCGTGCGCGACCCGCAGGTGTTCCTGTTCGATGAACCCTTGTCCAATCTCGATGCGAAGTTGCGCATCGTCATGCGTGGAGAGATCAAGGGCTTGCACCAACGGCTCAAGACCACCACGGTCTATGTCACGCACGACCAGGTCGAGGCGATGACGATGGCCGACCGCATCGTGGTGCTCAACGCGGGCCGGGTCGAGCAGGTCGGATCGCCGCTCGAACTCTTCGACCGCCCCGCCAACCAGTTCGTGGCCGGCTTCATTGGCTCGCCGGCGATGAACTTCATCCACGGACGCTGCACCTCAGAGGGTTTTGCAGCCGCAGGCACGCTCTTGCCACTGCCTCCGATGGCCACCCTCCCGTTGGGGGGACGCGATGCGATCTGCGGTATCCGGCCCGAGCACTTCGAGATCTGCAGGGCCGATGAAGGTGTCGCAGCGCAGGTGCAGTTGGTCGAACCGCTGGGTTCCGAGACGCAACTCGGCTTGCGCCTGGGCGAGACGCAGGTGATCGCCCTGTTCCACGAGCGCCTGGCCTTGGCGCCCGGCGATGTGCTGCACGTGCGGCCGAAGAGGGGCGCGGTGCATCTGTTCGATGCGGCAAGCGGCCTGAGACTGGACGCAGCTGCCTCAGTTCCCCGGGTCGAGTGACCGGTCGACATCGTGACCCTCGGCCTGGGCCAGCAGGCGCGCCGCGGCGCCCGCCGCCATCTCCAGACGCCGCACATCGCGCTCATCGAGGTGAGCGCATTCCGTGAAACTGAAGCCGCAGAGCACGCCGTACAGATTGCCGTCCGCGAACTGCACAGGCACGCCGATATGACCGCCCAGCACCTCGTAGTACTCGGGCAGCTGATAGCGTGTTCGCTCCTGGGCGATGCTCTTCATCAAGCGCGGCATCCGCCCGTCGACGATGCGCTGGCAGATGGTCATGTCCAGCGGGTGCGACTGCCCGGCCTTGACGACGGGATCCTTCGCCCTCGCCGACACGTGGCGGAACACACGCGCGCCCCCGACGAATTCACCGACGAAGACCACTTCGAGCTTGAGTTGTTCGCGCACGACGCGAAGCAGCGTCCCGATCGATCGCTCCAGATGCGCGCAGCCGCGCATGTCGGCGTCGGCCGTGACCATCGAGAGTTGTCCGGCCCAACCTGCCAGGTCGCCGTCTTGGGATTGAATTTCCGCTTCCATTGATAACCAGTCTCCGTCGCGACATCGTATGTCAGCCGCAGTCATCAATGTGTGCAAAACGGCGTGAATTCGACCCATATTCACTCGACCAAAGGCTGATGGAAGAAGGGAATTAGCTCTATAGGATTCGTTTTTCTTCAGTGACCGCACTTATGCTTTATCAAGCACCATAAACAAGGAGACGCCCATGAATTCGATCGCACGTCGCCAGACACTGGCCGACCTCGTACGGCGCAGTGCGCGCCGCTTTCCTTCGAAACTGGCCATCGCATGCGGGGACACCCGTTGGACCTACGCCGAGTTGGACACCATCGTCAACCGCCTGGCCGGGGCGCTTGCCGCGCGCGGCATCGTGGCGGGCGATCGTGTCGCCGTCCTCGCGCGCAACTCCCACGCCTTCGTCGCGCTGCGATTTGCGCTTGCGCGACTGGGCGCCGTGCTCGTGCCGATCAACTTCATGCTCAAGGCGGAGGAAGTCGCCTACATCCTCCGGCACGCCGGTGCGCGCATGCTCGCGACCGACAGCGGACTCGCGGCATTGGCACGCGACGCGGCGGCCCTCGACACCGCCGTGGGCGAGTTCGTCTGGCTGCCCTCCGAGGACCCGACCGATGCGCCCGAAGGCATGACCCGATTCGACATGCTCATCGGCATGCAGGCCGAGGCGCCCGAAGTGGACCTGAAGGGCGACGAGCTGGCTCAGATCGTCTACACGAGCGGCACCGAATCCGCCCCCAAGGGCGCGATGCTCACGCATGACGCCGTGATCGCCGAGTACGTGAGCTGCGTGGTCGACGCCGAGATCGCGACCGGCGACCTGATGCTCCACGCGCTACCGCTCTATCACTGCGCGCAGCTCGACGTGTTTCTCGGGCCGTGCATCTACGTGGGCGCGACCAACGTCATCACCGCCAAGCCGACGCCGGAGAACCTGCTCCCGATGCTGGCGCGGCACGGCATCCAGTCCTTCTTCGCGCCGCCAACCGTCTGGATCGGCCTGCTGCGTTCGCCGCTGTTCGAGCAGGTCGACCTCCAGTCGCTCAAGAAGGGCTACTACGGCGCGTCGATCATGCCGGTCGAGGTGCTGCGCGAACTGGCCACGCGGCTGCCCGCCGTGCGGCTCTGGAACCTCTACGGACAGACCGAGATCGCCCCGCTCGCAACCATGCTCGGCCCCGATGACCAGTTGCGCAAGGCAGGCTCCGCAGGCCGGCCCGTGCTGAACGTGGAGACGCGTGTCGTCGACGACCTGATGCGCGATGTCGCCGTCGGCGAGGTGGGCGAGATCGTCCACCGGTCGCCGCACCTGATGCTCGGCTACTACCGCGACGAGGCGCGCACCGCCGCCGCGTTCGAGGGCGGCTGGTTCCACTCGGGCGACCTTGGCGTGCTCGACGACGAAGGCTACCTGAGCGTTGTCGATCGCAAGAAGGACATGATCAAGACCGGCGGCGAAAACGTCGCCAGCCGCGAGGTCGAGGAAGCCATCTATCGCCTGGCCGGCATCAGCGAGGTCGCGGTGATCGGCGTGCCGCATCCGCGCTGGGTGGAGGGCGTGCTGGCGGTCGTGGTGGCGAAGCCGGGACACTCGCTGGACGAGCAGCAGGTCATGAACCATTGCGCGCAGCACCTCGCGAGTTTCAAGTCACCCAAGCGCGTGGTCTTCGTCGATGCGTTGCCGAAGAACCCCAGCGGCAAGCTCCTCAAGCGCGAACTGCGCAACAGCCATGTCGCGGCGTTCTCTAGCGATTGAGGTCGGCCCCGACATGTATCGCTTTGTTCCCGGGTAAAATCTCGCCCCTCTATGTCGGATACCCAACTTACCAAAGATGGCCTGCGCTACGTCAAGAAGGCGCCGGGCTCCATCATCACCACCCCTCGCGCCGAATCGATGATGTCGTGCTTCAAGTGCGGCAAGTTCACGCTTCGGACCGCGATGACTTCGCGGCGTTTCCTCGGCAAGAACCACCTCGTCTGCGCACCCAAGTGCGGATAGCCGCCGCCCGAGCGCGCACGCAGCCGACGACCTGATCGACTTCACCGGCTCACTGTCACCTGCCGGATACTGAACTGGGAATGGGCCGGACCGTCGGAGTCGAGGCAGAAGTTGTAGCCGTACATGCCGACGAAGCGGGCGTTGGGCACGCTCCACGTCTTCTCGTGAAAACTGGTTCCGACAACGCGGAACCAGCCCTCGCCGGATGGCACAAGGCCATTTCCGTCGGCCGAGGCAATCAACGCGTCCGACTCGTACCGGAGATTGAAGCCGGGGTCGCCGTTCCCATGTCCGCGCAGCACGACGGTGATGCGAATTGGCGTGGCGGCATACAGCGGCAGGAAGGCCGGGTCCACGGCAAAGCAGGGGCCATTGCGGCCTTCGAGGTTGAACTCGGGCGTGTTGTTCACCACGGTCGCGACGGGTGCGTCTTTCATGAAGACGCCCTTCGGCATGGCGCCGGCCGTCAATTGCACCGACGCCGAAGCGCTGTGGTCCCCGTTCCATGGAAACGGCTTGCCGCTGCTGGCGGCAGCTTCGCTCAGCCATTGCCGGGCTTGTGCCGAGCCAGCCGGAGCGACCAGGATCGCAGGCGCGTCGGTCAGCGTCGGTGTTCGGGACGTGGTGGTTGTGCCGGTGCGCGGATCGACCACCGTGACGTCGGATGCCAGCGTGAGCACCGCCGGTTGACCGGCCCGCGTCCACGCCGACAGCGCCACGCCTTGCGGCCCGCGGAAGACGAAGCCGTAGTAGGCATTGCCGGGTTGCGTCCAGCCGACGTATCGGGGTCGCGCCCCCAGGTGGGTGTTCAGGCTGCGCAGCGCATGCCAGGCAGGCCGCCTCGTACCGTCGGCCGTCGTCAGACCCATCGTCAGGCCTTCGCTGTCGCTCGGGTCGAACCAGTAGGTGCGTGCCACGTGCTGCGCCAAGGCCATCGTGTAGATCTTTGCGAGCGCGTCGCCTTGTCGTTGTGGACCGACGCCATCCGCGGCGGGCGTCGCGGCGTTGAAGCCGATCTCCGTGAACCACACCGGCACGGCGGCCTTGTCGGGATCCTTGTCTCGCAGCATCGCGCGCACGCGGGGCGCGATCGCCATGAACTGCCCTTCCCAGCCCTGGGGAAGCAGGGACGCGACTTCGTAGGGATGCAGCGTGACGAAGTCGTACTTGCCCGCGGCACCGGCAGCAATGCTTTCGGCGAGCCAGTTGACGTGGTTGCTCTTGGCGGCGAGTCCTATCTGCACGTTCGGGTCGACCGCCTTTGCCGCATCGAAGGCGACAGCGACCACCTTGGCGTAGGACAAGGGTGACTGGTCGGCAGTGAAGTTGGGCGGTTCGTTCCAGACCTCCCAGTACTTGACCCGGCCCTTGTAGCGCCTGACCTGCGCCGTGACGTAACGGTGCCACCCGCGCAGGTCGTTCGCCGGCAGTGCGTAGACGGGGCCTGAACTCCATTGCAGGAAACCAACGACCGACATGCCGGCCGCGGTGATCGGCGTCAATCCGTCAGCATTGGGCGCGGAGTGGAAGCCGCGCACGGTCGTAATGCCGGCATCGGCCATCGCAGGCAGCCACGCATCGGGGTTGTAGGACAGCGCCGCCGATGGCGCCACGCCCCAAGGGCTCTCACGGTGAGGGGCGAACGCCGCTTCCTCGCCTGCCCATGCGACAACCGGGCCGATGACCCCGAGAAGCGCCGCGGCGGCGAGATGGCGGCGCGACGCCTGGAGGTCGAGGTCCATAGGTGTGGAGACCATGTTAGAGGGAAGTTCGACACGCACGGTTTACATAGACGTTAGAAGTCGTAAGACACCGCGCGAGAACGCTTACTTCCCCAGACAAACGGCACGATTTCTGCTGTTATCTCTGCATGCGCCAATCCCTCACTATCCCGACGCCCGGTGCTCAGCAGCGCGCACTCGCAGGTTCTGGTCAAGGCATCCCGATGATCGACACGGAAGACGAGCCGCGCCTCTCGGAGTACAGGGACATCCTGATCGACCACAAGTGGCTGATCATCGGCACCATCGCGCTCGCCCTGCTCATCGGGCTGGCCTATGTGACGCTGGCCACGCCGGTCTATCGCGCCAACCTCCTGCTGCAGATCGAGGATTCCACGCCCGACAGCAAGAATTTTGTAACCGAAACTTCGGGCGTGTTCGAGGTCAAGACGCCGGCCACCGGCGAGATCCAGGTGCTCGCATCGCGCATGGTCCTGAACGCGGCGGCGGAAGAGACGGACCTGCAGATCAGCGCACAGCCGCGCTACCTGCCGTGGATCGGACAGTGGCTTTCCCGCCACTCCGCCGGGCTGTCCGACCCTGGCGTCCTGGGCCTGGGCGGCTACGTGACGGGGGCCGAGCGCATCAAGGTCACCCGCTTTGATGTACCACCTTCGCTCGAGGACACGGAGCCTTTCGTCATCACCGCCCGGGGCGACGGGCGATTCACGGTGCGCCACGAGTTGCTCGATGCACCGCTGGATGGCGTTATCGGGCAACCACTGCGCAAGACGCTGCCCGACGGCGTCCTGGAGATCCGCATCGGCGAACTGGCCGGCAAGCCCGGCGCCGAATTCACCGTCTCGGTGGCATCGCGGCTTCGCGCCATCGAGCGCCTGCAGGAGCGTCTGCAAATGAGTGAGCAGGGGCGACAGTCGAATGTCATCGGCGTCACCCTCGAAGACACCGATCGCGTTCGCCTGGCGCGCGTCCTCAACGCCGTTGGCGAGCAGTACGTCCGACAGAACATGGATCGCAAATCGGCCGAAGCCGAACGAACCCTCGCCTTCCTCAAATCGCAGTTACCGGTCTTCCAAAGCCAGCTTCAGGGCGCGGAGGATGCCTTTGCGCGCTTTCGCAACAAGAACGGCACCGTCGATTTCGACGAGGAGGCCAGGGTCTGGCTGAAAAAGACTTCCGACCTGCAGGCCAGCCTGCTGGACCTGCAACAACGCCGTCGGGACGCGCAATTCAACTTCACCGACCAGAGCCCTCGCATGCAACTGCTGAACCAGCAGATCGCGGCGGTTCAAGGCGAGCTCAACGCGCTCAACTCGCGTGTCTCCGGCATGCCGAATGTCCAGCGAGACGCCCTGAGACTGGAGCGCGATGTGCGCGTCAACAGCACGCTGTACCAGTCCATGCAGAACAACATCCTGCAGATGCAACTGGTCAAGGAAGGAAAGACCGGCAACGTGCGGCTGCTGGACAAGGCCGCCGTGTCCAAGTTCCCTGTCAAGCCGCAGAAGACGCTCGTCCTCGCCTTCGCGCTGGTGCTGGGCGCACTGGTGGGCCCGGCGCTTGCGATAGTGCGCACGCGTCTGAAGCCGGGCATTCACAATCCCGGCGAGATCGAGGATCACACGGGCCTGGACGTCCATGCGGTCGTGCCCCACAGTCCCGAGCAGACGCTCCTCGAACGGCGGCACACCGGCAGGACCGAGTCCGGGTCCCTGCTGGCGGATGCCCATCCGCACAGCGCCTCCATCGAGGCTTTGCGCACCTTGCGCGTCGGCCTCAAGCTCACCATGGCGGAGGCACCCAACAACCGCATCCTCGTCACCGGTGCCACGCCCGGCGTCGGCAAGAGCTTCATCGCCAGCAACTTTGCGACGCTGCTGGCGCAGTCGGGCAGGCGGGTGCTCCTGATCGATGCCGACCTTCGCAAGGGCGATCTCAGCGGGGCATTCGATCTCCCGCGGAACGGCGGGCTGTCGGAGCTGGTCGCCGGCGAACTCGAAGCGCAGCAGGTCATCCGCGCGCAGGTGCGACCCAACCTGGATGTCCTGACGACCGGCAAGCTGCCCGAGATGCCCGCCGACATGCTGGAGTCGGAGGCATTCATCGAGGCGCTCGACACCCTCTCGACGTCCTACGACCTCGTAATCGTCGATGTCGCCCCGGTGCTGGTGGCGGCCGATGCGGCGGCAGTGGCATCGGCGTGCGGCGTCGTGCTGCTCGTGACGCGAGCCGGCAAGAGCCAACTCGGCGAACTGAACGAGAGCATTCGACGGCTGGTCCAGGCCGGCGCACCGATCAGCGGCGTGCTGTTCAACGGGATGGACTTCAGCCGCCGCTACAACGGCAGCCACGGGTACCGGCACGGCAGCTACCGGCACGAGGAATACAAGCAGGCGTAGCTACGCCAGCGTGTTCGAGATGCTGAACACGTTCTCGTTGCGGTAGATGAAGTCCCTGTTTCTCTCGGAGATGGCGCGCAGGAAGTTGTTCGAAGTGGCTTGCCTGGGCAGCATCCAGTCGTGCAACTCGATGATCAGCAAGGGGAACGCGTCCAGCCATTCGACGTTCTTCTCGAACAGGTTCTGCTCGAAACCCTCGATGTCGATCTTGATGATGAAGGGGGTGCAATCGTTGTAGGCGGGATCACGGACGATCGAATTGACGCTGATGATCTTCGTCTTTCCTTCGGCGCTGGTCTCGGTGCGGTAGCCCCAGTTGCCCGCGCCGGGGTCCACGATGTCGGCTCTCGCGTCCGAGTTTCCGATGCCGGCCAGGAGGAAGCGGATATTGGGGTCGTGATTGTTCAATCGGGCCATTGCCATGTTCTGCTCTTCCGGTTCGATGCAGACGACAACCGAGTCCTTGTAGGTCTCCGAGAAATACCGGGTGGCCAGGCCGCTGTTGCCCCCGCAATCGATGATCAGCGGCTTCTTTCCCGAATCGATGATCCTGGCGTAGCACTGCCAGAGGGTATCCGCGTGATCGGGACTGCCGAGGGCGTAGTCTTCATTGACGAATATCTGCCGCACCACAGCCACGTCGATGTCGTCCCTTGACTTGACGGTGAAGAACGACCCGCGGGACCGGTCGTAGATCAACTGGTCCGCGAAGACGCCCGGCGTCAACTTCACGAACCTGGCCTTCTTCTTCAGCAGCGGACTCGCGCAGAAATACGACAGGCCATAGGCCCACCGCGCGAGTTCCTTGATGCGCTTCGAATTCGACATGGGTACCAACATCGCTACGTCCTCCATGGTCGTCATTCCTGGGATCCGAGGTTGATCTGCTTCTTGAGCCCGCTGCCGTCGAGGCAGACGCCCGCATAGCCTTCAGCCCTGCCGACGGCCACATTCAAGTAGTAGATCCCGCGGTTGATGTTCCCCTTCAGCAGGGACAGGCACGCACCCCCGATGGGTCGAATCAGGTAGTTCGTCAGATACAGGATGCCGTAGCTGTGCTTTCGGATGACGTGCCCCATTCCCCTGGCATAGCGACGCCCCTTTGCCCGCATGGCGTCATCCGGATCACTGGTGTCGAGCTCCGGATGGTGGGCGTACAGCGCCGGGTCGTAGACGACCTTGAACCCGGCCTGGATGGCCCGGATGGTGATGTCCGGGCCCTCGCACGACTGCCAAGGCGTCGACGCGCCGACGCCGATGTCCTCGTCGAAGCCCTCGAGTCTCTCGAACACCTGGCGCCTGAAGAACACGACCCATTCGATCTGGGTGGTGAACACGTTGCGGAGATCCACCCGCTGCGCACTCGTCTCGAACCGGCCGTTGATGGAGCGTCCGTCAGGGGCTGCGGCCCGCCCGCACACAATGTCCGCACCCGTTTCATCGAATCGTCCCAGGACCTTCCTGATCAGCGAAGGCGGATACAGGCAGTCGTCATCAGGGAAGCAAAGGATTTCGCCGCTCGCCTTCGCAACACCCAGGTTCCTGCCGAGGCTGACGCCCTTGGCATGCGGGCTTCGAAGGTAGTGAACCGGAAAATCGACGTCGACAGCGCTGCACGCCACCTCCAAGCGCGCATCGACGTTCTGATCGACGATGATCAACTCGAAGTCGTTGTGGTCCAGTTGCTTCAACGAATGAATGAACTGAATGACTTCGTCGATCCTGCCGAGGGTGGACATGACCAGAGACACTTTCATCGGGGTGTCGTCCTCAGAAGCGAAGAATGCGCTCGGGGTCGACGCGCCCTCGAACCCAGTCCCAAACGGCCAGCGCGTTTCCCGCCAATCGGCCGCGCCTGTCGACCCAAGGCTCCGGCCTCAGGCTGCGCAACAGGTTGGCGCCGATGTTCTTCAGGTTTCCGTTGAGTGCCTGGAGGGGCGTCATGTGGCCTTTGCGCGAAATGTAGATGCGGTTGGCCACCTGCGAGTAGCCGAGGCGCTTGCCCGGGCTGCGGCCCGACCTCTTCGTCCCCAGGTGCACGCCTTTCAGGCTGGTCGCTTGCACGATCGCGCCGTGGGGGGCCATCTGCCTTGAAAAGTCCACATCCTCCAGCCAGCCGTACAGCGGCAGTCGCTCGTCGAAGCGGATGCCGTGCACTCGCACCGGCGCAAGGCGGACCGCCATGTTGCAGCCGTAGGCGTTGAAGGCAGGCAAGACCGACGGTGCATTCGAATCGAGGCCCGGATTCGCCAGCAGGCGCACCCCTTCCTCGTAGGTGAAGCCTGGCCCCATGATGCCGTCCGCGAGCACCTTGCCGGTCGCCAGGACGACGCCTGGGTGGGCCGCAAACAGACGTTCGGTCTCGAGCACGAAGTCTTCGGCCGGCAGGTAGTCATCGTCGAAGAAGACCATCACATCCGCATCGGAAGCGTCGATGAGCGCATTGCGCTGTGCCGAGCTTCCGATTGAGCCGGACACGACCCGGACGGGGCAAGGAAAGCCGTCCAGGCAAGCGGGGTCCACGTCCTCAGGCCGGGCCGGGCAGACGAGCAGATCATCCGGCCGGCGCGACTGCCGTGCCAGGAAGCGGATGGCGTCGGCCAGCACATCCCGCCGGCCGGCAGTGGCGATGGCGACAGCGATCTTCAGGGCCATGGTCAATACGCCGGGAGCTTGTCGGTGCCGACGACGCGCGGCATCGGTTCGCGTGCCGGTGGCATCAGGCTGTCAGTCAGTGCAGCCAACTCGCGGTCGTTCCATGACTGCGCCGTCCGGAAAGCGGCTCGCCCCCGCTCGATGCGCTCCTGCCGGTTCCTGTAGAGGTGCAGCACGGCTTCGGCAAAGGCCGATGCGTCACCGTCCGGCGTGACCCGCACGCCTTGGAGATCCGAAGGCCTGATGCCTTCGACACCGAATTTCGTGCTGACTGCCGGAATGCCGTGCCCGAAAGCCTCGAGCAGCTTGATCTTGATGCCCGTGCCCTGCGTGATGCTGTTCACCAGGATCGGGCCCTCGCGGAATGCATCGCGAAAGCGGGGCACGACACCGTACTTCACGACGCCAGGCGCATCCGCGCACTTGCGACAGATCGAGCCCGCAACGAACAGCTTGAAGTCCGGCTCATGCTGCCGAACGAGCGGCAGCACGCTGTCGACGAACCACGCCAGCGACTGGTTGTTCTGCAGGAAATCAGACCCGATGAAGGCCGCACCTGCACACGCCGACAGATCGAAAGGTTCATCGATGTCGATGATGTGGCTGACCACCGAAACCGTGTTCGTCGATGGCGGCAGCAGGCGCCGGAAGTACTCCGCTTCCCGATCCTGGATGGCCAGCACCCTGTGCGCCCGCATGAGCCCTCGCCGCTCCTGGGCCATCGGAATGCCGCCGGCAAAGCTGTCCTGCGTGTCGACGACACGAAACACATGCGGCCCGAAGGCGTCGAAAGCGCGGGTGAACGTCACGTACTGCGCAATGACGGTATCGAAGCCATGCTGGCGGTCGAGCTTCCTGAGCTGCGACGTGAATCCGGAAAAATAGGTCTCGTCGATATCGCTTTGCAGGAATCGACTTCGGGTGAGCTTCCGCCGGATCTTCCAGATCGCCCTGCCGACGTAGTAGGCCGCGTCGGCAACCTGGCCACGGTCGAGGCAATGGAAGTTCTCCGGGCCGAGTAGCGCGAGGTGCGCTTCGGGATCGAAGTCCCCCATCTGCCGCGATGGCAAGAAGGCGAAGTGCACCTCGTGGCCGCGCTCCTTGAACGTCTTGACCATGTGCAAGGTCCTGACCCTGTTGCCGCCGGTTGCAGGGTAGAGCGGGAATGGTGAGACAAAGACGATCTTCATCGGATTCCTGTGCATGCGTTCAGAAGCGAAGAATCCGCTGGGGATCGACCTGGCCGCGGACGCAATCCCACATGGCCAGGCAGTTTCCCGCGAGCCTGCCGCGCCGGTCGACCCAGGGCTCCGGCGACAGGCTGCGCATCGAATTCGCCAGCAGGTTCTTCGCCATGTGCTTGAGCGCCAGGGACCAGCGCATCGTCCCCTTGCGCGCGAGGTACAGCGGATTGGCCACCTGCGAGTAGCCGAGGCGTCGCCCCGGGCTCCGGCCCGTTCCCTTGGTACCCAGGTGAACACCGCGCAGCCGTGGCACCTGGACCACCCTGCCGTGCAACGCCAGCTGCCGCGAAAAGTCCACGTCTTCCAACCATGCGTAGAGTGGCAATCGCTCATCGAAGCGGATGCCATGGTCTCGCACGGCCTGCATTCGAATGGCCATGTTGCATCCGTAGCCGTTGTAGGTTGCTCTCAGCGAATGAAGTCCGACGTTGGGCCCGGCTCGTTCGAGGATTCGTACGCCCTCCTCGTACACGATGCCGGGGCCGAGGATCCCGTCGGCGAGCAACTTGCCGGTCGCGACGACCACCTCCGGCGAAATGCTGAACAGCGTCTCGACCTCGGCGACGTAATCGGACGAAGGCAGGAAGTCGTCGTCGAAGAAGATCACGACATCGGCGTCGGTCGCGTCGAGCAGCACGTTGCGCTGGAGTGGCAGACCGACCGGACCACGGACAACGCGCACCTCGCCCGCATAGCCCCGCAGGCACGCGGGATCGAAGTCCTCTTCCCTCGCAGGACAGACCAGCAACTCGTCCGCCATCCGGGACTGGTTGGCGAGCAAGCCGATCGTTTCAGCCACCACGCCCTTCCGCCCCGCCGTGGCAATGGCAATCGCGATCTTGAGGCGCTCCGACCCGATTCGCGGCGGGGAAAGCGGCTGCATCAGGACACAGGCTTCCTCGCCGACCGAAGATTCACGGGAGTCGGCCTTTGGCACAGGCACCGCCTGCATCAGGCCGGTGTCGTCCAACGGCTGACCGAGCACGGTTTCGAGCAGGCGACGTGCAGCCCTGTCCCAGGTGAAATGCGCCGCGTGCGCCCGTCCGCGACTCCGCATGTCTTCGCGCAGTCCGTCCTCGTCGCACATCCGGGCAATCTGCCGGGCCCATTGACCCGCGTCGTTCGGATCGGCCCAAAGCACCGCGTCGCCGCAGACTTCGGGCAGCGCGCCGCAGGGTGCGGCGATTGCAGGACAGCCGAGCAACATCGCCTCCAGCGGCGGAAGACCGAATCCCTCCGTGATGGATGGAAAGGCCAGCGCCACGGCCTCTTGCAGAAGGCCCGCCAGCTGCTCGTCGCTGATGAACCCCAGGAACTTGACGTTCGGGGGAACCGCGTGGCCTTGCCTCTCGAAGTCCTCGCGTTTCGCGGGTCCGAAGAGCGCCAGCGTGACATCGCGCAGCGCCGGTGAATAGAAGGCCTGGAAGAGCACCGCGATGTTCTTGTGCGGCTGTCTGTTGGCGAGCGCGAGGATGAAGCGCTTGCCCGCCAACCCCGCCGCCTCGACCTTTGCCGGATCGGGCACCAGCCGCAGGACGTGGTCGCAGCCGTTGTGGATCACGCGGATGCGCTCCGCATCGGCCACGCCGAAATGCGCCAGTTGCTTGCGCGAATAGCGGGACACCGTCAGCAAGGCCTTGTTGCGCTTGCCGAGTCGCGGCAGCACCAGCCGGTACCAGGTCCGGAAGGCACGGGAATAGGAGTCCGGCGCGCTGTAGACCTGCGCGTCGTGAACCATGGTGAACGCATCGCGATACACGACGGGTCCGATGTTGCAGAGGCTGATCAGCGTCTCGCTCCTGGCGCGGCGCGGCAGCACGAGTTGCTCCCACAGCAGGCCGTTCAGCCGATCGGGCAAGGGCCCCGAACTTCCCCAGCGATCGCTTTCCACGCGAATGCGCGAAAGGCGCAGGTCGGTATCCTGTCCGCCCGGCACGATGACGCGGCAAGCCATCGCCGTGGCGAGTGCCGGGTTGTCGGAGAGCACGGTGTCCAGCGCCACCAGCATTTCGCGGGCCACACGATAGACGCCCGATCGGCTCGTCGAAGGCTGCAGGAACTTGCCGTTGATGACCAGGCCGGGCATCGTCGTGCCCTGCACACGCGGCATCGGATCAATGGGGTTGCTTGACATGGGCCTCCATTGCGTCGTTCGGCTTCGTTCGCGTGCGGGCCGCCGCTTGAGCGCGGCGAGTGTGTGCCCGAGTGAACCGGGCACGGATGGTATGGAGCAAATGTTGTTCGAGGCCGGCCGGCCGGCCCGCCAGTTGCCACGCCAGCAAGACCAGCACCGCATAGACCAGCAGATACAGCAGGCCGAGCGGGATCGCCCTCACCAACAGTTCAGCCAGCCCGGGGGCAGCCATCACCACGGGCTCCGCCAGCCACAGAAGTGCGCCTGCGGGCAGCATCGCCACCAGCGGTATCCACAGGGTGACGAGTTGGGACGCCAGGCCGGCAGCGATCAGGCGGCGCACGATGAAAAGTGCAGTGATCGTGCCGCATGCGGTGGCGATCGCACTGCCCACGATGGCCCCCGGAATGCCGAACGCCACGGCGCCCAGCCAGACCAGCGGCAGCCTCACCAGCAATTCGATCAGGGTCCGGACTGCCACCCAACGCGTGCGATCCAGCGTCATGGCCAGCGGCCCCATCAGGATGGCCGGAAGCCCGAGCAAGGTGACCGCGCTGATCCAGCGCAACCATTCCGCGGCCGGAGCCCAGGCGGGGCCCAGCGCCACGCGAACGAGCACTTCCGGCCACAGCAGAGGCAGACCCATGACGGGGGCCATCAACAGCGCGATGGCGCGAGACAACTGCAGATAGCGTGACCCACGCGCATCGCCGGCCGACGCCAGCGCCTGCATGACGGGGCGGCCCAGCGGCTGGATGAGCGCTTGCGCCGGGATCTCCGCCATCTGCTTGCCCAGGGCGTACTGGCCGAACGCCGAGGTGGTCGTGAGCCGCGGCAGGAGCAATCGATCGATCTGCCAGTTGAGCGCCATCCCCAACTGCGACACGAAGTTCCATCCGATCAGGCTCGAGAAATGCGTCCAGAGGACGAAGGTCAGACGAGGCCGCAGCGGCGCGATGCAGTAGGACAGGAGCGTGGCCACCAGCGGCGCGCACACCGATGCGGCTGCAATCGCCCAGTAGCTGCGCGTGGTGACGGCGATGACGACCGACACGATGAGCGCGACGACCTTGCCGGACAACTCGAGCACCGCGTCGGGACGGAAGTTCAGGGCACGTGCGAACTCCACCATCCGCGGATTGACCAGGCCACGCATCGTCGGCGCCAGCGCCAGCACCGCGAGCAAGGCCGTCAGCCGTGGCTCGTTGTTGAAGGCAGCCAGCGGCCAGGACAGCGCGAGCAGGAGCAGTCCGACGACGACGCCACGCAACAGGCTGAGCGTGAACGCAGTGTGAAGCATGTCGGGCGTCAGCACAGGCACGCGAATCAATGCCGCCCCCATGGGCAGGTCGAACAGGGCTTCGACCACGAACACCGCCGCCATCGCCATGGCCACCAGCCCGAACTCGGCCGGGCCCAGGAAGCGCGCCAGGCAGAGCAGCATGACGAGGTCGATCAGCTTGGCGGCCAACCGTGTACCCACGGTCCACGCGCCGGCCCCGATCGCGCGGCTGGCCATGCTCGTGTGTTCAGCGGCCGACACGCGCGCTCCGCTCGTTGACCAGGCGCAGGGGCCTGCGCCGCATTGCCTCGTCGACGCGCTGTGCCAGCGAGGGCCGCGCCGCGACCTGCGATCCCCTGTGCCCGATCGCCGCGGCGATCCCGTAGAGGAAGGCGTTCAGCAAGCCGAAATCCGGCGTGGTGCCGATCATCAGGCTGGTGAAGAACGCAGGCAGGTAGGCCCAGCGCACGGCCGACAACATGGCATGCCCTTGTGCGTCGCCCGGGGGCGCCCTTCTCGCGAACAGGGTCTGCAGCACGAAGAGGAAGTAGAACAGCGCGCCGAGCAACCCCGCATTGCTCGCGAGTGCCACGGCGAAGTTGGAGGCGCGAGTGCCGCCCAGGCCGACGCCCAGTCCGTGGGTCGCCAGCAACGCCTGCAAGGACACATGCGTCCACATGTTGCGTTCCTCGAAGGAACTGGTGGTGGACTTCTCCAGCACCATCATTGCGAACATGTCGCGCATCGGGTTCAGCAGATGGGGAACCGCGATGACGATGAGGGCCACCGCGCAGATCGCCCCGCCGCCCAGCCAGAACTCGCTCGCGAGGCCGCGCTGAAGGAGCGGATTGCGGACGGCGGCGAGGCGCCAGAACCACTCCGCACCCGCCGCCGCGCCGAAGATACCCAGACCCAGGTAAGCCGCGGACGAGGTCGACAACCACACCAGGAGAAGCAACATGCCCATCAGGACGGGAACCACGCGATTGCGCAGGAAACCCGACGGCATCGCACGCCGGAAGAAGTACAGCGACGCCAGGAAGACCAGCGCCAGGCTACCGAAGGACGAAGCCTCCGGCATGAGCCCGATCAGGCGCGTGCTGGACAGGATTTCCGTTTCCGTGAGCAAGGCATAGCTGGCGGTGCGAAAGAGCTCGAGGACCGGCGTGAGCGGCAGGAACTGCGAACCGAGGTCAAGGCAACCGGTGAAGACCGTCATCGCCGCACCCAGGCACAGCGCGGCCAGCGCGTGCCGACGCATGGACTCCGTACGGAGCATGCGCGCGAAGCTGAATACGGTCAGCACCGAGATGCTCACGTACACGAACTGGGAGATGTTCTGGGTGGTCGGCACGAGCGTCGCGGTATCCGCCAACTCGCCGGCGCGAACCGGCACGATCTCGACCGTTCCGCCAAAGAACCTCGGCATGAACACGGTCGTGACGCCGGCCACGAGCCAGAAAAGAAACAGCAGGAGCAACTCGGATCGCTTCATTGCAGCGTCGAACGCCTGCGCAAGCCCGCGCGTGCTGCCCAACTGGCGCGCGATCAGGAGGATGGCGACGATCGGCGCCGGCGTGAGGGTGAGGCCGCCTGTAATTGCGGTCGGAACCGCCGCGAACGAACCGAGCGGAATCGACGCGAAGAACAGGTACATCAGCGCCTGCTTCTGCCGGAACAAGGTCCAGACCGCGATGGTCCAGAACACTGCGATGGGAATGGCTTCCATGGGCCTCCCCGGTCAGCTTGCGGTCCGCGCCTCGCCCGCAAGCAAGGATTCGATATGGTCGGCCAGCCGCGTCCTGAACACGGCGGTATCGAAGGTGCGTGCGTGCGCCTGCATCACGTCCGGACGAAAAGTGTCCGCGGTGGCCTCGAAGCGCCGGATCGCATCGACCACGCCGTCCGCGGTCTGATCATCGAACAGCAGGCCGGTGCTCTGATCGACGACAGTCTCCAGCGCGCCGCCCATGGCGAACGCGATGACCGGCCTTCCACTCGCCATCACCTCCAGCGGAACAATGCCGAAGTCCTCGACGCCGGGGAACAGCAATGCCTTGCAATGGGCAAAGTGGTGCGCCATGGTCACGTCGTCGACCGCGCCGAGGAACTCGACGGTCGGGCCCGCCAGGCGCCGCAACGCCGGGCCGGCCCCCTTGCCGATGACGACAAGCCGCTTGCTCATGCGGGTGCAGGCCTCCACGGCGATCTCGACTTTCTTGTAGGGCGTGATCTGACCCGCGCAGAGGTAATAGTCGCCCGCCTCCGCGGCAGGAGTGAACCGAGGCAGGTTCACCGGCGGGTACACGACATGCGCAGTGCGGCGGTAATACCGTTCGATGCGCCGGGCCACATACGATGAAACGGCAATGAAGTGATCGACGCGATGCGAAGTGCTCACGTCCCATTGGCGCAGCGATGGCGCCGTCAGCGACATCATGGCGCGCGCAACCGGGCCGGCCGTCGCGCGGTACTGGGGATACAGATCCCAGATGTAGCGCATCGGCGAAGCGCAATAGCAGATGTGCGTTGCATTCGGGCCGGGAATGATGCCCTTCGCGGGGCCGGATTCGACGGAGATGATCAGGTCGTAGCCCGTCATGTCGAAAGACTCCAGCGCGTAGGGCATCAACGGCAGCATCTTCTTGTAGTGCCGCACGCCGCCGATCTTCTGCAGGAACGAAGTGATGATGCGGTGACGCCGAAGCTTCTCCGAAATGGCATCCGGGTCGCACACCAGCGTGAAGATGTCCGCGTCCGGATACAGGTCGCAGAGAACCTCGAGCACCTTTTCACCGCCGCGCATGCCGACCAGCCAGTAGTGGACAAGTGCAACCTTCACGTGTGAACCTTCCTTGGTTGTGGCATGGCGATATCAGTAGGCATTCTTGTTGACGAAGCCCTTGACCACGGTCAAGGCAATGATCTGCAGATCGAACTTCAGCGACCAGTTCTCGATGTAATAGATGTCACACTCGACGCGCTTGGCCAGGTCGGTGGAGCCTCTCCAGCCGTTGACCTGTGCCCATCCGGTGATGCCGGCCTTGACCATGTGCTTCTTCATGTAGTCGGGGATCTCGTTCTTGAACTGCTCCACGAAGACAGGCCGCTCGGGCCGTGGCCCGACGATGGACATGTCACCCAGCAGGACGTTGACGAACTGCGGGAGTTCATCGAGGCTCGTCTTGCGCAGGAAGGCGCCGACCGGCGTGGATCGCGATTCGCCGGCCTTCGCCCAGACGGCGCCGGTCTTCTGTTCCGCATCCACTGGCATCGACCTGAACTTGTACATGTTGAACTTCTTGTTGTTCCAGCTGACGCGCTCCTGACGGTAGAACACCGGCCCCGGCGAACTCAGCTTGACCGCGATGGAAATCGCGAGCATCAACGGCGAGATCAGGACCAGGATCAATGCCGCCAGCACCTTGTCCTCGATGGACTTGATCACGCGCGCAGCACCCTGCAATGGCGTCTGCTGCAGCGTGAGCACCGGCAGGCCCGCAATCTCCTCGACCGAATGGTTCAGCAAGTGCAGGCCGAACAGGTCCGGCACGAGCTTGATGTCTGCGGTCGAGTTCTTCAGTTCGCTGAGCGCATAGGAGATCTTCTTCTGGTCCCACATGGGCAATGCCAGCCAGACCAGATCGACACCGCGGGACTCCACATAGCCACCGAGGTTGTCGAGCCGCCCCAGCATCGGGGCGCCCGTCAACTCGCTGCGATCCGCATGCGTGGAGAACCAGCCTCGCACTTCGATGCCGCACGATTCGTCGCGGTGGATGGCATCGACCAGGCGTTGCGCGTCCGGATTGGCGCCGACCACGACCGAGACGCGCGGATCGACGCCCTGAGTCCCCATCCAGCGTGCAATCGCACGCAGGGCCACGCGCAGCAGCATGGCACCGGTGATGCTGAACAGCAGCCAACCGCCCCACCACAATCGCGAAGTCTCGTGACCGTCTCTCACGGCCAGCGCATACACCGCCATGACGCAGAACATCAGCAGCCACAAGGTCCCGAGCTTGATGAACTCGTCCGTGATCGCGCGACCGCGCCAGCGTCGATACAGTGAACTGCCGTTGAGGACGATGACTGCGAACAGCACGCCCCGACTGAGCGCATGCACATAGTCGGCGCCCATTTCCAGTGCGCCGAAGCGCGTCCAGAAGGCGAGCAACCCGCTCACTTCGAGAATCGCGATGTCGCCCACGCGCAGGATCAGGCCAAGAAAGGGATTGAATTTCCCCAACGCAGACAACGGTGTTTCACGCAAGCCAGTTGCATAGGAAGACAGCATCAGTCCTTCTCCGGGTCCAGGTCGAACTCGATGAAACCGACCGTAGTCGGATGGGATGTCTCCTGCTGCTTTTATGCGTGCGAAAGTGCAATATCGGTGCCAGAAACAGGCTGCGGCCTCTGCGCCTACAGCACTATCGAACACGTCCTACAAGTCGCGTGAGGACGCTATTTCTCAGCAACGAATGCTTTCTTTCTACAAATGGTCCCGCCGCTTCTTCGGCGTGGACGTGATCACACGAAGGACCATATCACCGCTGAGCGTTTTGAATGTGTCATAGCGTTCGGCACATTCCAGCGGATCGCCGTTATCAAGATAGAACCGCGGCTCGCGCTGTTTTTCGACGACGCCATACGCGTCTCTCACGACGAATGTCTGGGTGCGGCGGAAGACCATATGCATCTTCCCGTCTGTCCCGAATGCACGGAATACATCGGTTCGCATTTGTTGCTTTGCACGACATGCCGAAGCCAACACTCTTGCGTGCGGGCAGGACGACCGGTGTAAGAAGTTCGACCAACGCTCGTACGGATGTGTCTGACCCCGGGCGAGCGAACTCGATCGACTGTCCATCCAGGTGACAGGTGCGCGCCTCCCCCGACGGGGGGATGCGCGGCTCAGGCGCCGAAGGCGTAGCGCAGGCCGACCCATGCGGTGCGGGGTGCACCGGGCGAGTAGAAGGTCGCGCGAGGGACCGGGAAGTCGCCGTTCGCATTCGCCGGCAACGGCCGCGCGACGAAGTTGCCGTTCACAGTGAAGCCATTGGCGCCGAGAACGCCTCCGGTCGTGTACTTGCGATCGAACAGGTTGGTGATCTGCAGGAAGAACTTCATCCCGGGCTTGGGCTTGTAGTCCACGCCGAGGTTGAACACCGCGTAGCCTCCACTGTGCCCTGGGCCGGCGTAGTAGAGGCCGTCGGGCGTGTGCAGGCCGTTCTCGTTGCCGCTCACGTTCGTGGCGCTCACCGCGTTCATGTCTGCGCCGACGCGCCAGTGCGCATTCGGCTCCCAGTCCGCGAAGAGCTTCAGGATCTGGCGCGGCAACTGCGGTATGCGATCGCCGGGGTTGATCACGATGGTGCCGTCCGTGCCGGGGAATCCGGCCACGGCGGCATCGTTGCTGCTGTTGCCGGCGCCGCCGACCGTCTCCGTGCTGCGATAGGTTGCGTCGAGCAGGCTCAGGTTGCCGCCCACCGTCCAGGCGCTGGCGGGCTTGGCCTGCAAGCCCATCTCGATGCCCTGGCGACGCGTCTTGCCGAAGTTCTTGAAGTAGCCGAAGCCGCTCGCATTGTCCGCAACGAAGAGGATGTCATCGCGGTTGTCGGAGCGGAACACGCCGAAGTTCCAGGCCACCTGGCCGGCTGCCACGCCGCGAATGCCGGTTTCGAAGGTGGTGGTCACGACCTGCTTGAGCGGCGGATCCCCGGCGAAGGAGTTCGGCAGCTTGCACGGGCTCTCCGGATCCGCGCAGCCCAGTTCGATGGCGGTGGGTGCCCGGCTGCCCTGGTTCGCGCCGACGTAGAAAGTGACGGCCTCGTTCGCCGCAAAGGTCAATCCGACCGCCGGGTTGAAGCGGCTGAATGTGTAGTCGCCGTCCAGCGAACCCGGTCCGCCACCGGGCGTGAGGTTGTCGGTATTCGTCAGTGAGGTGTAGTTGTAGCGCCCGGACAGCGTCAGGTGCGTCTGTGTGTTGAGCGCCATGGTGTCGGTCGCATAGATGCTCCCCGTGTGCGAACGGCTCGACAGGTCGACCCGCGCATCGAACGCGTCTTCGGACGATTGGGTGCCATCGGCGAAAGCACCGGGACCGAACACCGGCGTGATCGTGCGGTCCGGGTTGAGGTAGCCGAACTGTGCGCCTTGCGTGAAGCTCACGCGACTCGCGTCGTAGGCGCCGCCGACGACGAACTGGTGCCCGATGCTGCCCGTCGTCGCCTGCATCGACAACTGGCCTGCGAGGCCATAGTTGGTCTGGCGAGCCTCCGTCTGGTTGATCAGGCCGTTGCACTTCTCGTTCGGCTCGTCGTTCAGCAGCGCGTTCGCGATGCAGCGCCACTTGGGGAAGGGCGTGTTCGTCGCGTTCTCCCCGCTGGTCGGGAATCCCGTATAGCCGGCGGCCGCCAGTGCCCTCCGCTCGGCGGCGCTGGGCTGGTAGAGCGCCTGGTCGAGGGAATCGTCGTTGATGTCGCCGTTGAGGGTGTTGGCCAAGATGTTGCGGTAGTAGACGTTGCCGGACAAGGTCATCGTGTCGCTCAGGGCCTGCACGGTGGCAAGGTTGAGGAACACCGAACGGTTCTTGGTGTTGTCCGGAATGGTCCGGACGCTGGCCCAGTCGCGTTGCAACGCGCCCTCCTCCTGCACGCCGTTGCCGGTCAGGTCGTTGTCGGCCAGGGCGATCGTCAGCGACGTGTCGCCATCGCGTGTCTTGCGGCCTACCTTCGCGAACAACTGCCGCAGGTCGGACGGCGACGCGGTGCGCCAGCCGTCTTCATGGAAGGCATTGCCGTTGACGTACCAGTGCATGCCGTTGTCGACGTTGTAGCCGCCCGTCTCGAACTCCGCGGCCGCACGGCCATACGAGCCGCCCAGCACCTGCACCGACGTGCCCGGATAGTGGATGCCGTCCTTGGTCTGGATCGACAGCGCGCCACCGAGCGTATTGAGGCCGAACAGCGGGTTGCTGCCCGGCATCAGCGCGATCGAGGCGATGGCCGTGCGCGAGAACAGGTCCCAGCTCACGACGTCGCCGAAGGGCTGATTCAGTCGCACGCCGTCGAGGAACACCGAGAGCCCTTGTGGCGTGCCGAGCAGGGGAGACGCGGTGAAGCCGCGGTAGTTGATGTTGGGCTGGAAGGGATTGCCCTGCGTCTCGTTGACGGACACGCCGCCGATCGCGCGAGCAAGGAAGTTCGACAGGTCGAGCGAGTGATATCGCTCCATCTCGGCGCCGGTCGCGGTCTGCACGTTCGACGGTATCTGGTCGATCGGCACGTCCATCCCAGGCAACGGAGTGACGGCGATGACGTTGATGGTGGGCAGATCGGGCACCGCCCGGGCTGCCGCGGCAGGCTCCTCTGCGGGCTCGACCTGTGCGTGGGCCGTCAGGCCATGGCACAGCAGCAGAACGGCTGCGGCCACAGGCGCCGACGAGAAAACGACCGCGCGCGCGTCACCGGACATGCTGTCTCCTCGGTGTTTGAACTTGTTATCGCGCACAACTGCGCGCCCTCTTCCCAAGCTATCGCATGACGTTTGAATGCGACAGGGAAGATTTCCCGACGTGTGCTGGCCGGCTCAGGCTTCTCCGGCGGCGATGATGCCGTGCCGAAGGGCCAGATGCGCCATCTCGGCCGTGGTGTGGATGCCCAGCTTGTCCTTGATCAGGCTCTGGAGGTTGGAAACCGTCTTCTGGCTCAGATGCAAGGTGTTGGCACACGCGGCCACGGACTCGCCGCGCGACAGCAAACGGAAGACCTCGAATTCGCGCTGGGTCAGCGAATCGAAGGCCAGCGACGCATCGGCGCCGTCGAGCAGGCGTTGCGCCAGCGCCGGGCTCAGGTAGCGGCGCCCTTCGCGCACACAACGGACCGCATCGATCAGGCATTCGGGCGGACTGGTCTTGGAGACGAAGCCCAGTGCGCCGAGTTCGAGCGCGCGGTGCACCAGCATGTCGGTGTCGTGCATGCTGAAGACGAGCGTGCGCGCCTGAGCGTCGCGTTCGCGCAGGCGGCGAATCAGTTCGAGGCCGCTGCTGCCGGGCATCCCCAGGTCGGTGACCGTGATGTCGGGTTCGTGGGCGGCGAATTGCGAGCAGGCCTCGTCGACGCAAGCGGCCTGCGCAACGACGGCCATGTCGCCGTCCTGTTCCAGCAGGTGCCGGTAGCCCTCGCGCACCACGGGATGGTCATCGACCAGCAGGAGCCGGATCACGACACCCCCACCCGAAGTTCCGGCACCAAAGGAAGTTCCATGCGAATCCGCGTGCCGGCGCCCGGCGCGCTGTCGGCCTCGAAGCTGCCGCCGAGTGCCGCGGCGCGCTCCGTCGCGCCGAGCAGCCCGAAACCGCGCTCCGGCGTCGCGGCGGAGAAGCCGCGACCATCGTCTTCCACGCTCAACGTCAACACCTGCGGCGTCGCCGAGAGCTCGATCCGCACATGCGTCGCATGTGCATGACGCACGACATTCGCCAGCGTCTCCTGGGTCACGCGATAGATGGTCGTATCGATCGCCTCGCCGAGTTGGCGCAGGTCGCCGCGAGACTGGAACTGGCAGCGCACGCCGCTGCGCGTCGACCACGCTTCGCACAGCGATTGCATCGCGGCGACGAGGCCAAGCTGGTCGAGCTCCGCCGGCCGCAACCGTCGCACGAGGCGCCGCACACCCACCTGCAGCAATTCGGCCGAAGCGGCAGCGCGCCGTGCGGACTCCCCGATCTGCTCGAGCGAGGAAGAGCGCTGGATGTAGGTGGCCTCGATGCGGATGGCGGTGCAATGCTGGCCGAACTCGTCGTGGAGCTCACGCGCCAGTTCCAGGCGCTCGCTGTCCTGCAGCGCGATCAGTTTCTGTGCGAGCTCCCGGTTCTGGGCCAGCAGGCGCGCAGCTTCCTGGCGACGGCGCCGCGCATACCACGCCAGTCCAAGCGAGAGCGCGACCAACGTGAGTGGGACTTCGTCAGCCTGCCATGCCTCGGCATGTGCAAAGGCCACAGCCAGGCGTTCGTGCAGCTCCAACGTGCTCGACAGCACGAACGTCAGCACGGTCCCCAGCATCACCCAGGCGAGATCGAATCGCCCTGGGCGCCAGGCACGCGATCGCGACAGCCGCAATACAGCTCTCATTGCACCCTCCGGTTCGAGCCCGCACCCTGCGCCCCATGTAACCTCGGATCAACCTGGGTTTTCCCTCATCTTGCGGAATGTCGATTTCCCGCAGGCTCGCTCGACGTATCAGTGAGGGTCGTCCTCGCACTTCACCGGAGAACACAACCGTGACCACCAACACCGTCCGTCTGCACCGCGTCCTGCGCACTCCACCCGACCGGGTCTACCGTTCATTCGTCGAGCCCGGCGCTTTCGAGCGCTGGCTGCCACCCTTCGGGTTCGTCGGCAAGGTCCACAGCATGGAGCCCGTGGTCGGGGGCACCTGGCGCATGTCCTTCACCAACTTTGGCACCGGCCACAGCCATTCCTTCGGTGGGAAGTACCTGGAACTGGTCCCGGGCCAGCGCATTGCCTACGACGCGACCTTCGACGACGCCAACCTGCCGGGCACCATGAAGACCACAGTGACACTCACTGCTGTGTCCTGCGGGACGGACATGTCCATCGTGCAGGAAGGCATCCCCGACGTGATTCCGCCCGAGATGTGCTACCTGGGCTGGCAGGAGTCGCTCGTCGCCCTGGCACAGCTGGTCGAGCCGAATATTCCGGGGTGAGCGACCTTCGGTCCGGAGGCCCTCGCCTACCGTCGTTGTGGTTATGCGGAGGGCCTCTGCAGAAACCTAGGGTTTACCCCAGAATCGATCCATCATGACCAACGAAGCACTTTCATGCTGACCCTGTTGATGGTTCTCGGCGCAGCCGCCGCCCTGGTTTTTCACGGCGTAAAGACATCGAAGATTACGGACGAACCGAACTGACGATTCAGGCTCCACCCAGTTGTCTCCTCCACCGTCGACCCAAAGACGGATTCAGGCCCCGTGCAGCAATGCCCGGGGCCTTTTTACGTCTGATGCGAGCACAGAAGGCCCCCCGCCAGGTTTCCCTGGTCGAAGGGCTCCCGCGGTCTCGGGGTACCCGATGGGGCGTGACCGAAATCGTGATCAAAGTATCTTCACGCGCCGGACCGCTCCCAGTCGCCTGGTAGCTACATCGCGTGAAGGCCAAGACCGCGCCCCAAGGTCGGAAGTCGATTACCGCCGTTACGGCGCCGGGCCGGCCAGCAATCTCGCTGTGCGCTCGGAACCGGCCTCGTTGCTGGCCGCGACCGCCACGTCATGAGCCCTGGCCCAGTAGTCCCTGGCCAGTTCCGGCTTGTCCGCGGACGCTTGCCCCAGGAGCAGCAGATCCTGATAGATCTTCTCGCTCGCTCCCGCGGTCTTGTCCATCCTCAAGGCTTCCTGAAGCAGCGGGACCGCGGCGGCCGGTGTCTTCATGGCGATGTAGGCGCTCGACTGCAGGCGCAGCGCGTTCGCCTTTTCCAGTGCATCGTCCTTGGCAAGGGCACTCTGAGCCTGCTGCGCCAGTTTCAGGCCCTCCTCGGCTCGACCGGCGCTCAGGGCGATGTAGGCCTTCAGGTTGAGGATCTTTCCCTTCACGCTGCAACCGCTGCCGCAGATCGTTCCCGCCCGGTCGAGTGATTGCTCCGCGCTCGCTCGATCGCTCCCCTGCAGGGCCATCGCCCGCCTCAATGCGGCTTCGGCGCGCCGGTCCGCGCTGAACGCCAGGCGGCGCTCGTCCAGGACCGCATCCAGCTGCTTCAGCGCCTCGTCCTGGCGACCCATGCCGACATAGACCATCGACAGGTTCAGCCGCGCGGCGGCGATCGCGTCGTCGTCCTCGATCGACTGCCCGACCACGAGGGCCTGCTGGAAAAACACCAGGGCGCGCGGCAGGTCGCCTGCCTTGACGCGATCCATGCCCTGCGTGCTGAAGCCCTGGGCCTGGATCTCGGCAGCCGAGCGCACGGGCGGCGACGAGCACGCCCCCAGCAGGGCCGCTCCCGCTGCGCACAGGCCGCAGGCAATCAACCGGCAAGCGCGGTTCATGGCGCTTCTCCAGGCAGCGGCAGGCCGCCGATGCTGTCGATCGGCAGCGACTGCGGCGTCGTGGGCGTGCCGGTCAGCATGCTGATCGGCCAGGTCTGGCGTGCGTTGCTCACCATCTGGTTGGTTTGCGTCGCCGCGGCCTGAACCTGGTCGAGCACGGCGGGGAGTCTTTCGGAAGCCTGTGCCGCCATGGCCTGCACGTCGGCGCTGGCCTTCTGCGTGGTCGCCGCGGCCTGCTGCACCTTTTCGATCACCGCCGGCGCTGCCTGCTCCACGACCTCGATGGTGCGGCTGGCCTTCTGCAGGGTCGCCGTCGCCCCGTTCTCGATGGTCTTCACGGCCTGCTTCGTCTGATCGACGACCTCGCCGGTCTTCTCCACGATGGCGGGCATCTTGGAGACGACGTCCTGGCCCGCCTTCAGGGTCTGCTGGAAGGACCCGTTCGGATCCGTCAGGCTCTCGGTCAACTTGCGCGCATCGGCGATCACGGGCATCCATGCCGCCTGCATCTCCTGCAAGAGCTGGCTGCCGTCCCTGCTGCGTTCGAATGCCAACACCTCGCCGGGAGTCAGCGCTTGTGTACCGCCGCGCGGGGGCACGAGGTCGACGACCGGCTGGCCGAGGGTGCTGTCCTGCACCAGTCGCGCCCGCGTTCCCTTCGAAAGGCCCGCCATGTAGCCGCGGCCGATGCCCAGTTCGATCCGGGCGCCCTGGTCAGCGGACTGGGCCGTTGGCAGTTCGATCTTGCGAACGCTGCCGATGACGACCCCACGGGTCGTGACCTGCATGCCCTCTGCGATTCCGGCCGCGTCGGGCGCCTCGACGTAGAGCTGCTCCTGGGGACTGAACGACGACCGCTGCTGGTAGGCGATGTAGGCCAGCAGTGCGGCGACCATCACGACGAGGGCGACAACGGCGACAGCGTAGCGCCTCGAACCGGGCTTGAACATCGACATCCTCCGGCAGACAACAGGGCGACAGGGGTGGATCGGTCAGGGCTGATTCAGTTGCGCGTAGGGAACGAAGGCAGCACCGCCCCAGTTGGCCTGCAGCAAGAGGCCCTTGTCCGTGAACTGGTAGGTGGAGATGTAGGGATTGAAGGAAGCCGACATGTCCGCTGACGTTCCCGCTCCCTCCGTCGTACGCAGCTTCATCGTGACGTCCGCCGATGCCGTGACGTCGGCGCCAAGCTTGCGAAACTGGTCGAACACTTCCTTGTTCTTGAAGATCATGACCTGGCGGAAATCCTTGTAGCCGACGCCCGGGCCCGTGCCGGCGCGCGTCGCAAGCATGAAGGTGTTCGCCTGCGTCGCGTTGTCCACCAGCACCCCGGTGCCACGCGCCCCGACGAAGAGAATGACGTTGATCTGCGAGGAGTCGAACACGGCGTAGCCGACAGCCTTCTTCAGTTCGTCGCGGGTCTCCGGCTTTTGCGCAAACAGTTCGTCCAGCGTCTTGTCGCGCATGGTCAGAATGCCGGCCTTGACCTTCGGAACTTCGGCCGGTGCCAGCGCGGGCTGCGTTGGAACATCGCTCTGCCCGGATCCCGAGGCGCATGCCGAAAGCAGAATGGGCAACAACAGGATCGCGAAGCGGGACAGACGTTTCATGCCGGGTTCCTTTGTGACGCACGAGGCCGACTGGCGGAGGCGATGACCGGACCGTCCGGCGCCGCCCGCTCGGGCCGGTGCCATTGTGCGTCAACGCGTCAATGCGTCGCCCGGCGAGGCCCTGGCGGTCCTACAGCTCCGTGTGCGCCGGACTCGGGCGCCTGTCCGGCGCGCAGCCAGGGGGCGAAGAGGGGTCTATTCGATGCCCTTGCCCGCTGGCTCGTGCAGGTCGTAGTCGCGGAGCATCACCGGCTCGACGGAACCGCCCGAAACGCGCCTGCGCACGGCCGCATCGATCTCTTTGGCGTGAAGCTGGTAGGTCTCCAGCGGCTGGTCGTCAATGGCGGTCGACCGATAGCAGTAGTGCAGCGTTTCCTTGCCGATGCTCGCGCCGACGAGCACGCCATCGATGGGCACCCAGAAATGGACGGAACCCGACGCTTCATGAAAGTAGGGGTTCGACATGTTCGCTCCGGGGGTTGAGTTCGCGGTCGTCGACCCACAGCGACGCTTTGGCTTCGATGGCATGGATGGCATCGAAGCCGTCGACAAACTGCTTGCACGACACGAGGTGGCATTTGCACGCCTCCTCGAAGTAGATCATCGCCCMGGCTGCCACAGTCCCATCGAAGGAAATGTGCGTGAGGTGGCTGCGTATCTCCCAGCCGCGGTAAGGGAGGCGCGTCGAGTCGCGGTCGTAGTCCATGGTGCCTTGCTTGAACAGGGGCTGAGCCCAATGTTCCCTTGTACAGCGCGCGCCGACGCTTTGTCGGTTCGCCAGCGTACAGACACACGACATGAAGGCCGGATGCCGCGCAAACGGATCAAAGCAATCCCGCGTAGCTTTTTCCGTCCGCGGCATAGCAGGCGCAGGCCGTCGCCTCGAGGCCTGGACGATCGAGCACCTTGAGGGTGCCGCGGTTGTACTCGATCAACCCACCGCGCTGCAGGACGCCGGCGGCCAGGGTGATGCCGACGCGGCGCACGCCCAGCATGTAGGCGAGAAACTCGTGCGTGACGTGGAAGCTGTCGGCATGGGCGCGGTCCTGGCTCATCAGGAGCCATCGCGCGAGGCGCGGTCCGATCTGGTGAAAACGCAGGCAGGCGGCCGATGCGGCCAGTTGCGACATCGAAACGTGGATGTAGCGGTCGAGCACCCGCCGCAGTGCCGCGTTGCGTGCGAGTTCGCGACGAAAGTCGGCAGCGGCGATACGCCAGGCCGCGCCGGCGCCTTGCACCAGCGCACGCAGGGGCGCGTTCTCCACGCCGAGCACCAGGTTGGCACCCAGCATCCCTTCGCGCCCCACCATACCGACTTCCAGTCCGGGATGCCCGTCGATGCGCGCCACCAGTGAAATGAAGCCGTCGACGGGAAAGTAGACGTGCCGGGTCGCCGTGCCCGCCTCGTGGATCACTTCGGCCAGAACCAACTGGATCGGTTCGCAGACCTCAAGCAGGCGCCGACGCTCCTTGCGTGGAAGCAATTCGATGAGGTGGTTCTCGATCGCAGCCAAGGGCGCTCCGTGTGAGTGGGGACGCGCCACTCTGCGCGCAAATCACCGGTGCGACTGTCTGCCACCGCACAGACCGGGCGACGTCCTCGCGATGGAATGGCGCCATGCAAGCACTCGTCTACAACGGTCCCGGTCAGAAACGACTGGAAGACCGGCCCAAGCCAACGATCCAGAACCCCGGCGACGCGATCGTCCGGATCACCCGGACGACGATCTGCGGCACCGACCTGCACATCCTCCAGGGCGACGTCGCCACCTGCCAACCCGGGACCGTGCTCGGCCATGAGGGTGTGGGCGTCATCGATTCAGTGGGGCCCGGCGTGAGCACCTTCAATCGGGGGGACAGGGTCCTGATTTCATGCATCAGCGCCTGCGGCCGCTGCGAGCCTTGCCGGAAAGGGATGTACTCGCATTGCACGACCGGGGGCTGGATCCTGGGCAACCGCATCGATGGCACACAGGCCGAGTTCGTCAGGATTCCCCACGCCGACACCAGCCTGTACCCGATTCCCCAAGGCGCCGACGAAGAAGCACTCGTGATGCTGAGCGACATCCTGCCGACCGGTTTCGAGTGCGGCGTGCTGAATGGACGGGTGCAGCCCGGCTCCAGCGTCGCCATCGTCGGATCGGGGCCGATCGGGCTTGCGGCGTTGTTGACGGCCCAGTTCTATGCACCGGCAGAGATCATCATGATCGACCTGGACGACAACCGGTTGGCCGTCGGACAACGCTTCGGCGCGACGGCCACCGTGAACAACACCGGCGGCGATGCGGCGCAGCAGGTGATGAAGCTCACCGGCGGACGCGGCGTGGACACGGCCGTCGAGGCCGTGGGAATCCCCGCGACGTTCGAACTGTGCGAGGACATCGTCGCGGCGGGCGGCACCATCGCCAACGTCGGCGTGCACGGCAAGAAGGTCGACCTGCACCTCGAGCGCTTGTGGTCGCACAACCTGACCATCACGACGCGCCTGGTCGACACCGTGTCGATCCCGATGCTGCTCAAGACCGTCCAGTCCGGGCGTATCGACGCCAGCCGCCTGATCACGCATCGCTTCAAGCTGGACCGGATCCTGGATGCCTATGACACCTTCGGCCGGGCCGCGGACACGAAGGCGCTCAAAGTGATCATCGAGGCGTGACCCTCGCCCGGCGCAAGGCCAGCATCCAACCAAGGTTTGTCGCACTTCATGGCGACAGCGTCTTCTTCTCGATCAGCCCCGTCAACAGCGCGAGCTGCTGCTTCTGGATCTCCAGCAACTCTTCCCATTGCCGCTCGCGCAACTGGTCGATCTTGTCGTGAAGCAGCATGATTTCCAGTTCGGCCTTGAGGTTGACCTCGTAGTCGTGCTCCGCATGGATCCGGTCCTTCACTGATTGCCGGTTCTGCGACATCAGGATGATCGGCGCCTGGACGGCCGCCAGCATGGAAAGAAACAGGTTGAGCAGGATGAACGGATAGGGGTCGAAAGTCGTGCCGCGGGCCGCCAGGAGCAGGAAGTTGAGCGCGACCCACAGCAGCATGGTCGCGCCGAATAGCCCGACGAAGGTCCAGGATCCGCCAAAGGATGCGACCGCGTCTGCCGCGCGCTGGCCGAATGACTGCCGGACGTCGGCGTCCGCCTCGACATTCCGGGAAACTGGCGTGCGCTCGGCGATGTGGCGTGCGATACGCTTTGTTCGCTCGTCGAGAGTGTCGTAGCGCGAACCCAGCAGCCTGGTTGCGATGTCGTCGAGTCGATGCATTCTTCCGCCTCCTGTCTGTCAGCTCCGTCTAGACAGCGATCCTGTCCGGGAGAAGCCTGTCGTACTCCTTCTTGACCACCGCATAGCACTCGCAGGAGCGCCGTTCCAGCCCTTCCCGGTCCAGCACCGTGATTCGACCGCGCGCATAGCTGATCAACCCGGCCCTCTGCAGCTTGAGCGCGCCTTCGGTGACGCCTTCGCGGCGCACGCCGAGCATGTTGGCGATGAGTTCCTGCGTCATCACGAGTTCATTGCCCTGCAATCGGTCCAGGCTCAGCAGGAGCCAGCGGCACAGTTGCTGATCCAGCGAGTGATGCCGGTTGCAGACCGCCGTTTGCGCCATCTGCGTGATCAGCGCCTGGGTGTAGCGCAGGAGCAGGTGAAGGACAGGTGCCCGGTTGAACTCGTCCTTGATCACCTGTGCCCTGAGCCGGAAGCCCTGCCCTGCGCTTTGCACGACGGCACGGCTGGGGGTGGACTCCCCGCCCATGAACAGCGAGATGCCGACGATGCCTTCGTTGCCCACCACGGCGATCTCCGCGGAAGCGCCGTTCTCCATGACGTAGAGCAGGGAGACGATGGCCGTTGTCGGAAAGTAGACGTGGCTCAGCGTGGTGCCCGACTCGTACAGTACCTGCCCGAGCGGCATCTCGACCGCTTCGAGCTGCGGCAGCCAGCGCTGCCATTCTGCATCGGGCAGTGCGCCAAGCAGGCGGTTCTTCTTCGATTCGGGCTGAAGGGCCACCACTTCCTCCGGGATATGCGTTTCGGGGATGACCTCGGGCGTGCGCGTGTGCACGGTCCTGTTCAGTATAGGCACGAGCCCGAAAACGACGTTCGCTATCGCACAAACGCACTGTGCGGCGGCGCACAGACAGAAAGCATTCATCGCTTCATGCTGCAAACCGACAGTCATCCGGCGCTGGTAGAGGTTGCTTCGGCGCCCTCCCTTCACGGGCGGTTCCTCGATGCCGGGACTGTCCCCTTCCCAAGCCGCGACGCGCGGCGCCTTCCTACTCCCTGCTGTAGGAACTCCGCATAGTCCAGCGCAGCCGGCGCCTTTCCACTCGCAGCCGCAGTCCGTGGTAGCGGACCAGGTAACGCAGCCCGATGGCCGCGGACGCCAGCCCCGCGGCGGCGGCCACGCCCATCGCCCAGCGTGGGCCGAATGTGTCGGCGACCCAGCCCACCACCGGCGCGCCGATGGGCGTGCTGCCCAGCAGCGTCGCCAGCAGGATCGCGATGACACGGCCGCGCAACGCGGGGTCGGTCGAGAGCTGCACCAGGCTGTTGGTGGAAGTGGTGAGCGTCTGTGCAGCAACACCGGTAATGACCAGGGCCACGCCGAACGCGACGACATGCGGCATCAGCGCAGCAGAGAGGCAGCCAAAGCCGAACACCGCCGAGCCGAGCACGAGAAGGCCGAAACGGGGCCGCGCCCGGCGTGCCGCGAGCAGTGCGCCCGTGACCGAGCCGATCGCCATCGTCGAAGACAGGAGCCCGTACTGCCCGGGTCCGCCGTGGAAGGCGCCGACCGACATGGTGGAGATGAAGATCGGGAAGTTCAGGCCGAAGGTGGCCACCAGGAAGAGCATCGACAGCACCGCGCGCAGATCGGGCCGGTTCCAGACGTAGCGGAAGCCCTCCATCAGACTTGCATTCCTGCGCTCCGCCGCGCCCTGCCGCGTGAAGAACTCGCTCTTCCGCAGGCAAGCCAGCGAAGCGAGCACGGCCACGAAAGACAGCGCGTTGAGCAGGAAGGCCTCGCCCGGACCGGTGGCAGCGATCACCACGCCGGCCACGGCCGGACCCACCATGCGCGCGGCATTGAAGGAAGTGGAATTGAGCGCCACCGCGTTCGAGAGTTCGGCATCCGACACCAGTTCGGCCACGAAGGTCTGGCGCGCCGGCGCGTCGAACGCCGCCACGCAACCCAGCAGCAGCGCGAACACGTAGACATGCCATAGCTGCGCCATGCCGCTGACGGTGAGCAGGCCCAGGCCGAGCGCGAGCGCCCCCATCGTCGCCTGCGTGGTCATCAGCAGCTTGCGCCGGTTCAGCCGGTCGGCCGCGAGTCCGGTGAAAGGCAACAGCACCAACTGCGGGCCGAACTGCAACGCCATCACGATGCCCACGGCAGTGGCGTTGTGGTTTGTCAGGTGCGTCAGGACGAGCCAGTCCTGCGCCGTGCGCTGCATCCAGGTGCCGATGTTGGAAACCAGCGCGCCGGCGGCCCACAACCGGTAGTTGCGAATGTGCAGTGAACGGAAGGTTTCGCTCAAAGGCCCTCCAGCAGCGCCAGGACGTCCCTGGTGTGGCAGGTCTCGCCCAGGCGCGGGAAGATGCGCGCCAGGCTGTTCGCGTGCGCCTGCTCGTTGAGGTCGGTCATCGCGTCGACCACCAGGGCGACGTTGAAGCCGAGCTCCTGCGCTTGCCGGGCCGTCGAACGGTATCGGGGTCAAGCTTGGACAGGGGCATGGGAGGCTTTCGTTGTCGTGAGGGTCGGTTTCAATCGAGCAGGCGCTGCAGCAGTTGCACGGCGGCAGTCAACTGCTTCTGTTCGGCCGGCGAGTAGCGCGCCGAGATGGCGCGCTGCAACCAGTCCTCGCGCGCGGTGCGGACCTGCCGGAACACCTTGCGCGTCTGCGGGGTGAGCGAGAGCAGCGTGCGCCGTCCGTCCGCGGGGTCCGGCGCGCCCTTGACGTAGCCGCCCTCGATCAGCGATGCCACGGTGGCCCCCATCGACTGGGAACGCACGCCTTCGGCCAGCGCCAGGTCGGTCACCGTGGCGACCTCCTGGCGCTCCAGTCTCAACAGGACGGCGCGCTGGGATTCGGTCCAGTCGGCAACGGAAGCCTCCTGCCGCAGCCGGCGGCGCAACTGCGAGGCCAGCATGCGCAGATCGACCGCCAGTGCATGGGCGGCTTCGGTGGCGGGTTCGTCGAGTTGGGTGGACATGCGCTGTGACTTCGACAGGAATTGGACAGGATGACTACGAAGTTTAGCTTCCTATCTCGACCCTGTTCGGCACGCGGTCAACGGGCGCAGTCGCAGTGCAGGCGGCCGTCGATATACTTTCCTCGTCACGTCAAAAAAAGGCGTGATCGGGATTGACGTCTCGAGTAACTCGCTGCGATGCAAGCCGCAGCCATTCCGCAAAGTGTCTGCGGCTTCCTTGTTCGTGCCTCCCATTTTTTGGCGGCTCGGGCGTGGAGCCGCAAGGCTCGCCGGTTCGCGCAAGCGGGTTCCCGGTACGTCAACTCGTTCGAGCCGCCGCCTCCAATTGACGTTGGAGCGCGGTGGTTTTTGCAAACCGAACCCGCTGGAGGTCATTCTTGACTCACCCTACTTGCGCGCCCGCGCGCCCCCCTACCGTTCCCCCCACCGGCGACAACTCGCTCAAGGCCATCGGCGATCTCGTCTCGCTCGGCGCGAAGGCCACCGCCGACCTCGATGCAGTGAGAGAGGCCTATCGCGCCGTCGCATGCGTGCGCGGTCTGGTGGAATTGCAAATGTCGCGCCCTCGCGAGTGCCGAGTACCACGCAGCGAGGTCGAAGTCCTTGCTGAACTGGTCAACGCCGAGTTCGAGCGCCGCGTGCAGATCGCCTGGGCAAGCATCGACTTGATGCAAGCCGAACGAACGCCTTCGAATCCGGCGTCACCGCCGTTGTAGATGTACATTGGTCGCCCGATGCACAACCGACGCAATTCATGGCACGAACGAACGAGTGGGTAAACAAGGTCATGGCGCTGCTGAAGGCCGGCAACACCACGGCGGCGATTGCGCAGATCAAGGTGGCGCCGAGCGCGAAGGACGTGCGTGCGCTGCAGTCTGCGCTGGAGGCCGCCAACCTGTCGACGCGATGGCGCGACGTCAACGAAGCGATCGAGAACAGTTTCGATGCGCTCTCCGCACCGCGCCTGCATCGATCGCCCTAGACCTGATGGCCCGTCCTCGGACATGGTCATTCCCGCGCTTAAGGACGGCTGGCAGCTGCGATGACGATCTCGACGCGTCGGTTCTTCGACCTGCCTTGCGGCGAGTCGTTACTGGCCACCGGACGCGCCTCTCCGAAGCCTTGCGCTGAGATCGAGTTCTGCGGCACTCCCTTCGATGTGAGGAAGCGCACGACTTCGTCCGCACGTCCTGACGAGAGCTCAACATTGGAAGGGAACCGCGATCTCAGTTCAGGACCGATGGGCACGTTGTCGGTGAACCCTTGAACGATGATCTGTTGACCTGGCAGATTGGAGAGCGTCGGCGCAATCTTTCCCAAGGTTTGCTCGCCGCTAGGACTGAGTCTCCATCCTCCCTCCGGAAAAAGGATGTCGTTGACCATCGTCACCTTGAGTTGATCTTGCAGCTGGGTGATCTTTGCCTGATCGCTGCTCACTTCACTCGAAAGCTGTTTGTCCAGTGCCGCGTAGGTGTTGGCCTTCTGCACCTCCGTGTTGTAGGTCTGCTTTGTGACGCAACCCGCGGCCAGCGCTACGGCGCACAGTGAAAGAAAGAGTTTCGACTTCATGACTGTCTCCTAAATGTTCGCGTTCAACCGCCACCGACAGAGCCGACCGTCTTCGGCAGCTTGATCGGGTCGTAGGGCAATGGATTCTTGGGGTTCTGCAAGTTGGGAATCATGTCGTTTGACGCCCCGCCCGGGAAACGCTCGATGTTCGGGTATTTGACGATCGACTTGTTGAACTCCATGAGGGGTATGTCGACCAGCGAAATGGCCCACCCGTTGTCCATGCCGGAGTAGCGCCCTGGCGACGAGGTTGGATTGCGCGTCGCAACTGCGCCATTGAACATCATGTCGTATTTCTCGTAGGGGTCCATCGTGAGGTTGTAGAGCGAGGGCACCGCACCCATGCTCAAGGTTGGGCCCATCCAGGTGTCCTTCGAGCTATACAGAAGCTTCCAAGCCATCTTCACATCCGGCGCTTCGGGGATGAGAGCGACATCGGCCCGAGCGCCCGCGAAATTCTCGCCGTCGATGTAGATCCACTCGTTGCGCGCCGAATGTTTGTCTTTGCCAGTAACGTAGGCCGTGTTGTCGATACCGTCGAAGTAGATTGGCTTGCCGGCGTTGTCTTTCATCTCGCCCTTGGCGGGCGCCTTGAGGCCGACCATCGTGGCGGTCGTAGGCCACACGTCCATGTGCGACATCATTTCGTGAAGAACCTGGCCCGCCGGAATCTTGCCCGGCGCCCACATGATGCCGGGTACGCGCCAGCCGGCTTCGAATGGTGAACCCTTTTCTCCACGGAACGGATGCGTGCCGGCGTCGGGCCATGCATCCTGCCACGCGCCGTTGTCCGCCGAGATGACGACGATCGTGTCAGGTGCTTCGGCACGAATGGTGTCCATGATCCGGCCGATGTTGTAATCGAGCTCCATCATTGAATCAGAGTAGTTCCCCAAATGGGATTTACCCGCGAACATCTTGTTCGGACTGGTGGGCTGATGCATCTTCATGAAGTTCACATCCATGAAGAATGGTTTGTCGGACTTCGCGTTCTTCTTGATGTATTCGATCGCCGAATCCGTCTGTCGCATATCGAAGTCGGCGAGGTTGGTCAGCGTGATGACCGCGCCGTTGTCGCCCTTGACCGCGGGCTTGCCGGCTACCCCCTCCCATTCGTAGAGGTTGACCACGCTCTGATACATCTTCCAGTACTCGGCGTTTCCTTTCGGGAACCAAGGATGAGCGTTGGCAGAAGTGTCGCTGTAGCCGTAGACCCCTGGATAGTAAGCAGCAAACTGCTTCATCTCGTCGAAGCCGTGCTCGATCGGATAGAACTCGGGCTTGTCGCCGAGATGCCACTTGCCCGAGAAATAGGTGGAATAGCCGTTCTTTTTGTAGAACTCGGCAATAGTGGGCGTCTCTTTCCGAAGGCCGTTCGGGTCGCCGGGCACGACGACCACCGACAGCGCCGAGCGGATTGGGATGCGCCCGGTCATGAACGAGGCACGGCCCGCGGTGCAACTCGCCTGTCCATACCAGCAGGTGAATATGGCGCCCTCTTTGGCGACGCGATCAATGTTGGGCGTGGGGTGCCCCAAGGCTGAGCCCCCGAGATAGGCCCCGAAGTCGTTCCACCCTGTGTCATCAGTCATCAGAACGACCACGTTGGGTCTCTTTTGTGCCAGCGCCGGTTGCCCCGCGCCCAGCGCAACCGCCGATACGGCGATGGCGCACGCCACGTGATTTCGCAAGTTCATGTTTTCTCCTTTGGTGATGCACCTCGCCAGAAGGACGGGGTTGCAGGCTGTCGCTTCTAATTTTTCCGCCCTGTGCGATGACTTGGGTTCAACATTAGAGAGTTCGAAACAGGATTGGCACTGTCCCTGGGTGCAGTCCTGTACCAAAGGACAGGCGTCGGCCAGCGTCAGCCGTTTGACGCAGGCGCCGAGCACCCGAGGCAGCACATGCGATTGGGAGCGAGTCGGAGTTGCAAGGATGCGATCCTCGAGCGAGGGCTGCCGGGCTATGCAAGCGAGAGCGTCGACCCGAGAGTCAGTCCCGGCGTGGTGATCTGTCGAGTGCCGTCTTGAGGGATGCCAGGAGTTCTGCCTTACCGAAGGGCTTTCGCAGGACCTCGAAGCCGCTCGCCTCGAAGCCACTGCGTAGGTCGTTGATGTCGTCACTGGCAGTGATGAAGATGACCGGAAAGGTTTGACCAGCGTCCGTCAGCTTCGCGCGAACCTGCAATCCGGTCAGCCCGAGCATATGCAGGTCGACCAACGCACAGTCCACGCAGCGCGAGTCGAGCGAGTCAAGAAAGTCCTCGCCAGAGGCAAAGAGCACGACCTCGTAGCGTTCCAAGCGCAACAGGCGCCGAAGTGCCACGCGCACCGGCGCTTCGTCGTCCACCACAGCCACGCGGATTGGAATCATCTGGAGTGCCAAGTTAGCGCTTCAGCATGAGCGCCGGAACTGTCTTTTAGAACAGTACCGATTCAAACGCCTCAATTGGGAGGCGGTTCGCCGGGTCTTTCAGGACCGGCATCGTCGATCGGCGGGCCGGCCGAGAGATTCAAGGCAACGGTCAAGTGCATCAACTCGGCGACGGTTCGCACCTGCAGGCGGTCCATGATCTGTGCGCGATGGAACTTGATGGTGCGCTCCACGACGCCGAGGTCGCCGGCGATCTGTTTGTTCAGCCTGCCGGCGATGATGCCGGCGAGGACTTCGCGCTCGCGAGGGGTCAACGTGGCGAACCGGATTCGGAGCGCTTCGCCTTTGGCCATGGACTGGCGCGCAAGGAGATCCTGTGCAATCCCCGCTTGAACTGCTGCAAGCAGCGCGACGGCCGATACCGGCTTGGTCAGAAAGTCGATCGCGCCTGCCTTGATCACCTGCACCGTCATCGGGATGTCGCCGTGGCCGCTCATGAACACGATCGGCAACGGAGGCCCAAAATCGGCCAGCCGGCGCTGCAATGCGAGCCCGTCAAGGCCCGGTAGATTGACATCGAGCAGGAGACAGCCCGGAACTGTGACATCGCGATGGGTGAGGAAGTCTTCGGCCGACGTATAGGTCTCGGTCCGGAATCCCTTTTGATGCAAAACGCGAGACAGCGCTCGTAGCAGCGGCTCGTTGTCCTCCACGATGAACACCGTTGGAACAGCTTCGCTCATGGCCTTCCTCCGATAGGCAGCAGCAGACGGAAGGTTGCACCTCGGCCACCCGAGTCTGCCAAGTCGAGGCTGCCATGGTGCACCATCGCGATCGTGCGGCAGATAGCCAACCCAATTCCCATGCCTTGGGATTTGGTGGTCCAGAACGGATTGAACACCTTGTCCCGCACAGCCGTTTCGATGCCGGGGCCATTGTCCGCCACGCACAGTTCAACATGCTGACCCATTAACGCGGTTCGCACGGTCAATGTGCGCTGCGCCTCCGGCGTCGAAATCATCGCGTCTGCCGCATTGATAATCAGGTTCAGCAGGAGTTGCTGTAGTTGCACTCGGTCACCATCGACAGAAGGAAGGCCGCCTTCCAGGTTTATGGTCGTCCCCACTTGGCGGGTCAGAAGGTTGGTGCGCAGCAACTCGAGGGTGTCTCCCACGAGATCGTTGAGATCGAGTGGCATCAGCCTCGGCTCATCACGTCTGAACAGCGCGCCGAGCCGCTTGATCACCTCGGCCGCGCGATGATCCTCCTCCACGATGTCTTTGCAGATCTCGCGCAGTTCAGGCACATCCACAGAGCCGCTCTCGAGCATTCCTTGAGCCGCTTCGGCGTTGCTCAATATCGAGGCCAGCGGTTGGTTGAGCTGGTGTGCGATCGAGGCGGATAGTTGCCCGAGCAATGACACTCGGGCCATGTGCTGCAGCGCCGCGCGATCCTGCTCAGCTTGCGCTTCGGCGCGCTTGCGTGGGGTGATGTCCAGCGCCACGCCCATTACGCGTTGGCCGGATGGATGGTCGACGCGCCCTCTCGCCGCCATCCAACGAAGATCGCCCTCGCTTGCCTGGATCCTGTACTCGACCTCCAGAACTTCGCCGGTTACCACCGCTTGCCGCGCAGCCTGCTCGACTGCGGCACGATCGGGGGGATAGATCCCGGCCAAGACGTCGGCAAGGTCCATGAACGGTCCACCAGCTTCCTCCTGGCCGCCCCGGGAAGGCCTTCGAACCCAGCTTTCCCTTCGGCCAAGGTCCCAGATCCACGTCGTGAGCTTCGCGGCTTGCGCCGCCAGGTTCATGCGCTGCTCGCTTAGCGCGAGCGCTGACGCAGCGGTCCGCCGCCGACGGCGCTCAAGAAGGAGGGCCGCAATCAGACCCGTTTGAATCAGGATCACCGCACAGGCGGTGAAGATGTATTGCCAATAGGCTTCCCAGAACGTAGGCGCCTTGAAGTCCACGATCGCGTCGACCGGGATGGTCTCGGGGCGGATGCCCCAACGACGTACCTGGCGCCAATCGATGTGCAGTTGCGTGGGTAGTGCCTTCGGCAATGAGATTGCGGCGGGTGCCGCTCCTTCGAGGAGGTCGATCGTCGTCGTTGCGGCCAGGCGTCCCATGGTGTTGTAGCTCGCCATTCTTCCGCCCACCACACCCGTGCCGATAAAGGTTGGAAACGGGCCGTAGACTGGCACATTCGTGGATGCCGCGATGTGCAGGGCAGCCTCGCGTGGCGTGAACAACCTGCCGTCGCCATCACGAAAATACCCTGGCGTGAAAATGACAGACTCGCTTCCCAAGTCCGCAAGCCGCTTGAGCAGCGCGTTGTCGGTCAGTCCGGTCAGGAACTCGAGCGACACCTTGTCTGTCAACTCGAGCGCTTCTTGGCGAATACGCTGCTCCCAGTCAACATCCCAGTCGCTTGTGCCGGTGACGACGACAATGTTTCGCGCGGAGGGATGCCATCGCAGAGCCTGCAGTGCAGTGCCAAGAAAATCGTACCTGACGGGAATGCCGATCACGTCCGGCTGCATTGGAGCGATCGATTTCAGGAAATCCGTATTGACTGAAAGGTAGACGATGGGCGCCTTCGGGAACATATTGGCGCGATTACTCAAGACGAACGTCAGCGCCTCTTCGCCGCCTACGATGATGACCTCCGGCGGTCTCGTGGAGTATTTCTCGCGCAGATAGGAAGCGACAGTCTTGCCATAGGCATCTCCGCTGAATCGCGGTGTATCCAGAAATTCGACCGAGACGTCTGCTCGCAAGCGCCTATTCGTATCGAGCACTGCCGAGATGCCACGGTCAATTTCGATGTTTGCCGGCAACAATCGACCATTGGAGAAGAGGACCAGCACATTGCGAGGAACCGCTGCGTTGCTTGCACTCGCCAAAAATAGGGCGCAGCCTAGTACGATCAACATGACCGCACGCGACATCCGTTGGCAGATCGGTGATCTGAACGGCACGTTCGCGAACGCCAGTCCCATGTTCGAATTCGAGGTATTTTGGGGCGAAGTTAAACGCTTGTGCCGGCGACACGGCTGTCTCTGTGGAAACTCAAATGCCAGCATTTCAAGACACGGCCGTATGCGAAGGGCTCGAGGCGGCGAGGCATCTTCGGAGGGCCGAGGCGGACATCTGGAACAGGGGTCCCAAATTTTCCCGCCTGCTGCAACGCGACCTAGGCCGCATTTGCCTTGAGCGCCCGTTCGATGGCTTCCAGCAGAAGCTCCTGCGTGTAGGGCTTCTGCAGGAAATCCACCGCGCCGAATTTGATTGCCCGAAAGGCCGTTGGTATGTCGACGCTGCCGCTCACGAACACAATCGGCAGGCTTGCCCTCTTTTCCTGAAGGCGCTTCTGCAGCGAGAGTCCATCCATCCCAGGCATGTGCAGGTCCAATATCAGACAGCCCCGCCAAGTCGGGTCCAAGGCATCGAGGAACTGAAACGCCGAGTTGAAGACTCTGGCTGTGAGCCCGACGGAAAGGACCACCTCGCGAATCGAATCGCAACAAGCCTCGTCATCATCGATGATGAATACCGTAGGTTCGCTCACGTCGCTGAAGCCGGCTCGATTGAAGCATGTGCCTCACATCGGGCCCGGGGTCCTCAAAGGCTCTGACCCTAGCCTCGATTTGGGGTCTTGGATATAGCCCTTTGGTGCAACGTACGGCCTGTTCGTTTTGGACCTTTCCATCGGCATGGCGGGACTCACTTTCGGCTTCCGATGTTTGGAACCTCACTTCGCAACTTGTCCTTGTTTCGGAGGGCTGAAGAAAGACACGGCCTGCGGAGCGGCGTTGACAGCTTACCGGGCATGTGACGCATATGAAGATCGAGTCGTCGCTCGGCTGGCATCGCAAGACGTTTCAACTCGGCGATTTCGAGATGACGCCTTTGGAGCGAAGCTCTCGCAAGATTGGCCTGCAGGTGCTGACGGTTATTGAATGGACGAATCCGCCCAGACGCCCGGCTGCAAACCGTCCAATGCGTAAGGCCCGATCGCCGCGCGAATCAATCGCAGCGTCGGAAAGCCCAGCGCTGCGGTCATGCGCCGCACCTGGCGGTTGCGGCCTTCGCGAATCACGAGTTCGAGCCAGGCCGTCGGAATGGCCTGGCGCACGCGCACCGGCGGGTCGCGCTGCCACAAGGCCGGAGGCTCCGCCATCAGGTTCGCCCGCGCCGGCAGCGTGAGCCCATCCTTCAGCCGAACGCCGCTGCGCCAGCCCGCCAGGGCCGCTTCGTCCGGCTCGCCTTCGACTTGCACCCAATAGGTCTTGTCCATCTTGAAGCGCGGGTCCGCAATGCGGGCCTGCAACCGGCCATCGTTCGTCAGCAGCAGCAGACCTTCGCTGTCGGCGTCGAGACGCCCCGCCGCATAGACGCCAGGCAGGTCGATGAAGTCCTTCAGCCCCCGCCAGCGCCCCTCCGCGCCGAACTGGCTGAGGACGCCATACGGTTTGTTGAAGCGAATCAGGCGCGACGGAGTCATCTGGTGCCGCCACGCATGTAGGTGGCGGGAATCTTGATCTGTGGAACGTGTGGCATCAGGCAGATTGTGTGGATGCAAGAAAGTCCTGTGCAAATCGTTGCAGCGCCTTGAGGTCGAGTTCGCCACGCCAATGCCTTTCGAGGGCGAATTCGAGCTCACGGTTGGCGCCCACGCAGGGGAAGCCGAGGATGTGGGTACGCGTGGTCATCAGGCCGAGGCGCGCAGTGTCCTGGCGGCTGCCACCATGTTGGTCAATGCGGGAACCACTTCTGCCCACTGGCGCGTCTTCAGCCCGCAGTCCGGGTTGACCCACAGCCGCCCGGCCGGAATGCGCTCGGCGGCTTTCTTCATCAGTTGCACGATGTGCGCCTGCGTCGGGATGTTCGGCGAGTGGATGTCGTAGACACCCGGGCCGATCTCGTTCGGGTATTTGAAGTTGTCGAAAGCGTCGAGCAGCTCCATGTCCGAGCGCGAAGTCTCGATGGTGATCACGTCGGCATCCATGTCGGCGATCGACGCGATGATGTCGTTGAACTCCGAATAGCACATGTGGGTGTGGATCTGCGTTTCGTCTTCCACGCCGTTGGCGGTGATGCGGAACGACTCCACTGCCCAGTCCAGGTACGCCTTCCATTGCGACTTGCGCAGCGGCAGGCCTTCGCGCAGCGCCGCCTCGTCGATCTGGATCACGCGCACGCCGGCCTTCTCCAGGTCCAGCACTTCCTCGCGGATCGCAAGCGCGAGCTGGTGGCACGACGCCGAGCGGGGCTGGTCGTCACGCACGAAAGACCAGTTGAGGATGGTGACCGGGCCGGTCAGCATGCCCTTCATGGGCTTGCTCGTGAGCGATTGCGCGTACTTGATCCACGCCACGGTCATGGCCTTGGGCCGGCTGATGTCGCCGAAGAGGATCGGCGGCTTCACGCAGCGCGAGCCATACGACTGCACCCAACCGAACTGGCTGAAGGCGTAGCCGTCGAGCTGTTCGCCGAAGTACTCGACCATGTCATTGCGCTCGGCTTCGCCGTGGACCAGCACGTCCAGGCCCAGGGCCTCCTGTTCGCGCACGCTGCGGGCGATTTCGCCCTGCATGGCGGCCCTGTAGCCGGTCTCGTCGAGCTGGCCGGCCTTGAATTGGCTGCGCGCGTGGCGGATCTCCGCGGTCTGCGGGAAGGAGCCGATGGTCGTCGTCGGGAAGGCGGGCAGCTTCAGCAGTGCGGCCTGCTTGGGCGCGCGCTCCGCATAAGGATGCTTGCGCTGGCCCGATGCCGCGTTCAGGCTGGCGATGGCGGCCTTCACGGCAGGGTTGTTCACGCGCGGCGAATTGCGGCGCGCATCGACGGCGGCCTTGTTGGCGGCCAGCGCGCCTTTCACGCTGTCTCGCCCCTTGTCCAGGGCGGAGGCCAGCAGATTCAGCTCATCGAGCTTCTGCAGCGCATACGCCAGCCACGACTTGACCTCGGGGTCCAGCTTCTGTTCGCTGGCCAGTTCGACAGGCACGTGCAGCAGAGAGCACGACGGCGCGATCCACAGGCGGTCGCCCAGCCGCTTTGCCACCGGCTCCAGCCAGTCGAGCACGGCATTCAGGTCGGTCTTCCAGATGTTGCGGCCGTTGATCACGCCCAGCGACAGCACGCGATCCGCCGGCAGCCCGGCCAGAAGCGCCTCGACTTCGTCGCGGGCGTTGATGGCGTCCAGGTGAATGCCCTGCACTGGCAGTTCGCATGCCAGCGCGAGGCTCTCCTGCAACTGGCCGAAGTACGTGGCGAGCAGCAGCTTGACCTTGCCCGTATCGATCGCGGCATAGGCCGTGCGCAAGGCCTGCTGCCAATCGGCGGAGAGTTCGGTCACGAGGATCGGCTCGTCGATCTGCACCCATTGCACGCCTTGCGCGGCCAGCGTCGCCAGCAGTTCGGCATACACGGGCAGCAGGCGCGGCAGCAGCGCGAGCTTGTCGGAATCGTCCTTGGCCTTGCCGATCGCCAGGTAGGTCACCGGCCCTACGATCACGGGCTTGGCCTTGACGCCCTGCGCCCTGGCTTCGGCGAGTTGTTCGAGCAGGCGGGAGGCGTCGAGCTTGAACTCGGTCGCCGCAGTGAATTCGGGGACGATGTAGTGGTAGTTGGTGTCGAACCACTTGGTCATCTCGCCGGCAGCGACGCCGCCGCAGCAGCCGGCATGTTCTTCCGCGCCCTGGGCCGACCGGCCGCGTGCGACGCGAAAGTAGTTGTCCAGGGCATCGCCATGGAAGCCATGAACGCGCTCGGGAAGGTTGCCCAGCGTGAAGCTCATGTCCAGGACCTGGTCGTAGAAGGCGAAGTCGCCCACGGGCGCCAGATCGAGCGCCGCTTGCTGGTCCCAGTGCCGGCGACGCAGTTGGGCGCCGAGCGCTTTCAGTTCGTCCCGGCTGGACTCGCCCTTCCAGTAGGCCTCCAGTGCGAACTTGAGTTCTCGCCTGGCGCCGATGCGAGGAAATCCGAGGTTGTGCGTGATGGTCATGTCTGCGAAATGCTTCCTGTGAATGGCGCGAATCGTAGGCAAGGCCATCCATGAAGTAAAATTGTCTTATTTCAACGATCCATGAGCAGGATTCATTGACCATGTTGGAGCGCTCGCATCTTTCCATCGTCCGCGAGGTCGAGAAGCAGGGTTCGCTCACCGCGGCAGCCGGTGTGCTGTGCCTCACGCAATCGGCGCTGAGCCACGCGATGAAAAAGCTGGAAACGCACCTCGGCACCGACGTCTGGCTGCGCGAGGGCCGCAACCTGCGACTCACCCAGGCGGGCCAATACCTGCTTGCGGTCGCCAACCGTGTGTTGCCGCAACTGGACATGGCCGAGGAGCGCATGCGGCAGTTTGCCCAGGGCGAGCGTGGCACGCTGCGCATCGGCATGGAATGCCACCCGTGCTATCAGTGGCTGCTCAAGGTCGTCGCGCCCTATCTGGCCGAATGGCCCGACGTGGATGTGGACGTCAAGCAGAAATTCCAGTTCGGCGGCATCGGCGCGTTGTTCGGCTTCGAGATCGACCTGCTCGTGACGCCCGATCCGCTGTTCAAGCCAGGGCTGCGATTCGAGCCGGTGTTCGACTACGAGCAAGTGCTCGTGGTCGGGGCCGGGCATCCGCTGGCGGCGGCCGCCTATGTCAAGCCGCAGCAATTGACGTCGGAAGTCTTGATCACCTACCCGGTGACCGCCGAGCGGCTCGACATCTACAACCAGTTCCTGATGCCCGCGGGCATCACGCCCAAGCGCCACAAGACCATCGAGACGACGGACATCATGCTGCAGATGGTCGCCAGCGGCAGGGGCGTCGCAGCACTTCCGCGTTGGCTGGTGCAGGAGTACGCGGACAAGCTGGAGATCGTCCCGGTCCGGCTCGGCCGCCATGGACTGGCCAAGCAGATCTTCCTCGGCGCCCGCGAGAATGACATGGACGTGGATTACCTCAAGTCCTTCATCGAACTGGCACGACAGGCGCCCGCGCAGGCGAAATCATCATGACCCAGCCGTTTGAACCAGATGCCTCCACGCCCGGCACAACCGTGGCGCCTTTTGGCGCGTGGTCATCACCCATCACTTCCGAGCTGGTGGCGGGCGCAGCGATCAATCTCGTCGATGTGCTGCTGGACGGCAGTGACGTGTACTGGATCGAAGGGCGGCCCCAGGAGGCCGGGCGGTACGTGATGGTCCGGCACGACGACGACGGGAAGAAGGTCGACGTCACGCCCTCGCCTCATTCCGCACGCACGCGGGTGCACGAATACGGCGGCGCCGCGGCGCTCGTCGCGGACGGTGTCAGCTACTTCAGCGACTTCAAGGACCAGCGGCTCTATCGCATCGAGGAAGGAGGCGCCCCCGTGCCTCTCACTCCGCTTGCCGATGCAGGACTTCGCTACGCCGACGGCCGGATCGACAGGACCCGCCAGCTCTGGATCGGCGTGCGCGAGGACCACCGGCAACGGGACAAGGAGCCCGTCAATGCGATCGTCGCGCTGCACGTGACATCGGAAACCGCCGGAACCGTCCTGGTCGAGGGCAATGACTTCTACGCCTCGCCACGCCTCAGCCCGGACGGCCGCAGTCTCGCCTGGCTCGCGTGGAACCATCCGCAGATGCCGTGGGTAGGCACCGAGCTCTGGGTCGCGGCGTTCAACGGTGTTGCGGTCGAGAACCCGACCCGGATCGCCGGTGGTCTCGGCGAATCCGTGTTCCAGCCGGAATGGTCGCCCGATGGCGTCCTGCATTTCGTGTCAGACCGGTCCGGATGGTGGAACCTGTATCGATCCGGCGCGGACGGAAGCGCGGTGAACATCTGTCCGATGGCGGCGGAGTTCGGTCGGCCGCAATGGAACCTGGGTATGTCGACCTATGCCTTCCTGTCGGCGAAGCAGGCGGTGTGTTCGTACATCGAGGGGGGCCTCGGCAGGCTGGCGCTGCTGGACCTCGACAGCGGCCGCCTGACGCCGATCGACCTCCCCTTCAGCGACTTTTCCTCGGTGCGTGCGCAAGGCGGAAAGGTGGTCTTCAAGGCCAGCGCGCCGACGCTGGCGAGCGCAGTGGTGATTTTCGATGTGCACAGCGGCGAAGCCAGCGTGATCCAGAAGGCCAGCACGCTCGCCGACGACCCCGCGATCAACCGGCACTTCTCCGCCCCTCAGCCCATCGAGTTTCCAACCCAGCGCGGCCAGACGGCATTCGGCCTTTTCTATCCACCGAGGAACGCCGACCATCTCGCCCCAAATGGCGAGTTGCCGCCGCTCCTCGTCCGATGCCACGGCGGACCGACCTCGTCGGCATCGACCGCGCTCGACCTGCGCACCCAGTTCTGGACGAGCCGGGGCATCGCGGTGGTCGATGTCGACTACGGCGGAAGCACCGGCTATGGCCGCGCGTTCCGCGAGCGGCTGCACCGCATGTGGGGCGTGGTGGATGTCGAGGACTGCGCCGCCGCCGCACGCCACCTCGTCGACAAGGGATGGGTCGATGCACGCCGCATCGTCATCAGCGGCAGCAGCGCCGGTGGCTACACGGTGCTCAGCGCCCTGACCTGCGAAGACCCGGCCGTTCGCGAGATGTTCCGGGCGGGCGGGAGCCACTACGGCGTCAGCGATCCGGAGGCCCTGGCCCGGGACACGCACAAGTTCGAGTCGCGCTACCTCGACTGGCTGATTGCGCCCTATGCGGACGCCGACAGTGGTCGCGAGATCTACCGCGAGCGCTCTCCCTTCCGCAATGCCGACAGGCTGTCGGCGCCGGTCGCGTTCTTCCAGGGCGCCGAGGACAGGATCGTGCCGCCCAGCCAGACCGAGCTGATGGTCACGGCGCTGCGTGAGAAGGGAATCACCGCGCAATACCTGCTCTTCGCGGGCGAGCAGCACGGCTTTCGCCAGTCATCGAACATCCGGTGGGCACTGGACGCCGAGTTCTATTTCTTCGACACCCTGGTCTTTCGCAGCCAGGGGCCCACGTAGCGCAACAGCAGCAGGCCGAACGCCAGTCCTGCCAGGAGGATGCGCCCGCCGGTGCGCACGGGCGCGGGCCGCGCCAGCGCGGGCGACATCAACGCTTCGGCCAGCCGTTCGCGCGATTGCAGGCGAAGGAACGCCATGCCCTGTTCGCCAGCGAGCAGGCGCAGATAGCCTTCCCGCAAAGACGACAGGTGCTCGAATCCCGGCGTGGCGCCCAGCATCGGCGCGGCCGGTCCTGCCTGCTCGTCCACCAGCTCTTCGCCGCGCACGCTGGCGCCGCGTCCCTGGCTGCGCAGATCGGTCTGCGCCACCTCGTCGGCGCGCCAGAAGCCGAGCGGCTGTCCTTCCGGGTCGGTCTTCGGGATCGGCGACGGAAGCAGGTCACCGACGCCCACGATCAGCCCGGGAACCTCGCCCGGCTTGTCGTCGAAGGATGGGCGGTATCGCGGGTTCAGCGGCGGCGCTTCCTGCCCGTCGGTGACGAACACCAGCGACGGCTTGTCCGGCAGCTGTTTGACCATGCCGATCGCACTGTGCAGACCCTTGGCGATCTCGCTGTTGCCCGACCAGGCCATGCGCGAGTCGATCTGCGCCAGCGTCGAACGCAGCTCGCTCAGGTTGGCGCACACCTCGATCGGTGCGATCAGCAGCAAGGCGCGGTACTCGGTGAAGATCGCCCAGCCCACCTTCGAGCCGCACGGCAGTTGCAACAGCGATCGACGCAAGGCGTATTTGGCGAATTCCAGCCGCGAAGCCGGCCGGCCGTCGATGTCCGCGTCCGTGACGTTCATGCTCTGGGTCACGTCGAGCACGACCACGTGATCGAACTGCGAGCGCTCCATCACCACGCCCGGATCGAGCAGGCTCGCAGCCAGCAACAGGGCGGCCATCCCAAGCAGCCAGCGGTCGGTGCCGTGCCGCCACGAGGCGCGCAGACGGTGCCAGGGCGTCATGGCAGTCCGGGCGAATGGCCGCGCATCGTGGTGGCCGCGCGTTCGGCGTCGCGCCGGTTCTCCGGCGGTGCGGTTTCCATCTCGTCGGGATCGGGGAGCAGCCGCTGGGCGCGCTCCAGGTTGTAGCGCGCGTCCCAGTGCTGCGGCTCGACGCGCAACACGTCGCGGTAGATCTCCTTGGCCAGTTCGATCAGCGCGATCGCCTTGCCGGGTTCGGCGCCCGCTTGCACGAGCACCGCCTGCCGCATCAGCAGGTTGGCGCTGTTGTAGCGTGCCGCCCGGCCGAGCGGCGAATCGTCTTCGAGGCTGCGATAGAGATGCAGGGCCGCTTCGTCTTCGCCGCCTGCGGCCTGCGCATAGGCCCGCGCGAACTGCACCTGCCGCGGGACTTCCTTGCCCTCGGCCGGCAACGAGCCCGACACGATCGATTCGTTCCACTGGTGCTGGCGCCAGGCATGCGCACCGTCGATCGCCGCCACGACGGCGATCGCCGCGAGCAGGCCCAGCACCGCGCGAGTGCGTCGCTGCGGGTTCATGCCCATCGCCGGACCTCCGCCAGGTTGGCCGCGAGCAGCAGCAGGACGCAGCCGAACGCGATCCCGAGAACCAGTGCCGACAGATCGCGCCGGGGCACCGTGTCGAGATAGGTGATCGGCAGGTTCTCCAGGTGATTCACCGCCTCGATCGCCTTCTTCAGCGCTTCGGGATCGGCGGCCTCATAGGCACGGTACGACGTTCCGAGGGATTCGAAGAAGCGATGCAATGCGTACTCCGGCACGGCGTCGACGTTCTCGGCCGCCTCGCCTTTCTCCAGGACCAGCCCCGGACTGTTGGCGGAGCGAAGATAGATCCAGTAGATCGAGACGCGATGCTTGCGCACCAGGTAGGCGATGCGCTCCCGGGCAGCGGGGTCGAGCCGGTCGCCGCCGTCGGACACCAGCATCACGATGCGCGAGCCGGTGTAGGGCCGATCGTCGAAAGACGAGAGCGCCGACTGCATCGCGAGGCCGATGTTGGTCTCCGAGAGGCCGCGGCCCACGTCGCCGGCCACGATGGCGGCCTGGATCGCCTCGTTCTTCTGCGTGAAATCCAGCACCCGGATCGGCAGGGTGCTGAAGACGATCATGCCGAAGCGGTCTTCCTGCCGCTTCGCGATGAACTCGGACAGCAATTGCCGCGCGACCTTGCCCTTGGACTCGCCCGTGCGGGTCTGGGTCATGTAGTAGTTGAGTGCCTCGGGGCCGGTGCCCTTCATGCCCGGCGGCGGCCGCGCGCCGCCGAAGCCCTGATCCATGCTGCGGCTACGATCGAGCAGCAGGACGATCTCGGCCCCCTTGCCGACGCGCTCGACGTCGTACTCCGGCGTGTAGGGGCCGGCCATGCCGATGGCGAGCGCGGCCACCGCGAGCGCGCCGACGATGCGCAGCGCCCAGCCCAGCAGTTCGGAGGCCCGGTCCCGGGGCACCAGGGTCGCCCAGGTGTTGTCGAGCGCGCCGCCCGACCGCGCCAGCAAGGGGAGCGCGGACAGCGGCAACAGCCACAGGAGCCAGGGATGATCGAAGCTCATGGAGACCCCCGCTCGGCATCGCGGCAACGCCGGCAGAACGCGATCAGCCAGCTTCGATCCGCCTGCGATCGCAGTTCACGCCCCTCCTCGACCTCGTTGCCGAAGAACTCGGCCCGCGACTGCCGGAAGAACCTGGCGAGGTCGTCGCGAAGATGCGCGAAGCGCGGATGCGCATCGACGAAGCGATCGATGCCTTCCTCGAAGACCACCTCCCCCATCGTCCGGTTCAAGGCCTCATGAAGCTGCCTGAACGCCTCGCGCCATTGCGGTTGCGGGGTCGCCGGCGTCAGGCCATGCATCGCGCGCCATGCCAGCGTGAACGGGCGGTGCGCGCGCGCCCACCACGGCAGGCCGATGTACACATGGGCGAGGTAGGCCAGCAGCACCAGCGAGACGACGCCATAGACGACGAGACGCCATTGCGCCAGGCGGGTGTCGATCAGCGGCGGCGGCGCGTCGGGCTGCAATTCGCCCAGTCCGCGCCGGGGCGAGACCTCGACTGGCACCAGCGGCGAAACGCTGACCGGCCAGGCGTCGACGCGGACCTCCTGCGCGCGCGGCTGGCCCTGGAAGCGCAAGGAGAAGGCCGGCATCTCGAGGGTGCGCGGTTGCGGGGGCGAAAGGAACACCTGGTAGACGAGCATCAGCTCGTGGCGCCGCCCACCGGGCTCGGCGTGGCTGTGCCGCTCGACGCTGCGCAACTCGAGGGCATTGCCGCGGGCACCCGGCTGCGGCACGCTGGACTCGTCGAGCACCAGTCCGTCCGACGCCTCGACCGTGACGGTACGCGACACCATGTCGCCGATCTGGTAGCCGAAGGCACGCGGCTCGCTCGCGGTGGCGTCGACCTGTCCCGGAAGCACCATGGCGCAAGCCGCCGATGCGACGCAACCCAGCAGCGCGACGCAAAGTCCGCGTGGGGCCGGTTGCATGCGCCAGATGGTCATCGTGCGTTGCTCAGGAGTGGGGCATTCATGAATGGAAGTGCCGCGTGACCGCGTCGGCGTCGAAGCCGCCTTCGATGAACAGCGGCTTGAGCCGGTGCGCCCGGAAGATCTGCAGCAGCGCATCGCGGCGCTGCAGCTGTGCTGCCAGCCATTTCTCGCGCAGGGCCGGACGCCACCACAGCAGCCGCGTGACACCGGATTCCGCATCGATCACCTGCGCCAGGCCGCGTCGCGAGGTCAAGCCGAACTCCCTCGGGTCCCACAGCACCACCGGCACAAGATCGTGATGCGCCATCGAGGCCATCACGGCTTCGACCTCAGGCAGAGGCAAGTGATAGTCCGAGACGAGAAACACCAGCGAGCGCTGCCGCCCCAGGTAGCGATGCGCCACCGACAAGCCCTGTGCCGAACGGCCCTGGAGCCGCAGCGTGCGAAGCGTCGTGGCCAGCGCGCCACCCATGCCGCGCGCGCGCGTCGGCGGCAACAGCACGTCCTCGCGCACCGCGCTGTCGCAACCGACGAAGCCGAAGCTGTCGCCGGTGCGCCAGGCCGACCAGGACAGGCTGTCGACGAAGTCGGCCAGCACGTCGACCTTGCGGTGCGCGCCGACGAAAGCCATGGACGCCGACAGGTCCGCCACCACCACGACGGAAATCGCCTTGCGCTGGCTGTAGACCCGCACGATCCAGTTGCCGAAGGGATCGCGCAGGCTCGCATGCAGGTCGAGACGACGCGGATCGGGCGCATCGAGCAACGCCGCATGGCCGCGAAACTCGAAGCCGCTGTCACCCCGCGCGCTTCGGTGATGACCGGGGAAATGGCCGAGTGTCGGCGCTCCGACCCGGTAGTGAAGTTCCTGCACTGTTGGCGGCTGGGTCATCACACTGCCCCATGTCATTCACGGCGAGGCGACGCTTGAGAGGATGCCGCTCATCAGCCGGCCCGATATTTCCTGACGTCGCATCTCATACACCGGCTGGTAGCACAGCCGGTGCGCGATGGTCTCGACGAACACCGCCTGCACGTCCTTCGGCGTGACGTACTCGCGTCCGTCGAGCCAGGCCGCCACGCGCGCGGCGCGCAGCAGAAGGCTCATGCCGCGCGGGCTGGCGCCGGCGAGCATCAGGTGCGCCGTGTCCAGGTCCGACAGCCGCACGCCGTAGTCGGCAGGCCCCGCCGTCGCGCGCCAAAGGTCCAATGCATACGCCTGCAATGCTTCGGAGGCCTGCACGCAACGCTGGATCAACTCCGATACCTGGTTCAGCTCCTGGTACGCGACCAACCCGCCAGCCAGACCGCCGACGAGCCGATCCGTGTCGTGGAAGCGCGGATCGCTCATCAGCTGGCGCCGTTCATCATCGGTCGCGGGCGCATCGACGGTCACTTCCAGCATGAAGCGATCGCGCGCCGCGGCCGATATCTCGAAAGTCTCCTCGCGCTCGACCCGGTTGCGGTCGGCGAACACCAGGAGATGCGGAAACCGGAACTCGCGATTGAAGGCCGCCACGCTGCGCTCGGCCATCACGCGCAGCAGCAGCGAATGCACCTGCGGTCGCGCCCGGTTGATCTCGTTGAAGAAGAAGATCGCGAGGCTTTCGCCGTGCGCGATCAACGGGCCGTGCTCGACCGCCGGCCGGCCCTCGGCGCTGATGTAGGTGTAGTAGATCAGGTCGTTGGGCATCAGGTCGATCGTCCCTTCGACGCGCGCGAAATTGCCGCCCAGCACCTGCGCGAATGCCCGCAGCAGCGTCGTCTTGCCGACACCGACATCGCCCTGCAGCAGGACGTGGCCGCGCGCGAAGACGGCCGTGTTGATGAGGCGGATGGTCCGCGCCTGGCCGATGACCGCCTTGGCGACCTCGGCTTCGAGCAGGAGCGCGCGCTGGCGCCAGTCGCTCATCACCCCATCGTCTCGGTCCATCCGGAACCTCCGTTGTCAGCCGCCCGTGCCGCGCGGGCTCTTCATTCGCTCGGCGGCCGCACGCTCCTTGGCGTATTCCTCGCGGCAGGATCTCGCGTAGTCCTCCGGCCCCAGGTAGGCGATCTCCTGGTCGTACCGCGCCAGGTCGTCGGCGAAGCGCGGGTCGAACAGGGCCTTCTTGAAGCCGTCGTGCAGCACGGCCAGCACGTCGGGCGGCAATCCGCGCGGGCCGGCCAGCCCATAGGGCGACATCGCCACGATGTCGAAGCCCAGTTCGCGCAAGGTCGGCACCTTCGGCCAGCGCGGCGAGCGCTGCGCCCCGAAGGTCGCGAGCAGACGCAGTCGGCCCGCATCGACTTCCGGCGCGAAGCCGGATGAATTGACACCGGCCATCACCTGGCCCGACTCCACGGCCAGGGTCAGCTCGGAGGTGCCCTTGTAGGGCACGTGGATGTAGCGCAGGCCGCGCTCGGTGAACAGCGCTTCGAGCACGAGGTGCGGCGTGGTGCCGATCCCATTGGTGGCGATGCTCAGCTCGCCCGGCCGCGCGCGTGCGAAGTCGAACAGCTGCTCGAGCGAACGCATCGGGCTGGCCGCACGGACCAGCACGCCGAAGGTCACGCCCGATATCTGGATGATGGGCGTGACGTCCCGGATCGGATCCCACAGCACCTTCTGCATGAAAGGCGCGCGAAAGACCGGCTGCGGCATCTGCGCGATGGTGTAGCCGTTGGGCTCGGCCTGCAGAAGGATGGGCATTGCCATCGTGCCGCCGGCACCGGGGCGATTCGCGACGACCACCGGCTGGCCGAGCGCCGGCGCGGCGAGTTCGGCCAGCAGGCGCAGCGACAGGTCGGTCGCGCCACCCGCCGCCCAGGGCACCCACATCGTGATCGGCCGGGTGGGAAAGGCGTCTGCCGCCAGCGCGTGCGAAACAGGCGTCGCCGAGAGCGCGAGTGCGGCGGCGTGCCCCAGCCAGCGCCGGCGGTCCGGGTTCACGGCGGTCCTCCCCCGCGCTTCGTGAGTCCGCCGAAGCCGCGCTGCGGGTCGTAGCCCCAGCAGGCGAGCACGAAGAACACCACCAGGCATCCCAGCACGATCCACGGTGCCTCGCCCGGGTCCTTGCCATAGAGCGCGAAGCGGATCCATTCGACGGCATGCGTGAACGGGTTGAAGCGCGCCAGTTGGTAGACCCACTCGGCGCCCGATTCCCTCAGCTTCCACAGCGGATAAAGCGCGGTCGACATGAAGTACATCGGAAAGATCACGAAGTTCATCGTGCCGGCAAAGTTCTCGAGTTGCTTGATGTGCACCGACAGCAGCAGGCCGAGCGCGCCCAGCATCAGCGCGCCGCAAACCAGTGCCAGCAAGGCATGCAGCCCCCCCAGCGTCAGGAGCGGCAGGTCCGTGCCGACCAGGATCGCGACAACGATGAAGGCCAGCGCCTGCAACACCGACAGCAGGCCCGTCGCGCAGAGCTTGCAGAACAGCAGCCACGCGCGTGGCAGGGGTGCGGTAAGCAGCAGGCGCATCAGGCCCATCTCGCGGTCATAGACCATCGCCAGTGACGACTGCATGCCGTTGAACAGCAGCACCATGCCCACCAGGCCCGGCGCGATGTAGACGTCGTAGGGGATGTAGGTGTCGTAGGGCTCGACGATCGCGACGCCGAACACGTTGCGGAAGCCCGCCGCGAATACCGCCAGCCACAGGAGCGGGCGGACCAGCGCAGAGACCAGCCGGCCGGTCTGCTGCGAGAACTTGAACAGCTCGCGCATGACGATCGCCTGCATGGCCTGCAGCGCATGCGCGACCCCGCGACGCGGCGCAAGCTCCGCCTCGCCCGTCTCGGCAGGAATCAGTGCGTCGTCTTGCATCGCTTCTCCGGGGCATCCGCGCCCAGTGTGTCCAGCACGTTGGTGGGGTGCAGCAGGCCATCGACCGGCGCCTGCGAGATCACGCCCTGCCCATCAGTGAGCAGCATGGTCTGGCGCAACTGCCCATCCCACGGACGGAAGCTCAGGTTCGTGCCCTTGGAACCATCGACCGGCGTCTTGGCGAGCGCCTGCGCCCAGGCGGTCGCGGGGCCCTTGGGTGCCGCGATGGCGGCCGCGACGAGCGCCTTGCCCGCCATCCACGCCGACCAGTCGCTGTCGGTCATGGGCCGGCCGACCGCCTTGGCAAAACGGCGCGACACCTGCGGCGCGCCGTAGCGCTCGAACTGCGCATGCCACGCAAGCGCCACCAGACCTGCATCGCCCACCACCGGCCGAGGCAGCACGATGCGGTAGGGCAGGCCGCGTGCGAATTCGCCGTCGCTGTCGACCACCCAGACGGCGTCGTAGGTGGTACCGGCGGTCAAGAGCAGCGGGTTGGCAAGGTCGCGCTCCCGCGGATCGCCGGAGAGCTTGAAAGGCTTGATCGCGACCACCTGCAAGCCGTAGCGCTTGATCGAAGCCTGCGCGACGGCGGACCGCAGCTGGTCTTGCTCGCTCGGCCCGACGAGCAGCAGCACCTTGCTCCATTTGCGCGACACGAGCGTTTGCGCGAGGGCGTCGGCGCGCATGCGTTCGCTCGGGAGGATGTGGAACAGCCGCGCCCGGCAGTCCTGTTCGCGCAGCCGGTCGGCGGCTTCGCCGACGTTGATGACCGGCACCTTCACCGCATCGACGATGGCCAGCGTCCAGTCCGCGGGAAGATCCGTCACGAGTACGGCGGCACCGGCCTTTTCGGCCGCCTGCGCGGCGGTGCGTGCAGCCTCCAGCGAGCCTGCAGTCTGTTTCGACAGCGTGACGCCCGCATCGACCGCCTGGAGCTCGAACTCGCCTTCGTCCAGCGCGACCTGCAGGCCGTCGCTCGCCGGCCCGTCCGGATGGCCGAGGAAGTGCCTTTCGACGCGCGAGCGGTCGAGCCGCGCGTCCGGATCCGGCGAGATCAGCGTCGCCTTCAACGGGGTGACGGCACCCGCTGCCTGCGCGAACGACGCCGGCGCCGCCAGCAGCAGCAGCAGCAGCGACAGGCCGACAGGGCAGGCGATCCACCTCATTCGACTACCACCAGGCCGTAAGGCACCCGGCCGACCGGGATGCTCTTGATCGGCTTGGCCGCCGCGACGTCGACCACCGTGACGTCGTCGCTCAAGCCGTTGACGACATACAGGCGGGCTTCGGACTTGTCGAGCGTGACGTTCCATGCGCGCTTGCCGACCAGCACGAGATTCGTGACCTTGCGCTGCGGCACATCGACGAACGCGACGTGGTTGGCCCGGCCCAGTGCCACGAAGGCGCGCTTGCCGTCGCGCGATATCTGGATGCCCACCGGCGTGATGTCCTCGCTGCGCGCGCCCTTGACCTCGAATTTCAGGTTGCCGACCACGTTGCGGGTGGCCGTGTCGATGATGCTGACGCTGGCGTCGAGTTCGTTGGTGACCCACAGTTCCTTGCCGTCGGGCGTGAAGGCCATGCGACGTGGCCGCTTGCCGACTTTCACGTTCTTGACGATGGCCGCGCTGGCGACGTCGATCACGTGCACGAGGCTCGCGACTTCGGAAGTCACGTACAGCGTCTTGCCGTCCGCACTGATCTTCACGCCCTCGGGTTCCTTGCCGACCTTGATCGACTTGAGCACCTTGCCGGTCGTCGCATCGACGAAGCTGACCGCGCCCTCGTCCTCGTTCGACACATAGATGGTCTTGCCGTCCGGGGACAGGTCGAAGGCCTCCGGCTCGTCGCCCAGCGGAATGCGGCGCAGCGACTTGCCCGTTGCAGGGTCGATCACGTCGGCCGCGTTGGACTCGCTGCAGGCCAGCATGATCATCCGATCCGGCGTGAGCTGGATGTGCCGCCCGCGATTGCAAGTCGGTATGGTGCCCTTGACGCTGAGCGTCGCGAGGTCGATCAGCGTGACCACCTTGTCCTTTTCGCTCGTGACATAGGCGGTGCCTTGCGCCAGCGCGGCCGTGCCGAGACACACGCCCGACAGGACCGCGACCGAACGGGCCGCCCGCTTCAGGACCTGGCCGACTTCATTCATTTCACTCATGCCTGCATGTCTCCTTGTCTGCTTATCTGATCGGGCATTGCGTTCAACTCGTGCGCGCAATGAAGCCCGCTTCCAGCGTCGACTGTCCCAGCACCTGTGTCACCTCGGCCGGGGTTCCGTCGGCCAGCAGTTCTCCCTTGTGCAGCACCACGACGCGGTCGGCGCCTTCGGCCTCCTCCACCCGATGCGTGGCCCACAGCACGCAGACGCCACGCTCCTGCACGTTCGCATGGAGCGCGCGCATCAGGTCCTGGCGCGACTTCGGGTCGAGGCCCACCGTGGCCTCGTCCATCAGCAGCACGGAGGGTCGATGCAGCAACGCACGCACAAGTTCCACCTTGCGTCGATTGCCGCCGGAGAGTTCGCGCACCTTGCGATCGAGATCCTTGTCGATGCCGAGCTGGGCACAGCCGGCGTCGATGCGGGACGCCGCCAGCCGCCGCGGCAGGCCGTGCAGGTCGGCCTGGAACAGCAGGTTGCGGCGCACGCTGAGATCGAGGTCGAGCGACATCTGCTGGAACACGACGCCGATGTGGCGCAGCGCCGCCGTCGCGGAGCGGCCGAGCGAGTGACCGGCGACTTCGACCTCGCCTTCGTCGGCGGCGAACAGCCCCGTGAGCACCTGGAACAGTGTCGACTTGCCTGCGCCATTGGGCCCCAGCAAGGCCACGAACTGCCCTGACGACAAGCTGAGTGAAAGGCCCTTCAACGCCGTCCGCGCGCCGTAGCGCTTGGTCAGGCCGGTGGTTCGAAGCATGGTCGTCGATAGGAGCGTCTGTGGCATGAATACCTTCGAGCATGCAATACGCACGCCCATTGGCGCAAGCACAATTGCCCGACCTGTGAATGCGCGGCCCGATGACGCGCGGTCTGCCGGTGAAACACTCTGTGTCGAAAGTGGTTGACACAATTTCGGCGCAGCACCGCCCGTCGGAATACTTCAGTTCTCGTTGCTCCGAAAGCGGAATCGGGACACCGTTGCAATCACCCTTTGGCAACCTCGGAACTCACTCCTTCAATGGGCGCGATCTCTAGGGTTTCCCCCTAACGCAATGGCCCATCCGGAGCACTCTGAATTGAGTCGGCGGCACCCCGCCGAACCCGCGAATCTGGGGGTGTTCGAGCGGGCGCGCATCTTGCATTTAGTGTCGTCGCCGGCTTCGTTGCGTCGCTCGGCGGTCGCCCTGTCGGAGGTTCCGTTCGGGCGGACTCTGGTGAATCAGAACAAGGAGACTTCGATGCGAATTTCCGGGCATTTCCACGAACGCCTTTGGCGTTGTTTGGCTGTGGCGCTACTCGCAATGCCAGCATTGGCATTCGCGAATGCCGATGTCGAGAAAAACATCGGCAACTCGAAGAATTGGGCGATGCAGGCTGGGGACATGTACAACCAGCGCTACAGCAAGCTCAAGCAGATCAACACCGGCAACGTCGGCAAGATGCAGGTCGCGTGGACCTTCTCCACCGGCGTGCTGCGCGGGCATGAAGGCTCGCCGCTGGTGATCGACAACATCATGTTCCTGCACTCGCCCTTCCCCAACAAGGTCTTCGCGATCGATCTCGATACGCAGAAGATCGTGTGGAAGTACGAGCCCAAGCAGGACCCGGCCGTGATCCCGCAGATGTGCTGCGACACGGTGAACCGCGGCCTCGCATTTGCCGAGGGCAAGATCTTCCTGCAGCAGGCCGACAGCAATCTCGTCGCGCTCGATGCCAAGACCGGCAAGGTCGTCTGGACCGTGAAGAACGGGGATCCGAAGCTCGGCGCCGTCAACACGAACGCGCCCCACGTCTTCAAGGACAAGGTCATCACCGGCATCAGCGGCGGCGAGTGGGGCGTGCGGGGCTTCCTGGCGGCGTACGACATCAACTCGGGCAAGCAGGTCTGGAAGGCCTACAGCACCGGGCCGGATGCCGAGATGCTCATGGACCCGGACAAGACCATGACCTGGACCGACGGGAAGATGGCGCCGGTCGGCAAGGACTCTTCGCTGAAGACCTGGCAAGGCGACCAGTGGAAGCTCGGCGGCGGCACGACCTGGGGCTGGTACAGCTACGACAAGGCCCTGAACACCGTGTTCTACGGCACCGGCAATCCGTCGACCTGGAACCCCTCGCAACGCCCCGGCGACAACAAGTGGTCCATGACCATCTTCGCGCGTGACGTCGACACCGGCATGGCCAAGTGGGCCTACCAGATGACCCCATTCGACGAATGGGACTTCGACGGCGTCAACGAGATGATCCTGGCCGACATCGACGTCAAGGGCAAGCCGACGAAGGCGCTCGTGCACTTCGACCGCAACGGCTTCGGCTACACGCTCGACCGCACGACCGGCGCGCTGCTGGTTGCCGAGAAGTACGACCCGGCCGTGAACTGGGCCACGAAGGTCGACATGAAGACCGGTCGTCCGCAAGTGGTGTCCAAGTACTCCACGGCGCAGAACGGGCCCGACGTCAACAGCAAGGGCATCTGCCCGGCAGCGCTCGGCTCCAAGGACCAGCAGCCTGCGGCCTACGACCCGGAAACCAAGCTCTTCTACGTGCCGACCAACCACGTCTGCATGGACTACGAGCCGTTCAAGGTCGAGTACACCGCCGGGCAGCCGTACGTCGGCGCCACGCTCTCGATGTACCCGGCCCCAAACAGCCATGGCGGCATGGGCAACTTCATCACCTGGAACGCAGGCACCGGCAAGATCGTGCAGACCCATCCCGAGAAGTTCTCGGTCTGGAGCGGCCCGCTCAACACGGCTGGCGGCATCTCCTGCTACGGCACGCTCGAGGGCTACATGAAGTGCGTGGACAAGAAGAACATCAACAAGGAACTCTTCAAGTTCAAGACGCCCTCCGGCATCATCGGCAACGTGTTCACCTACGAGCACAAGGGCAAGCAGTACATCGGCGTGTTCTCGGGCATCGGTGGCTGGGCCGGCATCGGCATGGCCGCGGGCCTCGAGAAGGACCAGGATGGCCTGGGCGCCGTGGGCGGCTACAGGGAACTCAACCAGTACACCGAACTCGGCGGTTCCCTGACGGTGTTCGCGCTGCCCGGCAACTGACAGCGTGAGCGTGAGGCCCTCGCCGGGCCGGGTCCGGAGATGGCAGCCCCAAAGGCCGCCATCTCCTCATTCCGACGAAAAGAAGGATCTCGCAATATGAGTTCAAGGAAGGCCTTGCTTATCGCAGGCGCTCTGCTGTTCATGGTGGCGGGCGCGGCTCATTCGGACGACCCACCGCTGTACAAGGTGGTCGATGGCTACAAGGTGGACAGCGAGACGATGAAGGGCTTCCGTGCCTGGCGCGCCGCAGCCTGCGACCGCTGCCACGGCGCGAACCAGGAAGGACTGGTCGGGCCGTCGCTCGTGGTCAGCCTGAAGACGCTGTCGAAGCCGGATTTCATCAAGACCGTGACCAATGGCCGGTTGGACAAGGGCATGCAGAGCTTCGGCAACAGCCCGATCGTGATGGACAACATCAACCAGCTCTACGCCTATCTCAAAGGCAGATCCGACGGCGCGATCACGCGCGCAAAGGTCGAAGAGATTCCCAAATGAACCAAGCAGGCGCCCGTCGATGCATGCGCGCGGCCATCGGCATCGCGCTGGCTGTGTTGACGGCCGGCGCGATGGCACAGGATGCGCCCGCCAAGCGGACCGAACTGCGCGTCTGCCAGGATCCGAACAACCTCCCCTTCTCGAACGTCAAGGGCGAAGGCATCGAGAACAAGATCGCGGAATTGTTCGGCAAGTCGATGGGCATTCCGGTGATCTACTACTCCTTCCCGCAACGGCTGGCTTTCATCCGCAACACGTTGAAGTTCAAGCTGCCGGGCCAGGAATACCCTTGCGACATCGTGATCAGCGTGCCTGCGGGCTATGACCAGGTGTCGGCCACCAAGCCCTACTACCGCTCGACCTATGCGCTGGTCTTTCCGAAGGGAAAGGGCATGGACCAGGTGACGTCCGGCGAGGACTTCCTGAAGCTCGATCCGGCGAAGCTGTCGAAGCTGCGCATCGGCATCTACAACGTCTCGCCCGCGTCGGCTTGGCTCAACAAGCACCATCTCGTCGATCAGGGCGTGCCCTACCCGGTCATGAACGCCGACCCGGACCAGTATCCCGGCGAAATCATCGAGAAGGACCTCGCCGCCGGCAAGATCGACGTCGCCATCGTCTGGGGCCCCATCGCCGGCTACTTCGCGCAGCGCGTCAAGACGCCGGCGCTGGCGGTGGTGCCGCTCAAATCGGAACCCGGCGTCCAGTTCGACTACGAGATCGCCATGGGCGTGCGCTACGGGGAGCGTGAATGGAAGCAGCAGGTCGAGGCCCTGATCGAATCCAATCGACCGCAGATCCAGGCCATCCTGAAGGAGTACGGCGTACCGGTCGTCGACGCGTCGTACGCAGCGCCGAAACAATAGCGCGCCGCTTTTCCCGATGAACGCAATCCCCGTCCTGAGACTGGCGCTCGCGTTGACCCTGGGGGCACCCCTGCTGACCGTCGCGGCGACGGACTATTCGGTCGCTGAGCAGGCGATCTTCATGGACGACCATCTCGGCAAGCTGCAGCCGCCGCTGACCCTGCACTATGTCTTTCACAGGACCGGCACGCTGGAAGAAGCCTTCGACGACAAGGTGAACCTGGTGCTGACGGCGCAGCCGGACGGCACCTGCTGCGCCGCTCGCGCGGAATTCTTCAGCGGCACGCGCGAGATTCGCCAGCCCGAAGTCGAGAGCGCCAAGGGCAACCCGGCCATCCTCTACTTCCTCGAACGCGACATTCGCGAAATGCAGCGCCTGACCAAGGGGCAATCCACCTATTTTCGCAAGCGCATCCGCATGGCGGTGTACCAGGGCGCCACGGTGCGCGACATTACCCTGCCCTATCGCGGCCAGCCGGTCGCGGTGCGCGAGATCAGCGTCTCGCCCTACGTCGACGACCCGAATCGCGCGCGCTTCGAGAAGCTGGCCAACAAGACCTACGTCTTCCTCATGTCCGCTGCCGTGCCGGGTGGCCTCTACGGCATACGCACCCGGATCGACGGCGAAGCCGATGGTGCGGCCCCATTGATGGTCGAGGAGATGCTGCTCGAAGGCGCCGGGCGCCAACCTTGACGGAACTCCCATGCAACGTTCGATCACGACTCCCGCCCTGCTCGGCTTGTGCGTCCTGCTGATGGCCGCGACCCCGGCCCATGTGAACGACTTCCCGACCCAGGACCGGGTGCTCTACGTGCAGGAATGCATCCGTGCGCACCCCGGCCCGACCTTCGAGATGACGAGCAAGTGCTCGTGCGCGCTCGACGCGCTCGCCGCCAACGTGAAGTACAAGGACTACGTGACGATGAGCACGATCACCAAGGCCCTGTCCATCGGCGGCGAGCGTGGCGGCGCCATCCGCGACGTGCCGTCGTACGAGCCCGAGATCAAGCGCTTGCGCGATCTCCAGGCCAAGGCCGAGAAAGCATGCTTCATCAACCCTGCACCCAAGTAGTCGCGTAGAGGCTTCTCCTTGCGGATCGCGGGGCCGGCCAGCGCGGCGAAAGCCGTCCTCACCTCATCCGCCCCGTTCGTCTCACTCAACCGGGGTGGATGCTGCAAGGCCGAGCCGGCGCGAGTTGGCCGGATCGCGAAACACCAGAGGATGCTCCACGGTCTTCGCCGGGTTGACGCCGCCAGCGCGCTCGACGGCTTCCTGCACCAGATGGTGGTGCGGGCTCTTCACGCACGCCGGGTCGGCGACGGCCGGGTCGTTCGCCAGCATGTAGGCCTGGCAGCGGCAACCGCCCAGGTCCTGCTCGCGGAATTCGCAGCTCGAACACGGCTCTTTCATCCAGCCGGTGCCGCGGTAGCGGTTGAACCCTTCGGAGTCAAACCAGATCTCGCGCAGGCTGTGCTCGCGCACGTTCGGAAAGCTCAGGCCCGGCAGCATCTTGGCGGTGTGGCAGGGCAATGCCGTGCCGTCGGGCGTGACATTGAGGAAGGTGCTCCCCCAGCCATTGACGCAGCGCTTGGGCGTGCCCTCGTGGTAGTCGGGCGCGACGAAGAAGATGCGCATGCGATCGCCCATCCTGGCCCGCCAGGCGTCGGTCGTGCGCTCGGCCTGCTTCAGCTGCTCATGCGTCGGCAGCAAGTGGTCGCGGTTCAGGAAGGCCCACGAGTAGTACTGCGTGTTCGCGAGTTCCAGGTACTCCGCCCCGAGTTCGGCCGCCATGCCGATGATGCGGTCGATGTGGTCGATGTTCATGCGGTGGATCACCACGTTCATCACCATCGGCCAGCCCTGGTCCTTGATGATCTTCGCGACCCGGCTCTTCAGGTCGAAGGTCTTGGTGTGCGAGAGAAAGTCGTTCATCTCCTTCGTGGAATCCTGGAAGGAGAGCTGCACGTGATCGAGCCCCGCGGCCTTCAGCGCCGAGGCCCGCGCCGCGGTGAGGCCGACGCCGGAGGTCAGCAGGTTGGTGTAGTAGCCCAGTCGATGCGCTTCGGCCGCGATCGTCTCGAGGTCGTCGCGCACCAGCGGTTCGCCACCCGACAGGCCGAGTTGCACGGCGCCCAGCTCGCGCCCCTGCCGCAACACGCGCACCCATTCGTCCGTGCCGAGTTCCTCCTCCTGCTGCGCGAAATCGACCGGGTTGTAGCAGAACACGCAATGCAGCGGGCAGCGATACGTCAGCTCCGCCAACAGCCAAAGGGGAGGCCCGGGGGTGGTCGTGGGTGCCTGTTGCATCAGTCCCATGCCAGCCAGCGTTGCTTGCCGGCCATTTCGACGAATGCCAGCACGTCGTCGCCCAGCCCATCTGTCGAGAAGGCCTGCTCCAGCTCGCTGACGATGGCGGCCACGCTGCGCGCGCCGTCGCAGCGCTTCATGATCTCGCCGCCGCTCTGGTTGAGCTTCACCATGCCTTCAGGATAGAGCAGGACGTGGCTGTTCTGCGCCGGCTCCCACTGCAGCCGGAAGCCCGTGCCGACGCGCGGCCGGGTGTCGATGCCCGGCGGTGTCATGACGTCACCCCGTATTTCAGCGCCATCGCATCGTTCATCGCCCACAGGATGTCGAGCTTGAGTTGCAGCACTTCCAGCGCCCGTTCCTGCAGGGGCCGGGTCGTGAAATGCGCGAGCGTGATCGCCAAACCCTGCTCGACGTCGCGCCGCGCCCGACTCACCCGGTCGCGGAAGTACGCCATGCCCTCGGGGTCGATCCAGGGGTAGTGCTCCGGCCAGTTCGCCAGCCGTTGCTTGTGGATCTCGGGCGCAAAGAGTTCGGTCAGCGACGAGCAGACGGCCTCCTGCCACGGCGCGCGGCGCGCAAAGTTGACGTAGGCATCGACTGCGAAACGCATCGCCGGCGCCACGTGCCGCAGGTCGAGCACTTCCTCGCGCGTCAGGCCCACCGCCACGGCGAGTCGCAGCCAGGCTTCGATGCCGCCTTCGTCGCGCACGCCGTTCAACTCGAAGCCGTCATGGTCGAGGATGCGTTGCACCCACCCCCGCCGGACTTCGCGGTCAGGGCAGTTGGACAGCACCGCCCCGTCCTTGATGGGTATCGCGATCTGGTAGTAGAACCGGTTGGCCACCCAGCCTCGCACCTGCTCCGGCGTGGCGCGGCCACTGTTGAGCATGAGGTTGAAGGGGTGATGGATGTGGTACGCACGGCCGCGCTCGCGAAGCTTTGCCTCGAATTCGTCGCGCGACCAGGCCTGGGTTGGAGTCATACGTCGATCTGCATGGCGTCCTCGCAGACCTCGATGCCGGCGCGCGTCAGCGTCGCGCGCTCATCGGAGTCCTCGTCGAGGATCGGGTTGGTGTTGTTGACATGGATGAGCATGCGCCGCGTCCGCTGCGGCAGCCTGGCCATCCACTCCAGCATGCCGCCCGGACCCGACTGCGGCAGGTGGCCGATGTCGCGGGCCGTCTTGGTGCCGAGGCCGAGGCGCGGCATCTCGTCGTCGGTCCAGAAGGTGCCGTCGACCAGCACGCAATCGGCACCGGCCATGGCATCGAACACCGCGGGCGTGATGTGCCCCAGCCCGGGCGCGTAGAAAGCCTGCCTGCCGCTGCGGCCATCGGAGATCAGCATGCCGATGTTGTCCCCTTCGACCGGGCTGTCGCGGTGCGGGGAGTAAGGCGCGGCCTTGCTCGAGAGCGGCAAGGCCCGGAAGCTCAGGTCCGCAACGCCCGTCACTGCGAACGGACTGCCGTCCAGCGCAATGCGATGCCGCTCGACGCCGCAGTAATGGCCCAGGACGCGCAGCACGGGATTACCCTGCCTCAGGTCCTCCTCGACCGGATCGGTGCACCACAGCGGCAGCGCATTGTTGCGTTCGCGAAGCATGAAGAGACCCGTCGCGTGATCGATCTGCCCGTCCATCAGCACGACGCCGGCAATGGCGGTATCGCGCAGCGAGCGCGCCGGCTGCATCGTCGGCTTGCTGCGGATCTGTTCGAGGATGTCGGGGGATGCGTTGAAGAGAACGCCGTCCACGCCGTCATCGGGCTGGACGAAGATCGAGGATTGCGTGCGCGCCTTGGCCTTCACGGTGCCCGCACGCACGCCGGCGCAATTGCGGCAATTGCAGTTCCACTGCGGAAAGCCTCCGCCGGCAGCCGAACCCAGGACGGTGATGCGCATCGGCGGGTGGACGACGCCAAGCCGGGAGCGGTCAGGCCGACACCCCGAAAGCAAGCCTCCGGAGCGTCGGACCGACCACCACCCGGTCAGCGGGCAGCCACGTACATCGTGATTTCGAAGCCGAGGCGAATGTCCGTCGCGGTCGGGGTTTCCCATCTCATAGAGGTCTCCTTTGAAATGACACGGACACCATGTGATGCCGCGGGGATCTTTCGATCCCGTGATGCATGGTCTCCCTTCGCGCCCGGCCGGGACAGGGGCCGGATCATGATTCGGGGCTCATGATTTTCATGAATCGATGCCATCGCCGAGCCCGGTGAGCCGCTACCATGGGCCGCGTGTCCGTGCCAACCCGGCCCCCCTGCTCATGAGCCTACGGCTGAAGATCAACCTGATCGTCCTTGCGCTGACCGTTCTCTTCGCAGTGACCGTGCTCGCGCTGGAGTTGCGCAGCATGCGCGAATCCGTGAACGAGGAAGTCGTGGCGGCCAACCGCGTTGCCGCGCTGCTGCTGCAGGGCACCGCCATGCGCTACGCGGCGCAGGGCACGCCGGCGATGCTGGCCTTTCTCCAGAGCATCGGACGGGTTCGCTCCAACGATCTCACGCTGCTCGATGCGCAAGGCAACGAGCTTTACCGCTCGCCGCCACCCACCTACAAGGCCGGCCGCGACGCGCCCGACTGGTTCGGCGCACTGATCGCGCCGCCGCCGTCCGTGCAGGCCATCGAGTTCCCCGATGGCAAGCTGGTGGTGCGTGCGAACGCCACGCGCGCCGAAGTCGATGCCTGGGACTACGTGGTCACGCTCGCGGCCGGTGCGCTCGGGTTCCTGGTCGTGGTCAATGCCATGGTGTTCTGGCTGGTCGGGCGGGCGGTACGGCCTTTCGGCCAGATCGTCCAGGCGCTCAACCAGTTGCAGGCCGGTCGGTTCGATGCAGCGTTGCCGCCGCTGGCGGGCACCGAAGCCGCGGCCATCGGCGCGGCTTTCAACCGCATGGTCCGCGAGCTGCAAGGACACATCGAAACCGAGCGCCGTGCGGTGCGGGCCGAACTGCAGCTTTCCGACAGCCGCGATCTCACGCAATGGATCGACAAGCACATCGAAGCCGAGCGCCGCATGATCGCGCGCGAGCTGCACGACGAACTCGGCCAGTCGGTGACCGCGATGCGCAGCATGGCGCTGTCGATCGCCACGCGCGTGCATGCGCTCGACCCACAGGCCGAACAGGCGGCGCGCCTGATCGCCGACGAGTCCTCGCGCCTGTACGACGCGATGCACGGCATCATTCCGCGCCTGACGCCGCTGGTGCTGGACAACTTCGGCCTGGCCGAGGCCCTGAACGATCTGGTCGAGCGCACGCAGCGCATCCACGCCGACGTGCAGATCGCGCTGGAAGTCGAGCTGGCCGAGGCGGTGCCATGTGCCGACGTGTCGCTCGCCTTGTACCGGGCGGCGCAGGAAGGCATCACCAATGCGTTGCGCCACGGCAAGGCCCGCCAACTGCGGCTCACCCTGCAACACCGCGACCCTGACGTGACGCTGGAACTTGTCGACGACGGCAGCGGCATGCCGGCCGAGGACCTGCAGCGCCGCGGCCACTACGGACTGCGCTGGCTTGCCGAGCGTGTGGAAGGACTCGGGGGCACCTTGCAGATCGAGAGTGCCGTGCCGCACGGCGTCCGGCTGCGGGTGCGTCTGCCCCTGTCGGCCCGCAAGGAGGCCGAATGATTCGCGTCCTGCTGGTCGACGACCACGCATTGGTGCGGGTGGGCTTCCGCATGCTGCTGGCCGACGCGCAGGTCGAGGTGGTGGCGGAGGCGGAAAGCGGCGAGCAGGCCTGCATCGACTATCCGCGCGTCAGTCCGGACGTGGTGGTCATGGACCTGTCGATGCCCGGCATGGGTGGGCTGGAAGCGGTCCGGCGCCTGCTGGCGCAAGACCCCAAGGCACGCATCCTCGCCCTGTCGGCCCACGAGGACACCGCCCATCCGCGGCGGGTGCTGCGCGCCGGGGCGCTCGGCTACCTAACCAAGCGCAGCGCTCCCGATGCGTTGATCGCCGCAGTCACCGCGGTGGCGCGCGGTGAGCGCTACGTCGATGCCCGCACCGCACAGGCCCTGGCATTGACGCAGCTCGAAGGCGACACCAGCCCGGCCGACACCCTGAGCGAGCGCGAGTTCTCGGTCTTCATCCAGTTGGCCCGCGGCCAGAGCGTGGCGCAGATCGCCGAGACCCTGAACCTGTCGCCGAGCACTGTGGGTACGCACCTGTACCACGTCAAGCAGAAGCTGGGCGCGAGCAACCAGTCGGAGCTGACGCTGGTAGCACTCCGCTGGGGCCTGATCCAAGCCTAGAACGGGCTCACCCCCAGGCTCGCGCACTTCGTGTCGCTCTCCACCCCCTTCCGGGGGCAAGCCCGGCGGCCCGGCGGAGCCGGTTCCGCGGGCTTTCTGGGATCTGGGGCGGTGCTGGGCTGGGTGAGCTGTCAGGGCAAGTCCATGATGGGCCAGTCGGATTGCTGGGCCTGGGCGCGCAGTCGTTCGTCCGGGCAGACCGCGACGGGGTGCGACACGGCGCTGAGCAATGGCAGGTCGCCGATGGCGTCCGAGTAGAACCACGACTGCGCGAATTCGGCCAGGCTGCGCTGCGATCCTGGTGGCCGCGCGGCCAGCCAGTCGTTGACGCGTGTCACCTTGTGCTGGCGATAGCAGGGCTCTCCATCGATCTCGCCGGTGAACGGGGCACCCTCCACGCCGCCCACTGTCGCGGGACGCGTGGCCACCAGTTGCTCGATGCCGAACAGGCGCGCGATGGGGCCCGAGATCAGTTCCGTGGTCGCGGTGACGATGGCGCAGAGATCACCGTTGTCCTGGTGTCGCTTCACCAGCGCCAGGGTCGATGCGGGCATGCGTGGTGCCATCTCGGTTTCGAATTCCCGTTGCCATTGCGCCAGCGTCGTGCGGGGGACCTGCAGCAGCGGTTGCATGTTTGCGCGGTGCATCGCATGGATGTCGAGCGTGCCGGCGATGTATTCGTGGCAGTAGGCCAGGTAGCGCGCTTCGGCCTCGGTCGGCAGGATGCCCCGGTGGATGAGGAATTGCGTCCAGGCCATGCCGCTGTCGAAGGGGATCAGCGTGAGATCCAGATCGAAAAGCGCCAGCTTGCCGGAGGCCATGTCACGCGCTGGCCGAAGCGGCCACGGCTCGCAGCATCCGCCCCGGCAACGCGCCGCGCAGGGCATTGCAGACAACGATGCCATCGGCGCGTTGAAGATCATCCCACCTCAGCGTGCGCTCGACGGCGCCCCACGCGGGGTCTTCCAGCAGCAAGCCCCGCATCACGCCGGGCAATGCGCCATCGGACAGCGGCGGCGTGGCCCATCGGCCATCGATCTTCAGGAACACGGACGTGCGGCCGCCTTCGACAAGCCGGCCATCGCTTGTGAAGAACAGGCTGTCGAAGGCGCCGGCACGCTCGGCCGCGCGCACGCCTTCGTCGTAGACCTGCCGCAGCGTGGTCTTGTGGGCGGCCAGCGGGTTGAAGTCGGGCAGGCGCTCATCGGCCACGACCAGCATGACGGTTGCGCGGTCGAGGGGCGCAAGGGGTGCGTGCTGGAGTTGCAGGTTTCCGTCGTGGGACAGGGCCAGCCGCACGCGCCAGCGCCCGCCGGGTGCCAGGGTCCCGGCAAGCCGCGACACGGCGTCCAGTGCTTCGGCCCGGTCGAACCGGAAGCCCAGGGTGCGGGCGCTGTGCGCCATGCGCGCCAGGTGGCGATCGAGGTGGTGAATCGCGGGTCGGGCGCCCTCATCGGACGTCACGAGCATCGTCTCGAACAATGCGAAGCCGGGGTCCAGACCGGTCAGGAAGCGTGCCTTCAGATGGCTCTCGTCGAACTCGTCGTCGGCCCGGCTGTCGGCCACGATGCCGGCACCGATACCCAGGCGGGCGGGCCGCAGACCGCGTGCTTCGTGCCCCAGGGTGAGCGTCCGGATCGCCACCGACAGGCAGAAGTCGCCGACGCGCGCATCGCCCTGCGGCGCATCCATCCAGCCGATGGCGCCGCAATACAGCCCCCGGGGCGTGGTCTCCAACCCGGCGATCAACTGCATCGTGTGGTGTTTGGGCGCACCGGTGATCGAGCCGCACGGGAACGCGGCACGCAGCACGTCCGGAAAGCCGACTTCCGGCTTCAGTCGGGCCTGCACGGTGGACGTCATCTGGAACAACGTGCTGTAGGGCTCGATCGCGAACAGCTTCGACACAGTCACGCTTCCGATTTGCGCGAGACGGCCCAGGTCGTTGCGCAACAGGTCGACGATCATCACGTTCTCCGCCCGGTTCTTGGCGTCGATCGACAGCATGCGCGCAGTCTCGCTGTCGCCTTCCGCGGCTTGCGCGCGCGAGGCCGTGCCCTTCATGGGCCGGGCGGTGAGCAGTCCCTTCTCGTGGCGCAGGAAGAGTTCGGGCGAACAGGACAACACATGCGTGACCGCATCGACGGATCCGCAGCGCGCGGGCAAGGCGATCAGCGCGCCATAGGACACCGGCTGCCGCTCGCGCAGCCGGCGGTACAGTGCCACCGGCGATCCAAAGGCCTGCCCTTGCAGGCGGAAGGTGTAGTTGACCTGGTAGGTCTCGCCTGCCGCGATGGCCTCGTGGATTCGCGCGATGGCCTGCTTGAAAGCCGGCTCGTCCACGGACGGGCTCAGGTCCATCACGCCGGCCGGGGACACGGGCGCCGGCTCGAGGCCCGCGAGCCAGTCGTTCACCTCGGCGGCCGAGTGTCGCGACAGGTCACGGAACATCAGCACGCGCAGCGCTGACGCATCGTCATCGCCGAGTCGCTCGTGCCCCGCCTTCAGGAGTTTGGCACCCCATTCGTAGTCGATGAGCAGCACCGCATGCAGCCCCGCGCGCAAGTCGGCATCCACGGGCGCCCACATCGCGGCGAGTCCCGCCGGATCGGTGCAGTGGTGCTCGCGCACGAAGCCGCGATAGAGCCGGCTCGTCGGTTGCCCCGGAGGGGCTTGCCGATCATCGAGCAGCGCGAAGCAGTTGGTGGTCGAGGTTTTCACGGTGCGATTCTTACCGCTATCGGACAACAATGATCTCGCCCCTGCCGTCCACTGCCAAGTCCCCCAGGTGCCTTTCGATGCGTCTTGCGGCCAGCCCTGCGAAGGGCCCGCCTTGTCGTGCGAGATCGCGCGCCAGCAGTTGCCAGAAGACGTCCGCCGCAGCGAGCGCGGGAACGAAGGTCGCAGGAATGTCCGGAGCCGCCGGCGGGTCGGCAAACACCACGCTGCCGCGACGCATGCCCCAACCCACATGCGCGCCCGCGCGACCACCGATGGCAATGGTGCCTGCCACCAGGCGCGAGGCCAGGAAGTCACCGGCGTTGCCGTGGACGATGGCACTGCCGCGACGCATGCGATCACCGAATCGGTCGCCGGCATGGCCCTTGACGACGAAGGTGCCGCCGCGCATGCCGTCCATGCTCCCCGGCAGTGTGCTGGCCGCGAAGTCGTCCACGTCGCCTTGGACCATGAAGGTGCCGCCCGCCATTTCGCATGCGGCCAGCAGGCCGGCGCGGCCGTCGACGACGAGTTCGCCCGCGCTCATGCAGCCGCCCGCATAGTGGCCGACGCTGCCATGGACGTGGATCCGACCGCCCGCCAACTGCCAGCCCACATGATCGAAACGCGACAGGTCGCCATCGAGGACGAGCGAATCGTCGCGATCGTGCGGCGCGACCCGAAAGAACTCGGCGAGGGGGAGCCTTGCATTTCCATAGCCCAGATGCAGGCCCTCGACCTCGGCCGCCGACAGGCCCGCCAGCGCCATGGGCGTCACGCCGCGCAGGTCGACGCGCAGCGCGGGCGAAGCCTTGAGCGTCAATCGCCAGCCACTCACGGCGCCTCCTCCCCCAGCAGCTTGTGCAGGTGGAAGTGGAACGGTCCGAGCTTGCCGCCGTAGTTGCCGGCCGAAATCCGGAGCAGTCCCCTTGCCGCACCGAATGCGATGCCCGCCTGCATGCCCGCGCGCATCGCTGCCCCGACATCGGCTTCGGTCAGGCCATCGATCACGATCTCCATCACGCAACGCGTCTGCGGGGTCAACTCGCTGTGGGCTACCAGCCCGTAGAGGCTGGGACAGAACGCGTCGTTGGTCGACGCGTTCAGCGCCGCGTACTTGCTGCCCACCTTCGAGCCGGAGCGCACCACGCCACCGGGGAAGGGCATGATCACATTGGGGAGCGCCTTCATGGCATGCACCGCAGCCTCGGCCACGGCCAGCGCGCTCTCGGTGTCGGTGCACAGCAGCAGCAGGTTGCCGCCGCCCACGCCCTTCACCACTGCAGTGCTTTCCTGCGCGACGAACTCCCCATCCATCACCGGCACGCGCCAGTAGCGGATGCCGTCGATCACTTTCGAAACCTGCCAGCCATCGCCGAAGAAGCGAAGGTTCTGCCCCAGCGCGATCGCTTCCCCTTCGGCGATGCCCGCGTAGACCGCGGTCGTCGGGCAGGTCAGCACGCACTGGCCGACCCGCCGCTCGACCTGCCTGGCCAGTTCCTTCCCCGACATTGAAAAGATCAGCACGCTGAGCCCGGGGCGTCCGTCAGGCGTTTCGTCGGGGCCCATCTCGCGCTCGATGCCGGCCTCGCACCCGCAGGCAATCACCGACGTGGCCAGACCGGTCGCCGACACCGCCGCATGGCGCGCCCAGGTCGCGTTGTGCGCGGTGATGACGATGCGCGTGGCCTTCATCGGGAAGGCTTCGGCGAAGCCGTCGTCGATCTGCACGCCGTTGCGGACCAGGGCATCGCTCATGAAGCGCCCTTGAAGCACGCCGCCGGGAGCAGGCGCCCGCCATTGCAGCAACGGCACAGTTCGTCATGGCCGATCGCGATGTGGTCGAAGTTCACCGAGCCGTGCGTCGCGAGGTGCTTGCGCAAGGTCTTCTCGATGCCGCGGTCGTAGTCGGGTTCGACGAAGTGGGTGCCGCCGACGGGCACCGCCGTGATGCGCCCTCCCCTGGCCACCAGCGCCCCGTCCTTGAAGACGCACTCGGGCGTGGAGAACATGGCTTCACGGTCGACCTGCTCGCGGTACACCGCGATGTCCGCCGCTGCACCCACGCCCAGGTGGCCACGGTCGCGCAGGCCCAGCAGTCGCGCCGGCGCGGCCCGGGTCATGATGGCGACCTCGCGCAGCGTCAGCTCGCGCGTGATCGAACGCAACGCGCAATTCGCCGCCACGTCCGGGTGGAGCTTCGCCAGTTGTTCCTCGCGGAAGCTGCGGTCCATCAGCAGGCGGATCAGGTGCGGATAGCTGGTGAACGGTCCGCCGTTGGGATGGTCCGTGGTCAGCACCACGCGCCACGGGTCGGTGACGAGCAGGAAGATCTCCAGGCCGATGACCCACTGCAAGGCATTCACATAGCTCTGCTCGCGGTACTTGAACGGAACGACACCACAGCCGGCCTCGCACTCGATGTCGCTGCCGACCCACTTGCGCGGGCTGGCGAGTCCGGATTGGGCATGCTGGCGCATCGAGTCCGCAGAGGCCGTGACGGTCTGGCCGAACATGATCTGCCCCACGTCGATGCTGACGTTCGGATGGGCATTGACGGCCTCGGCGAGTTGCAGCGCAGCGGACGAGAACTTCTTCGGGCCTTCGGTGCCATAGGCGTGGAACTGCACATGCGTCAGGTGCGCGGGCAAGCCTTCCAGCGCCTCGATGGTCTGAAGCGTCGATTCGATGTTGCCTGCCACGCCCAGGTTGCTGCCATGGATGTGCAGCGGGTGCGGCACGCCGAGTTCGCGCAGCGCGCGCGCCAGCGTGTGCACCACCTGGCGCGGCGTGACCTGCCAGTGGACATGGCGCTCGTCGACGTCGAGCTTGCGCTGGTTGAACTTGAAGGCCGAGATGCCCGCGGGGTTGACCACCTTGACACCCATCGCCTTGGTGGCGTGCATCGTCCAGCCCATGTAGTCGCGGATGGTCTCGAAGTTGTGTCCGGCCTCGCCGCCCTTGGCAAGCAGTTCGAGGAACAACTCGTCGTTGCCGAGCATCACGTAGGCGCCATGGTCGAGGATCGGCGTGTCGCCCATTTCCAGGTGCGCCTGGCGCGCGTTGCTCGCGATCATGGCCGGCTCGAAGGCCGCGGTATAGCCCATCTCGACGTAGCGGTAGCCCGTCGCCAGCGTGCCGGGCGCACAGCCGCCGCAGGACGCCAGTTCGAGCGGATTGCCGGGGAGCGCGATCGGATTGCCGTTGGCGCGATGGTCCTCGGGCATCAGCAACCGCGCGAGGTTGATCTTGCCGCCGCCGATGTGCGTGTGCATGTCGATGCCGCCCGCCATCACGACGCAGCCGCTTGCGTCGATCTCGGCATCGACCGGATCGCGTGCGTCCATCGATGCGATGCGGCCGTCCCGCACGCACAGGTCGCCCACCGGCTCGTTGGGCTGGGTCGGATCGATGACGCGACCGCCGCGCAGGCGCAGGCTGCTCATGGGACGGCCTCCGCGCGCAACGCCGACACGCCTTGCGTGATGCTGCCAAGCACGTCGGCCAGCAGCGGCAAGGTGTCGCGATAGACCGGCACCAGCGGCAGCACCACGCCGCCGTCGGTCCGGAACAGATGGCCGGCCGATCCGATGCCTGGCGTCGATACCGGAATGAAGACGCTTCCGATGCGCCCCGCCGACGAAGCAAGGTCAGGATGCCCCAGCACGACGAGCGGCACCTGCGTCGCGGGCGGCGCGCAGTTGGGGTCGAAGGTGGAGATCCACAGCAGGCAATCCACGGCGGCGTCGGCCAGCAGCCGGCTGGCGTCGAAACACAGGGGTTCGTGCGCCAGACCGGCCGGGCCGGCACGCGAGCGCAGCGGCAAGCCCGAGAGCCACGTGAACACCTGGTTGACCGTGCCTGCGCCGTTGCCGCCGCCGAGCCACATCGCGGCTGCGCGCGTGGTGGCGTTCAGCGTCGCGACGATCTGATGGATGCGCTCGATGATCAACGCGCCCTGCGCCGGCAAACGGCTCGTCGTGCCGACGATCACGGCATAGCGTGCGGCGCACAAGCGCTGGGCCAATCCGGCAAGCATCGAAGGTCTGTCGCGCACAGCGCGTCCGGCCAGCAATGCCGAAAGCAACGCGACCGTCGAGAACAGGTCGCCGTGCAAGGGAACCACCTCGGTCGTGACGCCTGTGTGCCTGCCCAGCGCCGCCAGGCTCGCGGCGTCGGTCGCCCCATCCCCCAGCAGCACGACATGCCGCTGCGGCACCAGGCCTTCTTCCCCCAATCCACAACGCGCAAAGAACTCCGCGGCGTCGCCGCCGGGCAGTTCGCCGATGCAAACGATGAGGTCGGCCCGGGTGCGCACCTCGGCCAGCGTGGTGCTGAAGCCGCCGCGATCCTGCAGCGAGCGCAAGGCCTGCATCAGCGCATCACCGTTGGCCGGATCGCAGATCGCGCCCGTCTCGCAGGCCAGACGGTAGACCGCGCGCGCGCCCGCCACGTCGGTACCCAGACCGCCGAACAGCGGTTGCCGGCTCGCGGCCAACATGCGGGAAGCGGCAGCGATTGCATCGGCCAGGTCGACGATCTGACCGTCGACCAGCGGCGTCGCGGCAGAAGGCGTGCCGGTAAATCGCGCGAGGCCCAGGCGCGCGCTGGCGCACTCGCCTTCGGCCAGTTCCAGCGTCCCGGCTGCGCTGACCCGGACACTCAGGTTGTCGCAAAGCAACAGGCAAAAAGGACAGGTCCAGCGCACTGTCCCACCTTCCGTCGCCGGCAAAGATTCGTTCATCGCGCTGCTTCACGCAAACGATGTGCCACTACGTGCCCCGCCGGTGCTCGCACCTGCTCGAACAGGCAGCCTGCAGAAGTGAAACACTCTGTGGCGCGCCCTGTTGCAGTTCTGGCCCGACAGCGCGGTCGCTGACCCGCGCTGCAACGCTATCGCGTTGGCACGAAACGTGATGCGCCAATGCCCATGATGCGAACCAACTCCGGCCTGGATCAGCCGCGCACGCGAGGCAGGCCGCCATCATGCAGCGCACTCGCCACCAGCCAGGCTCCGGCCCCGGCGTCGCTGGCGGCCCGCAGGTCATCCGGATTGCGGATGCCGCCGGCGCCGACGACGAAGGTCGTGGGCGATTTGCGACGCACGTCGGCCAGCGTCTCCAGGTCGGGGCCCGCACCTGCGCCCACGCGTTCGAGTGTCATCACGATCACGCGGCGCGGCCACAGGTCGGGTGCATCCCAGCATCCTGCGATGTCGAGGTGCTTGCCGTCGCGGCGGTCCAGCGACAGCACGCCCTGCCCGTCGCCCTCGAAGCAGCGCTCCAGCGCTTCGCGCGAGGCCAGAGATTCGCTGCCGAAGACCGGAACGACCTGGTCGCCGGCGGCGCCGAGTTCCAGCCTGAGCGCATCGGCCGCGCGCGCGTCGACGAAGCCGCCATCGACCCACAGTTCGAGCCCGGGCATGGCTTGCAGCAGCGTGCGCAACACCGCAGACTGGCCCTGCCGCCCCAGGAGGGCGTCGAGGTCGGCCACGTACAACTGGCGCGCGGCGCAGTGCTCGCACAGGACCTTCGCCACCGTGACCGGATCGCTGCTGTTGCACAGCGGCGATTCGATGGGGCGGTAGGCGTGACGGTCGCCGCGCACGGCACGCACCACCTGGCCTTGCATGAGATCGATGACGGGAATGAGGTTCATGTCGTGAAGCGGATCTTTGTCTACGAGTACCTGAGCGGCGGCGGGGAGTTGGCCTCTGGCGAACTTCTGGCGATGGGTCAATCCATGCGCAATGCCATCATGGCCGACTTGCTTCGCCTTGGATACCTCGATGTGTCTGTCGCCACCTGCACGCTGGCGTCGCGTGTGCCGGAGCCCGCCCGGCCCGTCACGCCGCGCAATGGCGAACCGGCCTTCGATTTCGTCCAGCGCCAGGCCAAGGCGCACGACCTCACCTGGCTCGTCGCGCCGGAGACGGACGGGCTGCTGGCGCGCCTGCAGCAATGCGTCGATCCGGACCGTTGGCTGGGCTGCGATGGCCCGGCGATCGAACTCGCCACGCGCAAGCGGATGACATTGACGAGGCTCGCCGAAGCCGGCATTGCGACGCCGCTGGCCTTCGAGCGCGAGCCGGAGACCACGCGCTGGGTGGTCAAGCCGGACGACGGCGCCGGGGCCGTCGAGACCCGTCTGCACCGCGATCAGGAACCGGCACTGGACGACTGGTCGACCCGCTCGCGCGCCGGCCGCGCGATGGCGATCGAGCCTTGGGTCGAAGGAACGGCGCTCAGCCTCTCGCTGCTGTGCGGGGCCAAGGGATGCGAACTGCTGAGCATCAACCGCCAGCACCTGGACATCGATACGGAGGGCCTCCTGTCGTTTCGTGCCGTCGAAGTGAACGTGATGCCGCTCACCGATCCGCGCGCCGCGACGCTCGCTGCCTTGGCCAGGCGGGTGCACGAGGCCGTTCCCGGCCTGCGAGGCTTCGTCGGCATCGACCTCGTGTGGCACGAACGGCGAGGTCCCGTTGTGATCGAGATCAACCCGCGCGTGACCTGCGCCTACGTCGGCCTCTCGCGTTCGCTGGGACGCAACCTGGCGGCCGAGGTGATCGCCGCCAGCGAAGGCGCGCGGGCTTCAGGAGCGGTGCATGCGCATGCCTGATCGCGCCGTGATCGGCTGGGACATCGGCGGGGCGCACGCCAAGGCCTGCCTCCTGCGAGGCGGCGAAGTGCTCGACGTGGCGCAATGGTCCTGCCCGCTGTGGCTGGGCATGGACCGGCTCGATGCCGTGCTGCACGCCGCGCGCGAGCGCTGGGACGGGCTTGCTGCCGCCCGGCACGCCGTGACGATGACGGGCGAGATGGTCGACCTGTTCGCGGACCGTGAAGACGGCGTCCGCAGGATTGCGGCAGAACTGACGCGTGCCCTGCCTGCGGGCGACTCCGGGCGCGCGAGCGGCCGCCCGGGCTCCGTGCACTTCTTCGCCGGGGACGCCGGCTGGTGCCGGGAGGGCGAGGTGCCGGATCTCTGGAACGCGATCGCGTCCGCCAACTGGCTCGCGACGGCACGCCACGCCGCGCTGTGCATCGACACTGGCCTGCTGGTGGACATCGGCAGCACGACGACCGACCTGATCGCGTTCAGGGGCGGGCGCATCCTCACCGCCAACCGCACCGACGCGCAACGCCTGGCCAGCGGTGAACTGGTCTACCACGGCGTGGTGCGCACGCCGCTTTGCGCGGTGGCGCAGCGCATCGACTGGCGCGGGACGCCGCACAACGTGATGAACGAATTCTTCGCGACCAGCGCCGACGTCTACCGCCTGACCGGCGAACTGAACCCCGCCCACGACCTGCACGCCAGCGCCGACAACGCCGCCAAGGACCCGGACGCCACCCGGCAGCGCCTGGCCCGCATGATCGGCCTCGACCGACACGACGGCTCGACGGACGACTGGCTGGACTTTGCGCGGGCCTGGCGCGCACTGCAGGTCGGCGTGCTGGGGAGCGAGCTGCGCCGCGTGATGGAAGCGCACGGGCTTCCGCGCGACACGGCGATCGTCAGCGCCGGTTGCGGCGACTTCCTGGTCCGCGATGTGGTGGCGAGCGCAAGGGCGGGAGCGCCGGATGCCGGGCGCATGCTTCGCCACCTCCGGTACGGCCGCGACGTCGCACGCGCGGGTGAAAACGCGGGCAACGACCGCGACGCAGTGCAGGACTGGGCCCAGGTGTGCGCACCGTGCGTCGCCGTCGCCACGCTGTTCGACATGGACCCGACCGTATGTGGATCGTGAAGATCGGCGGAAGCCTGAACGCGAGTCCGATGCTGCCGGCGTGGCTGGACCTGCTGGCGGAATGCGGCGGGGGGCGCGTCATCGTCGTCTGCGGTGGCGGCGCTTTCGGCGACGAAGTGAGGCGCGCCCAGGCGCAGTGGCGCTTCAACGACCTCAACGCGCACAACATGGCGATCCTCGCGATGGCGCAGACCGCCTACCTGCTGCACGGCCTGAAGCCCGCCTTGCAGCTCACGCGGACCCGATCGGACATCCACCGCGTGCTCCACAAGGGGCAGACCGCGCTGTGGCTGCCCCTCGAACTGCAACGCAATCGAACGACCGCCCAGACGAACTGGGAGTTCACGTCAGACAGCATCGCGCTCGATCTCGCCCATCGCCTGAATGCGGAGCGGCTGGTGCTGATCAAGTCATGCGAGATCGACCCGCGGTTGAGCCTGGTCCAGTTGGCCGAAGCCGGCGTGGTCGACCGGTCCTTCGGTCCGCTGTCGAACGGCGCGGCCTTTCCGATCGACGTCGTTCACAGCGACGAAGTGGCGCGTGTCCGGGCGTTGCTGCTGGGTCATCTCAGGTTCGACGATGAATGATCGGGTGCACCGCCCTCGGCGCCTTCCTCGCGGCGCATCAGGGTGACCAGGGTGTGCAGGCGTTCGGCATCGAGCGCCGCGCTTCGGTCGCCGGCGCACACCGCCGTCCGGAAGCCTGCGAAGTCAGGCGCGAGCGCGCGCAGCAAGGGCCCGTGCTCGGCACGCAGCGCGCCTGCCAGCCCGACCATCGTCCCGGTCGCGCGCACAGTGGCGATGAAGCGGCGCAGATCATCCATCGGCACCGCGTCGAACAGACTGCCGGCGCGCTTGTCGAAGGTGTCGGCCATCACGCCGGGAAAGCCCAGGGCGCAGGCGTATCTCGCATCGGCCGGCTCCAGTCCCTTGTCGGCGATGAATACCGGCACGATGGGCCAGCCGCTGGCGGCCAGGGTGTCGAGCACCGCACGCGCTTCCGGCACGCGCTCGATACCGACTTTCACATAGTCGACCCCGCACGCACCGACCGCATCGACGCGCGCCGCAATGTGGTCCACCTCGTCCATCGCCACATCTCCGATGGTGGCGCTGATGGCCCGGCGGCTGCCAATCCAGCGCAGCGCGCCCACGATCTCGCGAATCGTGTCGACCGGCAGGCCGCCCAACGCCCCGAGGCCCGGTTCCTTGAGGTCGATGAAGTCGACGCCCCCTTCGGCGGCCAACAGGGCTTCGTCGACACTCCGAACGCTGACGAGTAGTTTCATGGCGGTGGTCCCCGGGTGGCGTCGACGGCTTCAGCCCTGTGGCGCTTCACTGCGTCGACCAGCCAGCCCCAGGCTTCATGTTCCGCGGGGCCGGCCGTCTTGTCGATGGCGATCTGCAGGTAGGCCATTTCGCTGTCCACCTTCTGCGGCGGCAGCATGTGCAGGCGGCTCACCAGCACCGCCCCTTCGATCACGGCCGCCTGCGCGCGGTTGAAACCCGCAAAGCCGGAATGGACGACCTCGTGCACCCGCGTCATGTGCAGCACGGGACGCTGCGCGTCGTCGGTCTGCTCCGCCAGCCTCAGCTCCACGTGGCTCAGCGCGCCGTCCAGACGGACGCCCTCGATCCTCTCGGCGGGTCGCGTCGGCCAGTCGCGACGGCCCGTCACGCAACCGGCGAAGACGCGGGTGTCGGTCACGACGTTGAGCACGGCGCAACCCGTCGCGCAGATGTTGTCGTAGGTGGTCGACGGCCTGAACGGCATCAGCACGATCCGCTCGCCGCGGTAGCGCACGCCCATCGGTGCGACATGCGGCTTGCCGTCGGCTGCGACCGTGGTCACGACGGTTTCGAAGATCACGTCGTTCATTTGAAAGGCTCGTCGGTCGTCTTGCGGACGGCCCGTGTCGGGCCCGGCGCACACCATGCCTCGGGGTCTTCATCGCGGCGATCGACCGCGCAGCCCCAGTCCAGCGGCTGGTCCTGCACATAGCGCTTGCCGAGCTTGTGGGCGATCTCGGCATGCGCCAGTTCCACGCCCATGTAGAAGGCATGCGCCGCATCGTCCTCGAGGCCGAGTTGCGGCCACAGCTCGAACGCGCCCAGTCCCTGGCGCACGCCGTCCCGGTTGTAGACATGCAGGCCGTTCGTGGATACCTGCACGCGGAAGTTCGGATCGCGCACTTGCGCGGCGGTGGCCGCGATCTCCTCTGGCGTGTCGAGAAACGGGCGCTTGGCATGCACGGTCATCAACGCATCGCTCAGGCCCTTGGGCAGCATGCCGTGGTGACGCGCGGCGTACATGATGCGCCGCGCCCAGTCGGCTTCCTTGACCGCCCGGCGGGCATGGTTGCTGACCTGCGTGGTCAACACGGCGGCCACATCGAGCTCGGCGCAGATGCCGAACAGCAAGGCGTTGATGCCGCTGGTGTCCGCCTCCGTCAGCTCGGTCAGGTTGCCCACGCCCATCATGATCGGCACCTCGGGAAAACGCTCGCGCAGGCGGTGGTAGCGAACGATCGATCGGGTCATCCCGAACGGGATCGGGTCGAGGATCGAATCGGCCAGGAACGCCCTGCCCCGCCGCTGCATGACCTCGATCGACTCGTACAGCGAAGCTTCGTCGCTCGGGACGCGAGGGATCAGGATCGGCGTGGAGGCGACTTCGTCGGCCACCCACAAGGTGTCCAGCGTCAGGCTGAGAAGATAGTCGGCGCCCGCGCGGCCGCCGCGCAGCAGCTCGCCGCTGTCGACCGAATCGACGCTGACCCGGAAGCCCTCGTTCCTCAGCGCCTGGACGGCCTCCTCGAGGTGATCGAACGCGGTCTCCGGCAGGCAGCCCAGGTCGATGACGTTGGCACCGTCGGCGCGCAATCGCGCGGCGCGCGCGATGATTTCCGGCACGCCCAGGCGCGGCGCATCGACGATCTCCGCAAAGATCGCGACCTCGTATTCATCCACCGTGATGGCCTTTGCCGCACGATCGAAGAAGCGCGGCAGGTCCTTCACCTCCTCGGGGCCGCGCTGCACCGGGATGCCGAAGTGCCCGGACAGCGCCTCCATGTCGCCGCGACAGCGCCCCGGCACCACGATGCGGTCGAAGCCCTCCGGCAGGGTCACCCGGCGGCGGATCATGTCGGCCGTCATCAGCCCGGCCACCTGGAGGCCCAGGTCTCGCACCTCCCACGTGAACGGGGCCGCCTCGATGCCGGCCAGCACCCGCTCCAGACTCGGCTGCGCGAGGTGCCCGGTCAGGAAGAGGATGTGTTCCATGCGCGAGAGATTTCCTTCAGTCTGACGTCCAGTGCGGCTTCGAGTTCGGCCGGCGAGGCGACGACCCGGCAGAAATCGATCCCGCGCAGGCGCTCCACGTTGTCCAGTTCGATTCGCCGCGGCCGCAGCGTGACCCAATCGTGCGGCGAGCGGGTCACGACCACCGGCTCGGTGTCGCATGCAAACACGATGCCCGGTATGCCTCGCTTGCCCGCCTGCGCGAACATGTTGGTCGGCAGCGAATCGCTGATGCCGTATGCGCACTTGGCCACCGTGTTGCTGGTGGCCGGGGCGACGACGACGGTGTGGTAGATGTCTTCGTACAGCATGCCCACGGGTACGCCGCTGGCCGTCTTGTCGCGAAAGATGCGAAAGCGCGACTTCAGGTCGTCGAGGTGCAGGCGGTAGATCTCGAGGACTTCTTCGCCGGCCGCCGAGAGGAACAGGTCGACATTGGGAAGCCGCCCGGCCAGCGCCATGGCCTCGTCGAGAAAGTGTCCCGATCCCGTGACGCACCACGCGAAGCGCGAACGCGGCTCGCCGGCCTCGGCCGACGCCGCGTCGGCGGGCGCATCGTCAGCGGCGGTGCTGCGCGGAGCAGCTTCAGGATTCCGGCTCGGGATGGGAGACCTCGATCTGGAGCTTGTGGATCTTGCGGTAGAGCGTGTTCCGGCTGACATCCAGTGCCTTGGCGACGTTGCTCACATTCCAGCGGTACTGCTCGAGCATCTGCAGCAGCAATTGCCGCTCGTTGGCCTGGATCAGGTTGAGCTTGGCGCTGCCCGGCGCGTTTTCGCCGTGCCCGTCGTGCGTCGAGGATGGCGCGGCGGCCGCTGTCGCGGCGTGCGCCGGGGTGTCGGCCCGCTCGGCATTCATCCCGAGCATCAGTTCGCCGTCACGTGTCGATTGAAGATTGACCGCCATCGCGGGCAGGTGGACGCGGGTGACCGGCCTTCCATCGGCCAGTGCCGCCGCCGTGCGCAGCACATGCTTCAACTGGCGGATGTTGCCGGGCCAGTTGTGCGCCATGAGCAGCCGCTCGGCCTCCTGGCTCAGCGATGCGTCAGGGCCGCCTTCGGTCGCGAGCAGCGCGCGAATCAGTTCGAGCTTGTCGCTGCGCTCGCGCAATGCCGGCAACTGCACCTCGACGCCTGCGAGCCGGTAGTAAAGGTCTTCGCGGAATCGGCCTTCACGCACCATGGCCGGCAGGTAGCGATGACTGGCGCTGATCAGCTGGAAATCGACCGCGTGGCTGTCCTCGGTGCCCAGCGGCGTGACGCGCCGCTCGTCGAGCACGCGCAGGAGGCGCGACTGCAGCTCGAGCGGCATGTCGGCAATCTCGTCGAGGAACAGCGTCCCGCCGTCCGCCTGCAGGACCTTGCCGCGGCGGCCGGAGCGCTGCGCGCCGGTGAACGCCCCTGCGCAATAGCCGAAGAGTTCGGATTCGATCAGCGCCTCGGGCAGGCTCGCACAATTGATCGCGACGAACGGCCCCGCCCCACGCGGGCTGCCATCGTGCAGTGCGCGCGCGAAAACCTCCTTGCCCGAGCCGGTTTCGCCGCACACCAGGACCGGCGTGCCGCGGGCGATCACCCGACGGCCGATGGCCAGTTGTTCCGCAAGCCGGGGATCCTCGAAAGTGCACTCAGTCATCGCGGAGCGCAGCAAGGGCGTCGGCCTTGCCTTTGCGCGGGTGATCGTCGCAAGCGACGAATCGCCCGATGACGAAGACGACAACGCCGGCGACGGCGTCACCACCGAATCGGCGACCGAGGCCGGACGTCGCGCCACCGCGAAGAAGCGCAGCGCCGCATCGGTCCCGTAGGTCACTACCGGATGGAAGGATGACGACGCACTTCGCTGCAGCATGTCCGCGAGCGAAGTCTGGAACAGGTCTTCGATGCGTCGCGAGCGGATCTGGTCCATCGACTGCAGGCCGAGCTGGAACATGGCGCTGCGATTGGCGGCAAGAATGCGCCCGTCGTCGTCCACCGCGAGCTTGCCTTCGTGGAGCGTGTAGACGAATTCGGGCCGGCTGTGGAAGTGCAGCGGATGCGCGTTGCGGAACTCGCGATCGATCAGGCGGTTCTCGATCATCCGTGCCGTCATCGACAACAGCACCAGCAGATGCTGCTGCATCAGGCTGGAACGGCTCGTGACGTCGAGCGCGGCGACGATGTTGCCCATGGGGTCGAAGACCGGGACGGCCGAACAGGTGAGTTGCGTGAACTGCGTGTAGAAGTGATCGCCGCGGGACACGGTCACCGGGCCTGCCGCGGCCAGGCAAGTTCCCATGCCGTTGGTGCCCGCCTCGGTTTCGCTCCAGACGCCACCGGCACGCAAGCCCAGCGGCCCGACCTCGGCAGCGAACTCGGGCGACGCGACCAGGTGCAGGATCACACCGTCGGTGTCGGTCAACAGCACCGCGATCTCGCTGTCGGCCAACTGCTGGTAGAGCGTGGTCATCTCGTAGCGCGCGCACTCGATCACGCCGGCGTGCCGCGCACGGCGCTCCTCGAGCGGCGTGCGCCCGATCACGTTCGGGTCGTGCGGCTTGTCGGGTCGCAGGTGGTATTCGTCGAGACAGCGGGTCCACGAGCGCATCACCACGTCGGTGGTCTGGTCCTGGAATCCACCGCGCACGATACCCAGCACACGATCCGCATGCGGATCGGCCGGTCGCGCGCCCTTGCGAAGCGTCAACGCCATCGATGTGTCTCCATGTGCGATCTGCCCGCCGGGTGCGCGGTACCTTGAACGCACTGCATGTATGGCCCGCATTTTGCAGCTTGCGTTCACAGTGCGCAAAGATACTTTTTGCGACATCGTGAGCCCACACGCGAAGGAGCAGACTTGACCTCCGAGCAACAGCCGATGAGTTCGAGGCCCATGGACTGGCCCTTGCCGATGGCTGATCTGGCCACCATGGACGTGATCTTCATCGAAGGATTCACGGGCGAGACGGTCATCGGCATCCACGAGACCGAATTGCATCGACCGCAGCCCTTGGTCATCGACGTGCATGCAGGGCTTGCCCGCTCACGCGCCTGCGATACGGATCGCATCGCCGACACCATCGACTACGCGGCTGTCTGCGAACGACTGCGCCGCTTGCTGGCCGAGCACCGGCTCCAATTGCTCGAAGCCCTCGCCGAAACCATCGCCGACATCGTGATCGGCGAGTTCGGCGCGAACTGGGTCCGCGTCAAGGTCGTCAAGCCGAGGAAGTTCAGCGACGTCGCTGCCGTCGGCGTCCAGATCGAACGCAGGGCACCGCCCACGGAAGACCAGCCCTCCCGCGGAGGCGCAGTATTGCGCTTGATCGGCTCCGGCATGGTCCCCGGCTAGATCGCGGACAGGCACGAGCCCGTACCAGCCACTTTCCAGAAACACCGCGGAACCGGCTTCGCCGGGCCGCAGGTGTTGCCCCCTGCAAGGGGGTGGAGAGCGACACGCAGTGCGCGAGCCTGGGGGTGGGTCAGGTATGCGCTGCGAAGGGGTGGGCGGCGCTGCCCTTCTTCGAGACCACTTCCGCGGCTGTGGGCGAGCCGGCTACTGCGCGCTGGATCGCTTCCTTGGTGGCCTGGTAGTTGTAGTCCTGGATCTTCGTGTCGTTCTCGGCGAGCCAGTGGATGAAGACGCCGACGCAGACGAACAGGTTGTCGGCTTCGGCGGCCGGGATGGTGCCGTCCTCGACGCAGTCGGCGACCGCCATCGCCACGGCCCGCTGCGCGGGACCGAACATCTGCACAGCCTGCTTGGCACCCTTGATGGTGACCTTGTTGAAGAGCACGGTTGCGGGCTTGGTCAGCAGGTTGGGCGCGACGACGGCCAGCAGACAGGTGAAGCCGTCCTTCTGGTTGGTCAGGGCGCTCGCGAATGCTGTCTCGGCCGGGCTGCCGCGCGGCCCGATGATCAGGTCGATGTGAGCAACCTCATTGCCCTCACCGACGAGTGACTCGCCGACCATCATGCGATCAATTTTTGCCATGGTTGTTAGTCTCCTGGATTGCGTTCCGGGCCAAAGGGACGCCTGCCTGCCGGCCGGCGCAATCCATCAGATATCACGTTCCGTGCCACCCGTTCCGCGCGCCATGGCGTCGGGTCGGGATGGGCTTGTCAGGCCCGCGATCAGCAACGCGGCCACGGTCAGATCCGCTGTGGTTCCCGGGTTGATCCCGTCCGCCTTGAGCGAGGCGTCCCAGGCCGCGAATTCCGGATCGGCATCGACCCCGCCTTCGCGGCGCGCACGCACCCGCCATCCCTGCGCCGCAGTCATGACAATGTGTGCCACGGCCTCGCCATGAATTCGAACAATGTGTGAATCTGCAACGCCGCTGAGCAGCGCGAGATAGAGCCGCTGGACCGCGGCGACAGTGGCGGCATCCGGCGCGTCGCTCGTCGACGCCCCCATCAACGAGAACCCGCTGCCGAGCGTCGGCAGGCCCAGATCGAAAAGGGTGGCGTAGCCGTCGCGGTACTGGCGCGCGATGCTGTCGCGGTGGGCCGCGAGCGCCATGGCCTCTCGCAGGCCGACACTGGGCGCGCGCCTGACGTCCTCTTCGGGCGCCGTGCCCAGGCCGCCCGGGCTGGCCCGGGCGATGGCACGAAAGGCCGCCTGTGCGTCGGGCAGATCGAGCGCGCCCAGCACGCTCTCGATGGCCTTTCGGAAAAGGGACGGCGCCGTGGCTTCGGGGCACAGGTCGACCGCCCGCGCGATGGGCGCGCACAGCAGCAGGATGCCCAGGTTGGTGTTGCAGCCGGCGACTGCCCACGTCGCGTCCACCGCAGCCTCGATGCGCGCGCCCACCGAGGCTCCAGGCTCGAACAGCGGCCCGGCCGCTGCCTGCGCGCTGGCGATGAAACTCTCGGCCGTCATGCCGTGCCCGGCCGATGCGCGGCTCACGTTGCCGGGCTTGCGCACCGCCACATCGAGTTCGCAGGCGCGCAGGAAGCATGCCCTCGCGCGGTCCGTCACGCGCCGGCGCGCTTCCGTGACAGTCGCGTTCATGCCTGGCGCGGCACCGCCGACCGTGCGCTGGCCGGGGCGCCAGCGAGCTTGCGATCGAGCAGGTCGTCGACGATGCAATGGGCGATGTCGAAGCCGGTGACGCGCTGCAGGCCCTGCCAGGCGGCGACACCGTTGACCTCGATCACCTGGATGCCGCGCCTGGACGGCATCAGGTCCACGCCGGCGTAGTCCATGCCCAGCGCCAGGGCCGCGCCTTCGGCCAGTTCGGCGAGCTCGGACGTCAATTGCGCCGGTTCGCAGTGCGCGCCCTGCGCGACGTTGTGGATCCAGTGGCCGCTGACCCGCCGCATCGCGGTGACCGCCCTGCCCCCGACCACCAGCACCCGCCAGTCGAAGCCGGGCGTCGTCAGCGCCGGAATGAAGCGCTGCAGGTACGCGAGCGACCCATAGGCCGCGGCGATGTCCGGCAGCGAATGATGGACCCCGTCCACATGGCCTACCAGTTGCAGGCCCTTGCCCTGCGAGCCGAACAGTGGCTTGAGCACCAGCGCATGGCCGCCCGCGCCTTCGCGGATCGCGATGCGCTGCGCATGCGCCAGCGACTCGGTGGCCCAGGTCGGCGGCGCGGGGATGCGTGCGGCGTGGAGCAGCAGGCTGGTCATCGACTTGTCGACACTGCGTTCGATCGCCCGCGCGTCGTTGTAGACGGGCACGCCGAGTTCGCGCAATGCGTGCAGGACGCCGAGCCGCTTGGTGACTTGCTCGAAGGTCCCGCTCGCGATGCCGCGCACCAGCGCCGCGTCAGGCAGCTCGCGGCCGAAGCCGGGGATGACCAGGCCATGCCAGGCGGCGGTCGTGTCGATCCTGCAATCCGCCAGATCGACGCAGCGACCGACGCAGCCTCGCGCACGCAGCGCTGCCTGGAGCCGGCGCGTGTGCCAGCCGGTCTCGTCCGTCATGATGGCCACTGTGATGCCGGCGAGGCGGGTCATCACGCCTCCTGCCGCCACAGGCCGAGCAGCAAGGCCATGTCGAGGCCGCCGGCGTGCCAGGTGTGGCCACTGTCCAGATTGCTGACGCCGCGCACCGTGAGGTGCGCGCGGCCGCCGTAGAGGATCGCGTCATTGGTTCGCCCCATGGCCTCCACGCCGTCGGGGCTGGGGGCCGGCAACGGCGCCGCGCCCGCGCCGCCGACGATGTTGCCGAGGTCGAAGCCCAACTGGTGCGCCTTGTGCAGCGCGACCTCCAGAACGCGCGTCACCACCTGCGTCGTGCCGGCGAGGCTGCTCGTCGGCGTGAGGATGAGCGTCAGTCGCTCTGCGCTCAGGTGGCAGTCGCGCAGCAGCTTGTCGATGATCACCTGCGGCGGCGGCCGATCCACCTCCATCACGAGTACGCCCGCATCCGCGTGGTCGCGGTAGCCGAGTTCGGCGAAGAGCGTTTCCTTGACTGCCTGCGCGGTGTGCACCTCGACCCAGGTGGGCCAGCCCTCCGGCCCACCCGAGCGCAGGGCGACCTGACCGAGGCCGCCCATGCAGATCTCGCCCGCCAGGAGGCCCGCCGCGACACTGCCGCGCGCCGTGATGCCGGCGTCGACGATGCACGGCGCGCCCGCGTCGCGACGCACTTCGACGCCCAGCGCATCGGCGTTGGCGAGCAGCCGCTCGACGAGCGGCCTGGCGAGCGCGTTGACGCTGAGCGTGCATGCAGCCAGCGGTGCCGCGGCGGCGTCGGTCATGCGGAGGTCTCCAGGGATCGGCGCACGGCTTCGCAGCCATGCTGCAGCAGCTCGCGCACATGCTCGGGGTTCGCGCCGGTGGCGCTCACGCTGCACAAGGGATCGCCGGCGTCGAAGCCCGTCGCGGCGACTGGCAGGTCGTGGCAACCGGGGCGCGCGGCGAGCCGCTGCGCAGCGGACTCGTCGAGCCAGAGTCGATGCGGTGCAAAGACGACTTCGGTGCCGCGAACAAGGCCGTTCGCAAGCTGCGTGAGTGAGTGCGGCAATGCGCCCTCCCCACAGGCACTCACATGCGCAGCCACCATGCCGGGACCGTAGAGCGCCATGCTGGCCGGCGGCCGCGGATTGACTTCGAGCACCTCGACCGTGTCGCCATCGAGCAAGAAGTCGAGACTGCCCAGACCGCGCAAGGAGAAGGCCGACGCGAGCGCGCGCAACGCTGCCGTGACGCGATCCGCCGCGCCGGTGGGCAGCGACACCGGCCCCACGGAACCGCAATACACGAAAGGCCGCCCCGCCAGCGGTCGCACGATGAGCTGGTTGAAGCCGATCACCGAGGCATCGCTCCCATTCGCGACGAATGTCGCCGACATGGGCCTGCCTGCGCGCTCGCGCTGGAAGTACTGGTGGACGCCCAGGATGTCGGACGATGCCGCCCGGCGGATGTGCCAGCCGCCGCAGCCGTGCGCGTCCTTCACAAGCCAACCGGATGCGTCCTCGGGCGCGATCATCCGTACCGCCGGATGGGCAATTCCCTGCGCATCGAGGAATGCGAAGAATGCCTGCGGGTCCCGCACCCGCCGCATCGTGTCGCCCCGCGTTCCGATCAGCGGCAACAGGGCCGCGCCGGCTTCCAGCAAGTCGGGCCGGCCCTCGAAGCCCGAGCCCGCGATCCAGCCGGCCACGCGACCGCGTCGGGCGAGCGCTTCCAGCGCAGCCAACAGTCGCGCACCATCGATGCTCAGGCTTGCTGGATCGCCGATCGAATGCCACTCCGCACAGGCGCGACGGGTGTCCGCGTCACCGAACAGATCGAGCGCGACGACCTCGAAGCCGTCATCGACGGCTGCTTCGGCCAACATCCGCGCGGAGATGGAGGCCACGGCAAGCGCTGTCATGGCGAGTCGGGTCAATCAAGCCGCCTTTTCCGCAATGAAAGCGCGCGCGGTGGCAAGCGCCTCCGTGAAGCTCAGCACCAGGGGCGCCTCTGCGTCATGCATCTGCACCAGCAGCCGTTGCTGGGTCTGGTACTTGACGTTGCCGATCGCCAATGCACCGACACCTACCGCCGCGCTGCCCGGCAAGGGCTTGGCGTTGTCCATCACGCCGACGCCGGCAATGCCTTCGGGCGGCACCGCATTCACATCGGCCGCGACCTTGAGTTGCTTCGCAAAGGCCAGCATTTCGGCCGGGACCACCTGGACGCCGGCCGGCGCGCAGGCGAGCAGCACATCGGCGTCGGCGATGGATGCGCGCACGGCGGCCTGGTCGCCGCCGGCCACGCCGTGCAGGCTGACGCCGAAGCGCTTGCCAGTTTCGCTCGCAGTCGCTTCGGCCGCGCCGGCACCGCCCCGGCTGGAGAGAAACACCTGCGCGCCCGCCTGTGCCGCGAGCACACCTGCAATGCGGCCCACAGGCCCGGTGCCTCCGAGGACGACGACGCGCCGGCCATCCAGGCCCGGCGCCTGCTGCGTGGTCAGCGCAGCCTCGACACAGGCCACCATCGCGGCCGCCGTCGTATAGGCGCCGCTGGGGTCCGCCATCAGCGACACGACAAAGGGCTTGAACATCGACGCCTTCGCACGATCGAGCATGTCGGCGGCCTGCAGCGCGTCCCGCCCGCCGATGAAGATGCCGGTCCGCAACAGGCCCTTCGGACTGCGCGAGAAGATCGTGTCCTGCGTGAGTCCGGCGACGCCGTCGACACCCACCTCGCAGTACGGCACGACGATCTGGTAGCCGGCGTCGGCCGCCATGTTGATGTCGAACGGGCTCATCTGCCGGCCCGGTGTGAACATGTGGAGGATGTAGGGGCGTTCCATGAAGACGACTCTGCGTTGAATTCAGGAGATCGGCACTTCGAAACGCCGATCGAGCAGGGTGGCACCGGTGTTGCGCCCGGACACGATGCGCAGCGTCAGTGACGGGACAACGAGGTTGGCGGCCAGCATGGCGTCGACTGCGGCTTCCGCGCGCGCCTGCGACGGGAGGATCGCGAAACCGGTCGGGCCCCAGGAGCTTTGGCCGATGGCGGCAACGTGCTCGGCCCGCAATGCCCAGCCGAGCAAGCGTCCCACCGCTTCGCTTGCGAAAGCCTGCCCCCCTTGCGCCGGCGCGAAGTGCTCACCGAGCACCTGCTGGATGCGCGTCACGCCGGCAGCGAAGGGATCGAAGTCGGCTGCGGCCGCTCCGGGCAGCACACGCATCAGCACCTGGTGGCAGATGTCCGCGGCGAGCGCCCGGGGCAAGGGTGCCAACATGGCGATGCGCTGCCTTTCATCGTCGCCCGACAAGCCCTTCTGTGCGCTGTCCTGCACGATCAGCACGCGCCACGCTTCGGGCAACGGGATGCGCGACAACACCGCCGCCGGTGCGCCGTTCGCGGCCGGACCGCCATCGACGATCAGCCCCCCATGGTCGAACCCTGCGATGCCGATGCCCGAGCGCAGCCCGCGCCCCAGCCATTGCGCCAGCGTGGCCGTGGGAGCACCAAGCCCGTACCGCAGCGCGAACGCCCGACCGATCGCCAGCGCCAACTGCGTCCCGGAGCCGAATCCGGCGTGCGCGGGCAAGACCCGCAGGAGCCGGAGATGCAGGGGTTCGACGCGGCCGCTGTGCGTTCGCAGCAGGCTCAGGCACGCCGCTGCACGCTCGATCTCGGCATGCTCGGCGGGTCCCCTCGCAGTGATCCGGTCGGAGTCCGACGCGCTGATCTCGACCTCGGTTTCGAAGCCGTTGATCATCAAGCCGATACTGCCGAAACGACGACCGAGCGACGCGGCAGGGTCGAGAAAGCCCAGGTGCAAGCGCCCGGGCGCCCGCAACGCAACGGTCGTGGGGCGGTCGACAAAGCTCGCTTCGGGAATGTTTCGGGGGCGATCCATCGCGTAGGAAGGTTGGAGCGGTTCAAGGCTTCAAAGCAAGCTCCGTTCCGCTGGGCTTTCTCCCGGACGCTCACGCCGGGGCCTCGCGAGCCCGCCCCGCCTTGTATCGAGTTGAGGACACTGTGTCACCACGCGACGTCCTTGCGCGGCGGGTCAGTCGTACTTCAGGTACTTGAAACGCGGATCGTCCGGCGTGCCTTCGAGCGACGAGCCCTCGACGGTGGCGGGTTGCCACATCACGACGTCCTCGATCTTCCTCGCGAGCTCGAAGTCCTTCTCGGTGATGCCCTTGGCGGCGTGGTTCATGAGCTTCACCGTGACGAAGGCGTACGACACCGTGAGATCCGGGTGATGCCAGGCGGCCTCTGCGAGGTGGCCCACCGTGTTGACGACCATCAAGGTGCCTTTCCAGCCGCTGGTCTTGAACTTGCGACGAATCCACCCGTCCTCGAAGTACCACTTCGGCAATTCCTCGGCGAGCCGGGCCACGGTCTCTTCAGGCGTGAACACCTCGGAAGCAGACTGCTTGCGCCATTGGGTCATGTCGGTTTCCTTCAGAGTGGCGATCATCGAATGCTAGGGCGACACGGGACGCGGCGCACGCCAACCCGTAGATAGCCGCGACGCCGGGAGAGGAGTCCGCATGAACCGCATCCGACGTTTCGCGAATGCCACCCTGATCACGCTGCTCGTCATGGCGAGCGCCATGCATGCGGCGGGCGCGGAGCTTTCGGTGGACCAGGTCAAGGCTGCGCTCAAGAACGCATCGCCGGCCGTGGCGGCCGACTTTTCGGGCAAGGACCTCTCGGACCTCGACCTGAGCAAGCTCGACTTTCGCAATGCCAATCTGAAGGGCACCAGCTTCTTCGGGAGCAAGCTCGTGCTGTCCGACTTTCGCGGTGCCACGCTCGAAGGCGCAAACCTCAACGGTGCCTGGTTGATGGGTGCGGATTTCACCGGGGCCAACCTCACGCGCGCGAGCCTGCTGTCGGTCGTCGTCCTGGGCGGCGAGGTCAGGAAGATGCCCATATTCAAGGGCGCCAACCTGACGGGCGTCCGGATGATCGCGGACCTGCCGGGCGCCGATCTCTCCGGCGCCAACTTCAGCAACGCCGTCGTCGGCGTCAACATCAAGAACCAGGGAATGGGTCAGATGCGGACGGATCTGGCCAGTGCCAACCTGGCGGGCGCGACGCTGGCGGGCGCCGATTTCAACCGGTCGCTGATGGCTTTCAGCAACCTCAGGGGCACCAACCTGCGCGGGGTGAATTTATATCGCGTGAAACTTGCAGGCGCCGACCTCACGGGCGCCGACGTGACAGGGGCCGACTTCACCGAGGCCGATCTGGATGGCACGATCTTCCGGGACGTGAAGGGTTTCGCGGAGGCCAAGGGCCTGGACCGCGCCGCCAATTTCGACAAGATCGTCCGCTGACCGCCGGTCGAAGCCGTGGCACGCTCGCCCCCATGAGCATCGGCGTCGACTTGAAAGCGTGGGCCAGGCGAATCAAGCGCGACGGCCTGACGCTCTGGTTTGCGGGCAAGCATTCCCGGACCCCCTGGTATGCGAAGGCCCTGGGTGTGTTCGTGGTGGCCTATGCGCTGAGCCCCATCGACCTGATTCCGGACTTCATCCCGGTGCTGGGCTATGTCGATGATGTGCTGCTGCTTCCCGCCCTGATCTGGCTGGCCATCCGCCTGCTTCCCCCGGAAGTCCTCGCGGAATGTCGAGGCCAGGCGGACGAGTGGATGAAGACGAAAGGCTCCAAACCCCGCATCCGGGCCGGGGCTTTCCTCGTTGTGGCGCTTTGGCTGGCCTTGGGCGCAGCGGGGTGGTTCTGGTTCAAGTCACGCCCGTAGCCGGGCTTTCCACGTACGTGGACTTAAGTGGCCGCCGGGATGGCGAGCCTGGCGCTTTCCTTCAAGAATCATCGCCACGGGACGGCGGACCTCGATCCCGCCTTCGTCTTGCGCCTCCGGTTTCGGGGTCTTGTCCAACGGATTGGAAGCATGAAAAAGATCTTCAAAATCATCGGCGTGCTGGTCGTGGCAGGTGGGGTCATCGCCGGAGCGCTCTATCTCGCGTTCCCCGTGCCGATGACGACCTACGGTGGCATGGGGCTCAACTTTCTCAAGTCGCTGTCCTCGCCGGCGGGGACGCTGGCGCTCGAATCGAATCCTGCGTACAAGGCGCCCGTCGCTGCGGCGTCCCCGCCCTCTCCCGCCGACGCGGCATGGCCGGGTGCGGCGGCTGGGGACTGGCCGAGCTACAACCGGACACCCACGTCGCAGCGCTTCTCGCCGCTCGACGAGATCAACACGAAGAACGTTGCAAACCTGAAGGTCCTTTGCACGTACGACGTCGGCATCTTCACAGCCTTCGAATCCGGCCTGATCATGGTGAACAACGCCCTGATCGGCACCTCCGAGTACGACATCTTCTCCATCAACCCGACCACGTGCGCGGAGAACTGGCGTACGCGCCTGGACTATCCCGGCGGGCTCCTGCCAGCCAACCGAGGCGCCGCCTACATGGACGGCCTGCTGTTCCGCGGCACCCAGGACTGCCGGGTGCTGGCCTTCGACTTCAAGACCGGCAAGCAGGCGTGGGAGACGACGATCTGCGACCCGAAACGCGGCGAGTCGGTGCCATCGGCACCGATTGCCTGGGACGGCCTCGTCTACATCGGCAATGCCGGCGGCGACTACAAGGGCGGCAAGGGCAAGGTCTACGCGCTCGATGGAAAGACGGGCAAGGTCGTCTGGCAGTTCTTCCTCGTCCCCAAGGGTGAAGGCGAAGTCGCCAAAGGCCCCGAAGGCAAGTCGCCGCTCGATGCGAAGACGTGGAACAACGCGCCGGGCATCCCGATCAGCGGCGGCGGAACCTGGACCTCGTACAGCCTCGACATCAAGAATGGCTTGCTGTACGTACCCGGAGGCAATCCCGCGCCCGACTTCGCTTCGGGGGCACGCGAGGGCGAGAATCTGTTCACCGACTCGGTCGTCGTGCTCGACGCGAAGACGGGCGACTACAAGAACAACTTCAAGGTCGTGAAGAAGGACTGGCACGACTGGGACGTGTCCAGTCCGCCGATCCTGCATCAGACCATGGGCGGCAAGCAACTGATGTCCGTCGCGCCGAAGGACGGGCACCTCTATGGCTACGAGCTTCCGTCCAACAGCCTGCTCTACCGCGTGCCGGTCACCACGATCGAGAACGCCGAGGGGGCGTTCGCGGTCGGCAAGGATGTTCACTTCTGTCCGGGTCCGGTGGGCGGCACCGAATGGAACACGCCGGGCTTCGATCCTTCCACCAACCTCATCATCACCGGCACCGTCGACTGGTGCGACACCGTGAAGATCAAGACCGACGAGAGGATGCGGAAGGTGGACGTCGGCCAGCCCTGGACCGGGATGGCAACCCTCAACCCGATCAACATGTTCGGCAAGGAAGACCGCACCGACGGACACTGGGCTGGATGGATCTATGCGAGCGACGCCGACACCGGCGTCTGGAAATGGCGCGTCAAGTCCAACTACCCCGTCGTCGCCGCCATCACGCCGACGGCCGGGGGCATCGTGTTCTTCGCCGACCTCGGCGGCAATTTCTATGCGCTGGACGCCTCCACCGGGCAGAAGCTCTGGGGCGGTCCGCTCGGGACCGGTGGCGCCATCGGCGGCGGCGTGATCACGTACACGGCGGATGGCGCGCAGAAAGTCGCCGTCGCCGATGGATTTACCATGGTCGCCTGGCCAACGAAGCCAAGGCACGCAAGGGTCGTCATTCTGGGCCTCGACAATGCCGCGGCGAAAAAATGACACGTGACCTTCAGATCCTTCTCTCTACCTAGCGCACCCCACGCCCTCGGACCCGCGTTGGCCGTTCTGGCGCTTGCGGCCGCTTCCCTCTCCGGCTGCGCTTCAGCGCCAGCCACGGCGCCTTCGCCCCCCTCCGGTCCGGCTGCAGTCACGCGACCGGCAGCGCCCCCAGCGCCGTCCCCGATGCCCAAGGCCACGGATGATTCGATGGTCCGGGAGCAGTTCGCACAATGGGTCGCTGCCTTTCGCGCCTCCGCGCGCGCAGAAGGCATCAACGAGGCGACGCTGAACCGTGCGTTCGACGACGTGCACTACCTTCCCCGCGTCATCGAACTGGACCGTTCTCAGCCCGAGTTCACGCGCTCGGTCTGGGACTACCTCGACAACACCGTGTCGGCCCAACGCGTGGCGCTCGGCCAGGACAAGCTGTTGCAGGTGCGCGCCGAAGCCGATGCAGCGGCCCGACGCTACGGCGTCCCGCCGAGCATCGTGGTCGCGATCTGGGGCATGGAAAGCAACTACGGCGGCAACTACGGCAGCACGCCCACCATCGACGCGCTGGCGACGCTCGGCTTCGAGGGGCGACGGGAGGACTGGGCACGCCGGGAGCTGATGGCGGCACTAAGGATCCTTGACAAGGGCGACATCGACCGCGAGCACATGGTCGGCTCGTGGGCCGGCGCCATGGGTCAAACCCAGTTCCTGCCGTCGAACTTCCTCGCCTACGCCGTGGATGCCGACGGCGATGGCCGGCGTGACATCTGGGGCAGCATGGCCGACGTGACGGCGTCGACCGCGAACTTCCTGTCGCGCTCGGGCTGGCAAGCAGACAAGCCCTGGGGCGTCGAGGTCCGCCTGCCGGCCGGCTTCGACTACGGCCGTGCCGATACGTCGGTGCGCCAGTCGTCCGCCCAATGGGCGGCCGACGGTGTGCGCACCATGGACGGCCGCCCGCTGCCCGAGTTCGCCGACGGTTCGATCCTGCTGCCCGCAGGCGCTCGCGGGCCGGCCTTCCTGGTCGGGCCGAACTTTCGCGCCATCCTTCGCTACAACAACTCGACCAGCTACGCGCTTGCCGTCGGCCTTCTTTCGCAACGCCTGGGCGGCGGCCCCGACGTGCAGGCGCCCTGGCCGCGCGACTTGGCGGGTCTCTCGCGCAGCCAGTTGCTTGAACTGCAAACCGCGCTCAACCAGCTCGGCTTTGCAACCGGCGTACCCGACGGTGTGATGGGGCCCGCCACCCGCGACGGGATCCGTCGCTACCAGCGCAGTGTCGGATTGCCCGCGGACGGCTATCCCACCGCGGATTTGCTCCAGCGCCTGCAACAGCCTTAGGCGAAGGTTCCGCGAACCGGCTGCTATGCGCGAAGCAGCACGTTGAGTTGATCGACGATCTCGGCCCATTCCGCGTCCTCGACGATCTCTTCGCGCAGGAACTGCGCCTGCCCCGGCGTCCAGAACGGCGCGTCCGCCAACTGGATTTCGCCCCCGAGAGGCCGATGCTTCGAGACGAACGAGTCGATGTCTGGCTGAGCACTTGGCAGACCGAGTTGCCGGAACAGATTGCAAAGGCTGTGATCGGTGAGGTCCATCGGCGGATTCTCCAGCGGAATCGACTACTGCATGTGCGCCATGTCGCGTACATCGGAACGGACCGCAGCCCGATCCGGGCCGTGCAGCGGCAGGCTGATCAGCAGTTCCAGTCGCCGGCGCAGCGCGTACAGCATCTGAATGGCCGCATGCTCGATCTCCGTGGAGCTGTCAAGGGCCGCAACGTCCGGAAAGGCCCACAGCGCTGCATCGGGTTGACCCGGCCACGCAGGTTGGATTGGCAAAGTCGACTCATCGAGCGTAATAATGAAGTTCGCGTGCGGCGAATTCGAGCGTGTCATTTCGTTCCACCCGTGCGGTTGCAAGATTGGCACGGGAATGCCGGCGCTGGAGAGGGCAGCGATCGCCGCGGGATGGATCTGGTCGCTGACATGCGCCGGATCACCGCAGGAGTGCGCCACGAAACGATCCGCACCGAGGCGCGCAAGGCAGGCTTGGGCAAGAACGCTGCGCAAGGAATTGCGTCGCGACACGAAAACGACCACGAAGCGCTTTGCGACCATTGAAAACTGATTGAAACGAATAACAGGGCGTAGCGTAGAGGCGGAGAGACCCTTTCCGCAAGGTGTGCTACCCCCGAAATGACAAGGAGACGCCACGCAAGGACGGTTCGCCGTCTTCGTCCATGGCTTCGCGGCCATTTCTCAAGGAAGCAATTCGATGAGCAAGGAACTGGACAGGTTGAAGCATCTCGTTGTGAAGATGCAGGTGCGCTATGGCGAGGCGGATCCCGACGTGAAACAACTGGTCGAGGATGTGAACGCGCTCGAGGCGTACGAGGCTAAGGAACGTCGGACTTCTCACGCGAAGGGAACGTCCCAGCGGCGGGGGCGCAGCGCAAGGCTGGCCCAAGGCGCCGGGTCCTTGGCGCTCTGAATTCTTCAACCGCACGGAGCCGCTACGGCTCTTGCGCCGCGCGCATTTCAAATGCGGGTAGCGGCGTGCGCCAAGGAAATTCCATGCAGCGGAAAAAGACGCCTGTCGAGCGTATTCAAGTGACGGACCAGGTGGGAAAACGGCACGTCGTGCTGAAGTACACCGAGTACCTCGAAGCGGACCCGGAAGACAGCACTCCGCCCGACCCGGGCGAAGTCGCGTCCGAGTACCGGCTCGCGACGGGGCGAAGCGTCGACAAGACCGGCGACGACACCTTCGAGACCAGCGACGGCATGCTCCGCCTGAAGGCCTTGTAGCGCCTCGATCGGTCTTGCGACACTTGGCGTCATGACCAACCTCGACGCCACCCAGTTCGCACTGATCGAAACCTGCGCCAAGGCCTCGCTCGAACTGCTCGAACGCAATCTCACGCCGCACGGCATCCTGGCCGCGAGCCGCACCGAGGCGGCCGTGGCGCGGCGCTACACCCGGATCTTCGGGCGCGACGCCGCGATCTGCGTGATGGCGATGTGCGGCAGCGGCGTGCCCGCGCTGGAGGAAGGCGCCGTGGCCAGCCTCGATGCACTGGCTGCGCAGCAGGCGGCCAACGGGCAGATCCCCAAGTACGTCGACCCGGAAGGCCAGGATGCCGACTTCTGGTACCTGGGCTGCATCGACGCCACCTTGTGGTGGCTGATCGCAGTGGACCACGTCCGCCGCCACGGCAGCGTGGAACCCTCGCGCTGGCACGACGGGGTCGGCCGCGCGATCGGCTGGCTGCTGGCGCAGGAACACCAGCACTTCCGGCTGCTCCAGCAGAACGAGGCCAGCGACTGGGCGGACATCATGCCGCGCTCGGGCTACGTGCTGTACACCAATGCGCTGTGGTACGACGTCAAGCGCCGCTTCGCGCTCGGCGAAGCCGACGCAACGCAGCACCACTTCAACCACCTGTTCAATCCGTTCCAACGCGACCTGCCTGAATACCACCGTGCACGGTTGCTGCGCCACTATGCGCGCCGGGGCCGCCGCGATCCGGGCCTGTACCTGAGCTTCGTCAATCTCTCCGTCGTCGGCGACGAGGGCGATGTGTTCGGCAACGTGCTGGCGATACAGAGCGGGCTGGCCGATTCCACGATGGCGCGCCGCATTGCCAGGACCATCGCCGCGGCGAACGCCTCGGACCCCTATCCGGTGCGCGTCACCCTGCATCCCCTGACTCGGCAGGACGCCCTGTGGCGGCCGTACATGGCGCGCCACCAGCAGAACATCGTCCACCAGTATCACAACGGCGGCATCTGGCCTTTCGTCGGCGGTTTCTGGGTGATGGCGCTCGCGAAGGTAGGCCTGCACGCCAGAGCGTGGACCGAACTCGTGCGACTCGCGCAGGCGAACGAACTGGGCGACTGGCGCTTCACCGAGTGGTTTCACGGGCGCACGCTCGCGCCGATGGGAATGGCCGGCCAGAGCTGGAACGCCGCGACCTTCCTGCTGGCGCGGCGAGCCCTGACCGGCGAAGGAACGGCATGGTGAAAGCAATCATCAAGCCATGCGGGCGAGCGTGAGCCCCTGTCCGACACATGGTCGCGCGCTTGGCGCCTGCGCCAGGAGAAGTCGCCGGGCTAGAAAGGTGGCTCCCTCCAAGGACAGCCGCCGTGAGTACCGTCTTCTCATTCGACGACACCGATGCCTATCTCTTTCGCGAGGGAACGCATTCACGCTTGTATGAAAGCCTGGGGGGCAGGCTCGCGCCCAACGACGAGGGGGCTTCGTTCGCGGTGTGGGCACCCAACGCGCGCTCCGTCTCGGTGATCGGCGAGTGGAACGGCTGGGACGGCCATGCCGACGCCCTCTCGCCCCGCTTCGACGCCACCGGCGTGTGGGAAGGCCGCAGCCAGCGCGCCCGGCATGGCAATGCCTACAAGTTCAGGATCGTTTCCCAGTCGGGGCAGGTGCTGGAGAAAGCCGATCCGCTGGCCTTCTATTCCGAGACGCCGCCAGCCACCGCCTCGCGGCTCTGGTCGCTCGACTACCCATGGGGTGACGACGCGTGGATGCAGACCCGGGCGTCACGAAACAGTCTTGAAGCGCCGATCTCCATCTACGAGGTGCACCCAGGCTCATGGCGCCGCGAGAACGGCCAGCCGCTGGACTACCGCGCGCTCGCCCATGCGCTGGCGGACTACGCGGTGTCCGTCGGCTTCACCCACGTCGAGCTCATGCCGGTCACCGAGCACCCGTTCTATGGCTCATGGGGCTACCAGACCACCGGCTACTACGCGCCGACCGCGCGCTACGGCACGCCGCAGGACTTCATGTACTTCGTCGATCACCTGCACCAGCGGGGCATCGGCGTACTGCTCGACTGGGTGCCATCGCATTTCCCGAACGATGCCCACGGGCTCGCGTCCTTCGACGGGACGCAGCTCTACGAGCATGCCGATCCGCGCCAGGGCTTTCACCCGGAATGGAACTCGGCCATCTTCAACTACGGCCGTGACGAGGTCCGCAGCTTCCTGATCTCCTCGGGCCTCTTCTGGCTCGACCGCTATCACATCGACGGCCTGCGCGTGGACGCGGTGGCGTCGATGCTCTACCTCGACTACGCGCGCCACGGCGGCGAGTGGATCCCCAACCGGCACGGCGGCCGCGAGAACCTCGAGGCCGTCGCCTTCCTCCAGGAGCTGAACCGCGCTGTCTATCGCGAGCACCCCGACACCTTCACGGTCGCCGAGGAATCCACCGCCTGGCCACAGGTTTCGCGGCCGACGGACATGGGGGGCCTCGGCTTCGGCATGAAATGGAACATGGGCTGGATGCACGACACCCTCGCCTACATGCACGAAGACCCGGTGCACCGGCGCTACCACCATCACCGGCTGACCTTCTCCATGGTCTACGCCTTCACCGAGAACTTCGTGCTGCCGCTCTCGCATGACGAGGTGGTGTACGGCAAGGGCTCGCTGATCAACAAGATGCCCGGGGACGCGTGGCAGCAGTTCGCCAACCTGCGCTCGCTGCTGACCTACATGTGGGCGCATCCCGGGAAGAAGCTCCTCTTCATGGGCGGCGAATTCGCCCAACGAAGCGAATGGACGCACGAAGGCCAACTCGACTGGGCCGCACTGGAGTCGCACGAGCATCGGGGCATACAGCATCTCGTCGGCGAACTCAATCGCATCTATCGCGGCGAGCCCGCCCTGCACGAGCTCGACTTCTCCTCCGACGGCTTCCTGTGGCTCGAACCCAATGACCACAAGCAAAGCGTGCTGGCCTTTGTCAGGCGCTCCCGTTCGGGCGACGCCGTGCTCGTCGTCAGCAACATGACGCCAGTACCTCGACAGAACTATTGCGTCGGCGTGCCACACGGCGGAACATGGCACGAATTGCTCAACAGCGATGCCTCCGCATTCGGCGGCTCGGGCTGGGGCAACCTCGGCGCCGTGCAGGCGGCGCCGATGCGATCGCACGGACAGCGCCAGTCGGTCTGCCTCACGCTGCCGCCGCTGTCGACCTTGTTCCTGAAAGCGGGTGATGCTTAGCCGACTCTTCGCCAGAACCGAAGCCGCCTCGCCCGAAGCCACCCCGGCGCCGGATGGCCGCAGCCGCGCCGTCGTCGATGCGGTGCTGCCGGTCGTCGACGGCGGCCGCTTCGCCGTCAAGCGCGTGGCCGGCGAAGCGATCTGCATCACGGCGCACGTCTTCACCGACGGCCACGACGTCCCTCGCGTCCTGCTGCATTGGTGGAAAGACGGCAGCGAGCGCCGGCACGAGCAACCGATGAAGCTCCGCTACAACGACGAATGGCACGCCGAGTTCACGCCGCCCGTGCCTGGACGCTACGTCTACACGGTGTCCGCCTGGGTCGACGGCTTCGAATCGTGGCGGCATGAACTGATCCGGCGCGTCGACGCGGACGACATCCGCCTCGCTGCCCGCACCGGCGCGCTGGAGATCAAGGCCGCAGCCGAGCGGGCGGGCGGAACGGACCGGGATGCACTTTCCGGCTGGGCACGCTCCCTCGAGGAAGGCGCGGCCGATACCAGCATGGAAGCGACCGACCTCAAGGCCCTGGCGCTCGACGAAGGCTATGCCGAGACCGCGGCCCGCTATCCGGACCGGCGGCTCGAATCCCGCTTCGCCGCCGAATTGCCGCTCGTGGCCGACCGGGAACGCGCGCGCTTCAGCACCTGGTACGAGCTGTTCCCGCGCTCGGCCTCCGACACGCCCGGCATGCACGGCACCTTCCGCGACGTCGAGAAGCGTCTCCCGCTGGTTGCCGCAATGGGCTTCGACGTGCTGTACTTTCCGCCGATCCATCCGATCGGCCGCATGCAACGCAAGGGCCGCAACAACGCGCTCGTAACGGAGCCCGGCGACGTCGGCAGTCCCTGGGCCATCGGCGCAGCCGAGGGCGGGCACAAGGACATCCTGCCGGAACTCGGAACGCCGGAGGACTTCCGGCACCTGATCTCGCAGGCCGCGCAACTGGGCATCGACATCGCCATGGACATCGCGTTCCAGTGCGCGCCGGACCATCCCTACGTGAAGGCGCATCCCAAGTGGTTCCGCTGGCGCCCGGACAACAGCGTGCAGTACGCGGAGAACCCGCCAAAGAAGTACCAGGACATCTACCCCTTCAATTTCGAGAGCGAGGACTGGCAAGGGCTCTGGGCCGAACTCAAGTCGGTGCTCGACCACTGGATCGGCGAAGGGATCACCGTGTTCCGCGTCGACAACCCGCACACCAAGTCCTTTGCGTTCTGGGAGTGGGCGATCACCGAGATCAAGCGGGCGCATCCGGAGGTGATCTTCCTGGCGGAAGCCTTCACGCGGCCCAAGGTAATGCACCGGCTGGCCAAGCTCGGTTACTCGCAGTCGTACACCTACTTCACCTGGCGCAACACCAAGGAAGAGCTGACGGAATACTTCACCGAACTCACGCAGGGGGCCGGCAAGGAGTACTTCCGCCCGAACGTGTGGCCCAACACGCCCGACATCCTGCACGCCGCGCTGCAGACGGGTGAAGAGCCTGTCTTCAAGTCGCGCCTCGTGCTCGCCGCCACGCTCGCGGCGAGCTACGGCATATACGGGCCAGCCTTCGACCTGATGGAGTACAAGCCGCGCGGGCCGTCGAGCGAGGAATACCTCGACTCCGAGAAGTACCAGCTCCGCCACTGGGACTGGAGCGCCGAGCAAGGCCTGCGCCCCTTCATCGCACGCATCAATCACATTCGCCGCGCCAACGAGGCCCTGCAGTCCGACCACACGCTCAAGTTCCTGCCCATCGACAACGAGCAGCTCATCGCCTACATGAAGACTTCGCCGGACGGCAACCACGCGGTGGTGACCGTGGTGAATCTCGACCCCCACCACACGCAGATCGGATGGCTCCACCTCGACCCTTCCGAAATCGGCGTGCCGGCGGATCGCCCCTTCCAGATGCACGACCTCCTGAGCGACCAGCGCTTCATGTGGCGCGGCACCCATCACTACATCGAGCTCGATCCGCACCGCCTGCCCGCCCACGTCATGGCCGTGCGTCGGCGCGTCCGTGACGAACGCGATTTCGACTACTACGTCTAGGGTCCGTGATTCATGAACGCTCCCCTGCCCGCACTCGCCCTCGAAACCACCGAGATCGATACTTCGCAGGACCCCACGTGGTATCGCGATGCGGTCATCTACCAGGTCAACGTCAAGGCCTTCCTGGATTCGAACGACGACGGCGTGGGGGACTTCAAGGGCCTGGCGACCAAGCTGGACTACGTGAAGGACCTCGGTGTCAACACGATCTGGCTGATGCCCTTCTATCCGTCGCCGCTGCGCGATGACGGCTACGACATCGCCGAATACGAAGACGTCCACAAGCAGTACGGCTCGCTCGACGACTTCCGCGAGATGCTCCAGGAGGCGCACCGCCGCGAGCTGCGCGTGATCATCGAGCTGGTCATCAACCACACGTCGAGCGAGCACCCGTGGTTCCAGGCCGCGCGCGCGGCGCCGCCCGGTTCGCCCGAGCGCGACTTCTACGTATGGAGCGACACCGACACGCTCTATGCGGGCACGCGCATCATCTTCACCGACACCGAGAAGTCCAACTGGAGCTGGGACCCGGTCGCCAAGGCCTACTACTGGCACCGCTTCTTCAGCCACCAGCCCGATCTCAACTTCGACAACCCGCAGGTGCTCGAAGCGGTGTTCCGCACCATGCGCTTCTGGCTCGACATGGGCGTCGACGGCTTCCGGCTCGATGCCATCCCCTACCTGATCGAGCGAGACGGCACCACCAACGAGAACCTGCCCGAGACGCACGAGGTCATCAAGAAGCTGCGCGCTGCGATCGACGCCAACTACAAGAACCGCTTCCTGCTCGCCGAAGCCAACATGTGGCCCGAGGACGTGCGCGGCTATTTCGGCGAAGGCGACGAATGCCACATGGCCTACCACTTCCCGCTGATGCCGCGCATGTACATGGCGATCGCGCAGGAGGACCGCGACCCGATCGTCGAGATCATGCAGCAGACGCCCGACATCCCCGACAACTGCCAATGGGCGATCTTCCTGCGCAACCACGACGAGTTGACGCTCGAGATGGTGACCAATCGCGAACGCGACTACATGTACACCACCTATGCCGCCGACATGCAGGCGCGCATCAACCTCGGCATCCGCCGCCGGCTCGCGCCGCTGATGGACAACGACAAGGACCGCATCAAGCTCATGAACAGCATGCTGCTGTCGATGCCCGGCTCGCCGATCATCTACTACGGCGACGAGATCGGCATGGGCGACAACGTCTTCGTCGGCGACCGCAACGGCGTGCGCACGCCGATGCAATGGAGCCCCGACCGCAACGCGGGCTTCTCGCGCGCCGATCCGCAGCGCCTGTACCTGCAGCCGATCATGGACGCCATGTACGGCTACGAAGCCGTCAACGTCGAGGCCCAGTTGCGCGACAAGAGCTCGCTGCTGCACTGGACGCGACGCATGCTCGCAGTGCGCAAGACCAGCCGTGCCTTCGGGCGCGGGCGCCGTACCTTTCTCAAGCCGGGCAATCGCAAGATCCTCGCCTACCTGAGCCAGCATGACGACGACGTGATCCTCTCGGTGTTCAACCTCTCGCGCGCCGCGCAACCGGTGGAACTCGACCTGTCTGCGTTCAAGGGCCGGGTGCCCGTCGAGATGCTCGGGCGGACCTCGTTTCCGCCGATCGGCGAGCTTCCCTACCTGCTCACCCTGCCTTCGCACGGCTTCTACTGGTTCCGGCTGGCCGACGAAGCGCCGATGCCGAGCTGGCACCAGGAAGGCGTCGCGCTGCTCGACCGGCCGGTGCTGGTGCTCTTCGACGGCTGGACCAGCATGTTCAGGGACCGCGTCGTGCCCTGGCGCATGGGCTTCGCCGACCGCCTGAGCAAGCAGTTCGAGACCGACACGCTGCCGCCGCACATCGAGGCCCAGCGCTGGTACGCGACCAAGGGTTCGCGCATCGACCGTGCGCAACTCGGCGACAACGCGGTCTGGCAGATCGACGGCTACAGCTGGATGCTGCCGCTGCTGTCGCTCAAAGGGCCGCCCGAGCCGGCGACCTACTTCATGCCGCTCGCGCTCGCCTGGGAAGACACCGACGAAGAGCGCATGAAGGCGCTGCAGCCCGCAGCCATCGCCAAGGTCCGTCAGCAGGCGCATGTGGGCGTCATGGCCGATGCCTTCTTCGACGCGCCCTTCTGCCGGGCCTTGGTGCGCGCGATCGTCCGCGAGATGCGGCTGCCCACGGCCCGCGGCCAGCTCCACTTCCGGCCCACGGCGCTCGGGCGCGAGTTCCCGATCGAGGTCATCGACGACCTGCCCGTGGGTGCGCCGAGTCCGGTCAGCAGCAACACGGTCGTCACGCTCGGCGAGACGCTCTTCCTCAAGGGCTACCGGAATGTGCGCCCCGGCGTCAATCCGGAACTCGAGATGGGTCGCTTCCTCACCGAGGACGCCGGCTTCGTGCACGGCGTGCCGATTGCCGGCGCGCTCGAATACCTCGGCACGGACGGCACGGTCATGACGCTGGCCCTGCTGCAGGCCTATGTGCCGAACCAGGGCGACGGCTGGGAATACACGCTCGGCTACCTGGAGCGCGTTCTCGGCGAACTGCGCGACACCGACGGCCGCCTGCCGCCCGACCCGCACGGCGCCTTCCTCGCGCTGGTCCGCATCCTCGGCGCGCGCACCGCCGAACTGCACAACGCGCTCGGGCTGCGCACGGGCAACGCCGCCTTCGACCCCGAGCCGATGACGGACGCCGACCTGCGCCATGTCCGAGAGACCGTGCGCGCCGAGGCCGCGGCGACCCTGCGGCAACTCGGCGACGCCGACCTCTCCGCGTTGCCCACCAGCGCGCGCGAGGATGCCGTCCGCCTGCATGGCATGGCCGAAGCCATCAACCGCTTCGTGGACGGCATGGCGCTCGAAGCCAAGGCCGCATGGCGCACGCGCTTCCATGGCGACTACCACCTCGGCCAGGTGCTGCTGACCCGCAACGATTTCGTGATCATCGATTTCGAAGGCGAACCGGCCCGCCCGATCGAGGAGCGCCGCACCAAACAGTCGCCGCTGCGCGACGTCGCCGGCATGCTGCGCTCATTCAACTACGCACGTTGGAGCGCCCTGCGCCGCGCCGCACAGAATGCGGACGAACTGGTGCGCCTCGACACCGCCGCACAGGCCTGGGAGCACGCGACGCGCGAGGCCTTCCTGGCCGGCTACAGCCAGGCCCTGGCGTCGGCCGGTGGCCCCATCGACATGCAATTGCTGGAACTCTTCGAACTGGAGAAGGCGTTCTACGAATTGCGCTACGAACTGAACAACCGCATCGACTGGGCGCCGGTCCCGCTCACGGGCATCCTCGCCCTGCTCGACCGGACCGCCGTTCGCTGAAGGCCACGCACAAAGCCATCCCGGGGGAATGTCCATGGAAAGCTTCTCTATCCATCTCGAGCCCTTGCGCGCCTTCCTGTTCCAGGTCGGCGCGTACCTGCCACGGCTGCTGTTCGCGGCGCTGGTCCTCTTCGTGGGATGGCTGCTGGCCAAGGCGGTACGCTTCACGGTGATCCGCGGCCTGCGCGCGATCAACTTCCACGTGCTCACCGAGCGCTCGGGCATCGACAACTTCCTGCGCCAGGGCGGCATGGTGTCGGATTCGACCGTCGTCTTCGGTGCACTGGCGTACTGGCTGGTGGTCCTGATCTCGCTCGTCATCGCGTTCAACGGCCTGGGCCTGAGCTACGTGACGGACCTGCTCGGCCGGGTGATGTGGTTCGTGCCCAATGTCTTCGTCGCGCTGATGGTGCTGGTCTTCGGCGCCTACTTCGCGAAGTTCGTCGGCGACGCGGTGAACACCTACGGGCGCAATGCCGGCGTGCAGGACGCGGTGCTGCTCGGCAAGCTGGCGCAGTACGCGATCCTGCTTTTCGTGGTGCTGATCGCGCTCGACCAGATCAAGATCGGTGGCGACATCGTGCGGCAGAGCTTCCTGATCATCCTTGCGGGCATCGTCTTCGCTCTGGCGCTGGCCTTCGGGCTCGCGGGCAAGGACTGGGCCGCCCGGCGCATCGAGGAGTGGTGGCCCGGCGACCGGACGCGGCAGCGCCCGGGGCCGCGCGATACGGCGGTGGCGCCCAATCCGGGCCTGCGTGACCAGCCGCCGCCCGTCGCGCGCCCGAACGTGGCCGCGTGGCCGCCGCGCACCGACCGCGATCGGCCCCATCCGTGAGCAAACACAGCGCGGTCCGACTGGACGCTGTCTGGCCCGGTCGGGCGTACCCGCTCGGCGCGACCTGGGACGGCCAGGGCGTGAACTTCGCGATCTTCTCCAAGCATGCGGAAAAGGCCGAGCTGTGCCTCTTCGACGACAAGGGCCGGCACGAGCGCCAACGCATCACACTGAACGAACGCACCAACGACGTCTGGCACTGCTACCTGCCCGAGGCGCGACCGGGCATGGCGTATGGCTACCGCATCCACGGGCGCTACAAGCCCGAGGAAGGGCATCGCTTCAATCCGCACAAGCTCCTGCTCGACCCCTATGCCAAGGACCTGATCGGCGAGTTGCGATGGAGCGACGCGCTCTACGGGTATTCGGTGGGCAGCAAGCGCCAGGACCTCTCCTTCGATCGCCGCGACAGCGCGGCCTTCATGCCCAAGGGCCGCGTACTCGAAACCGCCTTCACCTGGGGCGAGGACCGCCGGCCCGAAGTGCCGTGGCAGGACATGGTGATCTACGAGATGCACGTGCGAGGCTTCACGATGCGGCACCCCGGCATCCCGGAACACCTGCGCGGGACCTACGCCGCGCTCGGCTGCGCGCCCGTCATCGACTATCTGCAACGCCTTGGCGTGACCACGCTCGAACTGCTGCCGGTGCACGCCTTCCTGAACGACCGCCATCTCGCCGACAAGGGACTGCAGAACTACTGGGGCTACAACACGCTGGGCTACTTCGCGCCCGAGGTGCGCTACAGCGCCTCGGGCAAGGTGAAGGAGTTCAAGACCATGGTCAAGACCCTGCACTCCGCCGGCATCGAGGTGATCCTCGACGTGGTCTACAACCATACCTGCGAAGGCAACCACCTCGGGCCGACGCTCTCCATGCGTGGCGTGGACAACGCCTCCTACTACATCGCCAACGCCGCGCAGCCGCGCTACTACGACGACTTCACGGGTTGCGGCAACACCGTCAACCTGGAACAGCCGCGCGCACTCCAGCTCGTGATGGATTCGCTGCGCTACTGGGCCGAGGAGATGCACGTCGACGGCTTCCGCTTCGACCTGGCCTCCGCCCTCGCGCGCGAGGCCGGCAAGGTCGAGAACCTCGGCGGCTTCTTCGACGCAATCCGCCAGGACCCGACGCTCAACCGCGTCAAGCTCATCGCCGAGCCCTGGGATCTCGGCCACGGCGGCTACCAGGTCGGCAACTTCCCGCCCGGCTGGGCCGAGTGGAACGACCGCTATCGCGACGGCATCCGGGGCTGGTGGAAAGGCGACGCGGGCGTGGCCGGCGACGTCGCGCACCGGCTCTCGGGCTCGCAGGATCTCTACGGCTGGTCCGGCAAGGGGCCGCACGCGAGCATCAACTTCGTGACCGCGCACGACGGCTTCACGCTCCACGATCTTGTCTCCTACAACGAGAAGCACAACGAGGCCAACGGCGAGGACAACCGCGACGGCAACGACAACAACCGCTCATGGAACTGCGGCGCCGAGGGGCCGACGGACGATCCGGAAATCAACGCACTGCGCGAGCGCCAGAAGCGCAACTTCCTCGCGACGCTGCTGCTGTCGCAAGGCGTGCCGATGCTGCTGTCCGGTGACGAACGGGGCCACACGCAGCGAGGCAACAACAACGTCTACTGCCAGGACAACGAACTGACATGGCTCGACTGGACGCCATCGCCCGAGGCCGATTCGCTGCAGGACTTCGTCGCGCTGCTGATCCGCACGCGGCGGCTTCACCCCTCGTTCCGGCGCCGCAGCTTCTTCCGCGGGCAGCCCGCGGGCGATGGCGAGACCAAGGACGTGCTGTGGCTGCGGCCGGACGGCAACGAGATGACGCCGCCGGACTGGGGCGAACACGTGCGCTGCCTCGGCATGATGTTCTCAGGCACCGGCATCGTCGATGTGGGGACGCGCGGCGAGGCGCAGCAGGACGACGATTTCCTGCTGCTGCTCAACGCCTATCACGAGCCGCTGCCCTTCACGCTGCCTTCGCGGCCCGACGATCGCTGGACCCGGCAGATCGACACGGCGCGCGAAGGCTCGCCGTCGCTGCCGCTCACCGAGACGACCTATCAACTGCAGTGCCGGTCGCTCGCGCTGTTGCGCCGCATCCTGGTCACGCCATGAAGCACATGCATTCGATGCCCTTCGGCGCGGAGGCGCTCGAAGGCGGCGGCGTCCGCTTCCGGATCTGGGCGCCCGATGTTCAGCAAGTCTGCCTCGAATGGCTGCAGGGCGATGCGTGGCAGTCGTTCGTGATGCGGCGCGACGACGAAGGCTGGCACGAGCACGTGCTTCGCGAAGCGACCGCCGGACAGCGCTACCGCTACCGGATGCCCGACGGCCTGCGGGTTCCGGACCCGGCATCCCGCTGCAACCCCGACGACGTTCACGGTCCGAGCGAAGTGATCGATCCGCGCGCCTATCAATGGACCGACGCGCACTGGAGCGGCCGCCCCTGGAAGGAAGCCGTCATCTACGAGATGCATGTGGGCGCCTTCACGCCCGAGGGCACCTTCGCCGCGGCGGCGCGCAGACTGCCCGACCTCGCCGCGCTCGGGATCACGGTCATCGAGATGATGCCGCTCGCCGACTTTCCCGGCCAGCGCAACTGGGGCTACGACGGCGTGCTCCCCTTCGCGCCCGACGCCAGCTATGGCACTCCGGCGGAACTCAAGGCCTTCATCGATGCTGCACACGGTCTGGATCTCATGGTGCTGATCGACGTGGTCTACAACCACTTCGGTCCGGAGGGCAACTACCTGCACGCGTACTGCCCGCAGTTCTTCAACCCGGCGCACCAGACCCCGTGGGGCGCGGCGATCGACTTCGACGGACCGCATTCGCGCACCGTGCGGGACTTCTTCGTGCACAACGCGCTCTACTGGGTCGAGGAATACCGCTTCGACGGCCTGCGCATGGATGCGATCCACGCGATCCGCGATACCTCCGTGCCGCCGATCGTCGAGGAGATCTGCGCGGCCCTGCACCAGGGACCGGGCCGGTATCGAGAGGTCCATGTCGTGCTGGAGAACGACCTGAACGAAGCCCACCGGCTGGAGCGTGACGAGGAAGGATCCCCCCTCGCCGGCACCGCGCAATGGAACGACGACCTGCACCATGCCGCGCACGTGCTGCTGACAGGCGAGTCCGACGGCTACTACGCGGACTATGCGCAACGGCCGCTGGAGCAGTTCGGGCTGGCGCTGGCGCAAGGCTTCATCTACACCGGCCAGCCGTCCGCCTTTCGTGGCGGCGAGCCACGAGGAGAGCCTTGCGATCACCTTCCGCTCCCGGCCTTCGTTTCCTTCCTGCAGTCCCACGACCAGATCGGCAACCGCGCCCTCGGCGAACGCATCGATGCGCTGTCGGATGCGGCACGCCTGATGGCGGCGCGCGCCTGCGTGCTGCTGTCACCGCACACGCCGATGCTCTTCATGGGCGAGGAATACGCCGCCTCCACGCCCTTCCAGTACTTCTGCGACTTCGGACCCGAGTTGGCCGCGGCCGTCACGGCCGGACGCCGCGAGGAGTTTGGCGGGTTCGCGGCTTTTGCCGGCGACAAGACGGCGCTTGAGATCCCCGACCCGAACAGCGAGTCGACCTTCGCGACATCGAAGCTCGATGCATCCGAGCAAGCCCAGCCCGCGCATGCCGAAGTCCTGCAGCAGGTCCGCGCCTTGCTGCGGCTGCGGCATGCCGAACTCGTGCCCCGCTTCGGCAACAACACCCGCATTCACCAATGGTCGTGCGAAGGCGATGCGCTGCGCATGGTCTGGCAGTTCGACGATGCACGCGATGGCGCAGCGCCGGCCTTCCTGCACGTCGTGGCCAACTTCGGCACTACCGAGGCCGCAGTGGCATGGCCTCCCGGTCGGGTGATCCACACGATGGGTGTGCGGCAAGGCAAGGCCGGTGAGAGCTCGCTTGCGCTGCCACCGGGTGGTCTGTGCGCCGCCATCGAGGAGCCGCCGGATGCATGAGGTCGGGCACGCCGATTCGCACGCCCTTCGCAGCTTGTGCGCGCGATACGGCATCGCCACGGAGTTCGTCGACGCATTCGGCCAGCGGCACACCGTGACGCCCGACGCGCTCGCCGCGCTCCTCTTCGACGCGGGCTTCGTGACGCGAGACATGGATTTCGAAGCGGCCGAAGCGGATGCCGAGCGCGCCACGTGGCGGCACGCTCTTCCGCCGGTGCACGTGGTCGCGGCAGGTTCCGAATCGTTCGCCATCGAGATGCGCCTGCCTGCGCAGGTCGCGCATTTCAAGTGGCGCATGGTGGACGAAAGCGGCGCGTTCCACGAGGGCATCGTGGAGACGGCGCGGCTCCACGTCATGCAACGCGCGCAGATCGACGGCGAAGACCACGTGCTGCACAGCCTGTCGATCGCATTGGCGCTGCCCGAGGGCTATCACCGCCTGAGCATCGTCGGCTTGGCCGGCGAGACCCTGGTCGTCTGCGCGCCGGACCGATGCCACCAGCCGTCAGCCCTCGAAGGCGGCGCGCGCGCCTGGGGATTCACGCTCCAGCTCCACGGCCTTCGCTCGGCGCGCAACTGGGGCTTTGGCGATTTCACCGACCTGGCCGACTTCGTCGCGCGTGCTGCGCGCCAGGGTGCCGATGTCGTCGGACTCAATCCGCTGCACGCGCTCTTTCCGCACAACCCGGCCCATGCGAGTCCGTACAGCCCGTCGTCGCGCGCACAGCTCAACGTGCTCTACATCGACGTCGAGGCGGTTGGGGACTTTGCGGACTGCGCGGCCGCACGTGAGCGCGTGCGCTCGACGGAATTCCAGTCGAGACTCGACGCGCTGCGGTCCGAGACGCTTGTCGACCACGCCGGCGTGGCAGCCGCCAAGCACGAAGTGCTGGAGCTTCTGTACCGCCGGTTCCGCAAGCGGGACGAAGGCGATCCCGAGGTCCGCGCCTTTGCGCAGTTTCGCGAGCGCGGCGGCGAGGCGCTGACGCAGCACGCCCTTTTCGAAGCGCTGCAATCGCATTTCCATGCGGCGGATTCCGGTGTCTGGGGATGGCCTGTGTGGCCGGAAGCATTCCGCGATCCGGCCTCGCCCGCCACGAAGCAGTTCGCAAGCGAGCATGCCGATCGCGTCGGCTACTTCGAATACCTGCAATGGCAGGCGGCTCGTCAGCTCGAAGCGGTCGGCGCGCGATGCGCCACGCTCGGCATGGGCCTCGGCCTCTACCTGGACCTGGCCGTGTCGGTCGACCGGGCGGGCTCCGACGCCTGGCGCCACCGCAGCAGCTTCGCGCTGGATGCGCGCGTGGGCGCCCCGCCGGACGCCTTCAACCTCGAAGGCCAGGACTGGGGCCTGCCGCCGCTTCGCCCGGACCGGTTGCGCGAATCGCACTACCGCGCCTTCATCGAGTCGCTGCGCGCCAACATGCGCGGCGCGGGTGCCATCCGCATCGACCACGTGATGATGCTGATGCGCCTGTTCTGGATTCCCGCCCAGGGCACGCCGCGCAACGGCGCTTACGTGCTCTACCCGGTCGACGAGCTGTTCGCGATCCTCGCACTCGAAAGCCAGCGCCACCGCTGCCTGGTGATCGGGGAAGACCTTGGCACCGTGCCCGACACCATGCGCGAGACGCTGCGCCGCGTCGGAGTGTTGTCGTACCGGCTGCTGTACTTCGAGCGGCATCACGACGGAAGCTTTCGTGCGCCGCACGACTACCCGCGCGATGCCGTGGCCGCGGTCAGCACCCACGACCTGCCAACGCTCGCCGGATGGTGGACCGGCCGCGACCTGCAGGTCCGCCTGGATCTCGGACTCATCGCGAACGCCGGGAGCTTCGAGCACCAGCGTCGCGAGCGCGAGGACGAACGACGCCGGTTGGTCGGAGCGATGAAGGCACAGGATCCCGAACTGGAACTCGATCCGGCGAAGCCTTCACTCGACGCACCGGACGCGGCGGCGATCCACGGCTTCCTGGCCGGCGCGCCTTCGAAAGTGATGATGGTCCAGCTGGAGGACGCGCTCGGCGAGATCGAACAGCCCAACCTGCCGGGCACCACGTTCCAGCATCCCAACTGGCGGCGCAAGTACACGCAGCCGGTGGAAACGCTGTGGAACAACGAAACGATGCGACAGGTGTGCGCCGCGCTCGCGCGCGCCCGGCCACACGAAGGCGAGCGTGCGGAAGTGCGCAGGCGCCAGCTCTCGCGCGTGCCTCGCGCCACCTACAGGTTGCAGCTTCACAGGGGCTTCGGCTTCGACGACGCCGCGCGCATCGTCCCGTATCTCGCGATGCTGGGCATCAGCCACGTCTACTGCTCACCCATCCACCGCGCTCGCCCCGGCAGCATGCATGGCTACGACGTCGTCTCGCACGACGAGGTCAATCCCGAGTTGGGCGGGATGCCGGCCTTCGAGCGCTTCACGCTGGCACTGCAGCGCCACGGCATGAGCCAGCTCATCGACCTGGTGCCGAACCACATGGGCGTGCTCGGCACGGACAACCGGTGGTGGATGGACGTTCTCGCCAACGGCATGGCCTCGCGCCATGCGACCTACTTCGACATTCACTGGCAGTCCCTGACGCCGGGCCTGTCCGGCAAGGTGCTGCTCCCGGTGCTTGGCGACCACTATGGCGCGGTGCTCGAGCGGGGCGAACTGCAGGTGCGATGGGAGGCCGGTGCCGGCACGTTCGATGTCTGCTATTTCGATCATCGCTTTCCCCTGGCGCCGGAGACCTGCGCCGATCTTCTCGCCCGCGCGGCGGCTTCCGGCGACGACGCGATCGCGCAAGTCGTCGAAGCGCTGGGTACGCCTGCTCGCCGCGACGATTTGCACGCACTGCTGGAGGCCCAGGCCTATCGCCTCGCCTACTGGCGCACGGCGGCCGACGAGATCAACTACCGCCGCTTCTTCGACGTCAACGAGCTCGCCGCGCTGCGTACCGAACGCCGGGACGTGTTCGAAGCCACGCACGCGCTGGCCCTGGACCTGGCCGCGCGCGGCTGGGTCGACGGCCTGCGCATCGACCACCCCGATGGCCTGCAGGACCCGGCGCAGTATTTCGATCGTCTCCAGGACGGTTTTTGTGCACGCGCGGGCGCCCACGGGCGTTCGGTCGATGCGCAGGGCCGCCCGGAGCGCCCGCTGTACGTGGTGGCGGAAAAGATCGCAGCGCCCCACGAGGATGTGCCGGTTTCCTGGGCAGTTCACGGGACCACGGGCTATCGCTTCGCCAATGTGGCCAACGCCGTGCTCGTCGAACATCGCTCGGCCGCCCGTCTCGGCAGGATCTGGCGCAACTTCACCGGCTTGACCGACAGCTTCGACGAAGTGGTCTACCGCGCGAAGCGCGAAGTCGCACGCGGCACCCTGGCCTCGGACCTCGAAGTGCTTGCCAACGCCTTGCTCGGCATCGCCAAGCACCATCGCACCACGCGCGACCACACGCTCAACACGCTGCGTGAGGTGATCGCGACCGTCGCGGCCTGCTTCACCGTCTATCGCACGTACAACGCCGAGAAAGCAACGCCACAGGACATTCGCTACATCGACGAGGCCATCGCTGCGGCGAGGGATCGGTTGAACCTGCCCGATGCCTCGGTCTTCGAGTTCGTGCGCGAGGCGCTGCTCGGCCTGCCGCCGGACGGCGCGATACCGGGGACGACGCAGGATGCCGTGGCCTTTGCGCGGCGCTTCCAGCAGTTCAGCGCGCCGGTCGCGGCCAAGGGCATGGAGGACACGGCGTTCTACCGCTACTTCCCGTTGAGTTCGCTCAACGAAGTCGGCGGCGAGCCGGATCGCATCGGCATGACCCGCGCCGAGTTCCACGAGGCATCGGGCGACCGGCAGCGCCGCTGGCCCCACACAATGCTGGCAACTTCCACGCATGACAACAAGCGCTCCGAGGACGTCAGGCTGCGCATCGACGTGCTGTCGGAATGCCCCGGGCATTGGCGGCTGGCGCTGCGACGCTGGCGCGCGATGAACGCCCCGCTGCGAGGCGTAGTCACCGCGGCGCATGAGTACCTGCTCTACCAGACCGTGCTTGGAACGCTGGACGCCTCGGACGAGGGTCCGGCGGCGCACGAGATCTACGTGACACGCATCGTCAACTACATGCTGAAGGCCGCGCGCGAAGGCAAGGTTGGAACGAGCTGGATTCTTCCGAACCCTTCCTACGAAGAAGCGCTGGAACACTTCGTGCGCGGTGTTCTTGCGTCGTCGCCCGGGAACAGGGCCTTGACGGAATTGCGTCTGGCCGCGGCTCGCCTCGACCACTATGGAGCGCTCAACGGCATCAGTCTGACGCTGCTCAAGTACGGCTCGCCGGGCGTGCCGGACATCTACCAGGGCTGCGAACTCATCGACCTCAGCCTGGTGGACCCCGACAACCGTCGCGCGGTCGACTACGGCCTTCGCCTGCGGCGACTGCAGGAACTGCAAACCCTCGCCAACCGAGCGGACCTGGACACGACGGTGTCCGGACTGGCGGAAAAGGCCGGCGACGGTCGGGCCAAGCTCTGGGTCATCTGCCGATTGCTGGCGCTGCGCGCACAGGACCCTGAACTGTTCCGGGAAGGCAGCTACGAACCGCTGGAGGTCCGGGGTGCGCGCGAACGCCACCTGGTGGCCTTCATGCGACGCCACCAGGGTCACGCCTTTGTGCTCCTCGTCGTGCGCCTCTTCGCCACGCTCGAAATGGATGGCGCGACGGAAACTCCGTCCGTCGACGGGCAGCCTGCGTCCCCGCTTTCGATCGCGTGGAGCGACACCGAGGTGCTGCTGCCGGCCGAGGCAGACGAATGGCACTTCGAGGACTGCATCACCGGCCTGTCCTGCGTCACCAAGGACCATCGTCTGGTCGTCGCTCCTCTGCTTCACGCGTTTCCAGGTGCCGCGCTGATCGCTCGCGACGCAGAGTGATCGGCAGTTTGGCCGCGTAGGAATCAACCTACGCACACTGTCAAATCCCGCTGCCGGAAAAGTGCTGCCGCAAGCGTATCGCCACTGCTGCGACACACGACGGAGACAAATGAAATGGCAGAGGCAATCTATTGTTTCGACACGGCGACGGTGAGGTTTGCGTTCATCACCGACGACGGCGCACGAGTCGTCGCCCAGATCGGCGAAGACCCGCTGCGTGACCTGTTCGGCGCGACCGGTGGCGGCGAATCCCTCGTAGCGGCTTACGAGCAGAACGCCGACCTCATCGACGAGCGGGCCCGCGAGGTCCACCGCCGCGGAAGCGGACGGCCGGTGGTGCTCGGGACGCACGATTTCGAGTTGGCGGCGCACGAATCGGACTGAGTAACCTGCGGCAACCGGGAAGGCTACTCGCCTTCTCGTGATCGATCGTCCTACGCAACGAGGACGACGATGGCGTTGTGATGCTCGCCATGATGGGTCTGGCATTGCGACGCGTTCTCGATCTTCTTCAGACTGTGGCGTATGCACGCATCCAGTGCGAATGCATGCGCCTGTCGAGTTCGCGAACCTTCGAGGCCGGCCCCCGGCGATTCGACTACCAGCAGCGCATCGACCGCAGCATCCGTGAATTGCACGCCTTTCAAGGCGTACTGACCCCCGACGAGCGGTCGGCCGTTCGCCTCGGGCGCGCACTCTTCCTTCGGCTCCTGCTCGCCAGCGCGCCCCAGCGACTCGATCCCTGGTGCGACTCCGAGTCCTTCGACACTATGCCCCCCTCCCATCTTCTCGAATGGGTCGCGTATGACGACGAGCGCACGGAACTCGCCGAGGTCGAGAGCGCCATGACACCGGAGGAGGCTGTGCTGTACGCCCGCGCGCGCATCCATCTGGCTTCGCAGGATTCGATATGAAGGCACGAGTCGTGCGCGCGGCGCGACCGGCCGGCTGCGACGGTGAAACCTTTTGTGCCACCTGAAACCTGAGGAATCTCGTCGAACGGCCCGCAGATCAAGACGAGCGCGGCACAAGGCCGTAGAGTGTCCCTTGTTGGGTTTCCTGTGCGCCTCTCACGTAGGCAGTCGCAGCCTCTCGCAGGCAAATGCAGCACGATCTGGAAACCCAGGGCCCAGCGACTCAACCCCGCTGGGCCTCTTTGTTCATATCGGCCGCCAGCCATTCGAGCGCCTCACGTGCCGTCGGCGCGATCCGGATCGAGCGGGCCAGCATGAGATTGAGCGGCTGGCCGAGGCCCTCGACCATCGCGCCGGTCTCGACCTCCCGCACCTCGCCCACCGCATCGGCGCTGCACGCGATCGCGGCGGAAACGCGATCGGCATAGCTGCCTTCCGGCACGCCGTAGCCGACCACCGGCTTTCCGAGCGCGACCGCGAATCCCACCTCGAACACCGTGCCCGAATCGGGTTCCTGCCCGCGAAAGCTCACCAGGTTGGCGATGACGCCATCGGCCTGGCGAATCATCTCGACATTGCCTTCGTAGATGGCCTGTGCAAGGTCGTCGGGATCGGCGTGTGTCGCGAGTGACAAGGCGGTGTCCGTGGGCGCAAGCCCCTGCATGCCGAGTTGGGCGCAGTGCGCCTTGAGGGTCCGGAAGATTTCCTCCTGACCGCGAAAGAAGACATCGGGGCCTGCCAGATAGACGCGAGGCCGACCGCTGTGGGAATTGTGTGGCGTCGAACTCATTGCGGGGATCGTACCGCCGCAACCTGCGTTGCCCGCTCGCGCTACGGGGAGGTCGGCCGGGATTGGTTCGAGCCCTGCGAAGACGAGGTCGATGGCGCCACGCTCGCGCCGTGCAGAGCGATGTGCCTCACGTACTTGCGCCAGGCCTCCTGCGCCGCCCTGGCACTGGCCTTCGCCGCATCGACGGCCTGGTCGGGCGATGCCGCGCCATCGTCCCTGAGAAATACCCGGAACGCCTCGTCGGCAGCCCGTTGCGCACGCCTGGCCAAGGCGTCGGCTCTTGTCGCCGCGGCCCTGAGTTGGGCGGCATCCTCGGTGATGGGTTCCATGGGTCCTCCGAGTACGAATTAGGTACTAGTTTTTCGAACAGCCAGTTTAGGGAGTTCACGCCCGTTGCGAAGGTGCCGGAAGCGATATGCGGGAAGGAATACTGCATGCTCATACAGCGTCTGCGCGGGCCTACAACCTCAGCGCTATTGGCCCGCCGCGCGCCGGTTCGACAGAATGGCCCGGATGGAACCGCTCCATTTTTCCGGCCGGCCCGAGCCGGAGCCCACCGGGTTGTTCGGACGGCGACGGATGCGCGTCCCCGTGGATGAACGGCGCAGCGCAAGCTCACGGGGCGCGTCCCTCTCGCCCGAAGCGCCACCGCAACCGTTGAGCCTGGAAGAGATACGGATGGTGGCCAGCAGATGCCGACGCGGCAGCGAGGCGGACGGCCGCAACCTGCGGGTCGCCGATGCGCTGGATGCAGTGGTGGACCATCGCATGGGTGCGCTGGGGCCGAAGCCCCCGAAGAAGACGGTGACCCAGCGGATCTCCGAGTTGATGGGCCTCTACTAACCCGACTCCATGACCAGGAGACCGATGGCGGCCCGTCGCCCACAATGCGTTGATCTCCACTGCGCAGAGGATGACGCATGAGCTCTCCCGAACCGACCAGTCGACGGCATTGGCTCCAGGCGCTCGCGGCCGCAACGGTGCTGCCTGTCCTTCCGGGCCTGACGCACGCCCAATCCCAGAGCGCTTCGGGCAAGCTGCAACCCGCACCCGAGACGCCCCCGCTCGCGTCGTGGAACGACGGGCCTGCCAGGCAGGCCATCCTCGACTTCGTGCGTGTCACGACGGACGCCTCGAACCCGAACTTCGTGCCGCCGCCCGCTCGGATCGCGACCTTCGACCAGGACGGCACGCTGTGGGTCGAGCATCCGATGTACAGCCAGGTGATCTATTGCCTGGATCGCGTGCCGGACGTGGTCAGGGCCAAGCCCGCGCTGGCCCGTGTCGAGCCCTTCAAGACGGTGCTCACCGGCAACATGGAAGCCATTGCCAAGCTTCCGTTGCCGCAACTCGAGAAGATCCTGGCCGCGACACTGACCGGGATGAGCGTCGACGAGTTCAACGCGGAGGCGACGAAGTGGATCGCCAGCGCGAAGGACAAGCGGTGGAACCGGCCCTACACCGATCTCACCTACCTCCCGATGAAGGAGCTGATGCAGTACCTCCGCGCCAACGGCTACAAGACCTACATCGTGACCGGCGGCGGGCAGGACTTCGTGCGAACCTATTCGGAGGCGACCTACGGCGTTCCGCCGGAGCAGGTCGTCGGCTCGGCAGGCGGCACGACCTACGGCTACGCCAAGGACGGCAAGCCCTTCCTGACCAAGCAACCCAAGCTGCTGCTGAACGATGACAACGCCGGCAAGCCGGAGGGCATCCACCTGATGATCGGCCGCCGGCCTGTCGCATCCTTCGGCAACTCGACGGGGGACCGGCAGATGCTGGAGTACACCAAGGCGGGTGATGGTGCACGGCTCTCGATGCTGCTGCTGCACGACGATGCCATCCGGGAGTACGCCTACGGGCCCGCCCAGAGCCTGCCCGCCACCAAGGTGGGCACCTTCCCGCAGGCGCTCTATGACGATGCGAAGAAAAACGGCTGGACCGTCATCAGCATGAAGGATGACTGGAAGCGGATCTTTTCCTTCGACGCCTGAGGGGGCAGCCGCCACCTGTATCAGTTGATCTCATTCCTCTCGTCGCGTGACCAGGGCATGGTTTTTGCAAACCTTAGCACTACCATCGATGTGCAGGGAGGGATCGAATCATGCCGACGCTGATCGTGACGAAGAACGCCAAGGTGCGGCGCATGGTGCGGCTCCGCGAAGGCGAGTTCAGGATCGGGCGCGGCCCGGCCAACCATCTGGTGCTTCCGGCGGGCACGGTCAGCAAGGCCCATGCGATCCTCACCGCAGTGGGGCATTTCGTCACTCTTCACGACCTTCACAGCACCAACGGCACGCTCGTCAACGGCGATGACGTGTCGGTGCGCCCGCTGCTCGACAACGACATCATCCAGATCAGTGATTTCGAGATGCTTTTCATCGAGAGGGACTTGCTGTCGGCCGAGATCCTTCCGGACCCGCCGCCAGAGCCCATCGTGGAAGCAGTCGAAACCGAGCCGGCGCCGCTGGGGCCTCCTGCCGGGTTCGATGCCGGCGGGCACCGGATCGGCGGTTCGCGCGGCGCACGCTGGGTCGGGAACGGCGTGGCCTTCACCCTCCCCGCGCAAGGCCGGGAGCTCGACGCGCTGATCACCGACGATGCGCTGGCGTCCCATTTCGGTGCCTACGTGCACGCCGCGGATGGTGCAAGCCGTGCGGTGAGCGCGTATGAAGAGAACCATGTGGCGATCAACGTGGCCGCCTGGTCACGCTACGACACCACGCACCGCGAGCCGATCGTCGTCAGGTCTTCCGACTTCTGAGTCGCACGACGGGTCATCTAGCGCCCGCCGGGCGGCGAAACAACGCGTTCAACTCGTCGCCCCGTGCCGCTTCGGCGAAACCGTCGAAGCGGCCGTTCTCGGCAATTTGGCGTGCGGCCCGCATGAAACCGCCCCAGGCGGACCGTGCCAGCGCGCCGCCGACGCTGATGCGCCGCACACCCATCGCAGCCACATCCTGCAGTGTGAGTTCGCTGGTCGAGCCGATCAACAGATTGACCGGCTTCGGCGCCACGGCGGCTACGACGGCGGTGATCTGCTCGCGGGTCCGGATGCCTGGCGCATACAGGCAGTCCGCACCAGCTTCGGCGTAGGCCTGGAGCCTCGCGATGGTGTCTGCGAGATCGGTGCGCCCATAGAGGAAGTTCTCGGCGCGCCCGACCAGCAGCGTATGGCCCCCGGCTTCATCGATGGCCGACCGGGCCGCGCGGAGCCTGTCGACGGCCTCGCCCATGTCACGCACAGGGTCGTCCGGGTTGCCCGTGGCGTCTTCGATCGAGAGGCCCGCCACGCCCGTCTCGATCGCCATCCGGACGCTGGCGGCGACACCTTCGGGGTCTGCCGCGTAGCCGCTTTCGAAATCGGCGTTGACGGGGAGATCTGTGGCATCGACCAGGGTACGCAAGTGCGCCAGCACGATGTCACGGGACACGCCGCCGTCCGGGAGTCCCAGCGACCAGGCGTAACCCGAACTGGTGGATGCGAGCGCCTTGAACCCCATCTGCTGCAGCATCAGCGCACTGCCGACGTCCCACGGATTGGGCAGCACGAAGCAGCCTTGGGTGTGGAGTGCGCGGAATGCCGCGCGCTTCTCTTGAACGGTGAGCGTCATCGAAGTCTCCTGCATGGGTAGTTTCGCGTGGCGCCATGATGGCAGATGGCTGCGGCTCCTTTCGACCCGATTCACCCAAGCAGCCCTGCCCTGAGGTACGCGCGCATCGGCTCGAGAACCCAATGCTGCCGGCTTGTGCAACGTAGTGTGTCGAGCGCCTGCGCCCGATACACGACCGTACGACATGTGAACCCACGGGGAGCGCAGCGGCAGAAGATCCGCGCATCGCCAACCGAAGGAACTCACCATGACGATCCGATCCAGCGCACTCCTCCTGGGCGTGGCCCTCGCGGCCTCGTTCGCAGCCCTCACCTTCGCCGCGCCTCCGGCCGGTGGCAACACCCCCGTCGGCGAGCAGCGTGCCGCGCCGGAATTCCAGGGCATTGACACCTGGCTCAACTCCCAGCCCCTCAAGCTGGAGGACTTGCGCGGCAAGGTCGTGCTCGTCGACTTCTGGACCTACACCTGCATCAACTGCCTGAACCACCTTCCGTACGTCAAGGACTGGAACGCGAAGTACAAGGACAAGGGCCTCGTCGTCGTCGGCGTGCACACGCCGGAGTTCGCCTACGAGAAGTCGACGAAGAACGTGCAGGAAGCCATCAAGCGCCTGCAGATCGAGCACGCCGTGGCGCAGGACAACAGCTACGCGACCTGGAAAGCCTTCAACAACCAGTACTGGCCCGCGGTGTACCTGATCGACAAGCAAGGCCGCATCGTGTACTCGCACTTCGGCGAAGGCAGCTACGGCGAGACCGAGAAGAAGATCCAGTCACTGCTGGCGCAACCCGCCGCCGCGGGCGCCTGAAGCCTGCCATGAAGAACCTGTGGTTCGCTCTCCTGTTCTTCGCCGGCGGCTTCGTGCACGAGGTTCGCAACCCGGTGAGCTGTCAATGCATCAGCTCGCGCCGGAGCGAATTCAGTCCCGAGTCTCCACGGCCGAAGCGAAGACGTAGCCCTCGCTCCTGACGGTCTTGATGTACCGCGGCTCGCGCGCGTCGTCGCGCAGCCGCTGGCGCAGCCTGCTGACCAGGAGGTCGATCGAGCGCTCGAAGAGCTCCGCCTCGCGTCCCTGGCTCAGGCTCAGCAGCTGGTCGCGGCTCAGCACCTTTTGCGGATGGTCGAGAAAGATGCGCAGGAGCCGGTACTCCGCGCCGCTCAGCGCGACCATCGTGCCGCTCGCGTCGATCAGGTGCCGCTCCGTCGTGTCGACGCGCCAGTCGCCGAAGGCCAGCATCCGGGCCGTCTCCGTCGAATGCATGTTCGGCGGCAGCATGCGCGTGCGGCGCATCACGGCGCGAATCCGGGCGAGCAGCTCCCGCGCGGAAAAGGGCTTGGCCAGGTAGTCGTCGGCCCCCATCTCCAGGCCGAGAATGCGGTCGGCCTCCTCGCTGCGCGCCGTCAGCATCAGGATGGGGATCGCCTTGTACTTGCTCGTGCGCAGGTCACGGCACAGTGTGAGCCCGTCCTCGCCCGGGAGCATGAGGTCGAGGATGATCAGGTCGAAGGGGCCGGACGCTTCCAGCGCCGCCCGCATGTGGCGCCCGGTCGGCACCGCGACGACGCGCAGGCCGTTCTTGACCAGGTAGGTGGTGAGCAACTCGCGGATCTCGCGGTCGTCGTCGACGATGAGGATATGGTCCGAAGGTCTTGTCGTCATGGCGATGGGGGTCTCGGAGGCTCTGCCCTCCAATGTAGTCCGCCTCCCGCGACTTTGTTTTGCGGCGGAAGATCGGACGCAGAATGTGCGACTCTTCGAAGGAGACCCCATGATGCTGGCCCGACTGGACGAAGACGTCATGTTCATCGTTGTCGTCGTCATCTTCTTCTCGGCGCTCGAGATCGCGTTCCGGCTGGGCCGCCGGCACACCCGTCGAAGCGACGACCTGTCGCGATCGCACATCAACGCACTGCAGGCGGCCCTGCTCGGGCTTCTGGCATTGCTGCTGGGTTTCAATTTCGCGATGGCGGCCTCGCGTTTCGATACGCGCAAGACGCTCGTCCAGGAGGAAGTCAATGCGATCCGCACGAGCTATCTCCGTGCGCAGCTGCTGCCGCAGGCGCAACGAGAGCAGGTGTCCGAACTGTTGAAGCGCTATGTGGCGGCGCGCATCGATTTCGCGCGGGCGGGCGTCGACCCCAAGCAACTCGAGACGACCAGCGCCGCCACGACGGACATCGAGGCGCAACTCTGGGCATTGGCTGGCGCATCGCAGACCGAGGGCCAGGCCTCGCCCGCGAGGGTGCTGGCGATCCAGGCGCTCAACGACATGTTCAATGCGAACGAAAAGCGCCACGCGGCACTGGACAACCATGTGCCGCAGATCGTGATCAGCCTCCTGGTCGCCGTCGCACTGGGCGCCCTCGGATTCATAGCGTACGGCTACGGGCTGACGGGCCAGCGACGCCATGTGTCGACCGCACTCTTCGCGCTGCTCATCGCGATGGTCTTCACGATCATCATCGACATGGACCAGCCGCGCAGCGGCCTCATCCGCGTGAGCGAGGAAAGCATGGTTCGCCTCTACGAGAGCATGGTCGTAAAGCTCGGGCCAGACGCCGCCGACCGCTGAGAACTGGCTCCGAACATTTCCGCGCCAATTCTTGTATTGGCTTGTACGCGGGGGGCCCTCGGAAGACACACTGGAATACATGCGTGCGCGCCGGCGGGTGATTCGGGGCCTATAACCTCGGTCATGCCCAATCCAGCAGACCTCCCAGCGAACCCCGGCCCGACCACCGGCTGGCGCCGGCTGGTTCCGCGCAGCCTGTTCTCGCGGGTCACGCTGATCATCGTCGTGGGGCTTGCGATCGCGCAGTTGCTCACCTTCGCTTCGATCCGCTACGAGCGCGGCGTCGCGCTCCGGGAACTGATGATGAACGGCATCGAGCGCGACATCGCGAGCTCGATCGCCATCCTGAATCGCCTGCCGGCCGATGAGCGCGCGAGTTGGCTGGAGCGGCTGGAGCGCCGCAACTACCGCTTCGTGCTCGGCGGCACCGTGACGGGACCGGCACCCGAATCGCCCGCGACCCAGGAGTTCGCGGAGGCCATTGTTGGCGCGCTGGATCCCTTCGAAGTGGTCAAGGTGGCCCAGGTCGCCGAGCCGCAGGGAGGCCTGCAGATCCAGGTTCGGCTGGCGGACGGCAGCTCGGTGGTGGTCCATGCGCGACGGGTTGGCATTCCCGTGTCCGACTGGGTCATGTGGGCGCTCGCGGTGCAGCTGGCCGTGCTCGCCGCCTGCGCATGGTTCGCGGTCCGGCTCGTCACGCGGCCCCTGGCCCGGCTCGCAGCGGCAGCGGACGAACTGGGACCCGACCTGAAGACGCAGGCGCTCGACGAAGACGGCCCGACCGAGGTGGCCCACGCGGCGCGCGCATTCAACGCCATGCAGCGACGCATCGCCGGCTACATGGCCGAGCGCGTGGAAATCCTCGCGGCCATCTCGCACGACCTGCAGACGCCGATCACACGGATGCGCCTGCGCACCGACCTGATGGACAACGAGAAGGACCAGGTCAAGTTCCGGCAGGATCTCGACGCGATGAACGCGCTGGTGAGGGAGGGCGTCACCTACGCGCGCACGCTTCACGGCGCGACGGAGCCACCCTGCCGCATCGACGCCGATGCGCTGCTCGAAAGCATGGTGGCGGACTACGAGGACTCGGGCCAGCCCGTGCTGCTCGAGGGCCGGATCGACGCGCCGATCGTGACGCGTCCGAACGCGCTGCGCCGGATCCTGGTGAACCTGATCGACAACGCGCTGAAGTTCGGAAGCGATGTACGGGTTCGGGTGCGGGTCGATGCGGATCGATGGGTCGTCGCCGTCGTCGACAACGGACCGGGCATTCCGCCGGATCAACTCGATGCCGTACTCAAGCCCTTCTACCGCGTGGAAGGCTCGCGCAACCGCAGCACCGGCGGCACGGGGCTGGGGCTTGCCATCGCGCAGCAGCTCGCGGTGGCAATGGGCGCGGAGCTGAAGTTGCACAACCGCCAGGAAGGCGGGCTCGAAGCCCGGCTCACCATGACTACGACCGCCCGGGCCGCGGGGGCCTGACCAGCACACATTTCATCGTTCGACATCATGCTCATCCTCTTCATTGCCTACGTGGGCGGCGTGCTCACCATCCTGAGCCCCTGCATCCTCCCGGTGCTGCCCTTCGTGTTCGCGCGTGCCGATCGGCCTTTCAGGTCGCACGGACTGCCGATGTTGCTGGGCATGGCGCTGGCCTTTGCGGCGATTGCCACGCTGGCGGCGGTCGGTGGGGGCTGGGTGGTCGCGCTCAACGAGTACGGGCGCTACGCGGCGATGGCCATGCTTGCGCTGTTCGGCATCACGCTGCTGTTCCCGGGCATCGCCGACCGCATGACCCGGCCGCTCGTTGCGCTCGGTGTCCGGCTGTCCGAGCAGGAAGCAGGCACGCAGGCATCCACCTCCATCGGGTCGCCGCTCCTGCTGGGCCTGGGCACGGGCCTGTTGTGGGCGCCTTGCGCGGGCCCGATCCTCGGCTTGATCCTGACGGGCGCGGCCCTGAATGGCGCGAGCGTCGGCACTTCGTTGCTGCTGTTCGCCTATGCCGCCGGCGCCTGTACATCGCTGGCAGCCGCACTGCTGCTGGGCGGACGCGTGTTCGCGGCCATGAAGCGGACGCTCCACACCGGCGAATGGGTCCGTCGCGTCGCCGGAGCGGCCGTGCTGGTCGGCGTCGGCGCCATCGCCCTGGGCCTCGACACCGGCCTGCTCAGCGGTCTCTCGATCGGGACCACGTCGACGATCGAGCAGGCGCTGGTGGATCGTCTCGGCCTCCAGAAGCCGCAGGCAGCCGGCGAATCCGACGGCGCACTCGAAGCCACGGCGTTCATGTCGCCGAAGGCGGAAGGTGCGCTTCCCCCCCTGGCGGGTGCGACCGAATGGATCCATTCAGCGCCGCTCACCCCTGAAGGCTTGCGCGGCAAGGTGGTGCTGGTCGACTTCTGGACCTATTCGTGCATCAACTGCCTGCGGACCCTGCCCTACGTCCGCGCATGGGCCGAGAAGTACAAGGATGCAGGGCTGGTCGTGATCGGCGTGCATTCGCCGGAATTCGCATTCGAGAAGCGCTCGTCCAACGTCCACCAGGCCGTGAAGGATCTCGGCATCGACTATCCCGTCGCGATCGACAGCGACTTCGCGATCTGGCGCGCTTTCGACAACCAGTACTGGCCTGCAATCTACTTCGTCGACGCGCAGGGTCGCCTGCGTCACCATCAGTTCGGGGAGGGCGAGTACGCGCAGTCGGAGCGCGTCATCCAGCGACTGCTGGCGGAGGCGGGGCAGACGAACATTCCGACCACGCTGGTCGATCCCGTAGGCCAGGGCACGCAGGCGGCACCGGGCGCCTCGCCTTCCCTGTCGGAGGAAACGTACCTGGGCCACGGGCGCGCGAGCAATTTCGCCTCGCCCGGAGGCATCGCGAAGGACCGCGCCAGCACCTACCGACGTCCTGCATCGCTGCAACTGGACCAATGGGCGCTGGACGGCGACTGGACCGTGGAGAGGGAACGCGCAGTGCTGGATCACGCCAACGGCCGCATCGCCTATCGGTTCCAGGCACGCGACCTTCACCTGGTCCTCGGCCCTTCGGCCGACGGCAAGCCGGTCCGCTTCAGGGTGAGCGTGGATGGCAAGCCGCCCCTGTCGGACCACGGCTCCGACATCGACGCGCAGGGAAACGGTACTATCGGCGCACAGCGGCTCTACCAGTTGGTTCGCCAGAAAATGAACACAAGAGAACGACTTTTCGAGATCGAGTTTCTCGATGCCGGTGCGCAGGCCTACGTTTTCACGTTCGGCTAGGCATGCGCTCCCTTCCTCCGGCATGGGCGTTCGACGCGGCCTGAATATGCAGCAAGAGAGAAACGACAACGGGGAACTGAACTTCTATCTGCTCAAGTGCCTGGTGGCGCTGGTGGATCAATCGCACATCTCGCGCGCTGCGGACGCCATCTCGATCAGCCAGCCCGCGATGAGCCGGGCGATCGCCCAGTTGCGCACGGTCACGGGCGACCCGATTCTCGTGAAGGGCGGTGCCGGACTCATCCCCACCGCCAAGGCGCTCCAGTTGAGCGAATTTGCCGGGCGCATCCTGGGCGAGATGGACGCGCTCCTGGGCAATGCGGTGGCCTTCGACCCCCACGTCACGCGCTACCTCTTCCGGATGGTCGCTACCGACTACCTGGAATGCCTCTTCGTGGATCACCTGCTCCAGCATCTAGGCACCGGGTTCCCGGGCATCTCGCTGTCGGTGCGTCACCCGGTCCACCCGTCGCTGTTCAACAAGGTGCTGGAGGCCGGCGATGTCGACTTCTGCGTCGGCATCCTGCCGCCCAGCCTGCGCGAACTCCGGCATCGGCTGCTGTTTCGCGACCGCATCGTCTGCGTGGCACGCGCCGGTCACTGGGCCGTCGGCAAGAAGCTGACCCCGGCGGAATTCGCGGGCCTCGAGCACGTGGTCGTCATGCCGAACACGGTGAACTGCTTCGGCGAAGCCGTCGACCAGGTGCTGGCCGCGCAGGGGCTGCAACGCCAGCGCCGCTACGTCACGCCGAACTACCTCACGGCGCCGCACGTGCTGGAAAAGTCCGACATGGTCGCGCTTCTGCCCTTGTCGCTGGCAACGCGTTTTCGCGAGCGCTTCGGATTGGCCGAGTTGTCGCTGCCGGTCGTGGTGCCGGCCTTCGATGTCTACATCTCCTGGCATGACCGCACCCACCGGCACGCCGCGCACATCTGGTTTCGCGACCAGGTGATGAAGAGCCTCGAGCAAAACTCATCCAGCGGACATTCATTGCGCGCATAGCCGCCATTCGGGCGCGGCATGGACTTCCCGGGCCCGCCTGTCAATACTTGACGCGTCGCCGAACACTCGGCATGCAAGAGTAATGAGCAATGCAGATTCTTGAGTCCAAGGTCAAGGCCTCGCGGCAACTCGAGCCGCGGTTTCACTGGGACAGCACCTTCCCCATCGGCAACGCCCGGCTGCGATGACAAGAGCTCCGCGCCGCCGCCCCTGAGGCGCTTCGCCGCCTCGATGCCTTTCCCGTTCTATCCGTCATGCGGACGTGGCCAGCCACGCCCGAGAGCGAACTTTTGGTGGAGTCCCTGGTATGACTAGCATGATCCATTCCGTCGATGATCTCGCCCAGTTGCCCGACGACGAGTTGCTCCCGTGCCTGGGAGCCCTTCGGAGTGCCATTCATGAAGCGAAGCGGCAGTACGCCGCGGCATTGCGGGAGCGCCAGCTCCCCCAGGATTCGCGCTTCAATTTCCAGTCGTTTACCTGGCGGCCCCGAGGCGCACACCGGTTCAACCTGCCGATCCACCTGACCCCGGAAACGCCGATCGACGAGATCTCCGTGCGTGCGAGCGCCCGCGAAGCGCTGAAGGAACTCAGCATCTTCTGCATCGAGGATCTTTCCGCCATCAGCGAGCAGGAGTTGCTGAAGGAAGAGGCCATCGGCCCGAAAACACTGGGCCGCCTGCGGGAAGTCCTCACGCGCGTGGGACTCGACTTCCAGCCCGATCCCGAGACGTCGCAGTCGTCGCAGTCGTCGACCAGCCAGATGCACACCGGAAGAGAAAGGCACTAAGTGAAGGACGAGAGAGTCAGCATGGACTGGAAATCGCTGTATGCCTACCCGTCGCGCCTCCTGAAGCTGCGGCCCGGCGACGCCGGCGTCTTCGTGTGTCCACCGGCGTGGAGAGGACGGCTCGCCACCGTCTGCGGGATCTGGGTCAAGGCGAACACCGACTGGGCGTCGGCGTTTCCCGTCGGCACGCCCTGGAAGAACGTGTTCTGGACCGAGTCGCATGCCGACGGCCTGAAGGTGGTACGAGCGCCCGTGCCCGACCGCACCTGCGCGGGCGAGCCACCCACGGAATTCACATTCAAGCCCCTTGTGGCTTCGTCGGTGCCCGAAACGGGCGCACCGAGGCTGGACCAGATGGTCTCGCTCTGGCGAGCCTGATCGGCCGGCGCGCCGCTGGAGACGGCATTCCCCCCTCTGGTCGGGTGCTCAGGAAAATGGCATCCTTGCGCCGGGAGGTGCCCCATGCCTCCTCGGAGGTTTCATGGCTGCACGTTCGATCGCCTCGTTGTCGCTCAGCTTCGGTCTGGTTTCCATTCCGGTCAAGCTGTACTCCGCGACTGAAAGTTCCGGATCGGTCAGGTTCAATCTCCTGGCCAAGGACGGCTCGCGCGTCAAGCAGCAGTACGTCTCCGAAAGGGATCCGACGGTCGTCGTGCCACGGTCCGAGATGGTCAAGGGCTATGAATTCGAGAAGGACCGCTATGTCCTCTTCAGCCCCGACGAACTGAAGGCGGTCGAAGAGAGTTCGACCCACACGATCGACATCGTCGCCTTCATTCCCGAGAAGGCCGTCGATCCGATCTACTACGACAAGGCCTACTTCATCGCGCCCGACAAGCGAGGCGCCAAACCCTACACCCTGCTGCGCGAGGCCATGCGCAAGAGCGGCCGGTGCGCGCTCGCCAAATGGGCCTGGAAGGGCAAGCAGTACGTCGTGCAAGTCCGGGCTGCCGAGGACGGGCTGGTGTTGCAGCAACTGCTCTACGCCGACGAGGTCCGGTCACTAAAGGACCTGGACATCGAGGAGATCACGCCGACGGCCGCGGAGGTGCAGCTCGCACTTCAACTCATCGACCAGATTTCGCAGGACAGCTACGACCCAACCCAGTATGTCGATGAGGAAAAGAAGCGGATTCTGGCGGCTATCGACGCCAAGATCTCCGGCAAGCAGGTGGTTGCAGTGGAAGAGCGCGAAGCGTCCGAGACCAGCGGCCAGATCATCGACCTGACCGAAATGCTGCGCGCGAGCCTGAACCGCGCGGGTGCCGGCGGCGCGAAGCGCCCTGCACCACGTGCGCCGGCCACCGAAGTCGTGACGCCGCTCGCTTCGAAGGAGCGCAAGGGCGTCAAGCGCGCGGCGACGAAGACGACGACCGCCGCCCCGGCGGCCGCGCGATTGAGGAAGTGACCGACGTCCAGGTCCAGGCGCCCCATACCCTGCGCAGCCTCCAGGAGATGCTCGGCCTCTCCCGGAGTGCGATTTCAGGGTTGATCGCGAACGGTTTCGTCCATCCGGCGCGAGGGCCGCGCAACGAGTACCGGTTTTCCTTTCGCGACGTAGTTCTCCTGCGGACTGCCCACGACCTGCAGGCCGCCGACATTCCGACGCGCAAGATCCTGCGTGCACTGCAGCGGCTGAAGGCCACGTTGCCTTCGGAGCTGCCGTTGACCGGCCTGCGGATCACCGCGGTGGGCAGCACGATCGCCGTGCGCGAGCGTGACAGTCAATGGGAGGCCGAGTCCGGCCAATTGCTCATGGACTTCGAGGTCGCGCCGACGCGCGGGTCGGTTTCTTTCGTGGAACATCTGCCGAACGACGGCGCGAAGGCAGAGTCATCGTCGGCAGGCGCGTGGTTCGCGCAGGGGGAAGAACTCGAAGCGCGGGACATGCAGGCGGCAGAGGCCGCCTATCGCGAGGCGCTGGCCATTGCGCCGGACTTTGCCGACGCCTACCTGAACCTCGGTGCGATCCTGTGCGAATCCGGTCGGCATGCGGAGGCCGCGGCCCTCTACGACCTTGCCCTGGAGCACGCCCCCGATGTGGCGCTGCTGCACTTCAATCGCGCGGTGGCGCTGGAAGACATGGGCCGCCTTCCGGAAGCACTCCAAAGTTACGAAAGATGCCTGCAGCTCGATCCGACGGTGGCCGACGCGCATTTCAACGCGGCCCGCCTGCATGACCACCTGGGTCACCGGCGCGAGGCGATCCGCCACTTCAGCGCCTACCGCCGGCTTCAGAAATAGGTTATCGGATCAGCGCCTGCAGATCCTTGAATCGCGGATGCTCCGCGGTGCGCAGCCACTCGAAGCCCACCATCTCGGTGGTCACCAGCTCCGCGCCGGCGCCGGCCAATCGATCGAACGCGGCGTCGCGGTTGCGTTCGGTGCGCGAGCCGCACGCGTCCGTCACCACCCAGACCTCGAATTCATCCTCGAGCAGATCGAGCGCGGTCTGCAAAAGGCAAACGTGCGCCTCGCAACCGGCGATCACGATCGTGTTGCGCTCTTCGGCCGCAGCCGGCTTCTGCAGATGCTTGGGAAGGCTGCGAGCATTGCCTTGCGGCGCCTTGGCCGGGACGCGCAGCCATTCGCCGAGGCCCTCTTCCGCGCCGCTGAAATGCATCTTGGCGAGCGTGCGCTGGCACAGGGCGCGGATGTCGGGGAGGTTTTCGCCCAGCTTCGACGGGTTCTGCTCGGTGCCCCAGACCGGCACCTCCACCAATTGGGCGAGCTTGCCGAGGCGCACCGCGTTCTTCGCGACGGCGTCCGCCTCGAGGATGGCCGGCATCAGGCGCGCCTGATAGTCGACCAGAACCAATTGGGATTGCGATGCGTCGAGCAGCATGGGAAGAAAGTCTTTCGGGAATATCGGAAGGGGGATAGACCGTACACCAGTCGGCCGGTTGCCGGAACAATAATCGCGCCGCGTGGTCCGAAGCGGGCCGTGGCCGCGCGGAGCTGTGCATCACTCCGGCAAGAGACGAATCAGCTTGCCGTTTGATTCGTCCGTCAGGATGTAGAGCAAGCCATCAGGCCCCTGCTTCACGTCGCGGATGCGCGCACGGCCATCTTCGAGCAGCTTGTGCTCCGCCACGACCTTGCCGTCCTTGAGTTCGATCCGGTCAAGGTAGCCGAACTTCAGCGAGCCCACGAAGAGGTTCCCCTTCCAGCCGGCGCCATAGCGATCGCTGGTCAGGAAAGCCATACCCGACGGCGCGATCGAAGGCACCCAGTAGTGCAGCGGCTGCTCCATGCCTTCCTTCTGCGTGATGCCGTCGCCGATCTTGCCGCCGCCGTAGTTCTCGCCGTAAGTGATCACCGGCCAGCCGTAGTTGCGGCCCGCCTGCGGGATGTTGATCTCGTCGCCCCCCTGCGGGCCATGCTCGTGCATCCAGAGCTTGCCGTCGGGTGCGAGCGTGGCCCCCTGGCCGTTGCGATGCCCGTAGCTCCAGATCTCGGGCAGCGCGCCCGCCTGTCCGACGAAGGGGTTGTCCTTCGGCACCGAACCGTCCTTGCCGATGCGCACGATCTTGCCGAGATGGTTGTCGAGCTTCTGGGCGTCCTCCTTGCGGCTGAAGCGTTCACCCAGCGTGAGGAACAGCGTTCCGTCCCTGGCCTCCACGATGCGGCAGCCGAAATGGTTGCGGCTCGCCACCTTCGGCCGTTGGCTGAATATCACCTTCAGGTCCTCGATGCGGCTGGCATCGGCTGACAACTGCGCACGCGCGAGTGCGGTACTGTTGGCCATGCCGAGCGCATCCGGTTCGGAGTAACACATATAGAAGGTGCGGTTCGCCTCGAAGCCTGAGTCCACCAGCACATCCAGCAGCCCGCCCTGCCCACCCGCGGCGACGGCGGGAACGCCGGCAACGGGCGCGCCCACCTTGCCATCGGCGCCGACAACGCGCAGCCGGCCGGGCTTTTCGGTCACCAGGAAGCGCCCGCCCGGCAGAAAACTCACGCCCCATGGGTTCTCCAGGCCGTTGGCAATGACTTCCGGGCGGGGTGCCGCCATCGCCGTTCCCGCCCCTGCAAGCAGCAGGCAAAGCAGGCGCGACGACCATCGCCGGGCTGTTACAAATGAGTCGAACATGCGGCTCCTTCGACGTCTCGGAATTTGCAATCGTTTGATCATTCGACCGAAATTCAAAGACTTTTGCATTACATGTGCGAAATAACTTATCGCGAATAACCGAAGTCTTTACATTTTTTGATATGAGAAGATGAAAAAACCTCATCCGCGACAAGAAGTTACGTGCAAAATCACGAACTCACTTGAAATTGACACTGCGCAGTGTCATCCATATCCTACGCCGCATGCGATTTTTAATGCTCACCGCCGCCCTCCTGCTTGCGTGCGCCGCCCATGCCGCGCCGCAACTCGAAAGGGCCGACGACCACTCCGAATTGCTGGTCGTCGACAAGAGCCTGATGGGCCAGTTGCACCAAGTCCGACAGACCATGGTAGACCGCACCTCCGACCTCGTCGTCACGGCGATCGGCTTCCTGGGCGTTCCCTACCGCCGTGGTGGCAACACCGCCGAAACCGGCTTCGACTGCAGCGGCTTCGTCCGTGCCATGTACAACCAGACTGTCGGTCACCTGCTCCCCCGCCGTGCCGAAGAACAAGCCGCCGCCACCCAGAAGATCGACCGCACCGACCTGAAGCCCGGCGACCTCGTGTTCTTCAACACCATGCGCCGTGCGTTCAGCCATGTCGGCATCTACGTCGGCGAAGGCAAGTTCATCCATTCGCCCAAGCCCGGCGCCCAGGTTCGCGTGGAAGACATGAGCAACAGCTACTGGCAGCGTCGCTTCACCGGCGCCCGCCGCGTGATCGCGGGTGAGGACGAACTCAAGACATCCGGCGACTGACGCTCGACCCCAAAACAGAAAATCCCGCCGCCGGCGGGATTTTTTGTGAGCAAACGCGACCAGGGCCTCATGCCAGAAATACCGCGGATCCGGCTCCGCCGGTCCGCTGGTATTGCCCCCAGCAGGGGGGTGGGCGGCTACACGAAGTGAGCAAGCCTGGGGGGTTACCTTTTCACTGGAGGCAGGTCGGTGCAGCTTCCGTGTGCCGCTTCCGCAGCGAGGCCGATGCTTTCGCCGAGCGTCGGGTGCGGATGGATCGTCTTGCCGATATCGATGGCGTCGGCGCCCATCTCGATGGCGAGCGCGATCTCGCCGATCATGTCGCCCGCGTGCGTCCCGACGATGCCGCCACCGACGATGCGATGCGACTCCTCGTCGAACAGCAGCTTGGTGAAGCCCTCGTCGCGTCCGTTCGCGATGGCCCGGCCCGACGCCGTCCACGGGAACAGGCCCTTGTGGATCTTCACGCCCTCCGCCTTGGCCTGGTCCTCGGTGAGGCCGACCCATGCCACTTCCGGATCGGTATAGGCCACGCTCGGAATCACGCGCGCATTGAAGGCCGCGCTCGCAAGCTCCTTGTCGCCCTTCTGCTCGCCGGCGATCACCTCGGCCGCCACATGCGCCTCGTGCACCGCCTTGTGCTCCAGCATCGGCTGGCCGACGATGTCGCCGACCGCGAAGATGTGCGGCACGTTGGTGCGCATCTGGATGTCGACCGGAATGAAGCCGCGATCGCTCACGTTCACGCCCGCCTTCTCGGCGCCGATCTTCTTGCCGTTGGGGCTGCGGCCGACCGCCTGGAGCACGAGGTCGTAGACCTGCGGTTCCTTGGGCGCCTGCTCGCCTTCGAAGGTCACGCGGATGCCTTCCTTGGTCGCTTCGGCACCGACGGTCTTCGTCTTCAGCATGATGTTGTCGAAGCGTGGCGCGTTCAGCTTCTGCCACACCTTGACCAGGTCGCGATCGGCGCCCTGCATCAGGCCGTCGAGCATTTCGACCACGTCGAGCCGCGAGCCCAGCGTGGAATACACCGACCCCATCTCGAGCCCGATGATCCCGCCGCCGAGGATCAGCATGCGCTTGGGGTCGACGCCCAGTTCGAGCGCGCCAGTGGAGTCGACCACGCGCGGGTCCTTGGGCATGAACGGCAGATGCACCGCCTGCGAACCTGCTGCGATCACGCAATGGCGGAACTTGACGGTCTGCGCCTTGCCGGTCACGTCCTTGCCGTCGCCGGTGGTTTCCTGGACCTTGACGTGGTACGGGTCGACGAACTCGCCGACGCCGCGCACCGTCGTCACCTTGCGCATCTTCGCCATGGCGGCCAGGCCGCCGGTCAGCTTGCCGACCACCTTGTTCTTGCGGCCGAGCAGCTTGGCCCGGTCCACGGTGGGCGCGCCGTAGCTCACGCCGAGATCGGCGAAATGCTTGACCTCGTCGATCACCGCCGCCACGTGCAACAGTGCCTTCGACGGGATGCAACCGACGTTGAGACAGACGCCGCCCAGGGTCGCGTAGCGCTCGACCAGAACGACCTTGAGGCCGAGGTCGGCCGCCCGGAATGCGGCGGAATAGCCGCCCGGGCCGGCCCCGAGCACCAGCAGGTCGCATTCGACGTCGACCGACCCGGCGTAGGTCGAAGCGACAGCGGGCGCCGGTGCAGGTGCGGCCTGTGCCGACGCCTGTTTCGGCGCCGGCGCGGCGGATGGCGGCGCCGCGGGCTCGGGAGCCGGCGCGGCGGCTGCGCCTTCGGCCGCGTCCAGCGTCAGCACCACCGAGCCCTCGCTCACCTTGTCGCCGACCTTCACGGCCACCGACTTGACCACGCCCGCATGCGAGGACGGAATCTCCATCGACGCCTTGTCCGATTCGACCGTGATCAACGACTGCTCGGCTTTCACCGTGTCGCCGGCCTTTACCAGGACCTCGATCACCGCGACTTCATCGAAATCGCCGATGTCCGGCACTTTGACTTGTACTTCGCTCATTTGGACACCTTCAGTTTGAGTGTGAGAACGTCGACCGGTCCGGCCGAGTTTCGATCGAATTCGCAGGCCGCGGCAACGCCGGCCTCGGCCACATCGCGCGCCGAGCGCGCCTTGTCGTACACCGCGTGCATGGCCCCGAGCGCGAAGCTGCGACCGGAGCCGATGCTCCAGAACTGCTTGAACTCGAAGACCTCGCGGTAGCTGTAGATGCCATAGATGCCGCTCGCGTTTGCGAGCAGCATCGTGAACTGGCTCGACTCGTAGGGCTCATGTTCGTCCTCCTTGGTCTGCAGGAAGAACGAGTCCTTGAGCACCGGATGCAGCAGCGTGAAGGTGCGGAAGATCTCGTCCTTGCTGCCGAAGCGCAGCGCCTCGGCGGGCTGTGCCGCCAGCGCGTGCTGCAGCACCAGGAAATGCGCCGCGGCGCCGGCCATCGCGAAGATGCTCTGGCCCGCGGCGTCGTTGACCATGAACAGCTTCTGGTTCTTCTCGGCGTTGTACGACAGGCGCGTGTCGCCGAAGGTCACCAGCGAATCGGCCGCCATCACGACCTGGCCGCCTTTTCGGACGGCCACCACCGTTGTCATAGGGGCTCACGCCGGGCCGCCCCAAGGGAGCCGCCCCCCGCTGGGGGGAGCGCCGGAGGCGCTTGGGGGGTCATAGCAGTACCCGGCGGAAGTCTGCTAGGACCTGACCCAGGTAAGCGTTGAACCGGGCCGCCGCCGCGCCGTCGATCACACGATGGTCGTATGAGAGCGACAGCGGCAGCATCAGGCGCGGCTGGAAGGCCTTGCCGTCCCACACGGGCTTCATCGCACCCTTGGAGAGACCCAGGATCGCCACCTCGGGCGCGTTGATGATCGGCGTGAAGTGCGTGCCGCCGATGCCGCCGAGCGAGCTGATCGAGATGCACCCGCCCTGCATGTCGGCCGAACCGAGCTTGCCGTCGCGGGCCTTCTTGGCGAGCTCGCCCATCTCCTGGCTGATCTGCAGCACGCCCTTCTTGTCGGCATCCTTGAGCACCGGCACCACCAGCCCGTTGGGCGTGTCCGCCGCGAAGCCGATGTTGTAGTACTGCTTGTAGACGAGCTGGTCGCCGTCCATGCTGGTATTGAAGTCCGGGAACTTCTTCAGCGCCGAGACCATGGCCTTGATCACGAAGGCCAGCATCGTGACCTTGACGCCCGACTTCTCGTTTTCCTTGTTGGTCGCCACGCGGAAGGCTTCGAGCTCGGTGATGTCGGCTTCGTCGTTGTTCGTGACGTGCGGGATCATCACCCAGTTGCGGTGCAGGTTCGCGCCGCTGATCTTCTTGATGCGCGACAGGTCCTTGCGCTCGACGGTGCCGAACTTGGTGAAGTCGACCTTCGGCCACGGCAGAAGACCCAGCGCTTCGCCGCCTCCGCCCGCGGGTGCCTTGGCCCCCGAAGCCTTGGTGCTGGCCGCGCCGCTCATCACGGCCTTGGTGAAGTTCTGGACGTCCTGCTGGGTGATGCGCCCCTTGGGGCCGCTGCCCTTCACTTCTTCGAGCGGCACGCCGAGGTCGCGGGCGAACTTGCGCACCGAAGGCGACGCATGCGGGAGCTTGCCGGAGGGCGCGACGGTCGGGTCGTGCGCAGGCACGGCGGCCGCCGGTGCTGCGGCCGGGGCCGATGCGCTGGCGGTTGCGGGTGCCGCAGCGGCGGCCTKGGCCGGTGCCGGCGCGGCGGCAGGTGCCGCGGCGCCTCCGCCAGAACCTTCGATCACCGCGATCAGGTCACCGATGTTGACCGTGTCGCCCACCTTGACCTTGAGTTCCTTGAGCACGCCGGCTGCGGACGACGGGATTTCCATCGACGCCTTGTCCGACTCGACCGTGATCAGCGACTGCTCCTGCTTGATCGTGTCGCCGGGTTTCACCAGCACCTCGATCACCGCGACGTCCTTGAAGTCGCCGATGTCGGGCACCTTGACATCGATCGGACCTGCCGCGGCGGCCGGTGCCGCTGCTGCCGCAGGTGCGGGTGCCGGAGCGGGCGCGGCGGCCGCCGGGGGCGCAGCCGCGGCGGGTGCCGCGGCAGGCGCAGCAGCGCCCTCGCCTTCGAGCACCAGCACGACCGAGCCTTCCTTGACCTTGCTGCCCACCTCGACCTTGAGTTCCTTCACGACGCCGGCCTGGCTCGACGGAATCTCCATCGAGGCCTTGTCCGATTCCACCGTGATGAGCGATTGCTCGGCCTTCACCGAGTCGCCCACCTTGACCAGGACTTCGATCACCGCGACTTCGTCGAAGTCGCCGATGTCCGGCACCTTGATTTCCACTGTTGCCATATCGTGTCTCCCGCCCTTGAGGCGCAGTTGATTGTTCTTTATGCGTAGAGCGGGTTGATCTTGTCAGCGTTGATGCCGTACTTCTTGATCGCGTCTGCCACCTTTTGCGCCGGCAGGGCACCGTCTTCGGACAGGGCCTTGAGCGCGGCAACGACGATGTAGTGCCGATTGATTTCGAAATGCTCACGCAGCTTGCTGCGGAAGTCACTGCGGCCGAAGCCGTCGGTTCCGAGGACCTTGTAGGTGCGGCCCTTCGGAATGAAGGGGCGGATCTGCTCGGCGTAGGCCTTCATGTAGTCGGTCGATGCGACGACCGGGCCGGTGCTCGGCGAGAGTTGCTTCGACACGAAGCTCTCGCGCGGCGTCTCCGTCGGGTGCAGAAGGTTCCAGCGATCGGCTTCCTGGCCGTCACGCGTCAGCTCGTTGAAGCTCGGGCAGCTCCAGACGGAGGCACTCACGCCCCAGTCCTTTTCGAGCAGTTCCTGCGCGGCGAAGCTTTCGCGCAGGATGGTGCCGCTGCCCAGCAGTTGCACCGTGGGTGCCTTCGCCTTCAGCGCCGGGCCTTGCTTGCACAGGTACATGCCCTTGATGATCTGCTCCTCGGTCCCGGGCTGGAGGCCGGGCATCGGATAGTTCTCGTTGAGCAGCGTCAGGTAGTAGTAGACGTTGTCCTGCCTCTCGACCATGCGCTTCAGGCCGTGGTGCAGGATGACGCCGACTTCGTGCGCGAAGGTCGGGTCGTAGCTCACGCAGTTCGGGATGGTGTTCGCGAGGATGTGGCTGTGGCCGTCCTCGTGCTGCAGGCCTTCGCCGTTGAGCGTGGTGCGTCCCGACGTACCGCCCAGCAGGAAGCCGCGCGCCTGCATGTCGCCGGCTGCCCAGGCCAGGTCGCCGATGCGCTGGAAGCCGAACATCGAGTAGTACACGTAGAACGGCACCATGATGCGGTTGTTGGTGCTGTACGACGTGGCCGCCGCGATCCAGCTCGACATGCCGCCGGCTTCGTTGATGCCTTCCTGCAGGATCTGGCCGGACTTGTCCTCCTTGTAGTACATGACCTGGTCCTTGTCGACCGGCGTGTACTGCTGACCCGCGGGGTTATAGATGCCGACTTGGCGGAACAGCCCTTCCATGCCGAAGGTGCGGGCCTCGTCGACCAGGATCGGCACCACGCGCGGGCCGAGCGCCTGGTCGCGCAGCAACTGCGTGAGGAAGCGCACGTAGGCTTGCGTCGTCGAGATCTCGCGGCCTTCGGCTGTCGGCTCCAGCACCGCCTTGAAGGTTTCGAGCGAAGGCACGGTGAAGCTCTCGTCGGCCTTGACGCGGCGGTGCGGCAGGTAGCCGCCGAGGGCCTTGCGGCGCTCGTGCAGGTATTTCATCTCGGGCGTGTCGTCGGCCGGCTTGTAGAACGGCAGGTCGGCGAGCTGGCTGTCCGGGATCGGGATGTTGAAACGGTCGCGGAAGGCCTTGATGTCCTCTTCGCCCAACTTCTTGGTCTGGTGGACGGTGTTCTTGCCTTCGCCGATCTTGCCCATGCCGAAGCCCTTGACGGTCTTGATCAGGAGCACGGTGGGCTGGCCCTTGTGGCTGACAGCCGCGTGGAATGCCGCATAGACCTTCTGCGAATCATGGCCGCCGCGGCGCAGGTTCCAGATCTCGTCGTCGCTCATCTTGGCGACCATCTCCAGCGTGCGCGGATCGCGGCCGAAGAAATGCTTGCGCACGTAGGCGCCGTCGTTGGCCTTGAACGACTGGTAGTCGCCGTCGTTCGTCTCCATCATGATCTTGCGCAGCGCGCCGTCCTTGTCGCGCGCCAGCAGCGGGTCCCAGTTGCTGCCCCAGATCAGCTTGATGACATTCCAGCCCGAACCGCGGAACTCGCCTTCGAGCTCCTGGATGATCTTGCCGTTGCCGCGCACCGGGCCGTCCAGGCGCTGCAGGTTGCAGTTGATGACGAAGACCAGGTTGTCGAGCTTCTCGCGCGCCGCGAGGCTGATGGCGCCCAGCGACTCGACCTCGTCCATTTCGCCGTCGCCGCAGAAGACCCAGACCTTGCGGTTCTCGGTATTGGCGATGCCGCGCGCATGCAGGTACTTGAGGAAGCGGGCCTGGTAGATGGCCATCAGCGGGCCGAGGCCCATCGAAACGGTCGGGAACTGCCAGAACTCCGGCATCAGCTTCGGGTGCGGGTAGCTCGACAGGCCCTTGCCGTCGACTTCCTGGCGGAAGTTGAGGAGTTGCTCTTCGCTCAGGCGGCCTTCGAGGTAGGCGCGGGCGTAGATGCCGGGGGATACGTGGCCCTGGATGTAGAGGCAGTCACCGCCGTGGTTTTCGCTCTCGGCGTGCCAGAAGTGGTTGAAGCCGGCGCCGAACATGCTGGCCAGCGATGCAAAGGAACCGATATGGCCGCCGAGGTCGCCGCCTTCGGGCGGGTGATGGCGATTGGCCTTCACGACCATCGCCATGGCGTTCCAGCGCATGTAGGAGCGCAGGCGTTCCTCGATCTCGAGGTTGCCGGGAGACCGCTCTTCCTGGTCGGTCTCGATGGTGTTGACGTAGGCGGTATTGGCCGAGAACGGCTTGTCGATGCTGCTCTGGCGGGCGTGTTCGAGCAATTGCTCGAGCAGGAAGTGCGCTCGCTCCGGCCCCTCGCTTTCGATGACCGCCGACAGGGCGTCCATCCATTCACGCGTCTCCTGCGCGTCCGGGTCATTTGCGGCCGAGCCGAACTGGCTCTCGGGATTTGCCGACATGCTTGTCTCCTTTTGAGGGGGTTTGTGGCTGTAATTTAGTGCCGTAAACCGGCAGCGCGCGGAGTTTCTCACAGAAATATTGAAATTTCAAATGGTGCTCAACGTTTTCTTATTGTGAAATTCACCTATGAAACTTCATGCACACCGACCACGTCGATGTCGCGCACGCGTCCAAGCCGACAGGAGAGCGTTCACCTAAACTTGTCCGATGCCCTTTTCCTCCCCGATCGCCGTTGCGCGCAGCGCGGCGTCGCCCCTTTCCTGGTGGCGACGCTGGTGGCGACGCCAGACGCCTGTGCTGCAGGACGCGGTCGCGATGCTCGCGCCGCTGGCGGCAGTGCTCCTGTTCCTCGCGGCCATCGTCTCGGCCTTCTGGTACCTGCGCGCGGAAGAAATGGAGCGCGTCCAGGAATCGGTGAAGCGCGATGTCGAGTACGCCCAGCAGCGCGTACGGCTTCGGCTCCTGGAGCGGCAGGAGCAGCTCATGCGTCTTGCGCGCGATGCGTCCAACCGCGAGATTGACGCCACCGAATTCACCAGCCGCGCAGAGTCGCTGGTGAGCCAGTTCCCGGAGCTGCAGGCCGTCAGCTGGATCGACGATCGCCGCCGCTTCAAGGCCGGCTACGCGGCGCCCAGCGTCCACCCGGCGCAGCAGCACGAGATCGGGGAGGTGCTGCGGCCGGGCGATACCGAAAGCAACTACGCCCTCGCACGCGAACTGCGCCAGCCGGTGTTCTCGCTGCAACTGGCCGGTGGCGATCCGCCGCCGATGCTGCAGCTCCATGTCCCGCTGTTCGACCAGGGCCTGTTCGCGGGGGAGCTGCTCGGCGAATTCTCCATCGACGGACTGTTGCGCTACGGCATGCCCGCCGAAGTCTCCGCGCGCTACGCCGTCTCGCTCCTGGATGCAAAGGGCGGCCTCATCGCCGGCAACACGGTCGCGAGCGCACGCGGTGCCGGTACGCGGCTCCTGCCGTGGACCGTCAGGACCAACGAGTACGAAGTGCCGGTGTCCCCGGTCGGCAATGCGCTGGTGCTGCGGGCACAGGCCTATCGCACCTCGCAAGGGGTCGTCGGCAACGGGCTGTTCTGGCTGGTCGGCGCGCTGAGCGTGCTGACGAGTTGGATGCTGATCGGTACCTGGCGTCACACGCGGCGCCGGCTGCAGGCCCAGCAGGCACTGGTGGCCGAAACCAACTTCCGCCGCGCGATGGAAAACTCGATGCTCACCGGGATGCGCGTGCTCGACCTGGAAGGCCGGATCACCTATGTGAACGCGGCCTTCTGTGCGATGACCGGGTGGAGCGAGAACGAACTCGTCGGCCAGACGCCCCCCTTCCCCTACTGGCTGGAGTCCGATCGCGAGGTCATGAACGAGCGGCTCGAGGAAGAGCTGCACGGACGCGCGTTGCCTGGCGGCTTCCAGGTGCGCGTCAAGCGCAAGAACGGCAGTGTGTTCAACGCCCGCCTCTACGTGTCGCCGCTGATCGATGCCCGCGGCCACCAGACCGGCTGGATGACCTCGATGACCGACATCACGGAGCCGACGCGCATCCGCGAGCAGTTGTCGGCCTCGTACGAGCGCTTCACCACGGTGCTCGAAGCGCTGGATGCCTCGGTGTCGGTCGCGCCGCTGGGCAGCGAGGAGCTGCTGTTCGCCAACAAGCTCTACCGCCTCTGGTTCGGCTCCAACACCGTGGGCCACCTGGGCATGGTCGCGCAGGCGGGCGTGCCGGCCTCGCATGCGCGCGACGATGGCCTCGACGACGTCGACCCCTTTGCGGGGCTGCCCGTCGACCAGCTCACCGCGGCGCAGCCAGCCAACAACGAGATCTTCGTCCCCGAACTCGGCAAGTGGCTCGAAGTGCGCTCGCGCTACCTGACCTGGGTCGACGGCAGGCTCGCGCAACTGGTCATCGCCACCGACATCACGCCGCGTCGCGATGCCGAAGACCTGTCGGCAGCGCAAGCCGATCGGGCGCAGGCCGCCAGCCGGCTGATCACCATGGGCGAGATGGCCTCCAGCGTCGCGCACGAACTCAACCAGCCGCTGACCGCCATCACCAATTACTGCAACGGGATGATGTCGCGCATCAAGGGCCAGCAGATCGATTCCGAAGCGCTGCTCGCGGCGCTCGACAAGACCTCGAAGCAGGCGCAGCGCGCCGGCCAGATCATCCAGCGCATCCGCTCTTTCGTGAAGCGAAGCGAGCCGAACCGGACGCCGGCCGAAGTCTCGATCATGGTCAGCGAAGCGGTCGAACTGGCCGGCATCGAGCTGCGGCGGCGGAATGTGCGTCTCAACCATTACGTCGCGGCGCGCCTGCCGATCCTGCGCGTCGACCCGATCCTGATCGAGCAGGTGATGGTCAACCTGCTGAAGAACGCAGCCGAATCCATCGACCTGGCGAACCGTCCGCTGGCGCGCCGCAGCGTCGAACTGCGCGTGCTGCCGAAGATCATCGACGGGCACAACGCGGTGGAGTTCTCGGTGCAGGACACCGGCATGGGCCTCGCCCCCGAAGTGATGGACCGGCTGTACGAAGCCTTCTTCTCCACCAAGCCCGAAGGCATGGGCATCGGGCTGAATCTCTGCCGCACGATCGTCGAGTCGCACCGCGGCCGGATGCAGGCGGAGAACATCTACAATGGCCCGGATGTCGTCGGATGCCGTTTTTCCTTCTGGTTACCGGTGTTGGACGCTATCGATTCCGTAGCAAGCAACGAGGCGAAAGTACCTGCATGAGTTTGATTCCGAAGAAGGGCACGGTCTATGTCGTCGACGACGACGAAGCGGTTCGCGATTCGCTCCAATGGCTGCTCGAGGGCAAGGACTATCGGGTCCGCTGCTTCGACTCCGCAGAGTCGTTTCTATCCCGCTATGACCCGCGCGAAGTCGCCTGCCTGATCGTCGACATCCGCATGGGCGGCATGTCGGGCATCGAGTTGCAGGACCGCCTCATCGAGCGCCGCTCCCCCCTGCCGATCGTCGTCATCACCGGCCACGGCGACGTGCCGATGGCGGTCGACAGCATGAAGAAGGGCGCCATGGATTTCATCCAGAAGCCCTTCAACGACGAGGCCCTCGTGGCACTCGTCGAGCGCATGCTCGAACATGCGCGCGGCGCCTTCGCGCAGCACCAGCAGTCCGCCAGCCGCGACGCCCTGCTGTCGAAGCTCACCGGCCGCGAGGCGCAGGTGCTCGAACGCATCGTCGCCGGTCGCCTCAACAAGCAGATCGCCGACGACCTTGGCATCAGCATCAAGACGGTGGAGGCGCACCGCGCCAACATCATGGAAAAGCTCAACGCCAACACGGTGGCCGACCTGCTCAAGATCGCGCTCGGCCAGGCCGCCCCTGCCAAGGCCTAGCGGTCGCCGGAGCGAGAGACACCTTCAGCCTTCCACGCCTGCGCAAGCGGGCGTTTTTACTTGGAATTCCGAAAACGATGACCGCCCAACTGATCGACGGCAACGCGCTGTCCCGAAAAATCCGCGCCGAAGTGTCGGGCCGCATCGAGGCGCTCAAGGCCCGCGGTATCGAGCCCACGCTCGCGATCGTGCTGGTTGGCGACGATCCGGCGAGCAAGGTCTACGTCAAGCACAAGGTCAACGACAGCAGCGAGACCGGGCTGACCGCCAACCTGGAGCGCTATCCCGCATCCATGACCGAGGCCGACCTGCTGGCGCGCATCCGTGCCCTGAACGAAGACCCCAAGGTGCACGGTATCTTGGTGCAGCTTCCGCTGCCGCCGCACATGGACAGCCACCGGGTCATCGAGGCGATCTCGCCCGCCAAGGACGTCGACGGCTTCCACGTCGCCAGCGCCGGCGCGCTGATGGTGGGCCAGCCAGGCTTCTGGCCCTGCACGCCGCACGGCTGCATGAAGATGCTCGAATCTATCGGCTACGACCTGCGCGGAAAGCATGCGGTGGTGATCGGGCGAAGCAACATCGTCGGCAAGCCGATGGCGATGATGCTGCTGGCCAAGAGCGCGACCGTGACTATCTGCCATAGCGCGACGAAGGATCTGGGCGCCCTCACCCGGCAGGCCGACGTGGTCGTCGCGGCGGTGGGCAAGCGCAACATCCTGACGGCCGACATGGTGAAACCCGGTGCCGTGGTCATCGATGTGGGCATGAACCGCAAGGACGATGGCAAGTTGGCCGGCGACGTGGATTTCGACGGGGTGAAGGAAGTCGCCGGCTGGATCACGCCTGTTCCCGGTGGCGTCGGCCCGATGACCCGCGCGATGCTGCTCGTCAACACTCTTGAAGCGGCCGAACACGGCGCAAACTAGGATTCACCCCGTTGCTTGCTCACTTCGTGTAGCTGCCTCCCCCTCAAGGGGCACCACCGGCGGCCCGGCAGAGCCGGTCCGCGGTGGTTCCCGAAGGGGCCTCGCTTCGCTCGCCTGGAAAGTTATGTATGACCAATCCGCTTCTCGACTTTACTGATCTCCCGCTGTTCGATCGCATCACGCCAGAGCAGGTCGCGCCTGCAGTCGACGCTTTGCTGGCCGATGCCGAGACGGCGCTGCAAACGGTGACGGCGCCGGAGTTTCCGGCTGACTGGATCGCGATTTCCAAGGTGCTGGACGTGGCTTCCGAGCGGTTCAGCCGCGCTTGGGGAGCCGTTGGCCATCTCAATGCTGTGGCGGACACGCCCGAACTGCGTGCGGCCTACAACGAGGCGATGCCACGCGTTACGGCCTTCTGGACACGGCTCGGGTCGGACGAGCGGCTCTACGCCAAGTACAAGGCCATCGATCCGGCCTCGCTCAATGTCGAGCAGCGGCAGGCCCATCGCAACGCGATTCGCAACTTCGTGCTTGGCGGCGCCGAACTGCAGGGCGCGGCGAAGACGCGTTTTGCGGAAATCCAGGAACGCCAGGCCGAGTTGAGCCAGAAATTCAGTGAGAACGCATTGGACGCGACGGATGCCTTCGCCTGGTACGCACAGCTCGGTGAACTCGACGGACTGCCGGACGATGTCATCAGCGCAGCCCGTGCCGCGGCCGAAGCGGAAGGCAAGGACGGCTACAAGCTCACGCTGAAGATGCCCTCCTACCTGCCGGTCATGCAGTTCGCCAAGAGCAGCGCACTGCGCGAGAGGCTGTACCGCGCGTATGTCACGCGTGCCAGCGAATTCGGCGATCCGGCCTTCGACAACACCGATCTGATCCGCGAAATCCTCGCATTGCGACAGGAAGAGGCCAAGCTGCTTGGCTATCCCAACTTCGGCGAACTTTCCATCGTGCCCAAGATGGCCGAATCGGCCGGGCAGGTCGTGAAGTTCCTGCGCGACCTGGCCACCAAGGCCAAGCCCTACGGCGAACGCGACCTGGCCGACCTGCGCGCGTTTGCGCAAGCGCAACTCGGCCTCCTCGATCCGCAGCCCTGGGACTGGAGCTACATCGGCGAGAAGCTCAAGGAAGCGCGCTACGCCTTCAGCGAGCAGGAGGTGAAGCAGTACTTCACCGCGCCGAAGGTGATGGCCGGCCTGTTCAAGATCGTGGAGACCTTGTTCGAGGTCTCGATCCGCCGAGACACGGCGTCGGTGTGGCATCCGAGCGTCGAGTTCTATCGCATCGAGCGCGGCGGGCAAAAAGTCGGCCAGTTCTACCTCGACCCGTCGGCCCGCGCCGCGAAGCGCGGCGGCGCCTGGATGGACGACGTGCGCGCCCGCTGGCTGCGCCCCGACAACGGCACGCTGCAGACGCCCGTCGCGCAGTTGGTGTGCAACTTCGCCGAGGGTGTCGACGGCAAGCCGCCGCTGCTCACGCACGACGACGTGACCACGCTTTTCCATGAGTTTGGCCACGGCCTGCACCACATGCTCACGCAGATCAACGAGCGCGACGTGTCGGGCATCAGCGGTGTCGAATGGGATGCTGTGGAGCTGCCGAGCCAGTTCATGGAGAACTTCTGCTGGGAGTGGGATGTTCTTGCCCACATGACCTCGCATGTCGACACGGGCGAGCCCCTGCCCCGCGAGCTCTTCGACAAGATGACGGCGGCCAAGAATTTCCAGAGCGGGCTGCAGACGCTGCGCCAGATCGAGTTCTCGCTGTTCGACATGCTGTTGCACACCGAGTACGACGCCACGACCGCCAAGCCGGGCGATGTCATGGCACTGCTCGGCAAGGTGCGCGACGAAGTCGCGGTGATGCCCTCGCCGGCCTTCAGCCGCACGCCCAACACCTTCAGCCACATCTTCTCGGGCGGCTATGCGGCGGGCTACTACAGCTACAAGTGGGCCGAGGTGCTGAGCGCCGACGCCTATGCGGCCTTCGAGGAAACGGCGGGCGCCAATGGCGAGCCGAGCATCGAGACCGGCCGCAAGTACCGCCAGGCCATCCTCGAAGCCGGCGGCAGCCGCACTGCGATGGAATCCTTCAAGGCCTTCCGTGGCCGCGAACCCCAACTCGATGCGCTGCTGCGACACCAGGGCATGGCGGCGACGCAGGCGGCTTGAGAATCGGCGGCGTTGGCCGCGGAGCCTGAGATACTCGGTTACATCCGAAAACGGGAGTCATCGATGAAGCTCAACGCCGCCCTCTCGGGCCTCGCCCTGCTGATGGTCGCCTGCGCCACGCTCGCGCAGCCCGTCTACCGCAACGTGGACAAGAACGGCAAGGTCACCTTTTCCGATCAGCCGCCGACGGCCAACGCCCAGCCTGCCGCGCCGTCCACCGGCAGTTCGATCGCCGCGAATTCAGGCCTGCCCTACGAACTGCGGCAAGTGACGCAGCGCTACCCGGTCACGCTCTACACCGGCGACGAATGCGGACCGTGCGGCGCGGGCCGCTCCCTGCTCATCACGCGGGGCGTTCCGTTCGAGGAACGCACCGTCAAGACCAACGAGGACATCGGCGCGCTGCAGCGGCTGAGCGGGCAGAACAACCTGCCCCTGCTTGCGATCGGCTCGCAGCAGCTCAAGGGTTTTTCGGATGCCGAATGGTCGCAGTACCTGGATGCGGCGGGCTATCCGAAGAGCGCGCAGTTGCCCAGTGGCTATCGCAATCCGCCAGCGCAGCCATTGGTCGCCTTGCAGTCGGCTCCGCAGCAGCCTGCTGCGCCCGCACCCGCAGTACAGCCCCCTCCGCCGCCTGCCGCAGCCAGCGGCCCTACGCCGAGCAACCCTGCCGGCATCAAGTTCTGACGCCGGTTGCGCCTGCGCTCAATTGAAGCGCATGGTCCGCACGCCCGTCGATGTGCCCAGGAGGCACACGCCGGCCCGCTGATGGGCAAAGACGCCCACCGTGACGACGCCCGGCCACTGGTTCACCTCGCTCTCGAAGCCTAGCGGATCGGGGATCCGCAGCCCGGTCACGTCGACGATGTGCTGGCCGTTGTCGGTCACGAGCGGCATGCCGTCCTTCTCGCGGACCTGTGCCAGCCCACCCAGCCGCGTGAACTGCCGGATCACGCGCCGCGCCGCCATCGGAATCACCTCCACGGGCAGCGGGAAGGCGCCGAGCGTGTTCACGAGCTTGGAGGCATCGGCGATGCAGACGAAGCGCTTGGATTGCGCGGCCACGATCTTCTCGCGCGTGAGTGCAGCGCCGCCGCCCTTGATCATGTAGCCACGGCCGTCGATCTCGTCCGCACCGTCGATGTAGACCGCCAGTTCCTCGACTTCATTGCTGTCGAACACAGGGATGCCCAATGCGCGAAGGCGCTCGGTCGATGCCATCGAACTCGACACGGCCCCACGGATGTCCCCCTTGATGGTCGCCAAGGCGTCGATGAACTTGTTCACCGTCGAGCCGGTTCCGACCCCGACGATCTCGCCCTTCACCACGTAGTCCAGCGCGGCACGGCCGACCAGCGCCTTCAGTTCGTCCTGGGTCAAGGCGGGAGCGGGGGCAGGTGAGGTCATCGGGGAGAATCCTTGGCTGATTGAAGTCGAGAATTATCCGATGCCCCTGCTGTTGCCCTCTTCGCTTTACGGGCTTGCCCGACCCTTCCTCTTTGGTTTCGACCCCGAGCACGCCCACGAACTCACGCTCGACGCCCTCGCGCGCACGCAGAACACGCCGCTGGCCTGCGCCTACGCAGCGCCGCGCGTGGACGACCGGGTGACGATCGCCGGCCTCCAGTTTCCGAACCGCGTGGGACTCGCGGCGGGCCTCGACAAGAATGCCCGTTGCATCGACGCCTTTGCCGCGATGGGCTTCGGCTTCGTGGAGGTGGGGACCGTGACGCCCAAGCCTCAGCCGGGCAATCCGAAGCCGCGCATGTTCCGCTTGCCGCAACGCGACGCACTGATCAACCGGCTCGGCTTCAACAATGAAGGGCTCGAAGCGTTCATCGCCAACGTCCAGCGCGCACGCTTTCGACGCAACGCATCCAGGGCACCGATGCTGCTCGGGCTCAACATCGGCAAGAATGCGGCCACGCCGATCGAACGGGCGGTGGACGACTACCTGATCGCCCTCGATGGCGTGTACCCCCACGCGGACTACGTGACCATCAACATCTCGAGCCCCAACACGGCCAACCTGCGTTCGCTCCAGAGCGACGAGGCGCTCGACGCCCTTCTCGGCGCGATCGCGGACAAGCGCGAAGCGCTGGCTGCGCGGCAAGACAAGCGGGTCCCGCTCTTCGTGAAGATCGCGCCGGACTTGGACGAAACCCAGGTCAAGGTGATCGCGGCCACGCTTCAGCGGCACGGGATGGACGGCGTCATCGCCACCAACACCACGCTGGCGCGCGACGCGGTAGCGGGGCTGCCGCACGCGAACGAAGCCGGTGGTCTGTCCGGCGCACCCGTCAGGGAGGCGAGCAATCGCGTCATCGGGCAGTTGCGCGCCGAGTTGGGCCCGCGGTTTCCGATCATCGGCGTTGGCGGGGTCCTGAGCGCGGTCGACGCGCAGGGCAAGATCGAGGCAGGCGCCGACCTCGTGCAAATCTACACCGGCCTGATCTACCGGGGGCCCGCACTGGTGCGGGAAGCGGCCCAGGCGCTGCGCAAGCGCCGCACCTGAGCACGCGACGGGGATCAGCGCATCCGCCAGATCACCGGAACGATGACGGACGCCCAGCGCACGAGGCGACGGGGTCCTATCACCGCCACGACGGCCGCGGCGGCCGCACCGGTCGCGATGGGATGCTCGCGCGCCAGGCGCATCGCCTTGGCGCTCGCGGATTCGTCCGGAGGGGCTGGCGCTTCCCCCACACCTGCGGCCGCATCCTGCATCGTCGACACCCGCTGGCGCTGGCGCTCGATGCGCGCGAGCAGTTCCTCGCGAGTGACGGGCCGCGCGGGTCGTGTTGCCTCTTCGCGAGGGGTACGACCCAGACTCTCCTGAAACCATGCCAGGTCGCGCTCGAACGCCTCGCGCGCCGGATCGAAGGAGTGGGAAGACTTGCGCAGCGTGGACAGCAAGGCGAACACGGACGCAACCCAGAGTGCGACCCAGGCCGCGGCCACGAGCCAAGCCGCTGTGATGCGATGCGGCGTATCCCAGAAATGCACGACGATCGCCACCGACAACAAAGCGATTGCAATCGTCGTGAGCCCGATGACCGCGATCACCAACGCCAGGATCGATTGCAGACGCTTCTTCTCGTCCTCCCACGCGAAGCGCAGGAGTTGCACCCGGTCTTCGGCTGCCAGTGCACCCTCACCGGCCAGGATGCGCAACCGGCGAAGGTAGCGCTTGACCCCGAAGAGCTTCGACAGCCTCATCGGCTGCCTCCGCGAGCGCCGGTCGGGCGACGCTCAGCGGCGGCCAAGCAGGAGGCCCACCAACACGCCCACCGCCAGCGCAGCGCCGGCGATCTGCCATGGCTCGTCGTGAGCGTAGGCGTTGGCCGTATTGGCTGCTTCGCGCGCCTTCTTGGCGGCGACCCTGCTTTTTTCTGCGGCGAGTTCGCGTGCGATCGCGAGCTTGCTGTCGATGCGCTGACGCAGCGCCTTGATGTGCGGCACCGAATCGAGATCCTTGCTGGCAAGCACGCCACGGACGTCGCTCGCGATGTCTTCAGCCACGGCGTTGGCCGCTGCTTCGAGATTGGTGGATACAGTCATTGAATAGGGTCCTCCTCAGAACTCAAACGCGCCGACACCGCGCCGGCGGTCCACGCCAAACGGCGTGTCGGTCGATGGTACATGCCCGCGCGCTTCTACAACAGCAGTTCAGCCACGTGCCTGCCGATCGCCAGGCTGCTGGTCAGCCCCGGTGACTCGATCCCGAACAGGTTGACCAGCCCCGGCACGCCATGGCTCGCCGGCCCTTCGATCCTGAAATCGGCTGCCGCCTCGTCCGGCCCGGAAATCTTGGGGCGGATACCCGCGTACCCGGGAATCAGCGCGCCATCAGGCAATGCAGGCCAGTACTTGCGCACTTCCGCATAGAAGCCGTCGCCGCGCGCCGGGTCCACGACCAGGTCGTCGGGGGACGCCACCCACTGGACATCCGGGCCGAACTTCGCCTGCCCGCCCAGGTCGAGCGTCAGGTGCACGCCGAGGCCTGCAGGCTCCGGCACCGGGTAGATCAGCCGACTGAACGGCGCGCGACCCGCCAGGGTGAAGTAGTTGCCCTTGGCGAAGTACGCCGAAGGCACGGCATTCGCGGACAGCCCCTGGAAGCGCCGCGCCAGCGCAGGGGCCGCAAGACCCGCTGCATTGACCACGGTCCTGCATCGCAGCTCGGTTCCGTCCTGTGCGCTCAGGACGACGGCTCCGCCCACGCACTCTGCGCGTTCGACACCCGACTTGAGCGCCACCGTCCCCCCCGCGTTTTCGAGATCGCCCTGCAGGCTCAGCATCAGGGCATGACTGTCGACGATGCCGGTGCTAGGCGAATGCAGGGCTGCGTGGCATTCGAGTTGCGGCTCCATCGCGCGAGCCTGCTCTCGCGTGAGCAGCACGAGGTCGTCCACGCCATTGGCGCGTGCCTTGGCCATGATCGCGTCGAGTTGCCCGACCTGGGCCTGGGAAGTGGCCACGATGAGCTTTCCGCAGCGGCGATGGGGCAAGCCCCGCTGTCCCGCGTAGTCGTAGAGCATCTGCTTGCCCTCCACGCACAACCGGGCCTTCAGCGAGCCCTGCGGGTAGTAGATGCCGGCGTGGATCACCTCGCTGTTGCGAGAGCTCGTGCCTGTGCCGATGGCCCCTTCGGCCTCCAGCACGATGACCTCACGGCCCTGGAATGCCAGCGCGCGGGCGACAGCGAGCCCCACGACGCCGGCGCCGATGACGGCGCAATCGAATTCATCCATCCCGCGAGCTTAGCGGGACGGCGGACGGCTCGTTCACTCCGGCTGCACCGTGAACGGGCTCTCGGGGTCGGTCGGGTTGCCGGGAGGCGTGGCGGGGCCCTTATCGGGCTCCACGGGCAGTTCGGGCAGGTCCGGGGGATCGGCTGTGATGGGCGTCGGGCGATCAGGATTGGTGGCCATGGCGTGCTCCTTCCTGCGCCATTCCACGACTGCTGCAGAAATGCGAGTACGGCGCATCCAGTCATTTTGCGTCGGTCGGGTCCGACACGAAGCACGGCTTGATTGCAGAAGGGTCTTGCTGTGCAGAAGACGTTGCCACCTCATCGAAAGGCAATTCGGTCTCAGGTTCGGAAGCGTGTTGTTCCCACGATGAAGGCACCGAATACAGCCGCTTCGCGCGCCTAAATTTCAGGCAGGTTTTCCGAGATTTCACCTCGACATGAAGACCGCCCTTTCGGGGGAGAACTGTAGAGTCAGACAGTCGAAAAACGACTCGGAACAGACAGCCATTTCACCCGGTCCAGCGACGCGATCGCTGGACGCCAGACAGCCGCCCGAGCCTCCGGCATCGCGCAACCACTCAGTTATGAACATCGAGGACGAGACCTCCATCCCGTTCGCCCACCCGGTCTACATCCGAAGCATCCTCGATTGCCTCAATGGCCGCGGGGTACAGCCATCAACCGTGCTCGCCAGCGCAGGCCTGGCTTGGCAGGATCTCCATGAAGGGCAGCAGATGGTCGACTTCGCCGTCTTCCGTCGGTTTGTCGCCCATGCCATCCGGTGCAGTGGCGAGCCGGCCCTCGGCCTGATGGCCGGGTCGATGCTGCAGCCGTACCACAGCCCCGTCGGAATTGCCGCGGTGACCAGCGACAGCTTGGGCGAGGGCCTGCAGGTCATGAGCCGTCACGCGAAGTTGATCTTCGGCAGCGTGGACTTCCAGGTGGAAAACGGACCCCGCTGGAGCGCACTCAGGGTCAGGCCATTGCTGCCCCTCGGCGAGACCCATGTGTTCGTGATGCAGTCCATCGTCGGCGCACAGGTGCGTCTGCTGGAGGCCATTCTCGGGCGGCCCGTCGACGAACTGACTGTGGGACTGCCTTACGCCCGTGCGTCCGACAACGATGTGCCGTGCCTGCGCTACGTTCGCAGCGTGGCCTTCGATCAGGAATGCCTGACCTTCGAACTGCCTGCGGAGCTGCTGCGTGCACCGTCGGCCTGCGCCGACGCCAAGGCCTTCGCGGAGGCCTTCGAGTCCTGCCGACGCATGGAGTCGGAATTGGGACAGGGCACGTTCGTCCAACGCGTCCGGCGCGCGCTCTTCGAGCGCCTGACAAGCAACCCGGACACGCATGACGTTGCTTCGGACTTGGGCATTTCCCAGCGCACGTTGGTTCGAAGGCTCGCGGCGGCCGATGTCACGTACTCCGACCTCAAGGATGAACTGCGCAAGACGCACGCCGCCTGGTACCTGCAGCACACCGAGTTGTCGATGGAGTCCATTGCATCGCAGTTGGGTTACGCCGACCCGACCAGCTTCAGCCGCAAATTCAAGGGCTGGTATCGCGTCGCGCCGAGCAAGATGCGACAGGATCTGCGCAGCGGCGGCTTGCGTTGATCGACAGGGAACGATGAGGCGTCGCCATGGCAAACTCTCATCGTTCGAAGCGCCCGCGCCAGGCGGACCGCCCCCGACACGCTAGTCGCGGACCGAATTCTCGTCGGCCACGCCGCCCACGTAGCCGATGGTCTCGTTGATGCGCAAGAGGATTTCAGAGCAATGCTCTTTCAGCGCGCTGCCACGGCGCGTGAGGCGAACCTTGCGTGTGGTGCGCTGGAGCAATGGCGCTTCGAGCATCGTCTCGAGCCGGGCGACACTTCGGCTCACGCTCGATTTGTGAATCTTCAACGCATCAGCTGCCAACGAAAAGCTGGCAAATGAAGCGACGTACGAGAAGACGCGAAGATCGTTGAGATCCAGCATCTTCTCTGCGGAGTGTGTTGACAGAACACTGTTCGACATTTTTTCTCTCCCTGGCCAACCTCTCGTTTCGCCCGAACGCATCAAAGCGAAAAAGGCCGCCCGACATTCGCGGGCAGCCTTCAGGACTTACCTGGTGAAGTTGGACTTCGCCAGTTGTCCCGTCAGAACGAGTGGCGCAGGCCGATGTCGTAGCCTGTGGAATTCTTCGGGCTCATCAGGGCGCCGTCGATGAAGGCGTACCCCGGGCCACCCACGGTCAGGTCGGCACCGTTCTTGTTGGTCACACGCGCAATGGTCGTGTACACGGCTGTGCGCTTCGACAGGTTGTGAACGTAGCCGATCGCGAACTTGCCGGCCTTCGGCTTTTCGAAGCCCGGCTCGACCACGGTCTGGTACTCCACCGCAGAGTAGGCAGCGCGGATCAGTCCCGCGCCGACAGGCACCGATGCACCAAGCAACCAGCCCCTGAAACCGGGATCCCGCTGGTTGTCGAACACCGGAACGCTCCAGTCGGTCTTCAGCTTGTTGTCCGAGTACTCGCCGAAGAGCTTGACGGGGCCGAAGTCGTAGGAAGCGCCGAGGTTCACCGTTTCCAGGTTGGTGGTCGAACCCGCGAAGAAGTCGTCCCCGACGGTGTCCTGACCATAGGACAGCGCCACGTCGAGCGGACCGTTGGCATAGCCCACGCGGCCGCCGACATAGCGACCGGCGCGCTGGGAATTAGGCACATCCGGCGTCAACTCGGCCGGGTCGTAGGTGACCCGTTCGTTGAACACGTACATGACCTGGCCGTAGAAGCCACCCAGGTTCGGCGGCAGGAAGTAGCCGATCGAGTTGCTGGCTCGGGCGTAGTTGCGCTCGCCCGTATTGCTGGCCGCATAGATCAGGCTGGAGCCCACGCCGTTGGTGCCGAACGGATCGAACACGGTGTCGTTCCAGTAGGTCGGGGTGTAGTCGCGGCCGGCGCGAACTTCACCGAACGGGCCAGACAGGCTGACGGTCGAACGACGGTCGAACATCAAGCCGCCGCCCTCGGCTTTGCCTGAACCGTTGTTGTTGTTGATGCCGGCTTCGAGCCAGAAGCTGGCAGCCAGGCCACCTCCGAGATCTTCGGTGCCACGAAAGCCCAGACGGCTCGAGTTGTAGCCAGAGTTGGTCATCGCGGTTTGGCTCACGGTCGTACCGACGCCGGTAAAGCGGTTCTCCGCCTTGTTCGAATAGCCACTGATGGCGGCATCAACCACACCGAACAGGGTGACCGACGACTGGGCCGAAGCGACTCCGGCGACAGCCAGTGCAGCCAAGGCAACCAGAGATTTTTTCATTGCAAGTTTCTCCAACGTTAAACATGGGGCTCGGGTTCGAAGGACTCACCGTGATTGGCACTTCTGTGCATTCACTGGACCCCGGGCCGACTTCCCTTTTGGGGAAGCTGTCGCCATTGCATCAGTTGGATTCGTCTCACACAGAGACGGTCATGCCGAGTCATCCACTAACCATGCAGAGTCGACCCTGTTGATTCGGCAATGCGTTGTGGGAGTACGACAAGAGCGTGCAGGTGGACGACTTCGCGGCGCTGGATGGAGATCACCTCCAATGCGGCCGCCCGCGCCAGCGGTTCCGCCTCCAGCCGAATCAGTTGAAGGAAGGCGACAGCGCATGGCATCGGGGCAGCCGATACAAGAGACGAAACGAGAGGGGGAATTTGGTGGGCGGTGGAGGCTTCGAACCTCCGACCCCAGCAGTGTGAATGCTGTGCTCTACCCCTGAGCTAACCGCCCGCGGCGCACATGCGGATGACATGCGGCCTTTGGAATTCTTCGCGCCGTGTGGTGCGAAGCCCGCAATTATGCCACAGCTTTTTCGGCCATCTGGCGGAAAAGCGTGCGGCTGTTGCTGGACTTGTCGAGCTGCAGCAGCACTTCCTCGTGGGCGGCGAGTTCATGGTCCGTCGCCATCAGCACCGGCAGTTCGAAGGTTCTCAGGTCCACGGCGATGACGATGCTCTGCGTCGGCTCGTTCGTCGCGACGTCGATCAGGAGCGCATCCTGTCCACGCGTGAGATTGATGTAGACATCGGCAAGCAGTTGCGCGTCAAGCTTTGCGCCGTGGAAAGTGCGGTTCGAACGATCGACGCCAAAGCGGTCACACAGCGCATCGAGCGAATTCCGCTTGCCGGGGTAGACCATCTTCGCCATCGCGAGCGTGTCGGTGACTTCGCCGACAAAACCTCGCAGCGGCGGCAAGCCGGCAAGCTCCAGCTCCTTGTTCAGGAAGCCGACGTCGAAGGCCGCGTTGTGAATGATCAGTTCGGCGTCACGCAGGTACTCGACGATGTCATTGGCCAGCGTTGCGAACTTCGGTTTGTCGCGCAGGAAATCGGTCGTGAGGCCGTGCACCTTGAGCGCGTCCTCGTGGCTCTCGCGCTCGGGGTTGAAGTAGATGTGCAGGTCGTTGCCGGTGAGCTTGCGATTGAACAGCTCCACGCATCCCAGTTCGATGATGCGGTCGCCGTTCTCGGCCGAGAGGCCCGTGGTTTCGGTGTCGAGAACGATCTGCCGGGTCATCAGTGGTTTTCTTTCGCGTGGTTGATCGAGTATTTCGGGATCTCGACCGTCAGGTCGGTCTGCGCGAGTATCGCCTGGCAGCTCAGCCGCGATTGCGGCTCGAGGCCCCATGCGCGGTCGAGCAGGTCTTCCTCGCCCTCTTCCGCTTCATTGAGCGAACCGAGACCCTGGCGCACGATGACGTGGCAGGTGGTGCACGCGCAGCTCATCTCGCAGGCATGCTCGATGTTGATGTGGTTCTCGAGCAGGGCCTCGCAGATCGAGGTGCCGGCAGGCGCGCTGATCTCCGCGCCTTGAGGACAGTACTCTGGATGGGGAAGGATCTTGATCGTGGGCATTGAGCTTCTACAGGGATTCGATCTGGCGGCCGGCGAGCGCACGCGCGATGCCGGCGTTCATGCGTTGGGCAGCGAAGGCCTCGGTGCCGTCGGCCAGCGCCTTGGTGGCAGCTTCGACCACGGCGGCATCGCTGGCGGAGCTGGCGCTTCGCAGCGCGCTCATCAATGCCTCGATGGCGCCATGCTCTTCAGGGGTCAGGAGCGAACCATCCGCTTCAAGCGCACTCTGGGTCGCAAGCAGCATGCGGTCGGCATCCACCCGCGCCTCGACCAGCGCGCGCGCCTGCATGTCCTGCTGCGCCGTCGAGAAGCTTTCCTGCAGCATGGTGGCGATCTGGTCATCGGAAAGACCGTATGACGGCTTGACCGTGACACTGGCCTCCACGCCGCTGCCCTGCTCCTTGGCACTCACGCTGAGCAGACCATCGGCGTCGACCGTGAAGGTGACTCGGATGCGCGCGGCACCTGCGGCCATCGGCGGAATGCCGCGCAACTCGAAGCGGGCAAGGCTGCGGCAGTCGGCGACAAGATCGCGCTCGCCCTGCACCACGTGAAGGGCGAGCGCGGTCTGGCCGTCCTTGTACGTCGTGAAGTCCTGGGCCATCGCCGTCGGAATGGTCTGGTTGCGCGGAACGATACGTTCGACGAGGCCACCCATTGTCTCGATGCCGAGCGAGAGCGGAATCACGTCGAGCAGCAGCAAGTCGTCCGCTCCGCCGTTGCCTGCCAACTGGTTGGCCTGGATCGCCGCGCCGAGCGCGACAACTTCGTCGGGGTTGAGATTGATCAGGGGATCGCGGCCGAAGAAATCGCCGACCGCATGGCGAATCTGCGGCATGCGGGTGGCGCCACCGACCAGCACGATGCCCTGCAGATCTGCAGACTGCAGGCGAGCATCGCGCAGGGCCTTGCGCACAGCCGCGATCGTTCGTGCCGTCAGGCCCGCAGTGGCTCCGTCGAACTGTTCGCGCCGCACCTCGAGGTTGATATCTGCCTCCGCCAGTCTCGCGGTAAAGGTGGTTGCTTCGACGGAAGACAGTGCCTCCTTGGCGGCTCGTGCTGCTACCAGAAGCGAGGCCCTGTCGGCATCGTCCTGTGCCTTGTGACCGGTCTGCGACAGCACGAAGTTGGCGAGTGCGTGGTCGTAGTCGTCCCCGCCCAACGCCGAATCGCCTCCCGTCGAAATGACCTCGAACACGCCCTGGGTCAACCGGAGGATCGAAATATCGAACGTACCGCCGCCAAGGTCGTAGACGGCATAGACGCCCTCGCTGGCGTTGTCCAGGCCATAGGCGATCGCGGCCGCCGTGGGCTCGCTGATCAGCCGCAATACATTGAGGCCGGCGAGTTGCGCGGCATCCTTCGTGGCCTGGCGCTGGCCTTCGTCGAAGTAGGCGGGCACCGTGATCACGGCGCCGTAGAGCTCGTCGTCGAAAGTGTCTTCTGCACGATAGCGCAAGGTCGCGAGGATTTCCGCGCTGACTTCGATCGGCGACTTGTCGCCGGCCACGGTCTGTACCTTGACCATGCCATCGTCGCCCGTCAGGTGATAGGCCATGGCGTCGCGGTTGGCGACATCCTGGATGCCGCGGCCCATCAGCCGTTTGACGGAGGTGATGACGTTGGCCGGATCGGTGGCGCGCGCTGCCAGCGCTTCAAAGCCGATCTGGCGCCGCTCCTTGTCGAGATAGCGCACCGCCGAGGGCATCACCACACGCCCTTCGGCGTCGGGCAGGCAGTCCGCGACGCCGTTGCGCACGGCCGCCACCAGGGAGTGGGTCGTGCCAAGGTCGATGCCGACAGCGATTCGGCGCTGATGCGGGTCGGGCGCCTGGCCGGGTTCTGAAATCTGAAGCAACGCCATGGCTCTATTGTCCCCACTGATCGGACTTGGTTTCGACGTCCTCGGCAAAGCGCTCTATGAACATGAGGGCTCTCACCTGACGTGCGGCTGCAGGGTAGTCGCCCTTTTCATCAATGAGCCAATCCAGCGACGACAGCGCACGGGCGCGGCCCGTTTCGACCTCGCGCCGCAGCTTTTCGAGCTCAGCGGCGTCTTGTGCCTCATCGAGCTCTTCCCGCCACGCCATCTGTTGCATCAAGAAGTCAGACGGCATCGCCGTGTTGTGCTCGGCGTTGATGGCAGAGCCGTTCAGTTCGCACAGGTAGGTAGCGCGCTTGATCGGATTCTTAAGGCGTTGATAAGCCTCGTTGATCCGCACCGACCATTGCATGGCCACTCGCTGCGCCGCGGCGCCTTGGGCGGCGAACCGGTCGGGATGGGCTTCGCGCTGCAATTCCTTCCAGCGGGCGTCCAGCGCGGCACGGTCCTGCGCGAAGGTCGCGGGGACGGCGAAAAGGTCGAAGTCGGTGTCGTTCAGGTTCATGGCGTTAAAAAGCCGCCAGCACATGACATGTTGGCGGCTCGGGCGCGAAGCCGATCGGGATCAGATGCGAAAGCTTTCGCCGCAGCCGCAACGGTCGCGTTCATTGGGGTTGTTGAACTTGAAGCCTTCATTGAGGCCCTCGCGAACGAAGTCCAACTGCGTGCCATCGATATAGGCCAGGCTCTTGGGGTCGACCAGCACCTTGACGCCATGGTCTTCGAACACCACGTCCTCGGGCGTCAACTCGTCGACGTACTCGAGCTTGTAGGCCAGACCAGAGCAGCCGGTGGTCTTGACGCCCAACCGCACGCCCACGCCCCTGCCTCGCTTACCGAGGTAGCGGGTGACGTGGCGCGCGGCCGATTCGGTCAGTGTCACAGCCATGTCAGTGAACAGCTTCCGTCGTCGCGGCAGCGACGCCGTGCTTGGCCTTGTAGTCGCTGACTGCGGCCTTGATCGCGTCTTCCGCGAGGATGGAGCAATGGATCTTGACGGGCGGCAGCGCCAGTTCTTCGGCGATCTGTGCGTTCTTGAGGGCAGCCGCCTCGTCGAGCGTCTTGCCCTTGACCCACTCGGTCACCAGCGACGAAGAAGCGATCGCCGAGCCGCAGCCGTAGGTCTTGAAGCGTGCATCTTCGATCACGCCGGTTTCCGGGTTGACCTTGATCTGCAGCTTCATGACGTCGCCGCAGGCAGGAGCGCCGACCATGCCGGTGCCCACCGTGTCGTCGCCCTTTTCGAAGGAGCCGACGTTGCGCGGATTTTCGTAGTGGTCAATGACCTTGGATGAGTAAGCCATAGGGTACCTCTTGGATTTCTAGTGAGCCGACCACTGGATCGTGCTGATGTCGATGCCGTCCTGGAACATCTCCCACAATGGGCTCAGCTCGCGGAGCTTGGCAACGTTGTGCTTGATCGTCGAAATCGCGTAGTCGATTTCTTCTTCGGTCGTGAAGCGGCCGATCGTCATGCGCAAGCTGCTGTGCGCAAGTTCGTCGCTGCGGCCCAAGGCGCGCAGCACATAACTGGGTTCGAGGCTTGCCGAGGTGCAGGCAGATCCGCTGGAGACGGCCAGGCCCTTGATCCCCATGATCAGCGATTCGCCCTCGACGTAGTTGAAACTCATGTTGAGGTTGTGCGGTACGCGGTGCTCGAGATCGCCGTTGATGAACACCTGCTCCACGTCCTTCAAGCCATCGAGAAGGCGCTGTTGCAGTGCGCGCGCCTTGGCGATGTCTTCCTTCATTTCGAGCTTGGCAAGACGGAAAGCCTCACCCATGCCCACGATCTGGTGCGTGGGCAAGGTGCCCGAACGCATGCCGCGCTCGTGACCGCCACCGTGCATCTGCGCTTCGAGGCGCACGCGCGGCTTGCGGCGCACGTACAGCGCGCCGATGCCCTTGGGGCCATAGGTTTTGTGCGAAGCCAGGCTCATCAGGTCGATCGGCAGGTTCTTGACGTCGATTTCGACCTTGCCGGTGGCCTGTGCAGCGTCGACGTGGAAGATCACGCCCTTTTCGCGGCAGATGCTGCCCAGTGCAACGACGTCCTGGATCACGCCGATCTCGTTGTTCACGAACATGACGCTCGCAAGGATGGTATCCGGGCGAATGGCAGCCTTGAAGGCCTCGAGATCGAGCAGGCCGTCTTCCTGGACATCCAGGTAAGTGACTTCAAAACCTTGGCGCTCAAGCTCACGCATGGTGTCGAGCACGGCCTTGTGCTCGGTCTTCACCGTGATGAGATGCTTGCCCTTGCCCTTGTAAAACTGCGCTGCACCCTTCAGGGCGAGGTTGTTCGACTCGGTGGCGCCGGACGTCCAGACGATCTCGCGCGGATCCGCCCCGATCAGGTCGGCCACTTCGGCGCGAGCCTTTTCGACGGCCTCCTCGGCTTCCCAACCCCACGCATGACTTCGCGACGCCGGATTGCCGAAATGCTCGCGCAACCAGGGAATCATCGCGTCGACGACGCGCGGATCGACCGGCGTTGTCGCGCCGTAGTCAAGGTAGATCGGGAAATGAGGAGTGACGTCCATGGCTGGCTCAGGCTGGCGTAGGGTTTATCTTTTTGGAAGTAGTTCGACGGGCGCCCGAAAGCGCCTCCGGATCACGATTTGGCAAAGGCGTTGCCCAGTGCAAATACCGAGTTCGGCGCGTTGACGCGGATCGGCTTGACCACGGGCTGGCTGGAGATCGCGCGCTTGACCGCGGGCTTGTTCTCGATCTGCACGCCCTTGGCGATCTGGTCGTCGACCAGCTTCTGCAAGGTGACTGAATCGAGGAACTCCACCATGCGCTGGTTCAACGAGGCCCAGAGCTCATGGGTCATGCACCGGCCCGCTTCGCCCAGGCAGTTTTCCTTGCCGCCGCATTGTGTGGCGTCGATCGGCTCATCGACGGAAACAATGATGTCTGCCACGGTGATATCCGCAGCCTTGCGGCCGAGCGAGTATCCGCCGCCAGGGCCACGGGTCGACTCGACCAGTTCGTGACGACGCAGCTTGCCGAATAATTGCTCGAGGTAAGACAACGAAATCTGCTGCCGTTGGCTGATTGCGGCCAGCGTGACCGGACCGGTGTTCTGGCGCAGCGCCAGATCGATCATGGCTGTAACCGCAAAGCGGCCTTTGGTAGTGAGACGCATCGCAAGCTCCTTGTGTGCTTACCGTTGAAATGACACCGTGGCACGGGGCCTTGGTGACGTCGTCTCCGCCCTGCCCGACCCTGCCTTCACTGGTGAACCAGTTCTTGGGAGTCGGCCCTTCATCGCGAAGTTTCTTTGTTCTTGAGTATTTCGCTCAAGTATAGCAGAAGGCCCTTCAGTCTGCTCGGGTAAACCCGATTGCGTCCCGAGGAGCGCTCAGGCGGTTCCCCCGATCGCCGGCGGGATGACGACGTTGTCGTGTCCCGGACCGCCGAAAGCCTGCTCGCGCAGCAGAGCCAATTGATCACGCACCCGGGCCGCCTTCTCGAATTCGAGGTTGCGCGCGTGCTCGAGCATCGTCTTCTCGAGCCGCTTGATTTCGCGGGCGATGTCCTTCTCGGACATGTCCTCCACCTTGGCACGTTCGAGGTCACGCTTGGCGGCCTCCTTGCCCGTCTTCTCGCTGTAGACGCCATCGATCAGGTCGCGCACCTGCTTCACGATGCTGCGCGGCGTGATGCCATGGGCCTCGTTGTGAGCGATTTGCCTCGCACGGCGCCGTTCGGTTTCGTCGATGGCCTTCTTCATCGAGTCCGTCATGCGGTCCGCGTAAAGGATGGCCTTGCCGTTCAGGTTGCGCGCCGCCCGGCCGATCGTCTGGATCAGCGAGCGCTCGGCGCGCAGGAAGCCCTCCTTGTCGGCATCGAGGATGGCCACCAGCGAAACCTCGGGAATGTCGAGCCCCTCTCGCAGCAGGTTGATGCCGACCAGCACGTCGAAGGTGCCGAGCCGCAGATCGCGCAGGATTTCGACGCGTTCGACCGTGTCGACGTCGCTGTGCAGGTAGCGCACCTTGACGCCGTTGTCGCCCAAGTAGTCGGTCAGCTGCTCAGCCATGCGCTTGGTGAGCGTGGTGATCAGCACCCGCTCGTTCTTGTCCACTCGCAGCCGGATCTCCTGCAGCACATCGTCCACCTGATGCGTCGCGGGGCGGACTTCGACCTCGGGGTCGATCAGCCCTGTGGGCCGGACGAGTTGCTCCACCACGTTCCCGGCGTTGTCTTTCTCGTACTGCGCGGGCGTCGCGGAGACGAAGATGCACTGCCGCATGCGGGTTTCGAATTCCTCGAACTTCAGCGGCCGGTTGTCGAGCGCGGAAGGCAGGCGGAAGCCGTATTCGACGAGCGTGGTCTTCCGCGCGCGGTCGCCGTTGTACATGCCGCCGAGCTGCCCGATCATCTGATGGCTCTCGTCGAGGAACATCAGCGCGTCCTTCGGTAGATAGTCGGTCAGCGTGGCGGGCGGCTCTCCGGGTGCCGCGCCCGACAGGTGCCGCGTGTAGTTCTCGATGCCCTTGCAGTGGCCGATTTCGGCCAGCATCTCCAAGTCGAAGCGGGTGCGCTGCTCGATACGCTGCGCCTCGACCAGCTTGCCTTCCGCGACGAAGAATTTGAGCCGCTCGTCGAGCTCGAGCTTGATGGTCTCGACCGCGCCCAGCACCTTGTCGCGTGGCGTGACGTAGTGGCTCGACGGATACACCGTGAAGCGCGGGATCTTCTGGCGGATACGCCCCGTGAGCGGGTCGAACAGTTGCAGCGTCTCGATCTCGTCGTCGAACAGCTCGATGCGGATTGCCAGCTCGCTGTGTTCGGCGGGAAACACGTCGATCGTGTCGCCACGAACTCGGAAGGTGCCGCGCGAGAAGTCCTGTTCGTTGCGCGTGTACTGCATGCGGATCAGCCGCCCGATCACATCGCGCTGGCCAATCTTGTCGCCCACCCGCATGATGAAACGCATCTGCGTGTAGTCCTCGGGGGTTCCGATGCCGTAGATGGCACTCACGGTCGCCACGATCACCGTATCGCGCCGCTCCAGCACGCTCTTGGTGGCCGAGAGGCGCATCTGCTCGATGTGTTCGTTGATCGAGCTGTCCTTCTCGATGAACAGGTCGCGCTGCGGAACGTAGGCTTCCGGCTGGTAGTAGTCGTAGTAGCTGACGAAGTACTCGACCGCGTTCTTGGGAAAGAACTCGCGGAATTCGCTGTACAGCTGCGCCGCCAGCGTCTTGTTGGGCGCAAACACGATCGCGGGACGGCCGAGCCGCGCGATCACGTTGGCCATGGTGAAGGTCTTGCCGGAACCGGTCACGCCGAGCAGCGTCTGGAACACCTCGCCGTCCTGCACACCTTCGACCAGCCCGGCGATCGCAGTCGGCTGGTCACCGGCAGGCGGATAAGGCTGGAACAGCTCGAACGGCGAGCCCGGGAAGGTGATGAATTCGCCCTCCTTGGCGGGCCCCACGGGGTCGGCATGCTGCCGCTCTGGAATGACTTCGGAGGTTTCTGGCATGGCGTGAGTCAGGGATGTGGTGGCGCGGCCGGTAAAATTCAAGCGAACCGGGCAGCGTAACGCAGGTCCGGCGTTCACGCGAACCGATCACCCCAAAGGACTTTTCCATGTCAATGTTCACCGCCGTCGAGATGGCGCCACGCGACCCGATCCTGGGACTCAACGAGCAATACGCCGCCGACAGCAATCCGAATAAGGTCAACCTCGGCGTGGGCGTGTACTACGACGACAACGGCAAGTTGCCGCTGCTGTCGTGCGTGCAGGCCGCGGAAGAAGACATGATGAAGGCGCCCAGCGCCCGCGGCTACCTCCCCATCGACGGCATCGCCGCCTACGACAACGCGGTCAAGGGCCTGGTCTTCGGCGCCGACAGTGAACCGGTGAACTCCGGCCGCGTCGCCACGATCCAGGCAATCGGCGGCACCGGCGGCCTGAAGGTCGGCGCCGACTTCCTCAAGAAGCTCAACCCGTCCGCCAAGGTGCTGATCAGCGACCCGAGCTGGGAAAACCACCGCGCGCTGTTCACCAACGCCGGATTCCATGTCGAAAGCTACCCGTACTACGATGCGGCGAAGCGCGGCATCGATTTCGAAGGCATGCTCGGCGCCCTCAAGGCCGCACCGACCGGCACCATCGTCGTGCTGCATGCCTGCTGCCACAATCCGACGGGCTACGACATCACCGCCGCCCAGTGGGACCAGGTCATCGCCGCCGTCAAGGCCGGCAACCTGACCCCTTTCCTCGACATGGCCTACCAGGGCTTCGGCCACGGCATCGCCGAGGACGGCGCCGTGATCGGCAAGTTTGTCGAAGCCGGCCTCACCTTCTTCGTGTCGACGTCGTTCTCCAAGAGCTTCAGCCTGTACGGCGAGCGTGTGGGCGCCCTGTCGGTGCTCTGCGAGAGCAAGGAAGAAGCCGCTCGCGTGCTGTCGCAGCTCAAGATCGCGATCCGCACCAACTACAGCAACCCGCCGATCCACGGCGGCGCCGTCGTGGCGGCGGTGCTGACCGATCCGGCGCGTCGCGCGGTCTGGGAAAAGGAACTGGCCGAAATGCGCGTGCGCATCAAGGCGATGCGCCAGAAGCTCGTGGATGGCCTCAAGGCGGCCGGCGTGAAGCAGGACATGAGCTTCATCACTTCGCAGATCGGCATGTTCAGCTATTCGGGCCTCACGAAGGACCAGATGGTGCGCCTGCGCGAGGAATTCGGCGTCTATGGCACCGATACGGGGCGCATGTGCGTCGCCGCGCTCAACAGCAAGAACATCGACTACGTCTGCCAGAGCATTGCCAAGGTGATCTGAACCAAGGCGGCGGCGCGGGAACACCGGCGTCGCCGCTTTTGCGCTTCTTCGAGGAGAACGCACGGAAGTCGCGGGCGTGTCAAGGCAGTGGGGCGCTCCCTCTATTTACTGCCGGGAGCTGCTGATATATTGCACTGCAATAACTAATTGGCACCTCCGATGCTCTACCAACTCTACGAAGCGCAACGTTCCCTGATGGAGCCGTTTGCGGACTTCGCGCAGGCCGCCTCCAAACTCTATGGCCAGGGGGCCGTCTTCGGCCAAACGCCGATCGCGCAACGCATGGCCGCTGGTTACGACCTCCTCTACCGTCTCGGCAAGGACTACGAAAAGCCCGAGTTCGGCATCAAGACGGTCAAGGTTGACGGTCACGACGTCGTGATCCACGAAAGCGTCGAGATCGAGAAGCCCTTCTGCCAATTGCGCCGCTTCAAGCGCTTCACGGACGAACCCCACATCCTCCAGACGCTGAAGAGCCAGCCAGTGGTGCTGATCGTGGCGCCGCTCTCCGGCCACTATGCAACGCTGCTGCGCGACACCGTGCGCACCATGCTGCAGGGCCACAAGGTCTACATCACCGACTGGGTCAATGCCCGCCTCGTGCCGCTGTCGGAAGGCGAATTCCGCCTCGACGACTACGTGAACTACGTCGAGGACTTCATCCGTTACCTTCAGGCCGAATACGGCAACTGCCATGTCATCAGCGTCTGCCAGCCCACCGTGCCCGTGCTGGCGGCGGTTTCGCTCATGGCCAGCCGCGGCGAGAAGACGCCGTTGTCGATGACCATGATGGGCGGCCCCATCGATGCCCGCAAGTCGCCGACCGCCGTCAACAACCTCGCGATGAACAAGAGCTTCGAGTGGTTCGAGAACAACGTGATCTACCGAGTGCCGGACGGCTTCCCGGGTGCCGGTCGCCGCGTCTACCCAGGTTTTCTGCAGCACACCGGCTTCGTCGCAATGAACCCGGACCGCCACGCGAGCAGCCACTACGATTACTTCAAGAACCTGATCAAGGGCGACGATGCGAGCGCCGAGGCACACCGCACCTTCTACGACGAGTACAACGCCGTGCTCGACATGGATGCGGACTACTACCTCGACACCATCCGCACCGTCTTCCAGGATTTCGACCTCGTGAACGGCACGTGGGAGGTCAAGAATTCCGAAGGCGTACGCGAGCCCGTGCGCCCACAAGATATTCACTCCATCGGCCTGTTGACGGTCGAAGGCGAACTCGACGACATCTCCGGCTCCGGCCAGACCCGCGCCGCGCACGCGCTTTGCACCGGCGTGTCAGCCGACGAACAGCGGCACTACGAGGTCAAGGGCGCGGGCCACTACGGCATCTTCAGCGGGCGCCGCTGGCGCGAGCAGGTCTACCCCGAGGTCAAGGCGTTCATTGCGGCGCACGACAGGCCACAGAAGCGCGCGAGCCAGACCGCCGTGTTGGCGTCGGAAGATACGGTCAAGGCCACTCCCGCGAAGAAGCGCCCCGCCGCGGCGGCGGCACGCAAGACTGCACCGCGCAAGTCGCGTTCGGCCGCACGCAAGTCCGAATGAGATCGTGAAGACGCTGGCCGCACGCCTCCTCGAGGCGCTGCCGCAAACGCAGTGCACACGCTGCGGCTATCCCGATTGCGCGGGCTACGCGCAAGCCATCTCCGCAGGCGAAGCAGGTATCCACCAATGTCCCCCTGGCGGTGCCGAAGGGGTGGCGCGCCTGTCGGCCCTCACCGGCCTGCCCGTGCAGCCGATTGATCCTCGATTCGGCGTCGAAGGCCCCCGGGCGATGGCGGTGATCGACGAGTCCTGGTGCATCGGCTGCACCTTGTGCCTTGACGTGTGTCCGACCGACGCCATTCTCGGCATCCACAAGCGCATGCATACCGTCATCGAGGTGCATTGCACCGGCTGCGAACTCTGCATTCCCGTTTGCCCGGTCGACTGCATCTCTCTCGAAGACGCCACACCGGGGCGAAGCGGATGGCAGGCCTGGTCGCAAGATCAAGCCGACCATGCGAGAAATCGCTACGAAGCGCGCAACCGGCGGCGCGAAAAGCCGGAGCCCGTCGCCGCAAAGGCATCCCAGGGCGCGCCCGAATCGACTGCACCTGCCGATCGCAAGCGTGCGATCGTCGAGGCCGCTCTTGCCCGCGCCCGTGCCGGCAGCGCGTCGAAGCTCGGCAAGAACCGCTGACCCCCCGGGGCCTCAGCCTGCAGCCAGTGCCGAGAAGGCCGTGACCACTTCCGGCGGCGCCTGCACCAGCTCGATCAGCACGCCTTCGCCCGCGATCGGAAACTGTTCGTTGGCCTTCGGATGCAGAAAGCAGATGTCGAAGCCGGCCGCGCCCTGGCGAATACCGCCAGGCGCAAAGCGCACACCCTGCGCCGTGAGCCAATCGACCGCCTTCGGCAGGTCATCGATCCAAAGGCCGACATGATTCAGCGGCGTCGTGTGCACCGCGGGCTTCTTGTCCGGATCCAGCGGCTGCATCAGATCGACCTCGACCTTGAACGGGCCACTGCCGATCGCGCAGATGTCCTCGTCGACGTTCTCGCGTTCGCTCTTGAACGTGCCCGAGACCTCCAGCCCCAGCATCTCGACCCACAGCTTTTGCAGTCGGGCCTTGTCGGGACCGCCAATCGCGATCTGCTGGATGCCGAGCACCTTGAATGGGCGGTTCATTTCGAGCGTTCCCATCATGCAAACTCCATGATCACCTGATCGACGGAGAGCGATTCGCCCTTCGCGGCGTCAATGCTGGCGACCACGCCATCCTGTGTCGCGAACAGCACGTTCTCCATCTTCATCGCCTCGATCACTGCAAGCTTCTCGCCGGCCTGGACTTTCTGGCCCGGCTGCACCGACACCTCGACCAGCAGGCCCGGCATCGGCGACATCAGGAACTTGCTCAAGTCCGGCGGCGCCTTGAAGGGCATCAGCTTAAGCAGCCGCGCACCGAGTGGCGACAGCACCATCGCCTCGATCTGCGTGCCGTTGTGCGACACGCGCAGCGACAGCGGGTTCTTGCCCGCGCCACGTTCAACCTGCGCGGTGAATGCACGCCCGTTGACGTTGCCTTCCACGCGAATGCTGCCCAGCGATGCCTTGCTGTCGATCTTGTAGCTGTGGTCGCCCACGGCGACGGCGCTGGAGCCGTTCTGCCCGTGGAAGTCCGTGACCGACACGGCCTTGTATACGTGCTCGCCCTTTTCATCCAGCACGACCACGACGAACTGCTCGCCGACCTTGACGCCATGGCCTTCGAGCTGGCCGCTGATGCCCGATGCGCGGGCCCGATAACGGCGATGCATGAAGGCGGCCAGCGCCACCAGGAAATCCGGATCGTCGTGCGGAACGTCTTCCGCATGGAAGCCCTTGCCGTAGTGCTCGGCGATGAAGCCGGTGTTGAACTCGCCGCTGACGAATTTAGGATGCGCGAGCAGCGCCGCCTGGAAAGGAATGTTGCTGTTGATGCCGCGGATGACGAAACCATTGAGCGCCTCGCGCATCAGCGCAATGGCGTGCGCGCGGTCACGGCCATGGACGATCAGCTTGGCGATCATCGAGTCGTAGAACATGGGAATCTCGCCGCCGTCGTACACCCCCGTGTCCACCCGCACGCCGTACAGATGCTGCGTGTCCGCCGAGAACATGGTCTCCTTCGGCGGCTGGAAGCGCACGAGCCGGCCGGTCGACGGCAGGAAGCTGCGGAAGGGGTCCTCGGCGTTGATGCGGCATTCGATCGCCCATCCTTCGCGCTTCACGTCCTTCTGTGCCAGCGGCAGCTTCTCGCCCGCGGCGACGCGGATCATCAGTTCGACCAGGTCGAGCCCCGTGATCGCCTCGGTCACCGGATGCTCCACCTGCAGTCGCGTGTTCATCTCGAGGAAGTAGAAGCTCTGGTCCTTCCCGACCACGAACTCGACCGTGCCTGCGCTCTGGTACTTCACGGCCTTGGCCAGCGCCACGGCCTGCTCGCCCATGGCCTTGCGCGTGGCCTCGCTGATGAAAGGTGACGGCGCCTCTTCGATGACCTTCTGGTGCCGGCGCTGGATCGAGCATTCGCGCTCGTTCAGGTAGATCACATGGCCGTGCGCGTCACCGAGCACCTGGATCTCGATATGCCGCGGCTCCTCGACGAACTTCTCGATGAACACCCGGTCGTCGCCGAAGCTGTTGCGCGCCTCGTTGCGGCAGGAGGTGAAGCCGTCGAAGGCATCCTTGTCGTTGAAGGCCACACGCAGGCCCTTGCCGCCGCCGCCGGCGGACGCCTTGATCATCACGGGGTAGCCGACTTCGCGGGCGATCTCGACAGCCCGCTCGGCGGTCTCGATGGCGTCGTTCCAACCCGGAATGGTGTTGACCTTGGCCTCGTTCGCGAGCTTCTTCGAGGCGATCTTGTCGCCCATCGCGGCGATCGAATAGTGCTTCGGGCCGATGAAGGTGATGCCTTCCTCCTCGACCTTTCGAGCGAAAGCCTCGTTCTCGGACAGGAAGCCGTAACCGGGGTGCACCGCTTCGGCGCCCGTCTGCTTGCAGGCCGCGATGATGCGGTCCGCCTGCAGGTAGCTTTCACGGCTCGGCGACGCACCGATGTGCACCGCCTCGTCGGCGAGTTCGACATGGCGCGCGTCCTTGTCGGCATCGGAATAGACGGCGACCGTGAGGATGCCCATCTTCTTCGCGGTCTTGATGACACGGCAGGCGATTTCACCGCGATTGGCGATCAGGATTTTCTTGAACATGGTGTGTACCGGTGACTATTCGGGAAACACCGCGGAACCGGCTTTGCCGGGCCGCTGGTGTTGCCCCCTGCAAGGGGGTTGGCGTAGCGACACGAAGTGCGCGAAGACTGGGGGTGGGCTCATAGCGGGATGTTGCCGTGCTTGCGCCACGGGTTTTCAAGCTTCTTCTCGCGCAGCATCACGAGGCTGCGGCAGATGCGCTTTCGAGTCTCGCTCGGCAGGATCACATCGTCGATGTAGCCGCGCGTGCCTGCCACGTACGGATTGGCGAACCGCGCCTTGTATTCGGCCTCACGTGCAGCAAGCTTCACGGGATCGTTCTTGTCCTCCCGAAAGATGATCTCCACCGCTCCCTTGGCCCCCATCACCGCGATCTCGGCGCGCGGCCAGGCGAGGTTGACGTCGCCACGCAGATGCTTCGAGGCCATCACGTCGTACGCACCGCCGTAGGCCTTGCGCGTGATGACCGTGATCTTCGGCACCGTGCACTCGGCATAGGCGTAGAGCAGCTTGGCCCCGTGCTTGATGATGCCCCCGTACTCCTGGCTGGTGCCGGGCATGAAACCGGGCACGTCCACGAAGGTCACGACCGGGATGTTGAAGGCATCGCAGAAGCGTACGAAGCGCGCCGCCTTGATCGACGACTTGATGTCCAGGCAGCCGGCGAGCACGAGCGGCTGGTTGGCGACGATGCCGATGCTCTGCCCTTCCATGCGCGCGAAGCCGATCACGATGTTCTTCGCGTAGTCGGGCTGCAGTTCGAAAAAGTCGCCGTCGTCGACCACCTTCACGATCAGTTCCTTCATGTCGTAGGGCTTGTTCGGGTTGTCGGGCACCAGCGTGTCGAGCGAGAGATCGGCGCGATCTGTCGGATCGCCGCTCGGGCGCACGGGCGGCTTCTCGCGGTTGTTGAGCGGCAGGTAGTTGTAGAGCCGGCGCAGCATCATGAGCGCCTCGACATCGTTCTCGAAGGCCATGTCGGCCACGCCGCTCTTGGTGGTGTGCGTCGATGCACCGCCCAGCTCCTCAGCGGTCACGTCTTCGTGTGTCACCGTCTTCACCACTTCGGGGCCGGTGACGAACATGTACGAGCTGTCCCGCACCATGAAGATGAAATCCGTCATGGCGGGTGAGTACACCGCACCTCCGGCGCACGGGCCCATGATCATGCTGATCTGCGGCACGACGCCGGACGCCATCACGTTGCGCTGGAACACGTCGGCATAGCCGCCGAGCGAAGCCACGCCCTCCTGGATGCGGGCGCCGCCCGAATCGTTGAGGCCGATGACCGGTGCGCCGACCTTCATCGCCTGGTCCATGACCTTGCAGATCTTCTCGGCATGGGCCTCGCTGAGTGCGCCGCCAAAGACGGTGAAGTCCTGGCTGAAGATGAAGACCAGGCGGCCATTGATCATCCCGTAGCCGGTGACGACACCGTCGCCCGGGATCTTGTTGTCGGCCATGCCGAAGTCGCTCGAACGGTGCTCGACGAACATGTCCCACTCTTCGAAGGTGTTGTCGTCGAGCAGCAGTTCGATGCGCTCGCGCGCGGTCAGCTTGCCTTTGGCATGCTGGGCGTCGATGCGCTTCTGGCCACCGCCGAGCCGCGCCTGTTCGCGGCGTTGTTCAAGTTGTTCGAGGATTTCTTTCATGACTTTCCGTCGGAGGAGTTGATCTTGTTGGGTGGTGGAAGCCGGCAGCCTACGCCGGTCCTGCCTGCGCGGCGAGCAGATTGCGCGCCGCAGTCGATGCGGGCAGCGCGCCGGCTGCCACCTGGGCGATGGCCTGGGGCAATAGCTCGCGCACGTGCGGGTGATGTCGGAAAGCCTGCTTGAGGCCGGCGTCGATGCGCTCCCACATCCACGCCAGCGCCTGCTTTTCGCGGCGCGTGGCCAGCTTGCCGTTGGCGGTCTGGAGCGCCTTGAACTGCAGCACCGCATCCCAGAAGACGTCGATGCCAGTGCCGGCCAGCGCACTGAGCTGTATCACCTTGGGCAGCCAGAAGCGGATTTCCGACTCGGGCGAGCCCGGAGCGGCATGAGCGGCGTGCATCACCTGCGCATGCGCGGGATTGCCATGGTGGCCGAACAGGCGGAGCGCCGATGTGATCTGCGCCTGGGCGCGGGTCGCGGCATCCTTGTCGATGTCGGCCTTGTTGATGACGACGAGATCGGCCAGCTCCATCACGCCCTTCTTGATAGCCTGGAGGTCGTCGCCGGCATTCGGCAACTGGAGCAGCACGAACATGTCGGTCATGCCCGAGACCGCCGTCTCGCTCTGGCCCACGCCGACTGTCTCGACGATGACGATGTCGTAGCCCGCGGCCTCGCAGACCAGCATCGCCTCGCGCGTCTTCTCCGCGACCCCGCCCAGGGTGCCCGAGGACGGGCTCGGTCGGATGTACGCGCGCTCGTGCACCGAGAGTTTTTCCATGCGCGTCTTGTCGCCGAGGATCGAGCCGCCGGAGACGGTGGACGACGGGTCCACGGTCAGCACTGCGACCCGGTGGCCACGCTCTATCAGGAACAGCCCCAGCGCCTCGATGAAAGTCGACTTGCCAACGCCCGGCACGCCAGAGATTCCCAGGCGGAACGACTTGCCCGTGCGTGGCAAGAGCGCCGTCAGCATCTCGTCGGCCAGCGCGCGGTGGTCGTCGCGGGTCGATTCGAGCAGCGTGATCGCCTTGGCGATCGCGCGGCGCTGTGCAGGCCCCTCCGAGGTCGCCAGCGCTTCAGCCGTGACCGGTGTTCGAACCGGCATGTTCACGCCGCAACAGCCGCGCGAATCTGTTCCAGCACATCCTTGGCGCTGGCCGGGATCGGAGTACCCGGGCCGTAGATGCCCTTGACGCCGGCCTCGTACAGGAACTCGTAGTCCTGCCGTGGAATCACGCCGCCCACGAACACGATGATGTCGTCGGCGCCCTGCTTCTTCAGCTCCTCGATGATGGCCGGCACCAGCGTCTTGTGGCCTGCGGCAAGCGTGCTGACGCCCACGGCGTGCACGTCGTTCTCGATCGCCTGGCGGGCGCACTCCTCGGGCGTCTGGAACAGCGGCCCCATGTCCACGTCGAAACCGAGGTCGGCGAATGCGGTGGCGACCACCTTGGCCCCGCGGTCGTGGCCGTCCTGCCCGAGCTTCGAGATCATCACGCGCGGACGCCGGCCCTGCTCTTCCGCGAAGGCGGCGATCTCGTGCTGCAGCGCTTCCCATCCTTCGGCCGAGTCGTACGCAGCGGCATAGACGCCGGTCACCTTCTGCGTGTCGGCGCGGTGCCGGCCATAGACCTTTTCCAGCGCATCGCTGATCTCGCCGACCGTAGCGCGCAGGCGCACAGCCTGGATGCTCAGGTCGAGCAGATTGCCCTCACCACTTTCCGCAGCCGCGGTGAGCGCGTCGAGCGCGGCCTGCACGGCGGCGCTGTCCCGCTTGTCGCGGATGGCCTTGAGCTTGGCGATCTGGCCGTCACGCACCTTGACGTTGTCGATCTGCAGGATGTCGTGCGTGTCTTCTTCCTTGAGCTTGTACTTGTTGACGCCCACGATCACGTCCCGGCCCGAGTCGATGCGGGCTTGCTTGTCGGCGGCGGCGGCCTCGATCTTGAGCTTGGCCCAGCCGCTGTCGACGGCCTTCGTCATGCCGCCCATCGCCTCGACTTCCTCGATGATGGTCCAGGCGGCATCGGCCATGTCCTGCGTGAGCTTTTCCATCATGTAGCTGCCCGCCCACGGGTCGACGACATTGGTGATGTGCGTCTCTTCCTGGATGATCAGTTGCGTGTTGCGTGCGATGCGCGCGCTGAACTCCGTGGGCAGCGCGATGGCTTCGTCCAGCGCATTGGTGTGCAGGCTCTGCGTGCCCCCGAACACGGCAGCCATCGCCTCGATGGTGGTGCGCACCACGTTGTTGTACGGGTCTTGCTCGGTCAGCGACCAGCCCGAGGTCTGGCAGTGGGTGCGCAGCATCAGGCTCTTGGGGTTCTTCGGATTGAACTCCTTCATGATCCGGCACCACAGCAGGCGCGCGGCGCGCATCTTGGCGACTTCGAGGTAGAAGTTCATGCCGATGGCCCAGAAGAAGCTCAGCCGGCCCGCGAAGATGTCGACATCGAGGCCCTTGGCAAGGGCCGTCTTCACGTACTCCTTGCCGTCGGCCAGCGTGAAGGCGAGTTCGAGCGCCTGGTTCGCACCGGCCTCCTGCATGTGATAGCCGCTGATCGAGATCGAGTTGAACTTCGGCATCTTCTGCGCCGTGTACTCGATGATGTCGCCGATGATCCGCATGCTCGGCGCGGGTGGAAAGATGTAGGTGTTGCGGACCATGAACTCCTTGAGGATGTCGTTCTGGATGGTTCCGCTCAACTGGTCCTGCGCGACGCCCTGCTCTTCTGCGGCCACCACGTAGCCCGCAAGCACCGGCAGCACCGCGCCGTTCATCGTCATCGAGACGCTCACCTTGTTCAGCGGGATCTGATCGAACAGGATCTTCATGTCCTCGACCGAATCGATTGCCACGCCGGCCTTGCCGACATCGCCCGTCACGCGGGGATGGTCGCTGTCGTAGCCGCGATGGGTCGCGAGGTCGAAGGCCACGCTGACGCCCTGTCCGCCCGCTGCGAGCGCCTTGCGATAGAAAGCGTTCGATTCCTCGGCTGTCGAGAAGCCGGCGTACTGGCGGATGGTCCACGGGCGCACGGCGTACATGGTGGCCTGTGGGCCGCGCAGGTAGGGTTCGAAGCCCGGCAGCGTGTCGGTGTATTTCAGGCCCTGCAGGTCGGCAGCGGTGTAGAGCGGCTTGACGGTGATGCCGTCCGGCGTGACCCAGTTCAGCGCGTTGAGGTCTCCACCCGGGGCCGACTTGGCCGCGGCCTTGGTCCAGGCTTCGAGAGTGGCGGTGGAGAAGTTGATGTCGGATTTGCTCATGAGCGCCGCTTTGCAGGTCGTGCGAGTGGGTAGGAGTGTCCGCGCGGAAGCGGCACAGTTCAAATTTCGGACGCAAGTCTAACCGATCTGTAATTATTAATTCAAAGATTCGAAGTTGCAGTACATTGAGCGCATGTCCGCTGTCACCCTCACCCCCCGTGCCCTCTACGAAGAGGTGGCGGAACTGCTGCGCCAACGCATCTTCAGCCGCGAACTCGAACCCGGCAGCTGGATCGACGAACTCAAGCTGGCCGAGGAGTACGGCATCAGCCGTACGCCCCTGCGAGAGGCGCTCAAGGTCCTGGCGGCGGAAGGCCTGGTCACGATGAAGGTGCGGCGCGGCGCCTATGTGACCGAGGTGTCCGAGAAGGACCTGGCCGACGTGTACCACCTGCTGAGCCTGCTGGAGAGCGACGCGGCCGGCGTGGTCGCCGAACATGCGTCCGACGCCGAGCTGGCCGAGCTCGATGCCTTGCATGCAGATCTCGAAGCCGCTGGCGCCCCGGGCCATGTCGATCGCGAACACTTCTTCGCCATCAACGAGCGTTTTCACATGCGGCTGCTCGCCATCGCCAACAACCGTTGGCGCGACCAGATGGTCGCTGACCTGCGCAAGGTGATGAAGCTCAATCGCCACAATTCGCTGCTGAAGTCTGGCCGCATCGGCGAGTCGCTCAAGGAGCACCGGGCCGTCATGGCGGCGATCAAGTCACGCAGTCCTGCAGATGCGATGGCACGCATGCAGCAGCACTTCAGCAATGGCCTCGAGGCAGCGAACTGAGTTCGCGCTTCAGCCGCCCAGCGGGGCCGTCCCCATGTCAGCATTGATCTGCTGCACCGTCTCGAGCAGCAGCGGCGCGATGCGCGCCACCATCGTCTCCCTCGGCAACAGATAGGCGGGCCCTCCGCAACTCACGGCATAGCGCTCACCTCGCGGTCCGCGCAATGAGAAGCCGAGGGCGTGGATGTGAGGATGCCATTCACCGAACGACGCGCAGTAGCCCAGTCGGCCGTGCTCTTCGATGCCGGCCATGATCCGTGGCTCCAGTTCATCCCAGTTCTCGCCACTCGCCAGCTTGATCTGCCCGAGCAGTTCCGCCTGTTCGGACGGGGGCAAGGCCGCCAGATAGGCCCTACCGGCAGCCGAGGTCGCAATGGTCATGCGGGATCCCACTTCGATGCGTGAAGTGATCAGGGCAGTCCGCGGCCGGATGGAATCGATGATCAGCATGTCGAGTTCGTCTCGCACGCCCACGTGAACGCTGGCGCCGGCGAACTCGGCCAATGCAGACAGATGCGGCCGCGCCAGCGAGCGCAAGTCGAAGTGGCGCAGGTAGCGCGTGCTCATGTCCAGCAACGCCGGACCGAGACTGAACCGCTCGGTGTCAGCGGACTGCCGCAGGTAGCCGCTTCCCACCAGTGTCGCGGCGAGGCGCGACACGGTCGCCTTCGGGATGCCCGTGGCATCGGCCAGATCGCGATTGCTCAGGGGCCCGGCGGCGTCGCCAACCGCCTTCAACACAGCCAAACCCCTGGCCAATGCGGTCACCTCGTCTTTACCTGTTCCGGATACGTGCTCGGCCATGATTGAATTTTTTGAAACGACGTTTCACAATTTCTCATAAAACGGTTGACTCGACCGATGAGAGCATTATTATTTCGGAACATTGTTCCACAAAATAGATCATGACGAGACAAGCCCTTCACCCATCCCGCCGTCAGGTTCTTCTTGCGGCCAGCCTCTTGGCCGCTGGCGTAGGCACCGGTCTTGACGCCGCCGCCCAGGAATTCCCGAAGGGCGCCGTCAAGATCATCATTCCCTTCGCCCCCGGCGGGCCGACCGATACGGTGGGGCGCCTCATCGCGATGAAGCTCCAGGAGATGTGGGGCCAGCCCGTGATCGTTGACTACAAGCCGGGCGCAGGCACGGCGATCGGTGTCGATTTCGTCGCCAAGGCGCCGCCGGACGGCCAGACCTTCGGCATGGTGAACTCGTCTTTTGCAGTCAATCCCTCGTTGCGCAAGACGCTGCCCTACGACACTCTCAAGGACCTCCAGGGGATCACGCAGATCGCGAACCTCCAGCTCGCGATCGTCGCGCGGCCCGACGCTCCCTTCAACACGGTGCCGGAGCTCATCGCCTACGCCAAGAAGAATCCGGGCAAGCTTACCTACGGCACGCCCGGTGCCGGCAGCACCACCCATCTGGGCGCGGAACTGCTCAAGCGTGAAGCCGGCTTCGACATGCTTCATTCGCCGTTCAAGGGCAGCGCCCCGGCCCATACCGAACTCATGGGCGGCCGCATCGACATCGTGGTCGACCCTTTCCTCTCCGTGCTGCCCTACGTGAAGGCCGGGCGCATGAAGATGATCGCGACCATGGGCTTGAAGCGCGTCGAGGGCTTCAGCTATCCGACGGTGGCAGAGACCGTCCCCGGCTTCAACGTCAACGCCCTGCTCGGCTTCGTCGCGCCGCACGGCACGCCGCGCCCCATCATCCAGAAGATCCAGGCCGACACGGAGAAGGTGCTTCGCAGCCCCGAGATGCGCAAGCGGATCGAGGAACAGGGCATGGAGGTCGTCGCATCCAAGCCGGAGCAGTTCGACGCCTTCGTGCAGTCCGAGATGAATCGCTGGGCCCGCGTCATCGGCGAAGCCGGCATCCAGGCCGAGTAACCGTCTTTCATTCGTACGACCCAAACCATGCCTCTCCATCTAAAGCCCCTTCACGACGTTTTCGTTGCCGAAGCCAGCGGCATCGACATCACGCGCCCCCTCTCCGACACCGAAGTTCGGCAGGTCAACGCAGCCATGAACGAGTTCGCCGTCCTCGTCTGGCGCGGCCAGGCGCTCACGGGCCAACAGCAGATCGATTTCGCCCGATCCTTCGGACCGCTCGACCTGGGCCTCAAGAAGGTGTTCAAGCGACAGGAACGGCTCGAGGACGAGCGCCTCATCGACATCTCGAACGTCGACGCACAGGGGAACGTCGCACGCCGCGAGTCGCCGAAGAATCTGTCGAACTTCGCCAACCAGCTGTGGCACAGCGACAGCTCGTTCCAGAATCCGCGCGCCGCCTATTCGATGCTGCACGCACTGGTTCTCCCGAGCTGGGGAGGCACCACCGAATTCGCCGACCTGCGCGCAGCGTACGACAGCCTGCCGGAAAGAACCCGGACCGAGGTCGAGGGCCTGAGCGCCGAGCACTACGCGTTGCACACGCGCATCCTGCTGGGTGACGAGGCCTACACGGACGACCAGAAGAAGGCCATTCCCCCGGCCGTCTGGCCGCTGGTCCAGACGCATCCGGGCTCGGGCCGCAAGCTGCTCTTCGTCGGCGTGCACGCGCGCGAGATCATCGGATGGCCGGTGGCGGAGGGCCGCATGTACCTGTCGGACCTGCTCGAGCACGCCACGCAACGCCGGAACGTCTACAGCCATGCCTGGCAGGTGAACGACCTCGTGATGTGGGACAACCGCAGCACCCTGCACCGCGGACGCCGCTACGACATCGCGGAACGCCGCGAGCTTCGCCGCACGACGATCGAGGACGTGCCCGAGGCACGCCTCATGGCGGCCTGAACCAGCCCTCGCCCCTCAGGCGGCCTGGGCCACAGGCTCGTGCGCGATGGCCATTACCTCGTGCGGCGTGCGTGTCTTGAGCCGGTGGTCACTCCAGACCTGTCGCCAGCGGCGTGCGCCCGCGAGGCCATTGCGCAGGCCCAGCATGTGGCGCGCGATGTTCGACCAGGGCGTGCCGTGCGCGGCGGCCTCGCGCGCCATGTAATCGCACATCTGCAGTTCGACCTCTTCCCTCGTCAGCGCCGCAGGTGCATCGCCAAAGAAGACGGCGTCCCACTCGGCCAGCCACCACGGGTTGTGATAAGCCTCGCGACCGATCATCAAGCCATCGAGCAACCGCAGATGCGCGTGCATCTGCGTGTTGTCGTTGAAGCCGCCGTTGATCGAGAAACGCAGCGCCGGGAAGTCGTGCTTGAGCCGGTGGACCAGTTCGTAGCGCAGCGGCGGCACTTCGCGGTTCTGCTTGGGCGACAGGCCCTTGAGCCATGCATTGCGGGCGTGCACGATGAAGGTGTCGCAGCCGGCTTCGCTGACCTTGCCGACGAAGTCGCGCACGAAGTCGTAGCTCTCGATCTTGTCGATGCCGATGCGATGCTTGACGGTGACGCGTACGTCCACCACGTCAACCATCGCTTTCACGCAATCGGCCACGAGTTGCGGCTCGTTCATGAGGCATGCACCGAAAGCGCCGCGCTGCACGCGTTCGCTCGGGCAGCCGCAATTGATGTTGATCTCGTCGTAGCCCCATTCCTCGCCCAGCTTTGCGCAGTGCGCGAGGTCGGCAGGTTCGCTGCCGCCGAGCTGGAGGGCGACGGGGTGCTCTTCGGTGTTGAAACGCAGGTGGCGTGGCACGTCGCCGTGGATGAGCGCGCCGGTCGTCACCATCTCGGTGTAGAGCAGCGCGCGGCGCGTGAGAAGGCGGTGGAAGAACCGGCAATGGCGGTCAGTCCAGTCCATCATCGGGGCGACGGAGAGTTTGCCAACGTAGGTTGTTGAATTCATAGATGCGCCCTGGACGATAGCAAAAAGGCTACCTCGCTGTTCAACGGGCCTCGCGAAAGCCCACCGCGCCAAGGCGATCCAGCGCGGTGCCAGATTGCCACGCTGGGCGTGCTCACCGCGACGACGCGGGTCCGCCTGTCCGAACGCCTCTACATCCTCGCCGCCGCTGCCATTGCGGCTCTCCTCGTGGGCGCGACCCGCGTCGCCTTGGGCGTCCATTGGGGGACGGACGTGCATTCCAGGCGACCTGCAGGTTTACGAGGGACATGCTAAGGTGCCGCCGCTTCTGCCGGGCTTGAGCTCCGGAACCCACTGCGAGACCCCTCCGTGCCCTCTTCCCAAGACACCGCGCCCTCCGGGCTCTCAACCGGACTGACGATCCTGTTCGCCATCGCGTGCGGGCTCTGCGTGGCGAACATCTACTTTGCGCAGCCGCTGATCGGGCCGATCGCGGTCACGCTGCAACTGCATGCCGGCCTCGCCGGGCTGATCATGACGCTGACCCAGCTCGGGTATGGCGCAGGGCTCCTGATGCTGGTGCCCCTGGCCGATGTCGTGGAGAACCGGCGCCTGATCAGTTGCCTGATGGTGGGCGCTGTCATCGGCCTGATCGGCATCACGGTGTCGAACTCGGCCACGACCTTTCTCGCGGCGTCGTTTCTCGTCGGGACCTGCGCCGTGGCTGCCCAGGTGCTGGTGCCGCTGGCTTCGCACCTCGTTCCGGAAGCGACGCGTGGCAAGGTCGTGGGCAACATCATGGCGGGGCTGCTGGCCGGGATCATGCTGGCGCGGCCTTTCTCGAGCCTGATCGCGGCGGCCTTCGGATGGCGGGCCGTGTTCGCCGTCTCCGCAGTGTTGATGGCGACCCTTGCCATCGTGTTGTGGCGCGCATTGCCGCAGCGCCGGCCGCACGCCTCGACCGGCTACGCGCGCACCATGGCTTCGCTGCCCGGCATCGTGTGGCGCACGCCGTTGCTGCGCCGGCGGGCGTTCTACCAGGGGATGATGTTCGCTGGCTTCCAGGCCTTCTGGACGGCCGTGCCGCTCGCGCTGGCCCATGAATTCGGCCTGGGACAGGGCGGGATCGCGTTGTTTGCCCTGGCCGGCGCCGCGGGCGCGCTGGCGGCACCGTGGGCCGGGCGACTGGCGGATCGCGGCCTCACCCGGCCGGCGACGGGCGTGGCGATCATCGTTGCGCTGCTGTCCTTCGGGCTCGGAGCTGTCGCGGTGCACTTCCGATCCCTTGCCGGCCTGGTTGCGGCCGGCATCCTGCTCGACGGTGCTGTTCAGCTGTGCAACGTGCTCAGCCTGCGAAGCCTCTACATGCTGGCGCCAGAGCTTCGCGGCCGGCTCAACGGGCTGTTCCTCACCTTCATCTTTATGTGCGCAGCGGTCGCTTCGGGACTTGCCGCCGCGATCTATGCCTTCCACGGCTGGGGCGGCCTGTGCCTGCTCGGTGGGGCCTTCGCGGTGGTCGCGCTGTTGTTTTACGCCACAGAGTTCCGGCGGAATACCCTTTTGCCGGCAGCGTGAGGCGGGTCGTCCGGGATAATTGGGGTTAACCCTTATATTCCGTCCATGATCGCCCCGACCAACACGCCGCCCGCTGCTTCGTCGCGCATGCCCATCGCCCTGCTGGCCCTGGCAGCCGCCGCCTTCGCGATCGGGACGAGCGAATTCGTCGTGATGGGCCTGCTGCCCGACATGGCGCTCGACCTCGGCGTCACGCTCTCCCAGGCGGGCCTGCTGGTTACCGGCTATGCAATGGGCGTCGTGGTCGGCGCACCGGTGTTCGCAGTCGCCACGGCACGCCTGCCACGCAAGGCCACGCTGATCGCACTGGCCTCGCTCTTCGTCCTCGGCAATCTGTTGTGCGCATTGGCGCCCAACTATGGCCTGCTGATGGCGGCCCGGGTGATCACCGCACTCGCGCACGGCACCTTCTTCGGCATCGGCTCGGTCGTCGCCGCAGGACTGGTGGCGCCGAACAAGCGCTCGCAGGCGATTGCGCTCATGTTCACCGGCCTGACGCTGGCCAACGTGCTCGGCGTGCCGCTCGGCCGCATCATCGGCGAGCACTTCGGCTGGCGCATGACCTTCGCATCGATCGTGGTGATCGCGCTGGCGGCGGTCGCGTCGCTGGTGCTGCTGCTGCCGCGGCACATCGAGATGCAGAAGGGCAACATCCTGCGCGAGTTCACCGTGCTGGCCGATCGCCGCGTACTGCTCGCACTCGCGACCAGCGCGCTGACATCGGCGAGCCTGTTCTGCGTCTTTACCTACATCGCGCCCCTGCTGACCGAGGTGAGCGGCTTCTCGAACGCGACCGTCGCGCCCATCCTGCTTCTGCTGGGCGTGGGACTCACCATCGGCAGCACCGTCGGCGGACGGCTCGGGGACCGGCGCCTGGTGCCCTCGATGCTGCTGGTGCTCGGACTCAACGCGCTGGTGCTGGCGCTCATGCATTTCGTACTGCCGGTGAAGGCGGCGACCGTCGTGCTGATGCTGGCGTGGACCACCCTCTCCTTCGCGCTCGTGCCGCTCCTGCAGACGCTCATCGTGCAGCACGCGGATGCGGCGCCCAACCTGGCCTCGACGCTGAACCAGGGCGCGTTCAACCTCGGCAATGCGACCGGCGCGTGGATTGGCAGCGGCATGCTCGCAGCAGGCGCACCGCTCGCGGACCTGCCGTGGGCCGGCGCGGCCATCACGCTCGGTGCCTTGGCGCTCGCAGCGTGGAGCAACCGGCTCGGCGAACGCAGGGCGTCGCTTCAGGCCGCTTGAAGCGCCCGGCGGCCACCGTCGGGCCGCCAACTCACATCCCTGCTTGCCGAAACTAGGGAAGTCACCGATCAACTGGTGCAACCAAGTATCGATCGGGTCAAACTCAGTACCAAACCCGCAAGCCAGAGTCTCCAGAATCCGGGCACGGCGACCGCCTGTCGTCGACCAACAAGGAGACAACTCATGAAGCGTTTTCTGAAGGCGGGCCTGGTGCTCGCGCTCGCAGGCACGGGCCTCGCGCATGCCGCGACCGAACTGGTGATCGCCACCGTGAACAACGGCCACATGATCGAGATGCAGAAGCTCACCAAGTTCTTCGAGCAGGCGAATCCGGACATCAAGCTCAAGTGGGTGACGCTCGAGGAAGGCACGCTGCGACAGCGCGTCACCACCGACATCGCGACCAAGGGCGGCCAGTTCGACGTGATGACCATCGGCATGTACGAGACGCCGATCTGGGCCAAGAAGGGCTGGCTGCTGCCGATCGCGACCGACGCCGCCTACGACGTCGACGACCTCCTGCCTGCGATGCGCAACGGACTCTCGGCCGACGGCAAGCTCTACGCCTCGCCCTTCTACGGCGAGAGCTCGATGCTGATGTACCGCAAGGACCTGGCCGACAAGGTGGGCTTCAAGATGCCCGACCAGCCGACCTGGGTGCAGGTGAAGGAACTCGCCGGCAAGATCCACGACCCGAAGGCCGGCGTCTACGGCATGTGCCTGCGCGGCAAGCCCGGCTGGGGCGACAACATGGCGCTGCTCACGACCATGGTCAACACCAACGGCGGCCAGTGGTTCGACATGAGCTGGAAGCCGCAGATCGACACCAAGCCCTGGCATGACGCGATCAACTTCTACGTCGACCTCATGAAGGCCTACGGCCCGCCCGGCGCTTCGGCCAACAGCTTCAATGAGAACCTCGCGCTCTTCAACGAAGGCAAGTGCGGCATGTGGGTCGACGCGACGATCGCGGCCTCCTTCGTCAGCGATCCGAAGCAATCGAAGGTGGCCGACAAGGTGGCCTTCGCACAGGCCCCGGTGGCTGTCACGCCCAAGGGCGCGAACTGGCTGTGGGCCTGGGCACTGGCGATTCCCGCCAGTTCGCAGAAGGTCGATGCGGCGCAGACCTTCGTCAAGTGGGCGACCTCCAAGGACTACGTCAAGCTTGTCGCCAAGGAAGAAGGCTGGGGCGCGGTCCCGACCGGCACGCGCAAGTCCACCTATGCCTCGCCCGAGTTCCTGAAGGCCGCGCGCTTCGCCGAATCCGAGAAGAAGGCCATCGACACCGCGAACGCCAACGACAGCACGCTGCCCAAGTCGCCCTACGTCGGCGTGCAGTACGCGGCCATTCCCGAGTTCCAGGCGATCGGCGTAGCGGTCGGGCAGCAGATGAGCGCGGCGCTCTCGGGCAAGGTCACGGTCGACCAGGCGCTGAAGACCTCGCAGACGGCCGCCGAACGCGAGATGAAGAAGGGCGGCTACTACAAGTAGCCACTCCCTCCCCCGCTGGGGGAGGGCCGGGGTGGGGGCACGCAGCGCCTGCCATTGCGCGCTGCCCCCATCCCAGCCTTCCCCCAGAGGGGGAAGGAGCCAGAAGAAAAAAGGCACCGCCATGAACCGACTTCTGCCTCGGGCGCTGATGGCGCCGGCCGTGATCACGCTCGTCCTCTGGATGATCGTGCCGCTGGCGATGACGATCTATTTCTCGTTCGTCAACTACAACCTCATGCAGCCCGGTGAACGGACGTTCAACGGACTGGAGAACTTCCACTACTTCGTCACCGACCCGGACTTCTGGCCCGCGGTGTGGAACACGCTGGTGCTGATCGGCAGCGTGATCATCATCACGGTGGTGCTCGGTGTGCTGCTGGCGCTGCTGGTCAACGAGCCCTTTCCCGGGCGCGGCATCGTGCGCGTGCTCCTCATCTCGCCCTTCTTCGTCATGCCGACGGTGAATGCGCTGCTGTGGAAGCACATGATGATGAACCCGATCTACGGCATCCTCGCGGACCTCTGGCGGAGCTTCGGCGCGGAGCCGGTCGACTGGCTGACCGATGTACCGCTGTTCTCCGTGATCATCATGGTCGCCTGGCAGTGGCTGCCGTTCGCCTGCCTGATCTTCATCACCTCGCTGCAGTCGCTCGACCGCGAGCAGATGGAAGCCGCGCGCATGGACGGCGCCACCGCGTTCCAGCGCTTCGGCTACCTCACCCTGCCCCACCTGGGCCGGCCGATGGCGGTCGTGATCATGATCGAGATGATCTTCCTGCTCTCTGTCTTCGCGGAGATCGCCGTCACCACCAACGGCGGACCGGGCAACGAGAGCACCAACCTCACCTACCTGATCTTCAAGCAGTCGCTGATGAACTTTGACGTCGGCGTGGCTTCCGCGGGTGCGCTCTTCGCGGTCGTGCTGGCCAACATCGTGGCGGCCTTCCTGATCCGGATCATCGGCAAGAACCTCGACTGAGGGCATCGGCATGCAAACCGAAAACTTTCTCTCCCTCGCGCTGCGCACCGCCGGTGCGTGGGTCGCGTCGCTGTTGCTCTTCTTTCCGCTGGGCTGGCTGGTGCTGACCTCGTTCAAGACCGAGCTGCAGGCGATCCACGTGCCGCCGCTCTTCATCTTCGAGCCGACACTGGAAAACTTCACCGAAGTCCAGCGACGCAGCGACTACCTGCTCTACGCGCAGAACTCGCTGATCACGAGCGTGGGCTCGACCATCATCGGCCTGCTGATCGCCGCACCGGCCGCGTACTCGATGGCCTTCTTCCGCACGAAGCGCACGCGCGACATCCTGATGTGGATGCTCTCCACGAAGATGATGCCTGCCGTCGGCGCGCTGGTGCCGATCTACGTCATCGCGCAGACCGCGGGCCTGCTCGACACGCGCACGGCGCTGACCGTCGTCTTCACGCTGTCGAACCTGCCGATCATGGTGTGGATGCTGTACACGAGCTACAAGGACATCCCGCCCGAGATCCTCGAAGCCGCGCGCATGGACGGCGCGAGTCTCTGGACCGAGTTTCGCCACGTGGTGCTGCCGCTGTCCATCGGTGGACTCGCGTCGACCGGCCTGCTGTGCCTGGTGCTGAGCTGGAACGAAGCCTTCTGGGCACTCAACCTCAGTTCCGCCAAGGCCGGCACCCTCGCGACGCTGATCGCCTCGTACTCCAGCCCCGAAGGCCTCTTCTGGGCCAAGCTCTCCGCCGCCTCGCTGATGGCCATCGCGCCGATCGTGGTGTTCGGATGGTTCAGCCAGAAGCAATTGGTCCAAGGCCTCACCTTCGGCGCCGTCAAATGAGCTCGGGCGCGACAAATCTTCAAGGAGTTTTCTGATGGCCTACCTCCAACTCGACAACATCAAGAAGAGCTTCGGCGAAACGCATGTGATCAAGGGCGTGAACCTGGAGATCGACAAGGGCGAATTCATCGTGTTCGTCGGCCCGTCGGGCTGCGGCAAGTCGACGCTGCTGCGCCTGATCGCCGGGCTCGAGCCCATCACCAGCGGCAAGCTCTCGCTCGACGGCAAGGACATCACGCACACGCCTTCGGGCAAGCGCGACCTCGCGATGGTGTTCCAGAGCTATGCGCTCTACCCGCACATGAGCGTGTACGACAACATGTCCTTCGCGCTCAAGCTGGCGAAGGTGTCGAAGGACGTGATCAAGACCAAGGTCGACCATGCCGCCAAGACGCTCAACCTCACGCAGTACCTGAACCGCACGCCGAAGGAACTGTCAGGCGGGCAGCGGCAGCGCGTGGCGATCGGGCGCGCGATCGTACGGGCGCCCAAGGTGTTCCTCTTCGACGAGCCGCTGTCCAACCTCGATGCCGCGCTGCGCGGGAACACGCGGGTGGAGATCCACAAGCTGCATCGCGCGCTCGGCGCGACCAGCATCTACGTGACGCACGACCAGGTGGAGGCCATGACGCTGGCCGATCGTGTCGTCGTGCTGCGCGACGGCCTGATCGAGCAGGTCGGCACGCCGATGGACCTGTATGACCGCCCGGCCAACCAGTTCGTCGCGCAGTTCATCGGCATGCCGTCGATGAACATGGTGGAGGCGAAGGCGATACCGAGTTTCTCTGCGCTCACGGGCGGCCGGCTGCCGAGCGATGGGTTCCTCGGCGTGCGGCCCGAAGGGCTGCGTGTGCACCACGGACAGGCTGCGGGTGCGCCGGCACGCGTCGAACTGATCGAGGCACTGGGCGCGGACACGCTGATCCACATCGACGTCGGCGGCGTCCCGCTCATCGCGCGCCAGAACGACCGCACCGACCTCCAGGCCGGCGATGCGGTGAGCGTGGAGCTCGACCCGTCAGTCCTGCACTTCTTCAATTCTGAAGGCCGCACCGTCGAATCATGAAGCTCGCCCCCAGGCTCGCGCACTTCGTGTCGCTCTCCACCCCCCACCGGGGGCAAGCCCTGCGGCCCGGCGGAGCCGGTTCCGCGGGCTTCCCCACCCCGTCTCATGGAGCAACGCCATGACGCAGTCCAACTCTTCCGAATTCCTGGTGCTGCACCTTGGACTCGGATCCTTCCATCGCGCGCACCAAGCGGTGTACTTGCAGGCGCTGATCGACACTGGCGACACGCGCTGGTCTCTCGTCGGCGCGAACCTGCGGCCCGACATGGCCGACGTCGAAAGGGCCTTACGTGCGCAGGGCGGACGCTACACGCTGGAGACCGTATCGCCTGCCGGTGACTATCGCTACCAGCGCATCGAATCGATCCGCGAGGTGCTGGCTTTCGACGCAAGCCTGGTCGAGGTCATCGCGCGTGGCGCGGATCCACGCACCCGGGTGATCTCGTTCACCGTCACGGAGGCCGGCTACTACCTGGATTCGAAGGACCGGCTCGACTTCAGTGTTGGCGATCTCGCGAAAGACCTCGAGCGAGCCCGCAAGGGTCAGGCCGGCACGACGATCTACGGCGCGATCTGCGCGATCCTGCGTGCGCGCCGCGCGGCAAATGCCGGTCCCGTGACATTGCTGAACTGCGACAACCTGCGCCACAACGGCGACCGCTCCCGCAAGGGGTTGCTGGAATTCATCGAGCGCACCGGCAACACCGATCTGCTCGACTGGGTGCGAACGCAGACCTGCAGCCCCAACGCGATGGTCGACCGCATCACGCCGAGGCCGCCGCCCGAACTGCGGCAACGCGTGCTTCAGGCGACGGGCTGGGACGATGCGGCGCCCGTGACGGGCGAGAGTTTCATCCAGTGGGTGATCGAGGACGACTTCGTGAACGGCCGACCCGACTGGGGACGCGTCGGCGTGCAACTGGTCGACTCGGTGTCGCCCTACGAGGAAGCGAAGATCCGCATCCTCAACGCCAGCCACAGTTGCATCGCCTGGGCCGGAACCCTGCTCGGCCTGCAGTACATCCACGAAGGCACGCATCTACCGTCGATCCGGCGCATGGCCTTCGACTACGTGACGGATGACGTCATTCCGTGCCTGAACCCGCCCGAACGGCCAAGCCCGGTCGACCTGCCGGCCTACCGCGATGTCGTGCTCGAACGCTTCGGCAATCCTGCGATCCGCGACACCAACCAGCGCGTGGCGATGGATGGGTTCTCGAAGATCCCCGGGTTCATCGCGCCGACCATTCACGAGCGGTTGTCGCGCGGCGAAAGCATCGACAGCGTAGCGATGTTGCCGGCCTTGTTCCTCGCCTTCCTCCAGCGCTGGCACGCGAAGACGCTCCCCTACGCATATCAGGATCAAGGCATGGACGAATACGCTGCACATGCCATCTGCGACGCCGCAGACCCCGTCGCAGCAATGTGCGCGGACCGCACGCTGTGGGGTGATGTAGCGGGCGATGCCCGCCTTGTGGAAGCGATGCGCAAGGCCAGCGAGCGCGTCCGGACGTTCATCGAGCGAGGTGGCCAATGATCGGCCGTCTCTCGGAGCGCCACGTCCTGGTCACCGGGGCTGGGGGCGGCATCGGTCTCGCCATCGCCGAAGCCTGCCTCGCCGAGGGCGCCTGCTGCACGCTGGCCGACCTGGCGCCTGATCCTTCCGACGGCGTGCAACTGCTGCGGCGCAAATATCCGCAAGCGCTCGCCTACGTGGCTACGGACGTGACCGACATGCCATCCGTCGGCGGCATGCTCTACGAAGCGCAGGCATCACACGGACCCGTTCACACACTGGTCAACAATGCGGCCCTCTTCGACATGGCGCCGCTGCTGGAAAGCAGCGAGGCTTCCTTCGACCGTCTCTTCGCCGTGAACGTGAAGGGCATGTTCTTCGTCATGCAGCGCGTGCTGCAGCACATGGTGGATGCGGGCGTGGATGGCGGCTCCGTCATCAACATGGCGTCGCAGGCCGGGCGGCGCGGCGAGGCGCTGGTGTCGCACTACTGCGCGACCAAGGCGGCGGTCATCAGCTACACGCAGAGCGCCGCGCTCGCCATGGCACCGCGCGGCATCCGCGTGAACGCCATTTCGCCAGGCGTGGTCGACACGCCGATGTGGGATCAGGTCGATTCGCTCTTCGCCAGGTACGAGCACCTGGCGCCGGGCGAGAAGAAGCGCCAGGTCGGCCTCGAAGTCCCCCTCGGCCGCATGGGCAAGCCAGCCGACATCGCCAGTGCTGTCGTCTTCCTGGCCAGCGACGATGCCCGATACATCACGGCGCAAACGCTCAACGTCGACGGTGGTAACGTGATGAGCTGAAGGTGCATGAGAAGGACGGAAGGACGACTTCATGACATCGGTACGGCAACGACACCTGCCCCGCCACCGCGAGCCCGAGCTCGAGCGCGACATCACGCGCTCGCCGTCGCTGGGCTACGAGGCGCCCGAAGAAACCGGCCTCGTCCGCTGCCTTGCGCATGGCTTTCCGAGCCCCCTGGTGCGCTGGCACTTCCACGAGGAATACGAACTCCACCTCATCACAGAGACCTCCGGCAAGGCATTCGTCGGCGACTGGATCGGCCCCTTCCAGCCCGGCCATCTCGTGCTGTGCGGGCCTCGCCTGCCCCACAACTGGATCTCGCTCGATGCGCCTGAAGGCGGCGCGGCCGGCCGCGACCGGGTGATCCAATTCCGGCACGAGCCCATCGAGAGCGCCGCCGCCGGGATTCCCGAACTGCGCGAGGCGCTGCAGTTGCTCGAACGCTCGCGCCACGGCATCGAGTTCTTCGGCCTTGCGGAGCGCGCAATGGCGCATTGGGACGCGGTGAAGGCGGCGCATGGCCTGCAGCGCCTCGCCCGCTTCCTCGAATACCTCGCCGACCTCGCCCAGTGCACGGACTACCGGCTGCTCTCCAACGTGCAGATGCAGGGCGTGGAAGGCGACGCGGAGGTGGACCAGATCAACGTCATCGTCAACCGCATCACCGCCAACCTCGCCGAGCCCATCGTCATGGCCGACATCGCCACCGAACTGGGCATGAGCGAAAGCCGCTTCAGTCGCTTCTTCAAGCGCTCGACCGGCAACAGCTTTACCGACTTCGTGAACCGGGTGCGGATCAACAGCGCCTGCCACCTGCTGATGCAGACCGACCACTACGTGACCGACATCTGCTATCAGGTCGGCTTCAACAACGTCGCCAATTTCAACCGGCGCTTTCTCGAGATCAAGGGCATGACTCCCACCGAGTTCCGGCGCCAGAGCGACAGCCGCTTCGGCAGCCTCGTCTGAAGGACCGCCATGTACCTCGGTCTCGATCTGGGCACCTCGGAGCTGAAGGCGCTGCTGCTGGACAAGGACCACCGCATCGTCGCGCTGGCCCGGGCAGCGCTGAGCGTGAGCCGACCTGCGCCGCTCCGGTCGGAGCAGGCGCCCGCCCAATGGTGGGAGGCGCTCGAAAGCGTGATGGCGGCGCTGCATCGAAGCAATGCGCCAGCGATGGCCTCGGTGCGCGCCATCGGCCTTTCGGGGCAGATGCATGGGGCGGTCGCGATCGATGCGGCCGGCGAGGTGCTGCGTCCCGCCATTCTCTGGAACGACGGCCGCAGCGCCGCGCAATGCGAGACGCTCATGGCAAAGGTTCCTCACCTCACCGCCATTGCCGGCAACCTTGCGATGCCGGGATTCACTGCACCGAAGCTGCTGTGGATGAAGGAGCACGAGCCGGGGCTTTTCGCCCGCACGGTCTGCGTGCTGCTCCCGAAGGATTGGCTGCGCTACATGTTGAGCGGCATGCTGGCGAGCGACATGTCGGATGCCTCGGGCACCCTGTGGCTCGACGTCGGCGCCCGGGACTGGTCGGACGAGTTGCTCGCCGCCTGCGGTCTCGCTCGCAAGCACATGCCCGGCCTGGTCGAAGGCAGTGCCGTCGCCGGAAGGCTGAAGCCCGACCTCGCGGCCCGCTGGGGACTTCCGGCGGATATACCCATCGCGGGCGGCGGCGGAGACAACGCGGCCAGCGCGGTCGGCATGGGGCTTGTGAGCGCGGGCCAGGGCTTTGTCTCGCTGGGGACCTCGGGCGTCATCTTCGTGTCCGGCGACCACTTCGAGCCCAACCCCGATCGTGCGGTGCACGCCTTCTGCCATGCCTTGCCGGGCCGTTGGCACCAGATGTCGGTGATGCTGTCGGCATCGAGCACGGTGAGTTGGGCCGCGCGCAGTTTCGGCCTCGGCAACGAGGCCGCGCTGCTGGCTGCGGCAGCCACGTTGAGTGCCGATGCACGCAGTCAGGCCCCATTGTTCCTTCCCTATCTTTCAGGTGAGCGCTCGCCACACAATGACGCGAACGCGCAAGGCGTGCTGTTCGGCCTCACGCATGCGCACGGACCTGCGGAGGTTGCCTATGCCGTCGTGGAAGGCGTGAGCTTCGGGCTCCGCGACGGGCTCGATACGCTCAACAGGCCCAGCGGCGATCTCGTGCTTGTCGGCGGGGGCGCGCGCAGTTCGTGGTGGGCGCAACTGCTGGCCGACATCCTCGATACACCGCTCGCGGTGTGCGAAGGTGGCGAAGCAGGCGGCGCCCTCGGCGCGGCGCGGCTTGCGTGGCTGGCGGACGGGGGCACGGAAGCATGGGTATGCCGGCGCCCGGATGTTCGGCAGCGCTTCGAGCCGAACCGGGCGCAGTCGGCCGCGTACACGGCGCGGCATGCGCGCTTCAAGAAGGTCTATGCCGCCTTGCGCCCGACCTTCGCCGAGTCCGGCGCCTAGCTGATCTGCCCGAACGAGGTGCGCAGCCCCGCGTAGTCCGTCGGGCCGCTGCTCTCCGGCGGGTTGCCGGTGGCCGAAAGCCAGGCGGAAATACTGGGCAGCCGGCGATCGAAGTAGAGGTGCAAGCGCGGCCAGTCCCCGTCCTCGCCGTGCCCTTCGGACATTTCGAGCGCTTCGACAGCGATGGTGCGAAGGCTGCTCACCATCGCCAGCGAGCGCCCGTCGAGCAGTTGCAGCGTCACCTCGCGGCCTTGCGCCAGGACTTCCTGCAGGATGCGGCGGTGCACCGTGTAGTCGTCCCAGCTGCGCTTGCCGCAAGCGTCGTTCAGTTCGCGGAAGACCCAGTGCATGTTGTTCGCGAACATCGCGGCGACCTGCCCGGCCTGCCGCAGGCTCTGCTTCGACGCGACGACCTGAAGCCGGACCGCCCACAGAATGGCGGCCAGCACGCCCAGCGTCTGGACCCATGCGGCCCACTCCGCCGACGTGGCGGGCCGAAAGAACCAGCCGGCGACAACCAACGCAACGGTGCCCGCGGCAATGGCCGCTCCAAGTTTCCGCATGGTTTCCCCAAATCGGGGTCCGCGTCGTTCACTCGCGCGGACCGTCCTTGCCAAACATTTTCCGGATCGCCGCAACGCCTGCGACCAAGGCATTGGCGTAGGTGCTGTGGGGGTCGCTTGCCGCTTCGATCGGCAAATAGGGGAGCACGTCCTCCAGCTCGTAATCGGTGGCCTCCATCAAGACCCAATAGAACTCGCCCTCTTCGAGTTCCTGGACGGTGAGCGCGATATTTCGCAATTGCGACATGAAGTTGGCAAGAAGGCCATGAATAGTGATAGGACCAAACGATCCTATTCACCCCCATCGATAACACCTAGCCACAATTTCACGAATCGTCACAAATGTGACCAGTCGTAATTAAATACGCAAGTCCTACAAACCCGCAAGCTGCACTTTTGGGCAATTGGCGCAATGCGTCTAGGTTTCCCTACAGCGCGGATCAGATGCCAGGCCTAAGCTAGTGCCCAATCCACCACCATCAGGAGGAGACATGAAGCACTTCACCCTGGACAAGCGCATGACTGCCGCGGTCGGCGGGGCGTTCTACCCCACGGGCCATTCCGTCGTGATGTTTCCGGACGCGCAGGATGCCAGCCGTATCGGACATCTGTTGATCGACCACGGCTTCAGCGGCGACGAGGTCTACCTGATCCCGCCGCACATCGTCCTCGAACAGATCACGCCCACGATCCACGAATCGGACAGCCCCCTGCCCTCGGCGGGCACCGATGCCGCCACCGTCCGCGCCTACACGCAGCTTGCCCGGGAGGGACATACCGCACTGTTGGTCCGGACCAGGGACGAGGCCATGGCCAAACGGCTGATGGAGCACGTCCGCAAGGTGAGCTATTCGATCGCGCAGCGATACCGCACGCTCGTGATCGAGGACCTCTGAGATCAGGCGCCGGCCGCCCGCAACAACACGGCGCGGGCCATCGCCTGAGCCAGTTCATGCTCGCCGAGGAAGACCGTGGCAGCGGCTTCCTGCGTCAGCAGACGGGCCTCGTCCTCGTTGTGGCTGCGGATCACGGTCTCGATCGCAGGGTTGAGCGTGCGCGCCGCCTCGATCATCTGCCGCACATTCATGGCGTCGGCCGTGGCGACCACGAGCACGCGCGCGCGGGCGATGTGGGCCTGGATCAGCACGGCCGGATCCGCCGCATCGCCCCAGACCGCGGCCATGCCTTCGGCGCGAAGCTTCTCGACGAGTTCGCGGTTCTGCTCCGCCACCACGAACGGGATGTCATGCGCGGTGAGCGCCGACGCGATGCGTCGCCCGACGCGCCCATAGCCGACCAGCACCACCTGCCTTGAAAGATACCTGGCCTCCGTGCTCATCGGCAGTTCGGCCAGCGGATCGTCCCGCGCCTCCAGCCCGCGCGCGAACGACGAGTGGGCGTGCAGCCATTTCTGCAACGGCGCGATCAGGCTGAACCACAGCGGATTGCTGGCAATGGAGATCAGCGCGCCGGCGAGCAGCAGGCTCTGGCCCTCGGGTGGCAGCAAGCCGAGTCCCGCGCCCAGCGCAGCCAGGATGAACGAGAACTCGCCGATCTGCGCCAGGCTCGCGCTGACCGTGAGGGCGGTGCCGAGCGGATAGCGAAACAGCAGCACCAACGCGCAAGCCGCCACGGACTTGCCGACGACGATCACGAGCACCACGGCCAGCACCTGCAGCGGGCGCTCGATCAGCACCGCCGGATCGAACAGCATGCCGACCGAGACGAAGAACAACACCGCGAAGGCGTCGCGCAGCGGCAGAGATTCCTGCGCCGCCCGGTGGCTGAACTCCGACTCGCGCATCACCATGCCGGCGAAGAAGGCCCCGAGAGCGAACGACACCCCGAACAGCGCCGCCGAAGCGAACGCGATGCTCACCGCGGCAGCGACCACGCACAGGGTGAACAGCTCGCGCGAGCCGGTCCGCGTGACCTGCCAGAGGATCCACGGGAAGACCCGCCGCCCCACCACCAGCATCAGCGCGACGAAGCCCCCGACCTGCAACAGCGTGAGCCCCAGCGTCTGCCAGAGAGGCGCGCTGTCGACCACGCTGTCAGTCCCGCCCAATGCGGCCCCCAATGGCGGCAGGAGCACCAGCACCAGGACCATCGCGAGGTCTTCCACCACCAGCCAGCCGACGGCAATACGGCCAGTGAACGATTCCAGGATGCCCAGGCTCTCGAGCGCGCGCAGCAGCACCACCGTGCTCGCCACCGACAGCGCCAGGCCGAAGACCAGTGCGCCGCCCGGGCCCCAGCCCCACCACGTCGCGAGCGCACCGCCAAGCAGCGTCGCCACCACGATCTGCACCAGCGCGCCGGGCAGCGCGATCTTTCGCACCGCGAGCAGGTCGTCGAGCGAGAAGTGCAGTCCGACACCGAACATGAGCAACATGACGCCGATCTCGGCGAGCTGGGCGGCGATGCCCGCATCGGCGACGAAGCCGGGCGTAAAGGGGCCGATGATGACGCCCGCCAGCAGGTAGCCGACCAGCGCCGGCAAGCGCAGCCGCGCCGCGAGAAAACCGAGCACCAGCGCGAGCCCGAGTCCGGCCGCGATGGTGTTGATCAGTGAAACGCTGTGGGGCATCGACTTGCATTCTGCAAGAACGACGCCCGGCGCCGGATCAGGAAGCCATTTTTTCCGTACGGGCGTTGACCAGCGCCTCGGGTGCCTGCGCCTCCACCCAGGTCTCGTTGTTCAACCCGGCCTGCAACCTCTCCATGTCAAGCTCGTCGGTCCATTTGGCAACGACGATGGTCGCGACGCCGTTGCCGATCAGGTTGGTCAATGCCCGCGCTTCGGACATGAAGCGGTCGATGCCGAGGATCAGCGCCAGCCCCGCCACCGGCACATGGCCGACCGCCGACAGCGTCGCCGCCAGCACGATGAAGCCGCTGCCGGTGACGCCGGCCGCCCCCTTCGATGTCAGCAGCAGCACCGCGAGCAGCGTGATCTCCTGCATGAGGGTCATGGGCGTGTTGGTGGCCTGCGCGATGAAGACCGCCGCCATCGTGAGGTAGATCGAGGTGCCGTCGAGGTTGAACGAATAGCCTGTCGGGATCACCAGGCCGACCGTCGTCTTGTTCGCGCCCAGGTTTTCCATCTTCTCCATCATGCGCGGCAGCACAGACTCGGAGGAGGACGTGCCGAGCACGATCAGCAGTTCTTCCTTGATGTACTTGATGAACTTCCAGATGCTGAAGCCATGAAAGCGCGCGATGCCTCCCAGCACCACGAAGATGAAGAGCAGGCAGGTCAGGTAGAAGGTGCCCATCAGCTTGCCGAGCTGGAACAGCGAACCGATGCCGTACTTGCCGATCGTGAAGGCCATCGCGCCGAAGGCACCGATGGGCGCCAGCTTCATGATGTAGCCGATGATCACGAAGAGCACGTGCGAGCCCCTCTCGATCACGTCGAACACCAGCGTGCCGCGGCCGCCGAAGCGATGCAGCGCGAAGCCGAAGAGCACGGCAATCAGCAGCACCTGCAGGATCTCGCCCTTGGCGAACGCATCGACCACGGTGTTGGGAATGATGTGCATCAGGAAGTCGACCGTGCCTTCCATCTTGCCCGGGCCGGTGTAGGCCGCGAGCGCTCGCGTGTCGAGCGACGCCGGGTCGACGTTCATGCCCGCCCCGGGCTTGAACACGTTGACCAGCACCAGCCCCACCACGAGCGCGATGCTGCTGACGATCTCAAAATACAGCAGCGCGAGGCCGCCGGTCTTGCCGACCTTCTTCATGTCTTCCATGCCGGCGATGCCGACGACGACCGTGCAGAAGATGATCGGCGCGATCATCATCTTGATCAGCTTGATGAAGGCGTCACCCAGCGGCTTCATCGTTTCGCCGACCGACGGATAGAAATGGCCGAGCAACACGCCGATGATCACCGCGGTGATGACCTGCGCATAGAGTGACTTGTAGAGCGGCGGCTTCGGTGCCGGCGCGGCGGGAGCGGCTGTTGTGGCTACTGCGGCTGGGGTCATTGAATGTCTCCTTGTAAGCAAAAAAAGACCCGCAGCAGCGGGTCTTTTCGGGAGTGCTCGGCTGCGGGTGCCTCAGTGCATGTGCAACCCGCCGTTGACCGAGAAGTCGGCCCCCGTGGAGTAGCCGCCCTCGTCGGTCGCGAGCCACGCGATGATCGATGCGATCTCGCTCGGTTCGCCCAAGCGCTTGACGGGAATGGTGGCGACGATCTTGTCGAGCACTTCCTGCCGGATCGCCTTGACCATGTCGGTGCCGATGTAGCCCGGGCTGACAGTGTTCACGGTCACGCCCTTGGCGGCAAGCTCCTGCGCCAGCGCCATTGTGAAGCCGTGCATGCCCGCCTTGGCCGCCGAGTAGTTGGTCTGCCCGGCCTGGCCCTTGGCGCCATTGACCGAACTGATGTTGATGATGCGGCCCCAGCCCTTTTCGACCATGTCGCCGACCACCTGCTTGGTGACGTTGAACATGCTGTTGAGGTTGGTCTCGATCACCGAGCTCCAGTCTTCGGGCGTCATCTTGAGGAACATGCGGTCCCGCGTGATGCCCGCGTTGTTCACCAGCACGTCGATGCTGCCGTGCTCGGCCTTGGCCTTGGTGAACGCTTCCACGGTGGATTGCCAGTCGCCCACATTGCCGACCGAGGCATGGAAATCGAAGCCTTCCGCTTTCTGTTCCGCCAGCCATTTGGCGTGGTCCCGCGTGGGGCCGCAGCCGGCGATGACGGTGAACCCATCCTTGTGAAGGCGCTGGCAAATGGCTGTTCCGATGCCCCCCATGCCCCCGGTGACGTATGCGACTTTCTTGCTCATGAGTGTTCCTTGGTGTGTGCAAAGCCCTGACGGCCGAAGTTCACTGTAGCGAAGTTTCTCACCAACACCCGATCAGGAAAACACTGAGCCTTCTTTGCAACCGGGTGTCACAACCGCTCCATATACTGATTCGATGTCCTCCATTGTGCTGATCGATATCGCCAAATCCCGGGGCGACAGCACCCCCTTGCGCGCGGTCGACCTGCAGATCCGGCCCGGCACATTCTGCGTCGTGCTCGGGCCTTCGGGTTGCGGCAAGTCGACGACGTTGCGCATCGTTGCAGGTTTGGAGACCTCTGGCCGCTGATCATCACCAACAGCGTCAGTTCGTGCAGAGCTTCATGAGGGCCGGCATCAAATGAAACTCGTGACCTGGAACACCCAGTGGTGCTGCGGCCTCGACGGGGTCGTGAGCGCCGAACGCATCGTCGACGGCGCTCGCGCCATGGGCGATTTCGACGTGTTGTGCCTGCAAGAGATCGCTTCCGGCTTCGACGGCATGCCCGGGCGTCCGGGCGACCAGCCCGCCGAGTTGCAGGCACTGCTGCCGGGATTCCAGCTCTTCTTCGGAGCAGCCGTGGACGAGTTCGACGCCGACGGCCGCCGCCAGCGCTTCGGCAACGTGATCGCCACGCGGCTCCCCGTCTCCCGCGTGCAGCATCACCTCCTGCCCTGGCCCGCCGACGCCAGCGTGAGCAGCATGCCGCGAATGTGCACCGTCGTCACATTGACCAGCCCCGAACTGGGCTCGATGCGCGTGATGACCACGCACCTGGAGTACTACTCGTCGACCCAGCGGCTGGCGCAGGCCCGTGCCGTGCGCGCCCTGCACGTCGAGGCATGCGAGCAGGCCGCCACGCCCCCCGTCGTCGAACTCCGCGGATCGCCCTTCCAGCCCAAGCTGCACACGCCCCAGGCCATCCTCTGCGGCGACTTCAACATGGCGACCTCCGATCCCGCCTACGACGAGATCCAGGCGTCCTTCACCGACCCCGCCCTCCCCGTCGGCGGCACCCCCGACAAGCGCCTGCAGGACGCCTGGCCCCTCGCCCACCCGGACCGCCCCCACGACCCCACCTTCCGCCTCTTCGACCGCAAATACGGCCCCGACCCCATCGCCTGCGACTTCGTCTTCGTCAGCAACGCGCTGGCTCCGAGAGTCCGAAAAGTCGAAGTCGATCTGCAAACCCGCGCGTCAGATCACCAGCCCGTCCTCATCGAACTCAGCGACTAAGAAGCGCAGCGAAATGCCAGAAACACCGCGGAACCGGCTCCGCCGGGCCGCAGGGTGTTGCCCCCGGCAGGGGGTGGGCGTCTACACGAAGTGAGTAAGCCTGGGGGCGAGCAACTACATGACCCCGAAGGTCGCCAGCGCCTCGCAGGCGCTCATGCCGCCGCGGATCGCGTCGGCCACCTTGTTCTCCGTGCGCACCTTGTCCAGCGCCTTCGCCACCGCTTCGGCCTCGACGGCACGCGGGATGACCAGCACGCCCTCGCGATCGCCGAACAGCAAGTCGCCGGGCACGATGCGAACACCCTCGATCTCGATGGTGCAACGGTAGTCGATGACCTGGCCGCGCACGCCCTGGTCCTGCGCGTAGGTGCCGCGACAGAAGACATTGAACTGGAGCCGCTCGATCTCGTCGGCGTCGCGCACGTAGCCGTCCAGGATGGCGCCGGCCGCCTTGAGATGGCGTGCTCGCGTCGACATCAGCCCGCCCCAGAGGGCATAGCGCAGCGATGCCCCGGTGGCGATGTAGATCTCGCCCTCCTTCAGGTCGTCCAGTGCCTCCAGCATCAGGCCGAAAGGCTTGCCCGACAGTGGGCCGGCCGACCGGTTGCCGTCGTTGATCACGTCGGCCTCGAGCACGGGCATCGCCCGCCCGACGATACGCATCGACTTCTCCAGCGGTGCGATGCCCGCCGGGAGGAACTGGTGCTGGTAACCCATCGTGTCGAGCACGTCGCCCACTGCGGCGACAAAGAGTTCGTCGCGGATTTGCTTGAACAGGGCGCGGTCGCTGTCGTCCATCTTGTCTCCTTCTGTGGCTCAAGGCCGGAATGAAAAAAGCCGCGCCCGAAGACGCGGCTTTCAGTCAGGGGCACTTGCGCTCAACGCTCGATCGTCAAGGCCACGCCCATGCCGCCGCCGATGCACAGCGAGGCAATGCCTTTCTTGGCATTCTGGCGCTGCATCTCGTGCAGCAGCGTCACCAGGATGCGGCAGCCGGACGCGCCGATCGGGTGGCCAATGGCGATCGCGCCGCCGTTGACGTTGACCTTGTTCACGTCCCAGCCCATCTCGCGGTTCACGGCGCAGGCCTGTGCGGCGAAGGCTTCGTTGATTTCGAGCACGTCCAGATCCTGCGGCTTCCAGCCTGCGCGCTGCAGTGCCTTCTGCGAAGCAGGCACGGGACCCATGCCCATGAATGCCGGATCGAGCCCGGTGCTGGCATAGCTGGCAATGCGGCCCAGCGGCTTGAGGCCCAGCGCAGCCGCCTTCTTGGCGGTCATCACCATCACGGCGGCGGCGCCGTCGTTCAGGCCCGAGGCGTTGCCGGCCGTCACGCCGCCCGCCTTGTCGAAAGCGGGGCGCAGGCCGGCCAGGCCTTCGGCGTTGGTCTTGCGGTTGATGAATTCGTCCTTGTCGAAGACGATCGGGTCGCCCTTCTTCTGCGGGATGTTGACCGCGACGATCTCGTCCTTGAACTTGCCGGCGTCCTGCGCTGCGGCGGCCTTGGTCTGGCTGCCCAGCGCCAGTTCGTCCTGCGCGGCACGGCTGATGTCGTACTTCTTCGCGACGTTCTCGGCGGTGATGCCCATGTGGTACTGGTTGTAGACGTCCCACAGGCCGTCGATGATCATCGAGTCGACCAGTTTCCAGTCACCCATGCGCTGGCCGTTGCGCGAGTTCGGCAGCACGTGCGGCGCCAGGCTCATGCTTTCCTGTCCGCCGGCCACGACGATCTCGCTGTCGCCCGTCGCCACGGCTTGTGCCGCGAGCATCACGGCCTTCAGGCCCGAGCCGCAGACCGCATTGATGGTGAGCGCCGGGGTCGAATTGACGATGCCGCTCTTCAGCAATGCCTGCCGCGCCGGGTTCTGTCCGCTGCCCGCGGCGAGCACCTGGCCCATGATGACTTCGCCGATCTGGTCGTTGCCGATCTTGGCGCGCTCGAGCACTTCCTTGATTACGATGGCACCCAACTCGGTGGCGGGAATGCCGGCCAGTGATCCGCCGAACTTGCCCACGGCGGTGCGTGCGGCCGAAACGATGACGATGTCTTCCATGGTGTGCTCTCCGATGCGTGGATTGAAATGACAGGGAAAAGGATTCAGGCTTTCGCTTTGACGTAGCGTCCCGGCGCAGGCTCCATCGCCTTGTAGGCGCTGCCCTTGCCGTAGGTCTTGGGGGCAGGGATCTGCTTGCCCGCGTGGGTCTTGAGCCAGTTCGACCAGTCGGTCCACCAGCTTCCAGGGTGCTCGGTCGCGCCTTCGAGCCACTCTTCCTGCGCTGCCGGCAGCTTGCCGTCCGCGCGAATCCAGTGGCTGCGCTTCTTCTTGGCCGGCGGATTGATCACCCCGGCGATATGGCCGGAGGCGCCCATGACGAAGCGTTTCTTGCCGCTCAGCACCTGTGTCGACGCGTACGCACCGCCGATCGGCACGATGTGGTCTTCGCGTGAACCGTAGATGTAGACCGGCGCCTCGATGCTGCCGAGGTCCACCTGCTCGCCGGCAACCGTGAGTGCGCCGGGCTGGGCCAGCTTGTTCTCGTGGTACGTGTTCCGCAGGTACCAGCAGTACATCGGTCCCGGCAGGTTCGTCGCGTCGCTGTTCCAGTAGAGCAGGTCGAAGGGCGGCGGCGTCTCGCCCTTGAGGTAGTTGCCGACCACGTAGTTCCACACGAGGTCGTTGGGGCGCAGGAAGCTGAAGGTCGACGCGAGTTCGCCGCCCTTCAGCAGGCCTCCCTTGGCCATCTGCATCTCCCGGAACTGCACGAAGGATTCGTCGATGAAGATGTCGAGCACGCCCGTGTCGGTGAAGTTGAGCAAGGTGGTCAGCAAGGTCACGGAAGAGGCCGGCTGCTCGCCGCGCGCCGCGAGCACGGCCAGCGCAGTGCTCAGGATGGTGCCTCCCACGCAGAAGCCGAGCGTGTCGATCTTGCCGCCCTTCTTGTCCTGGCCGGTGATCTCCTGCGTGACGTGGATCGCCTTGATCGCGGCGTCCTCGATGTACTGGTCCCACGTGTAGCTTTCCATCGACGCATCGGGGTTGCGCCAGCTCACCACGAAAACGCGGTGCCCCTGCTCCACCGCGTAGCGGATGAGCGAGTTCTCGGGTTGCAGGTCGAGGATGTAGAACTTGTTGATGCACGGCGGCACCAGCAGCAGCGGCCGCTCGTAGACCTTGGCGGTGAGCGGCTTGTATTCGAGCAGTTGGAAGAGGTCGTTCTCGAAGACCACGGCGCCCTCGGTGTTCCCGACATTGCGGCCCACCTCGAAGGCGCTTTCGTCCGTCATGCTCAGGTGGCCCTGTTGCACGTCGTGCAGCAGGTTCCGGATGCCCTTGGCGATGCTCTCGCCTTGCGTCTCGAGCGCCTTCTTCTGCGCTTCGGCGTTGAAGGCCAGGTAGTTGCTGGGCGACGAGGCGGCCATCCATTGCTCGACCGCGAAACGTAGGCGGGACCGCGTCTTCTCGTCGGCTTCGACGGCTTCCGCCATGCCCAGCAGCGTGCGTGCGTTGAGCAGATAGACCGCTGCCGCAAAGGACGACACGGGATTGCTGCTCCATGCTTCACCGGCGAAACGCTTGTCGCCGATCGACCGGTTGGCCACATCCTGACGCCAGAGTTCGGTGGCAGCGTCGATGTACTCCTGCTGCAGTTGCTGCAGCTTCTCGGTGGACAGAGCGAAGCGCGGCATTTCCCAGGACGAGCCCTGGCCGTTGCCATTTCCACCCACGCCCAGCGACTGGAACGATTCGAGCGCCTTGCTCCACCCCTGGGTCAGCGCCTGCTGGAATGGCGCGAATGTCTCCGCCGCAGTGGCGTGTTCTTGCTTCATGATGTCTCCGGCTCCCTCACCTCTTTGACACGGGTTTTGAGTATGCTGCATTCATGGGGGCCCGACCAGCGCGGTACCCGATACCTTCCTGAAAACATCGTCTATGCACCTCGTCGTCATTGCCTGGCTGTATGTTGCCCTGATGATGGCGGTCGCAGAGGCCACCAACACCAACGGCACCGTGCTCGGCGCGGTCTTCACCTTTCTACTGTACGGCTTGCTGCCGGTGGCACTGGTGGTTTACCTGATGGCTACGCCGGCCCGGCGTCGCGCACTCAAGGAACGGGAGGCCGCCGAGCGTGACGCTGCCATTCAGGCCGCCAGAGCGAAATCAGTCGCGCCAGATGCAGGCGGCGAAGCGGCCGCTGATCCGGTCGCGCCGGTGCGAGAAAAAGCGTAACGGGTTGTGCACCGTGCACCAGGCTTCGCTGCTGTCGTTGCCGTGGAGCCGCACCACACCGGCGGCGCGCAGCCGCTGACGGGCGAGGCCCGGCAGGTCAGCAAACCACTTGTCCGGTGAGCCAGCGGGCCTGAAGCACGTGACCGCTCCAGGCGCAGAGGCTTCGAATGCGATCCGAACCTCATCGCCCACTTCGAAGGCATCCGGGCCGATGCAAGGGCCGAGCCAGGCCATGACTTCCTGCCTGCCGCCCTCGGACCCGAAAGCCTCGATCGTCCGCTCCAGGACGCCCCCCACGAGTCCGCGCCATCCGGCGTGTGCAGCCGCAATGCGGTGCCCCGTTTCATCGGTGAACAGCACGGGGAGGCAATCGGCCACCATGATCGTGCAGGCAATGGCACTCTCAATGGTCGTGCACCCGTCCGCCATGATGCCGTCGACGCTCGGCGCGCCCAGCGCCGCCACCTGCGTGCCGTGCACTTGCTGAAGGAACACTGGCCTCGCCCCGATGGCATCGCGCAGGAGGGCCCGGTTGGCGCGCACGCGTTGGGGATCGTCGCCAACGTGGTCGCCCAGGTTCAGGCCCTGGTAGTTGCCGACGGAGACGCCCCCGGCCCGCGTCGAACAGATCGCATGCACGCCGGACGGCGCCGGCCAGTCGGGGACGATCCAGTCGGCGTTGTTCACGCTTCGGCGTCAGGGCAACGCGATGGTTGTGCGCGCTGGAAGGCATCGAGCTGCATGCAGGCCTCGAAGGCCGCCATGGTGCGCGGCAAGCCGCTGAAATCGCAGTCGAAGCGCTGGCCGTTGAAGACCTGTGGCACCAGGCAGCAATCGGCCATGGTCGGGGTGTTGCCGTAGCAATAGGTGCCGGCGGGGAGCAGCGCGAGGTGGCGCTCGAAGGCTTCCATGCCCACGCGCACCCAGTGGCGATACCACGCGTTCTTGGCCTCGTCGTCGACCTTGAGTTCGTGGACGAGATACTTGAGAACGCGCAGATTGTTCAGCGGATGGATCTCGCAGGCGATGGTCTCCGAAAGCGCCCGCACGCGCGCGCGACCTACCGGGTCGTGCGGCAGCAATGCCGGCTCGGGGTTTGTCTCGTCGAGGTACTCGATGATGGCCATCGACTGCGTGAAGCGCTCGCCGTCGTCTTCGAGCAGGGGCACCAGCATGTCGGGCGAAATGGCGGCGAAGGGCCCCGTCCTGTGCTCCCCGCGCGCGATGTGCACCGGGATGTAGTCGTAGTCGAGCCCCTTGAGATTCAGCGCGATGCGCACGCGGAAGGAGGCGGAGGATCGGAAATAGTTGTGCAGCTTCATCATCCGGCAAGCATAGCCTCGCGACGCCGCCGGGGCCATTCCGCCGGGCGACGCGCCCGGCCCTCTGGCACACTGCCGTTTTCGCAGAAAAGGACGTTTTTCCCATGGCTTCCGAGTACGTTTTCACCCCCCACCCTGTCGTGTCGATTCCCGTGGTCGGCCAGCCTGCGCGCTTTCCGGTGCACCGCATCTACTGCGTGGGCCGGAACTACGAGGAGCACGCCAAGGAAATGGGCTTCACCGGCCGCGAGCCGCCCTTCTTCTTCATGAAGCCGGCCGATGCCGTCGTGGTCGTCGATGCCGGAACCACCGGCACCATGGCCTACCCGACCCTCACCAAGAACCTGCATCACGAGATCGAACTCGTGGCGGCCATCGGTACGGGCGGGAAGAACATCCTGGCGGCTGATGCGCACAAGCACATCTTCGGCTACGCCGTCGGGCTGGACATGACGCGGCGCGACCTGCAGAACGACATGAAGAAGCAGGGCCGCCCCTGGGACATCGGCAAGAGCTTCGAGCAGAGCGCGCCGATCGGCCCCATCGTCCCGGTTGCACAGGCCGGCGATGTCGAGAAGGCGGAAATCTCCGTGCAGGTGGGCGGCACCGACCGCCAACGCAGCAATGTGAGCAAGCTGATCTGGAACATCGCCGAGACCATCGAGCACCTGTCGGCCGCCTGGGAATTGCAGCCCGGCGACCTGATCTTCACGGGCACCCCCGAGGGCGTGGCCGCCGTCGTGGCCGGCGACACGCTGGTGGGCGAGATCACCGGCCTGCCGGCGCTGACCGTCAAGGTCGTCTGAGCATGCGCTCCAACGGTCGTCGGCGGGCGGACTGAATGTTCCTGCGCGTCCCCATCAAGCACTGCAAGAACTGCGGCACCGCGGTCGTCTATCGCCTTCCGGACGACGGCGACACCAAGGAACGCGCGGTCTGCCCGGCCTGCAACACGATCCACTACGAGAACCCGCTGAATGTGGTCGGCACCATCCCCGTGCTGGGCGATCGCGTGTTGCTGTGCAAGCGCAACATCGAGCCCCGCTGGGGCAAGTGGACCTTGCCCGCGGGCTTCATGGAGCTCAACGAGACGACCGAACAGGGCGCGGCGCGCGAGACCGACGAGGAAGCCGGCGCCGAGTTCGAGATCGAAGGGCTCTTTGCGGTCATGAGCGTCGTGCGCGTGGGCCAGGTCCATCTGTTCTACCGCGCCAGGCTGCTGAGCGACAAGTTCGATCCGGGCCATGAAACCATCGAGGCGCGGCTCTTCACCGAGGACGAAGTTCCCTGGGAAGAGATTGCGTTCCGGACCGTCAAGGAGGCGCTCCAGCGCTATTTCGAGGACCGACGCCGCGGCAGCTTCGATCGGGTGCACACGGTGGACATCGCATGAAGCGCATCCGACCATTGACAGCCCTTGCGCTGCTCCTCGGTTTCGCAGCAACGGCGGCGCTCGCGCGGGCCGAGCCGGTCGGCGAAGTCGATACGGCCTTCAAATTGATAGGTCCGGACCACAAGATAGTGGTCGAGGCCTATGACGATCCCAAGGTGAACGGCGTGACGTGCTACGTCTCCCGCGCCAAGACAGGCGGCGTTTCCGGCGCGCTCGGGCTGGCGGAGGACAAGGCCGAGGCATCCATCGCCTGCCGGCAGGTCGGGCCGGTCAGCGTCACGCAGCCCTTGCCGAAGCGCGAGGAGGTCTACAGCGAACGCCTGTCCATCCTCTTCAAGCGGCTGCGCGTCGTGCGCATGGTCGACGCGAAGCGCAACACGCTGGTCTACCTGACCTACTCCGACCTGCTGATCGATGGGTCCCCGAAGAACAGCGTGACCGCGGTTCCGATCGATCGCGCCACGCCGATCCCGCAGAAGCAATAAGGCAGGCGCCCCGGCATGAGCAGCAGCGCCCCCGGCAACGCCGTCCGCGAGCTCTATGTGGCGCTCTGGCACTACGCCGAGGGCGCGCGGCCGCAGATGCTTACCGCGACCGCGCTGCTCACCGGCTCGCAACTGCTGCGACTCACCATGCCATGGCTTGCTGCGCAGGCCATCAACGCACTGCAGACCGGAGACATCGAGGCGTCCGGGAAATGGATCGCTGCGCTGGCGGGCATCTACCTCTTCTCGTGGGTGATTCACGGCCCCGGACGCATCCTCGAGCGCAACGTCGGCCTGCGCGTACGCGAGAGGCTCGCGGACACGCTCTACGCCCGCATCGCGGCCGCGCCGCTGGTCTGGCATGACGGACACCATTCGGGAGAACTGCAGCACCGCGTGCACCAGGCGAGTCGCGCGCTGTCCGACTTCGCGCAGAACCAGTTCATCTATCTGACGAACATCGTGAACTTCATCGGGCCGCTGATCGCGCTGACGCTGCTGTCACGCGTGAGCGGTGCGATGGCCATCATCGGCTACGTGGTGATCGCGATCATCATCGTGCGCTTCGACCGTGCGCTGATGCGACTCGCGCGCACCGAGAACGATGCCGACCGACGCTACGTCGCGGCGCTGCTCGACTTTCTCGGCAACGCATCGACGGTCATCGGCCTGCGACTGTCGGCTGCATCGCGAGGGCTGTTGGGGCGGCGCATGGAGGCGATCTCGGCGCCGCTCAAGCGCACCGTCGTGCTGAACGAAGGCAAGTGGTTCGCGGTCGACCTGATGGGGCTGGCCCTGACGTGGGGACTGGTCGTGGTGTACGTCTGGCAGTCGCGTGCACCCGGGCAGGCGGTGATGCTGGGCTCGGTCTTCATGATCTACCAGTACGCGCAGCAGGCCGCGAGCGTGGTCTCGTCGATGGCAGCCAACTTCCAGTTCTTCGCGCGGATGCACACCGACTACAGCAGCGCAGCACCGATCTGGGAGGCGCCGGCGCGCCTGGATGACCTTGCGCTGGAGCGGATCGATCCCGATGCCCTCTGGAGCACCGCGCAGGTCGACGGACTGGTGTGGAACTACAACCCGCGCGGCACGCAGGCGCCCGGCGAGACCGCCCGCAGCGGGTTGCACGAAGTGTCCCTCACGCTGCGCCGCGGCGAGCGGATCGCATTGGTCGGCCCGAGCGGCGGCGGCAAGAGCACCTTGTTGCGAGTGCTGGCCGGCCTGTATGCGCCACACGGCGGCACGCTGGCGATCGATGGCCAGGCGCAGGCGTGGTCGCGTCTTCGCACCATGGCCACCTTGATTCCGCAAGAGACCGAAGTCTTCGAAGCAAGCGTGCGCGAGAACCTGGGTTTCGGCCAGCCTTTCGATGACGAGGAACTCCTCGCGGCCATGCACGTGAGCACGTTCGACGAAGTACTGAAGGCCACCCATGGCGAACTCGACACGCCGCTTTCGGAGCGCGGCTTCAACCTGTCGGGCGGCCAGCGGCAGCGCCTGTGCCTGGCGCGCGGTGTCCTCGCCGCGAGGGGCAGTTCGCTGCTGCTGCTCGACGAGCCCACCAGCGCGCTGGATGCGGTCACCGAAGGTCGCGTGCTCGAACGCATCGGTGCCGCGTTTCCCGATGCCTGCGTGATTGCGTCGATCCATCGCCTGAGCCTGCTCGACCGCTTCGACACCGTGGTGCTGATGGAAGCCGGCAGAGTCGTGGATGCTGGCGCGCGCGACGCAGTGCTCGCACGGCAGCCAATGCTGCGAAAGATGCTGACGCCAGCGGCTCCCACTCCGTGCTAAAAAAGGGGAGTCCCGGTCGCGAGACCGCGGGAACCCTTTTTGCCAAAACCGTTTCAAAAAGCGCCATGCAAGACCAGAAACACCTTCTTCGCGCCGGTTTCACCATGCTGGCGGCAGCCGTCCTGACGGCATGCACCACGCCTCCACAACGCGCGACAACGACGCAGCCCTTCTACCCCTTGCCGCCCGCGACCCCGTCCGCTCCGCCGGCCGTCACGCCTCCCGCGCCGAAGCCGCAGGCCACGTTCATTCGTCCGGCGAACGGTCGCACTCTCTCGACCTTCGACGGCAGTCGCAACAAGGGCCTGGACATCGCCGGCAACATGGGTGATCCGATCATCGCCTCGGCCGACGGCCGCGTGGTCTACGTCGGCGGCGAGTTGCGCGGCTACGGCAACATGGTCATCGTCAAGCACAACGACACCTACCTGACCGCCTATGCGCACGCGCAGACCATCCTCGTGAAGGAAAAGGACGTCGTGCGACAAGGCCAGAAGATCGCGGAAATGGGCAACAGCGACGCCGATCGCGTGAAGCTGCATTTCGAGATCCGCAAGCAGGGCGTGCCGGTGGATCCGGAGCCCTATCTCAACGGGCAACTGAACTAGCCGAGCAGCGCCAGGGTCCCTGGATCGGACCGGCCTGCGAAGTGCTTCTGCAGGCACGCGTCGAAGACCGCCACGGAGGGATCCGCCTTGGCGAACAGCGTCATGGACGACCAGAATTTCTGATCGTCCGGCGCGCCGAAGATCTCGTGCACCGAGCGGCCTTCTGTCTTCAGGACCAGTTCGCTGCACTCGCGCAACCGCGCCCCGAGCGGCGGATGTGCGAGGTAGGCCTGTGCTTCGTCGAGGGATGCAATGCCATAGCGCCGGGCCATCTCGCTTCGGCCAAGGCCACGCAATTGCGGAAAGACGAACCACATCCAGTGGCTGCGCTTTCTGCCCGCGCGCAACTCGGCGGCGACGCTGTCGATCACGCCATCCTGGGCGTCGACGAAACGCTGGAGATCGAAGGGATCGCTCATCCGATGGACTTCCTGTAGGCGGCTTCCGTCGCCGCATTGCGAGTATGCCGCTCACCGATCCGGTCGCGATAGCGTGAAATCCATGAGCCCAAAAAAAAGGAGATCACCATGCTCTGCGAAGCGATCCACTGTGCCGACACGAAGACGGTCAGGTTCGCGATCTATCCCGACGGCTTCGACGGACCTCGCATCATGGCCCGCATCGCCGACGATGCGTTGCATGAAATCTTCGGAGCGGGCAACGATGATTCGGGCCTGCTCGATGCGTGCGAAGCGCATTTCAGCGCGATCGAGGCGAAAGCGCTGGAGCGCCACCGCGCTTCGCCTTCGATACCTGTGACGCTGGCAGCCGCGGACTTCGAGCCCATCATCTACGTGGACGAAATGTCCTGTATCTGAAGGCAGACCGACGCAGGAAGATGTTGCCCAAGGCAGCATCAAGCTGCGACACTGGGCGTGATGCGCTCAGATCCTCCATCCGTTCTTTCCGGGGAAGCAAGGGCCGCGCACTGGAGCGCGTCGATCCGCCTTTTTCATTGGATCGTCGCGGCACTCATCTTCATGCAATTCATCCTGGGCTGGCTGGCGGCCAGTTGGCGGCTTTCACCGACAAAGATCAACCTGTTCGTCTGGCACAAGTCGATCGGAATGCTGATCCTTGCGCTGGTCGTCCTGCGCCTGCTGAATCGCCTGGCGAAGCCCACGCCAGCGCTTCCCGCAGGCATGCCCGCCTGGGAACGCACGGCGGCGCGGGCGAGCCACGCCCTGCTCTATGTCCTGATGGTCGCGATGCCGCTGACCGGCTGGATCATCAACTCTGCGGCGGGTGTTCCGTTCCGGATCTTCTGGCAGGTGCCGCTGCCGGCATTGCTCGCTCCTGACAAGGGCACGGCGGATCTCGCCGCGCTTGCGCACTTCTGTCTCGGGATCGCTTTCGTTACGCTGCTGATCCTGCACATCGGCGCGGCGCTGCGACATCACTTCGTCAAACGCAACGACGTGCTGACCCGCATGATGCATGCGCGGCCTCATTGAAATGAAACGACTCGTCTGCGCTTTCGCCCTGCTTGCCTGCACCGCGCTGCAATTCGCGCACGCGGCCGATTGGAAGATGGATCCGGCGGCGAGCCGCCTCGAGTTCGCCGCGACTTTCGAGAAAGCGTTGGCACCGGGCGTCTTCAAGGAATTCGACACGCGGCTGAGCTTCGACCCGGACCAGCCGGCTGGTGGTCGTCTGGACGTCAACATCCGCGTCGCGAGCGCGGACATGGCGAGCGCGGACATCAACAAGGCCATTGCGGGAGCCGAATGGTTCGACTTTGCCCGTCACCAACAGGCGGAATTCCATTCGACCGACATCCGCAAGGCCAATGCGCAGGGCGCCAGCTACGTCGCGCGCGGCACGCTCACGCTGAAAGGCGTGCAGCAACCGGTGGAAGTCCCGTTCAAATGGGCCGAAGCGCCCGATGGCGCAACCATGCAAGGCGAGTTCGTGGTGAAGCGAACGCCGTTCGGCATCGGCACCGGCGAGTGGACCGCGACGGACGTGATCGGACCCGAGGTCACGGTGAAGTTCAGCGTGAAGCTGCGCAAGGCCTCGTGAATGCGCCGCCTCGGGTGCGCCATTGCATTCGTCACGCTGGTCGCCGGGTGCGCTTCGCCGATGCGAGCAACCGCGCCGGAACCGACGATTGCGGCTCGAACCGCGCCGGAGGGCTTCGACAGCAAGCGCTACGAGCAAGCGGCGGCGCAAGGCAGACACGTCTACAGCGTGGCACCCGAGGGTTCGCTCGTTGCAATCCTTGTGCGCCGTGGCGGGTCGCTCGCGCATCTGGGCCACGATCACGTCGTCGCGAGCCGCGGTGTGCAAGGCTACGTTGCACCCGACGAAGGCAGTGCCGACCTCTATGTTCCGCTGGCCGACCTGTCGGTCGACGAGCCGGCGCTCCGCAAGGAGGCCGGGCTGGACACGCAACCCAGCGAGCCGGACATCGCCGGCACGCGTTCGAACATGCTGGACAAGGTGCTCGAGACGCAGCGCTTTCCCTACGCGCTCATTCACATCAACAGCCGGGGGACGACGCCGGGCGGTATGCGGCTCGACATCGCCCTCACGCTGCACGGGGTCACCCGATCGTTCGATGTGCCGGCGCAGATGGAGACGCAGCCGGGCGAGATGAAGGTTGCCGGATCTCTGGAGTTCAACCAGTCCGATTTCGGCATGGTGCCCTTCTCGATCCTCGGCGGCGCGATACAGGTGCAGGACCGGCTGAGCCTGCGCTTCAGGATTCTTGCGCGACCCGTTGCTGCCCGATCATGAAATCCCGAAGATCGTTGTAACGCGCGACGAAGTTGACCAGCACGCTGGCCGTCCATGCAAAAGTGAAGATGCCCGACATGGCGATGATCGGCGGCACCATCCGCCAGGCGCCGGGCAGAGAAAACGGTTCGCCGAGCGCGGTGTAGCAGTTGGCCGCGAAGTAGGCGGCCGTCGACCAGCGCGCGACGATATCGCCAAAGATCAGCGCAGCCGACCAGAGCACCACTTCCGCGAGGTGCAGCGCAAGCAGCATCATCACCATCACGGTGAACAGCAGGTCCGCCTGCCATAGCGCGGCGCGTGACCTGAGCGCGTTGCTCCTCTTGAGATAGGAACTGGTGATGACGCGAATCCAGAAGGCGTGGAACATGATCACCGTGACGAGCACCGCGCCGCCGAACATGATGTCGGGCAAGGGCAAGGCCTGGGTCAGCGCGTTTTCGACCATGCTGGGCCTGAGGCTGGACAGATCTGAAGCGGCCGTCGAAACGACGGCCGGCAGCGACTCGGAATCAATCTTCTGGTCGGCCATGATGAGCATCCTTGGTTTGGACAGGTCGGAATCGTCCGCGCCATGGTAGCGGCCGATCGTGGCTATGGCTCGCCGCGCGATGCCATCAAGGCTCGTCACGCAACCAGCCTACGCCGCAGGCGCCGCCCGGGCGCGGGAGCACTACGTCAACGTGGATGGCCCTGGCCGAGCCGCCGATGCCCTCATCGAGCACCTGCGCACGCCAGGCGCTGCCGGCGTCACTTCGTCGGTGCAGCCTGGACGCGGAGCGCGACACTTTCAGTGATGCTGGCCACGACCTGGTCACCGGTCTTGACCTCGTGCAGGACCTTCGGGTCCCGCACCTTCACGTCGTACAGCATGCCGCTGGGACCCTGAAGGGTGGCAACGCCTCGCTTGGCGTCGACGCTTTCGACGTTCGCGACGATGGTCGTCCGCTTCGTGGCGACACCGCCCGGCTTCGCGCCTCGTGCAGCAACGGCAGCCGAGTCGGTCTCGACCTTTTCGCGGATGCCGTCGCCGCCCTTGACGAGGGCGAGCGCAATGCCGATTCGATAGCTCAGGCGAACGCGATCGCCGACCTTGACCTGGTCGAGATTCTTGACCGCCGGATCGACCCTCATCTCGCCGATGTTCCCCTTGGGGCCCTTGATCGAAACGATGCGGTTGCCGAGATCGATCGCCGTGACCTCACCGACGACGGATACGACCGTCGAGCCGCCTCGCGCGTCTTCGAGTTCCACCGTCTTTCTGGCTGGCGTTTGCGCGCCGGCCATCCCGGCAGTCGCTCCAAGCAGGAGGGCTGTGCATGTGGTTGCCAGGAAGTACTTGCCAATGGTCATCGCCGAGCTCCAATGTGTGACAGCCCAGTTTCGCCCCGCGCCCCCGGGCGTGTCAATGAACTTACAGCGGCCCGCGCTGGCTCCGCGGCACGCCAGGCGCCGTGGGCGCGTCCGCTTGCGCCCTCTCCCGATCGATATTCACCAACAGTCCGTGCATGGTCAGCATGCGCAACGCTTCCACTTGCGTGAACTCCTGATCGGCCGCGACGAATCGCATCTCGTAGGATCCGAGTCGGACAACGTCTCCGTGCACGAGGACTTGGCTCTCGATGCGCACGTCATTGACGAAGGTTCCGTTGCGACTGCCGAGATCGGTGATGGTGACGAAGGCTTGCTCGACATCGATGACCGCGTGATCCCGGCTGGCTTGACCGGAGTCGACGACGACATCGTTGGTTGCGCCGCGGCCCACCTTGTTGTCATGGGGCTGAAGGAGGACCTGTCGCGTCTCGCCGGCGGCGGTCATCATGAGAAGCATCGGCATCGGGGACTACTCCTTGTCCAATGCAGCCTTCGCTGCCGGCGGGGGTTGGAAGTGCGCTTCATGGGTGTTTCATGCCAATCATAGATATCGCCATGAGTTGAGCAGCCTTGAAGGGCTTGCGAATACTTACGCGCTACTGAATCGCTGGAGATCGGGCATGCCCTTCTGTTATCGGCCTGCGGCGGCGCAATTGCGCCGATATTCATCAGTCTGTGAAAGACGAAAACTCCATCACACGACTCAAACTCCCTTTTCCTTCTTTTCATGCGCATCGACGAGCTGCGCAAGCAATCTCATGAAGACAACGCGATCTTCTGGCGACAGCGGTTCGATCAGCAGTTCTTGAGAGCGGTGAATGCTTTCTTGCAAGTCGTTGATCAGGTTGAGCCCATCCGTGGTGATCACCGAAAGCCTTGATCGACGATCGTCCGGGTTGACGCGGGTTTCGACCAACCCCTTGTCACCGAGACGTTTGAGCACTTCCGCCGTCGTTGTCCGGTCCAGCGAAAGCTCTCGACCGATCGCTTTCTGATCCAGCCAAGGGTTCATCGAAAGCGCTGTCAGCATGCCGACCTGAAGCGGAGTGATGCTTTCGGACTTGCATAGATCGAAAAAGATCGCCTGTCCGATCTGGGTCAGCCTGCGGATGAGGAAACCCGGGCGACGCCACATGACCTGGCGCAATGGATTGAAAGGCTCTGGGACCGGGTGCTTTGCCACATCGGCTGAGCCGACCGTCTTTTTCTGAGCAGGAGAACGCTTTGTCATCATCTCGAGATCGCTGAAAGTGTCAGCCGACGAGTTTATCGACTCCCTTGAGTGTGAATGGAAACCAAACTGCGCTTCAGGTTGCGCTAGCGCAGGTCGACCTTCAGGTAATCACCAAGCAAGCGATAAAAATCTTCCTCGTCATCCCACGGGATCATGTGCCCGGCGTTCAAGGCCGTGCATTGCGACAATCCAGGCGAGAGAGGCTCGATCTCAGCAAGGTCTTCCGGCAGCATCACCCCTCCTCGGCCCGCCGCCATCAGAAGTCCAGGCGTCCGCAGTTTGGGTAGATCGGCGTGGATGTCGTCCTCATGGAAGCCAGCATGCGCCTGGACAACAGCATCCTGGTCGCACGTATGGAGCCATTCGGCCCTCAGCCGCAATTGTTCGTCTGTCCACGTGGGCGCATAGGGGCGAAGCTCTTCGGCCGTGATGCCCTTGACAGCCATTTGGATCGACTCGACATACCAAGCCAGAGGGACTGGATAGGGTCGGCGGCCCGGGCCGGACATTGGCGGATCGACAAGCAGCAGCCTGGCCATGCGTCCCGGATCGAGCGCCGCGGCGCGAATCGCCACGCGGGCGCCCATTGAGTGACCCAGCACCGTCACGGATGACCACCCCAGGACATTCAGCAGATCCAGCACATCGGCCGCCATGGCATCAAGGCTCGCGACCATCCCCGGCGTGCTGAAGGATAGACCGCGCCCCCGGAAGTCAAGGACATGGACGTCGAAGTGCCGAGCCAATCGCTCGGCGACGAAGCCCCAGGTAATTGCAGGACTCGTGATTCCGGGCAACAGGAGCAGTCGAGGACCCTGTCCTCCATAGCGCAAGAGGTGCAGCCGCACCCCGTTCGCACGGATGTGATAGCCAAGAAGAAAGGAACTCATTCGGACTCCGAAAATGTTCACGCGCCCAACTCTGTGACGCCAGCATCACGTTCAAACTTACGTCGAAAGAACCATCAAAACGCTCGCATGAGCCGCTTGCCTCTCCTGGAGCGAGCCATGTCAGAGCTGCGGCGGCTTTCCAAACCAGCCACGGATGCGATTCCAGAGCACGCTCCACATCATCCCGGCGACGGAAACCGTGGGTTGTGGTTCATTGGACGCAACCGTATGACCGCCCAGCCTTCGCGTGATCTGTTTTCCGAAGTCCGCGACCATGCGGCGCACGAAATCCTTCACGAGTCCGGAGCGCGAGAATTGAGCGAGTGGACCCTGGAGGGCATAGATCATGTCCACGTGGACACGAGTGTTGCCCGCCGTCAGTGCTTCCAGGCGATAGGTGATGTCTCCCTGGGTGCGCGACTTGCTCAGGCTGTCCTGGCCGGCACCGCGCAGGACTGCGCGCCTGGCAGCATCGTCACGCTCCAGCCGCGCTGCACCGGCGAAGGCCGCCGACATCGGACCGAACTTGATCGCGATGGTGCCCTTGACCCTCTCTCCCTCGTGCGAGTCGATGGTCGCACCGGGCAAGCAGGACGCAACCGCAGGCAGGTCGCCCATGAACTCCCACACCTGATCCGCCGGATAGGGCACATCGAAATGCACTTCGATCGCGTTGCCCTTGGCCTTGGCCTTGGCCATCGCGACGGGATCGACCTCCGCCATTTCCGCGGCAGCCACCGGATCCGCCGTGGGCGGCTTGGCGGGTGAACGCGCGGGCGGCTGCGCCTGGCTCGGTGTAGTGACCGGGCCCGGTGCCATGGTTCGCGGCAAGCTCAGTGTCTGCCGCAGCTTTTCGACTTGCGCGTCGGGGGTGTCACGCTGCTGTTGCAACACATCCAGGATGGCGTCCACGATGCCCTGGTATCCGGTGCAACGGCACAGGTTCCCGGACAGCTCGAGGCGCACGCGCGCCTCGTCGGCGTGGGGCAGACGCAGCACGATGTCGCGCGCCGTGGTGAGCATTCCGGGTGTGCAAAAGCCACATTGCAGCGCGTGATGACGCGTGAACGCCGGACGCAGCCTCTGCATTACCGCATCATCGTCGTAGCCCTCGATGGTGGTGACCTCCTGGCCCTCACATGCCACGGCGAAAGTGATGCACGAGCGCGTCGGTTGCCCGTTGACGAGCACCGTGCATGCGCCGCAGACGCCATGCTCGCAGCCAAGGTGGGTTCCTGTCAGGCGCAGTTCGTCCCGCAGGAAGTCACCAAGATGCATCCGCGGTTCCGCCAGCCGGCTGAAGCCGCGGCCGTTGACCTGAATAGAGATGGGGTTCAAGTCTTCTTACTCCGCTTGCTTGAGGTTGAAAAAGACACCGGACTGCTCGAGTGCGCGCTCGACGCAGGCCGTGAAGAGCTTCCGGTCGATAGCGTCGCGATCAGGAAGCGCGACGCCGATGGCCGCGCCGACCTTTTCACGCCCGGCAGCCTGCGCACCCCTGCTGGCAACTTCCGCCGCGAATTCATTCAACAGGATCGGTGGGCCGTCCGTGGCCCCCAGAACGACGCGTGCACGCTTGCGCGAGACATCGAAATAAACCGCTGCACTGGCTTCGGCAAACTCGCCAGGCTTGCGGCAGACCTTGTGATACCCCCAGCGCGTGGTCGGCGTCTCGGATGGCACATGGATGGCAACGATCAACTCGTCAGCCTCGAGCACCGTCGTATAGGCGCCGAGCATGAGGCCGTCAGCCTCGATCGTGCGTTCGCCGCGCGGCGACCTGACCACGATGCGCGCACAGAGCGCAGCGAGCGTCACCACCCAGTCCGCAGCAGGATCTGCATGCGCCAGGCTGCCTCCGACGGTGCCGCGGCTACGGATCGCCCGGTAGGCGATCCCGCCTGCGACCTGACGCATGGGATGCGCCGCCAGCGGCGGGTACACACCATCCTCGATCTCGGCATGCGTGACGGCCGCGCCGATCTCGACCCACTCGGCCTTGCGACTGACGGCGCGCAGCGTTGGGATATTGGCGACGTCGACCACTTGAGCCGGTCGCGCCAGTCTCAGGTTGAGCATGGGACCGAAGGACTGGCTTCCGCTCATCGCCTTCGCAGTGCCACCGCCCTTGGCCAGCATATCGATCGCCTCATCCACGTCGAAGACCCGCGTGTATGCAAATTTCGCCGCCTTCATTTAAGGAGCTCCTGTTCCGGCTTCGCGCTTTCGAGGGCCTCGAGCAAGCGACGCGGCGTCAGGGGCGTCATCAGCACCTCGGCAGCACCCGTGCCTTGCAACGCGTCGTTCACGGCATTGAAGATCACCGCCGGCGGCGCGATCGCGCCCCCCTCCCCCACGCCCTTGGCGCCGAATTCGGTGTGAGGCGAAGGTGTCTCGAAGTGCTCGATGCGGATGCGCGGCACTTCCGTGGCGCCAGGCAAGATGTAGTCGGCCAGCGTGGAAGCCAGGGGCTGGCCTTGGTCGTCGTATGGGCTTTCTTCATACATCGCGGTGCCGATGCCCTGCGCGATGCCCCCGATGGTCTGGCCCTCCACGATCATCGGATTGACCATGGTGCCGCAATCCTCGACGACGACGTAGTCGAGGATCTCGACCTCGCCCGTCTGCGTGTCGACGGCGACAACAACGGCATGGGTTGCATAGGTAAAGGTACCCGTGTCGACCCTGGGCTTGTATGCACGCGAGACCTCCAGTCCACCGAGATGAACGTTCTCAGGCAGTTCCTGTGGCGTGAGGTACCACGCCCCGCCCACTGCGGACAGCGGAATCGACTTTTCCCCGGCGACGGCAAACCCCTCGACCAACGCGACGGTCTGCGGGTCCACGCCCATGAGATAGCCGGCGATGGACTGGATGCGAGGCAACAGTTCCTTGCACGCCGTCGAGATGGCGCCTCCGGACATGACGGTGGCCCGAGAGGCGTAGGTCCCCGAGGAGAAGGGTGTAAGCGCAGTGTCGCCATGCACCACCCGGATCCGGGCAACAGGAATGCCAAGTACATCATTGGCGATCTGCGCAAAGCTGGTCTCCATGCCTTGGCCATGCGAGTGCACGCCGACGCGCACTTCGAGTCCTCCATCCGCGGTCATCCTGACGACCGCCTGATCGAAGCCAGGCACCACCGGCAACCCCCAGTTGGCGAAAACGGTCGTGCCGTGGGCAGACTGCTCCGTGTAGGTTGCCGTCCCGAACCCGATCCGGCGTCCGTCCGGCTCTCCTCGGGCTTGCCGCTCACGGACTGTAGCGAGTCCGATCATTTCCACGGCGCGGCGCAGGCTCGCGGGAAAGTCGCCGCTGTCAAAGTGCTTGTTGGACACGTTGACATAGGGCATGGCAGCGGCCGGGACCAGGTTGTCCATGCGGACCTCCCATGGCTCTCGGCCCACTTCACGCGCCACGGCATCCATGAGGAGTTCGATCGCGAAACACACGCCGGTGCGCGCCACGCCGCGGTAGGCCATGAAGCCCGGCTTGTTGGTCGCAACACACAGGGTCTCGCAGCGATAGCCGCGGAAGGCGTAGGGGCCCGGCAGGTTACCGATCGCCTGGCCAGGCTCCAGACCGACGAAAAAGGGATAGTAGGAATAGGCGCCGCCGTCGATGGTGATGACAGCGTCCAACGCGAGAAGCTTTCCCGTGCGGTCCGCGTAGGCAGTGAGCTGGTAGTGATGCTGCCGCGTGTTGGCGCCGACGATCAGATGCTCACGCCGATCCTCAAGATAGCGGAACGGCGTTCGGTACGTCTTGGCAAGCCAGGCGATGCACAGATCCTCGGGGTACAGCTGCCCCTTGTAGCCAAAGGCGCCTCCCACGTCGGGGGACACCACGCGCACCGCTTCCTCGTTCATCGAGAGGTGCTGGGCGATACCGACGCGCAGCAGATGCGGGACTTGCGTCGCGCTGACGACCACGAGTTGATCGGCCTGGAAGTCCCAGTAGGCCAGCACCGACTTACCCTCCAGCGGCACGATGCACTGACGCGACAGCTCGACGGTGCGACTGACCTTCACCTCCGCCTTCGCAGCAAGTTCATCGAAGTCGCGATCGGCCCGCAGCGTGAGAAAGACATTGTCTTTCCACCCGGGGTGAAGGAAGTCCCCCGTTGCCGCAAGCGAGGACTCGGCGCCGTGGTAGACGGGCAACTCGTCGTAGGAAACTTGCACCTCCTCGAGCAGGTCTTCCGCCACTGCACGCGTTGGCGCAACAGCCATGGCGACCGCCTCTCCCACGTGCCGGACCTTGCCCGAAGCCAGCGGCGGCAAGGCTGAGTACTGGTATGTGGGTAGCGAGGAAGGCGATCCGATGTCCGCCGCATCCGGCATCATCTCGCGCAAGAACACCTTCCCCGCAAGCTCTTCCGGAATCTCGACACCCGTGATGGTGGCGTGCGCCAGAGGGCTGCGCAGGAACGCGACCTCCTGCAGACCCGGCAGCACGAAGTCGCCCACGAAGTTGCCTTTGCCCACCATATGGCGCGCATCCTCCTTGCGGGGCACCCGGGCTCCGATGCCCTCGCGCTTGAGCACTCTCGCCGGAATGTCTGCTTGGTTCATGCGTTTCCTTTTGCCTGACTAATTTTCCTGACCGTACCGCACAGGATGTGCGGCACGGCGGCACTGTCTCAGCAATCCCAGCCGCGGCTCCTTTATGCGCACAGATGAGCCATCCGAAACCGGCGCGTGATAGCGCTTCGCGTTGGCCGCCGCATCGCTAACTCCATCGAAGGCCCCGGAGCGAAGCCGTGGTCTCGACCACGGCGCGCCCCGATGTGCGTGCGATCTCGAAAGCACTGGATCACACCTGCCTGAATGGTGGCCCCGAGCAGGAACTTTCGGGCCCGCATCGGCGCGCGATTCTCCGCACGGTCGACTCACATCAGGAAGAAGTTCACCTGCCGAATCTCATCACATCGCATCGCATCCATCGGCACGCCATCCGAAGCCTCAGTTCTATTTATGACAGTACACATACAGAATTATAGACGTGCTGTTCTCGCGTGTGAAGCTAGTGTTTCTTGATGAAAACCCTGACATGACGAGCTCACTGATTCGGTGCATTCCACCAGCTAACTTCACTCTTTCCTCTCGCCTTTGGGGTGCATCTCCATCCACTCTGGTGCAGCGCCAACAAGTACAAACCCGCACTTGAAAAGACGATCCAATCTACTTAATATGACAGTTCACTGAGTATTTATTTCGAGTCTTTCAACGACAGGATGGAGCCATGGATTGGATCAAAGTCGCCTCGGCGCAAGAGCTGAGCAACGATGAAGCGAAGACGGTCGATGTCGCTGGCTACGGTGTTGCGCTGTACCGGATCGAGGACGAGTTTTTCGCCACAGACAGCATGTGCACCCATGCCACCGCTCTGCTGTCAGAGGGTTACGTGGAAGACGGTTGTGTCGAATGCCCCCTGCATCAGGGCCGCTTCGACATTCGGACGGGCAAAGCGATGTGTGCGCCGGTCACCGTGGACTTGCGCACCCATGCCGTGAAGCGGGAGGGCGATCACATCTACGTGTTGTCGCCTGCCGGCAAATGACCTCACGCGGCATCGTCATCGTCGGTGCGGGTCAGTCGGCGGCCGTCGCGGCACACGCCCTGCGCGAGCATGGCTACAGCGGACGCATCACGATGGTGGGTCGGGAGCGCCACAGACCGTACGAGCGCCCGCCTTTGTCCAAGGTCGTCCTGGTGGCTGCCGACGACCCCCGGCTCGACGTCCTCGCGGACGAATCCTGGGCGCGCAGCAAGATCGACCTGCTCAGCGGCAGCGATGCGGTTGCACTGGATCTTGCGCAGCAGCACGTCCGCCTTGCGGACGGGCAGGTACTCGAGTACGAGTTCTGCCTGCTCGCTACCGGCGGCGAGGCGGTCCCGCTCGCGTCCGTTCCGGCCGGCCGCCCGGGTGTGCACTACATCCGGACTCTGGATGACGCGCGCAGGCTGCGAGCAGCCCTTCAAGGAACGCCGCAAGTCGCAATTCTTGGCGGGGGTTTCCTCGGCCTCGAAATCGCCCACTCGGCACTGTCCGTAGGCGCTTCGGTGACGGTGCTCGAACGCGCCACAGCCCTGCTCGATCGCTTTGTGCCGCCTGAGGCGTCGGCATGGCTCGAATCGCGGATGCGGGCAGCGGGCGCAACGCTCCTGCTCGGCGCCTCCTGCAGCGGCGTCCATTCACTGCAGGCCGGTCGGTCGCGCCTGAGCACCAGCACCGGCGACCTGGAAGTGGATGAGGTGGTCGTCGCCGTCGGCCTGTCTCCCAATGATGCGCTGGCGCGCGATGCGGGGCTGCAGATCGCGGCAGGCGGCGGCATTCTGGTCGACACGTCCTGCCGCACCAGCAACGCACACGTGTTTGCATGTGGCGATTGCACCAGCCAGCGTCGTCCCGGCCAAGCGGCGCCAACGCGCCTCGAATCCTGGCAGAACGCGAACGAGCAGGGGCGCACGGCCGCTGCCGCCATGCTGGGCCTGCCTCTTCCTGCACCCGCGGTGCCGTGGTTCTGGACCGACCAGGGGAAACACAACATCCAGATGCTGGGCCTGCCGGCCAGCGATCTCGAATATGTGCGCCGCGGCGACCCGGCCAATGACAAGGCGCTGTGGATCGGCCATCGGGGTTCTGTCCCCTTGCACGGCGTCGCCATCAATGCAGGCGCCGATCTGCGAGCCGTTCGCCCTCTCTTCGAACGTGGGCGGCCCGTGCAGTTGGAGGACTTTCAACTGGACGCCACCAATCTGCGCGCATGGGCCAAGCAGATGCAGCCCGACGTCGCGATCACCGCTTAAACCACCTCTCTCAAAGCTAAGGAGCTTTCATGTATCAATCGCAGGCGGTCATCGGCATCACGAATGCCCGAAAGAACCCGCCCTTGGAACAATGCGTCTGGCCAGCGGACGCCATGAACAACATTCCGGACTGGGTCTACACCAGCCAGGCGATCTATGACCAGGAGATCGAGCGCATCTTTCGGGGCGACACCTGGAACTTTGTCGCCCTGGAAGCGGAGATCCCCAACCCGGGCGACTACAAGCGCGGTTATGTCGGCGCCACGGCCGTCGTGATCGTTCGCGCGGAGGACCACACGATCTCCGTCTTCGAGAACCGCTGTGCCCATCGCGGCGCGGAGTTCTGTCGCGCCAGCCAGGGCAATACGAAGGAGTTCGTCTGTCCCTACCACCAGTGGTCGTACGACCTCAAGGGAAACCTGCAGGGCGTTCCGTTCAAGCGCGGCATCAACAAGGTGGGCGGCATGCCGGCGGACTTCAAGAACGCCGACCACGGCACCCGCCAGTTGCGCGTGGCCACACGCAACGGCGTGGTGTTCGCCACCTACTCCGACAAGACCCCTCCGCTGGAAGAGTACATGACCAAGGAGATCGTCGAGGAGTTCGACGTCCCCTTCTCGGGCAAGAAACTCAAGATCCTGGGCTATTGCCGCAACGAGCTTCCCTGCAACTGGAAGATGTACCACGAGAACCTCAAGGATCCGTACCACGCGACGCTGCTGCATTCATTTCTCGTGGTGTTTGGCCTGCTGGTTCCCGGCATCAAGTCGATCGTGTTTGCAGACAAGGCGCATGGCCGCCATGGCTTCATGGCGTCGGCCAAGCCGGACGAGATCTATGCCACTGTCGCCGCTGACGACAAGGCGGAAATGCGATCCTTCAGCGACAACCTCCGGTTGCGCGATGAACGGTTCCTGGACTACGTACGGGAGTTCAAGTCGCCCTGGTCGGCCAACATGATGACCATGTGGCCGAATCTCATCGTTCAGCGCCAGATGAACACGATGGGTGTGCGCCAGATCATCCCGAACGGTCCGAACAGCATGGTGATGCAGTGGACGATGTTCGGGTACGAGGACGACACGCCGGAGATGACACGGCATCGCCTGCGTCAGGGCAACCTGATGGGCCCGGCCGGCTTCCTGGGCCTTGAGGACAACGAGGCATTGAAGTTCGTGCAGGAAGGCCTGCGCAACTCGTCCACGGACAACAACGTCGTCAAGCTCGATGCCGGCCATCAGGGCACGGCACGCAATCTCATTTCAGAGTCCTGTATCCGCTCCCTCTACCAGTACTACCGGGACGTCATGGACATCCGTGTCGCGGAGAAAGCAGCATGAAGGAGCGACTCGCCTACGCCAAGGCCACCATCTCGCCCCGACGCGCAGCCGAGCTACGCGCCGAGGTCGAGTCGTTTCACGTCGAGTACTGCGCTGCCCTGGATGCGAACGACGTCGAACGCTGGCCGGACTTCTTCAGCGACGAAGCCTCGTATCGCGTGACCTCGCGCCAGAACGCGCTTCTGAACATGCCCGTGGGACTCATCTACTGCGAGGGTCTGAACATGATCATTGATCGCGCCCTTGCCGTCGCGCACTCGCAGATGTTCGCGCCGCGGCACATGCTGCATGTACTGGGGATTGCGCGCGTACTGCAAGAGACAGGAGACACGATCAGTTCCCAGACGCCCTTCATCTTGATGCAGACCCTGGTGGAGGGCCCATCCACGGTGCATCTCGCCGGGGTCTATCACGACCGCTTCGTGCGCGAAGGCGACCGGCTGCTTCTCGCCAGCCGTGAAGTGATCCACGACACGGAAATTCTTGACACCGCCTTGGCGTACCCCGTCTGAGGCCACCTAGGAAGACTATGAATCAAACCCCGAAGATCGCGCTGGAGGAGCACTTCTCCGCTCCCGGCTTCGACACGTACTCCGCCCCATACACGCGAGCGCTGCCCGCCGAATTCGTCGCCAAGCTCGACGCCAGGCTGACCGATTTCGACGATCAGCGCCTTGCGGAGATGGACGCAGGGAACATCGAGTACGTCGTGCTGTCGCAAACCATGCCTGGTGTACAGGCTGAGGCGGATCGCGACACCGCGATCCGCCGAGCGCGCGAAAACAACGAGTTCCTTGTCGAGCGCGTGGCGCGCCATCCGCAACGCTTCGGCGCCTTTGCCCACGTAGCCATGCAGGACCCGAGCGCCGCGGCTGAGGAGCTTGAACGCACCGTCGTCGAACATGGCTTCAAAGGCGCGATGATCAACGGCCACACCCTGGGTCGCTACTACGAAGGTAGCGCATTCGATGTGTTCTGGGAGCGCGCGCAGGCGCTTGGAGTGCCCGTCTATCTGCATCCCAACGCGTTCAGCCAGGCACCGGCTCTGTTGGAAGGCATGCCGGTACTCCAGGGCGCTGCGTGGGGATGGGGCGTGGAGACGGCGGGCCATGCGTTGCGCCTGCTGTTCGGCGGGGTGTTCGACCGATTCCCGCGCTTGACCCTGGTGCTGGGCCACATGGGCGAGGCCCTGCCGTACCAGCGCTGGCGCATGGACAGCCGCTTCGCCGCGTATCCATCCGGCATCAAGTTGGCGCGCAAACCCAGCGAGTACATCGGCAGCAACATCCTGATCACCACGTCCGGCGTGTGCTCTGCACCGGCACTGTTGGGTGCAATTGGCGAGCTCGGGGCACAGGCCGTGCTCTTTTCGGTGGACTACCCCTACGAGTCAACCGCCGAGGCCTGCACCTTCATCGAAGACGCACCCCTCGACGACAAGACGCGGGCACAGGTGTGCCATGGCAACGCGCGCCGACTCTTCAAGCTAGGCAGCCCGGAAGAGCTGGCGCTGCTGCAGTTCTGACACTTCACTCCAAAGGACGAAAAATGGCAGTCAGCGATTTTCAGATGATCAAGGCTTGGGACGAGGTCCTGAAGCTCAGCAAAGTGGAGCGCGGACAAACGGTCTCCATTCTGTGCGGCCCCCACACGCACCCGCAGACGCTCCAGACAGCGACGATTGCAGCGCAGGCCGCAGGCGCGATCGTGACCAGGATCGAGTTGCAACCCATCAACGCGGAAAAGGCCACCGGCCGCGACCTGATGAGCTACCTGGGCGCGACGCCCCTGACCAACAACCCGGCCGCGCTGGCGGCGATGAAGAACAGTGACTTCGTCCTGGACTTGATGCTGCTGCTGTTCTCGCCCGAGCAGATGGAGATCCTGGAGTCGGGAACGAAGATCCTGCTGGCCGTGGAGCCGCCGGAGGTCCTGGTGCGGGCAGTGCCCACCGAAGCCGATCGCAAGCGCGTGCTGGACGCGTCGAAGCTGCTCAAGAAGGCCAAGACGATGCACGTGACGTCGCCGGCCGGCACGGACGTGACGTTCCGGCTCGGCGAATTTCCGGTCATCACCGAGTACGGATTCTGCGAGGAACCCGGGCGCTGGGACCACTGGCCGAGCGGCTTCCTCTTTACTTTCGCCAACGAAGGCGGCAGCGACGGCACCATCGTGATCGATCGCGGCGACATCCTGCTGCCGCAGAAGAACTATGTCTCGGACAAGATCACGATGAATCTGAGCGGCGGCTTCGTGCGCAGCATCGAAGGTGACGTCGATGCCGCCCTGCTGCGCGAATTCATGGAAGCCTACAAGGACCCCGAGGCCTACGCCATCGCGCACATCGGCTGGGGGATGCAGCCACGGTGCTACTGGCACACACTGTCGCTGATGGACCGCGAGGCGACGACCGGCCAGGATGCCCGCTCGTTCGAAGGCAATTTCCTGTTCTCTCTGGGGCCGAACAACGAGGCCGGCGGCTCTCGCACCACGCCTTGTCACCTCGATATTCCGCTGCGCAATTGCACGGTGGCGCTGGATGACATCGTCGTGGTTCGCGACGGCAAGGTGATCGACGGGGCTTTCCAATGAGCTTCGATCAAGACATCTACCAGAAGCAAGGATTCGGCAACGCCGTGGCGCCCATGGCGCCCTACGGCCTGTTGATCATCGACTTCATCAATGGCTTCGCCGATCCGCTCACGTTTGGCGGCGGCAACATCGCCAGCGCCATCGAATGCACGCGCGGGCTGCTTGCCGAAGCGCGCCAGCGCCAATGGCCGGTCGTGCACACGCGGGTCGTATACCAGGACGATGGCGCCGACGCCAACATCTTCGCGCTCAAGGTACCCCCCATCCTTGCCCTGCGGGAGGATGCGTCCGAAAGCCAGATCGTGCCGCAACTGCAGCCCATGGCCGGGGAGTTGGTGTTGCGCAAGACCAGTCCCTCGGCCTTCTTTGGGACTTCGCTGGCCGCCTGGTTGTCCCTGCGCGGCATACGGACCCTCCTGATTGCCGGGTGCACGACCAGCGGTTGCGTCCGCGCCAGCGTGGTCGACGCGATGTGCCACGGGTTCCGCCCCCTCGTCGTGACCGACTGCGTGGGCGACCGGTCGCTGCAGGCCCACGACGCCAACCTGTTCGACATGAATCAGAAGTACGCGACCTTGATGGCCCGTGATGTCGCTCTCGAAGCGACCACCAAGGCAGAAAACGGCGCCTCGCTCTGATACCCGTTCGAAGCTCCGCCGCCTCGTTCGACCCCCTGGTGCTCACGGCGCCAGACATGCCCCACTACTTGGAGAAAAGAATGACCATCAAATTCGTTGCCGCCTTGGCGGTTTCACTCGCGACGATTGCCTTTCAGGTCCGCGCCGACGTCATCAAAGTTGGCGTCATCGCCCCGATGTCCGGGCCGTTTTCAGCCGTGGGGCAAACCTGGGAGGGTGCGACCAAGGCATACCAGAAGCTCAATGGCACGACCGTGGGCAAACACACTATCGAAGTGATCTATCGCGACCTTCCGGAGATCAACCCCGCGCAAGCCAAGGCACTGGCACAGGAACTGATCGTCAAGGAAGGCGCCCAGTACATCGCCGGCCTCTATTTCACTCCTGACACCTTGGCCGTCGCTGCGCTCGCCCAGGAGGCCAAGGTACCGGTCGTGATCTTCAACGCGTCGACGTCCTCGCTTCTGGACAAGTCGGACTTCCTGCTGCGCACTTCGTACACCTTGCCGCAGATGGCTGTGCCTGTGGCCAAGTACGCGCTCGAGAAGAACGTCAGGAATGTTGTCACGCTGGTCAGCGACTTTGGTCCCGGCCTGGACGCCGAGAAGGGCTTCACCACGGCGTTCGTCGGCGGCGGAGGCAAGCTGCTCGAGGCCATCCGTGCTCCGCTGAAGACAACCGACTTTGGTCCTCTGATGCAGCGCGTGAAGGCGCTCAAGCCCGATGCCCTCTACGTCTTCGCCCCGGGCGGTCCTGCGACCTACGCGATGGTCAAGGCATACAACGAGGCTGGATTGAAGGCGGCCGGCGTGCGCTTTCTCGGCACTGCCGAGACCGATGAGGACCAGCTTCGAGCGATCGGCCCGGATCTTCTCGGCATCGAGACGGGCATGTTCTATTCGGCAACGCACAACTCTGCGCTGAACAACGCCGTCATCAAGGCCCTCGGCGAGGTTGCTCCCAAGGCCATCCCGACCGTTCAGCTTGCGAACGCGTATGACGGTCTGCATGTGATCTATCACATGGTCAAGGCAACGGAGGGGAAGCGGGACGGCGCCAAGGCGCTTGCCAGCGCCAAGGGTCACTCTTGGGAAAGTCCGCGAGGCCCGGTGAAGATCGACCCGGTTTCCCGCGAGTTCGTGCAGAACGTCTACATGCGCGTGGTCGAAAAGGACCCGTCTGGACGCTACGTCAATCGGGAATTCCGGACGTTCGAGATGCAGCCCGATTACGGCCGCACGCAGAGCGCATCGAAGTAACGCAGAGTCTGCAGCATGTCTCTCGCGCTTCTTAGCAGCATTCTGATCGACGGGATTGCGTACGCGATGATCCTGTTCATGATCACAGTGGGCCTGTCGATGACGATGGGCCTGATGCGGGTGGTGAATCTGGCCCATGGCGCCTTCGCGATGCTCGGTGGCTTCTTCGCAGCCACGATCCCGCAGCGCCTGGGCGTGCCGATCTGGCTGGGCTTCGTGCTGGCCATCGTCTTGGTCGGACTGGTTGCGCTGTTGTTCGAGCGCATCCTGCTTCGGCGCTTCTATCGACGTGACGATCTCGATCAGATGCTGGTGACGATCGGACTGATGTTCGTGGCAACAGCCGCGGTGAATCTGCTATTCGGTTCGACGGTGACATCGGTGGCGCTGCCGGAGCTGTCCAACGGCACGGTCGATCTGGGCTTTCGGACCATCCCTCGGCATCGGCTCATCGTTGTGGCCTGTGGGCTCGTTGTCGTCTGCGTTCTTTGGCTGGCGGTGGACAAATCGTCCTTCGGCATCCGGGTACGCGCTGCAGTCGACAACGCGCCCATCGCACGGGCCATCGGCATCGATACAACGAAGATCTATGCCGCCACTTTTGTGATGGGTGCAGCGCTCGCAGCACTGGGAGGCATAGCTGGCGCGGAATTGCTGCCCATGGAGCCGACCTACGCCTCCAAATACTTGGTGATCCTCCTGGCCGTCGTCGCCGTGGGAGGCAACGGAAATCTGTTTGGCTCATTCTTTGCAGCGTTGCTGCTCGGCATTGTGGAGACTTCGATGAAATACATGGTTCCGCAGCTCGCATCGGCTGCGTTTTTCCTGACGATGATCATCGTCTTGCTGGTTCGACCGCAAGGGTTGTTCGGGAGACACGCATGAACGCAGTCAGTGCGCCCATGACGGTGACCGCACCGTCTCGCGCCCGCCCGTGGATGCAGCTGCGCGGAGAGCTAGTGCTGATGCTGGTGGGACTGCTGGCCTTCGTGCTGTTCCCGCAAGACCTCGGTTTGCTCACCAACATGGCGACCATGTCCATCTTCGCGCTTTCGCTGAGTCTCGTGCTGGGACAGGCGGGCATTGCGACCTTGGGCCAGGCCGCGTTGTACGGCAGCGGCGCCTACGTCGCGGGCTGGACGGCGCTGTATCTGACGGCAGATCCGATTGTGGGCTTGCTGCTGGGCGGCCTGGGCGGCGGCGTGATCGCGCTACTGAGCGGCGCCGTGATGCTGCGGTCGACCAAACTGACGTTGGTCATGCTGACCATCGCGGTCGCCCAGCTGCTGCTTGAACTGGCCAATTGGGCGAGATGGCTCACGGGAGGCGACGATGGACTTGCCGGTTTCAACATCGGTCCCCTGCTGGGCATCTGGGAATTCAACTTCCTGGGCCACACGGGCTACTTCTATGCCTTGGGCGCACTTGTGCTCGTGTACTTCCTGCTGAGGAACCTGGTGGAGTCGCCGTTCGGCCTGACGGCCAGGGCGATCCGGCAGGATCCCGGACGAGTTCAGGCGCTGGGGGGTCGCGTCTACTTGCACTTGCTGGCCGTCTACACCGTCGGCGGCATCGTGGCGGGGCTGGCTGGCGCATTGACAGCACAGACCAGCAAAGTCGCCAATCTCTTCATGCTGGATTTCGCGACGTCGGCGGGCGTCGTGGTCATGATCGTTCTGGGTGGAACACGCCGTCTGTCCGGCGCCGTGCTCGGCACCGTCGCGTACATGACCATCCATCACATCGCATCGACCTTGAACCCCTATCACTGGTTGTTCTTCATCGGGTCGATGCTGATCGTCGTACTCATCGTCCTGCCTGAAGGCTTGATCGGCCTTGTGGACCGCGCTGTGATGTACACCAAACGGCCTGGCCGCAGCGGGGTGGCACGATGAACCACCGACTCCAAACCCATAACCTGTGTCACTCCTTTGGCGGCCTGGCGGTTACGCAGAACGTCACGCTGTCCCTCCCCCAGGGAGCCCGCACGGCATTGATCGGGCCGAACGGCGCTGGCAAGACGACTTTGGTCAACCTTCTGAGCGGGGCGATGCGCCCGCAGTCGGGTGACATTCAGCTGGACGGCCGCTCGATCGTCCAGCTGCCGCAGTACGCACGCGTGCGCAATGGCATCGTTCGCACGTTCCAGATCAGCCGCCTGTTCAAGGAACTCACCGTGGCGGACAACGTCAAGGTCGCCGTGTTGCAGCGGCACCGGGCTTCCATGCAGTGGTGGCCCTCGCCGACGCGTTCCGCACGCGTGCAGGAAGATGTCGAAGAGACACTCGGCATGCTGGGGCTGCACCCCTATGCGAACCGGGTGGTGGGACAACTGGCACTGGGCGAGCAGCGGCTTGCGGAGATCGCCCTGGCACTCGCGATGAGGCCCCAGGTGCTGCTCCTCGATGAGCCGGGCGCAGGCGTGCCACAGGGTGAGGGCGGCCGGATTATGGAAGCCATCGGAAGCTTGCCGAAGGATCTGTCCGTCCTGTTGATCGAGCACGACATGGACCTGGTGTTCCGGTTCGCGTCGCACATCATCGTCCTGGTCGCCGGTGCGGTGATGGTCGAGGGGACGCCGCAGGAAGTCGCTGCCAACGAGCAGGTCAAGCAAATCTACTTCGGACGAGACGGTCATGCCCAAGCCCACCATTGAACTCCGGTTCGACGACGTCACCGCAGGCTATGGCGGCCTGCCAGTCCTCGAGCATCTCAGCTTCAGCGTACGCGAAGGCGAGCGCCTCGGTCTGATCGGACGCAACGGCGCCGGCAAGACCACGACGCTCGCGACAGCCATGGGCCTGACCGACCTGATGAAGGGGCGCATTCACTTCGGCGGCGACGACGTCAGCAACGCGAGCACCTACGCACGCTCGCGCGCCGGCCTCGGATACGTGCCGCAAAGCCGCGACATCTTCCCCTCACTGACGGTGGAGGAGAACCTGCTGTCGGGACTGCAGGGACGCTCGGCCAGCGTCGCCCTGCCACCGATCTATGCGCTGTTTCCACGGCTCAAGGAGCGCCGACGCAACGGAGGCACACAGCTGTCGGGCGGCGAGCAGCAAATGCTGTCCGTGGCACGAGCACTCGTCGGTCAGCCGCGCATCCTGCTGCTCGACGAACCGCTGGAAGGCCTGGCGCCGATGGTGCGTGAGGAGTTGATGGATGCCATCGTCCGGATGAGTGATCAGCTCGGCGTGGGCTGCATCATCGTGGAGCAGCACGTGGATGTCGTTCTCGAGTTTTCCAACAACGTGATCGTGCTGGAACGGGGCCTGGCCGCCTACTCCGGGTCTGCGGCGGTGCTGAGCGGCGAAGAGGCATTGCTGAACCGCACCATCGGCATCCAGAAGTGCTGAAGACGAACTCTTCGTTTGTGCTACGTGACCTCGCCGCGTGGGTGACGACCGTCGTTCCTCTGTTCACTTTCACTTCGTCATAAGGATCCGCACATGACGCCCTCTCCTCATTCACCTTCAGAACTGCGGCAGCATTGGCGCTATGTCCTGGGTTGCTTCCTCGGGCTGGCAAGCGGTGTCTCATCCCTGTACTTCTACAGTTCAGGTCTGTTCCTGAAGCCACTCGCCGCCGAGTACGGATGGACCAGAGGCACCGCGTCCCTGGGCTCGCTGATCAGCAGCGTGCTGCTAGGATGCGCGGCGCCATTCATCGGACAGGTAATCGACCGGTACGGCGCGCGACGCGTCACCCTGCTCTCCCTGGTGGGCCTGTCGACCTCGTTCCTGCTTCTGGGCGTTTGGACACAGGGGCTGGCCAGTTTTCTGGCGTTGGTCACTGTCCTGACACTGCTCGGTGGCGCGGCCTCGCCCTTGTCCTTCACAAGGATCCTCGTGGGGAAGTTCTCTCGGCAACGCGGACTGGCCCTGGGCATCGCCATCACCGGAACGGGCGTCGGGGCCATCCTGATTCCGCTGATCGTCACGCCGGCCATCGCCCATTTCGGATGGCGAGCCACCTACCTGGGCCTCGCGGCGGTCGTTCTTGCACTTTTGCCATTGATTGCCTACTTCCTGCGGGGCGCGGATGCGGCCCCTGCAGAGAAGGGCCGCCGTGCCCCAGCCGGAAGTAACCTGAAGGCGCTGGTCGATCCGCGCTTTTTCCGCATTGCCGCTGTCTTCCTGTTGTGCTCGGTCGGCATCTTCGGCACGATCGTGCACGTCGTTCCGATGCTCACTGACCTGGGGCTTTCCACGAACCGCGCCGCCGGTCTCGCCAGCATCCTTGGCGTGGCGGTCATCGTCGGACGAATCGTCACCGGCTTTCTGCTGGACATGTTCGATGCCGCGCGCTTGTCGGCGACGCTCTTCATGCTGTCTGCCACCGGCATGCTGCTTCTGGCAACGGGCCAACCGGCGCTGGTGCTTCCCGGGTTGCTCATGACTGGCTTCGCGGTCGGCGCGGAGTTCGACCTCGCAGCCTACCTGGTGAGCCGGAAATTCCCGCTGAACCTCTACAGCACCCTCTTCGGGGGTGTCTATGCCACGGTGGCCATTGGCGCCGGCATCGGGCCATTCCTCGCGGGACGGCTCTTTGACATTTCCGGCAGCTATGTCTCGTGGCTCTGTCTGGCAGCGGGACTGCTGCTTGCGGCCGCAATGCTCTGCCTCATGGAACGTCCGGCCGCCAAGCACGCGAGCGGCACGGTCGCAGCGGCGGGTTCGAGCGAGCGCTGAGTTCGCTACGCCTTCACTGGTCGCGATGCACAGTCTCCGTGCGCTCCTGGGCCCGCTGCGCGTGTTCGATGCAGTGTGCCGCGCCAAAGGGATCACGCGCGCCGCTCAGGTGCTTCATGTGACGCCCGGTGCAGTCAGCCAGCAAGTCAAGCAGCTGGAGGTCGGGCTCGGAGCGCAACTGTTTCAGAAATCCGGCCGCGAGATCGAGCTCACCGCGGTGGGCAAACGACTGGCCCACCGCGTTTCGGATGCTTTCGATCGCCTGAACGATGCGCTCAATGACGTGCTCGATATCCAGCTGGACAAGCGGCTGCGCCTGAAAGTGACGCCGAGCCTTGCCATACGATGGTTGGTGCCTCGCCTGCGCGGCTTCTACGCGCAACATCCCGACATTGACCTCGAGATTTCGACCATTGCAATGGCCGACGACATCCGGCTCGAGGGCGCTGACTGCGCGATCCGGCATGGCATGGGAGAGTGGGCCGATGTCGAGCTGGACCACCTCTTCGACGACGAATTTCTTCCTGTCTGCGCACCCCACCTGGCCACGCATTTGAAGACACCTCAAGACCTGCTGCAAGCCAACCTGCTGCACTCGATGATGCGGCCGGAAGCCTGGTCGCTCTGGTTCAGTTCGGCCGAACTTGTAGATTCCCCGCGTCTGCATGGAATCACCTTGGCGAATGCTGCGCTGTGCTACCAGGCGGCGGCTGATGGATTGGGGATTGCCATCGCCCAGCGCGCCTACGTGGACGATGACCTACGCAGCGGGCGGCTCGTCATCGCAGTGGATCACGTTGCCAGAACGGAGTCCGGGTACTACTTGGTCTGCGACCCGCTGAAAGCGGCAGAGGCTCCCGTGAAGCTTTTCAGAGATTGGATCCGTTCTGTCCGGTAGCAACGGGTATCGGCCATCACCTATGAGCCCCGCTACCGCGTGCAAAGCTGGCTCAAAGAAGGCGTCAAAGACTGATTGCCGCGATCCCCGCCAGCACGATCACCGCGCCGGCCATGCGGCGCGCGAGATGACCCTCGCCAAACAGTCTGCACGCGACGAGTGAGCCGATGACGATGGACGATTCGCGCAGGGGCGCGACAAGCGCCACCGGCGCCTTCAGCATGGCGGTGAGAACGAGGATGTAGGCGAGCGGGGAGAACACAGCCACGATGAGGATCGGCACGGCGTCGGCACGGATGGCCGCTCGAACGCGATGGCGCCGGCGCAGCAAACTGGGGGTCAGGATCAGGCTCTGCAGCTGCAGCGTGGCGGCGTAGTAGCTCACAGGCGCCAGGTGCAGCGCGACGACCGAATAGCCGTCCCAGACCGTGTAGGCGGCGATGGTCGCCCCCGTCGCGGCGCCCCAGAGCAAGCCCTGAAGCGGCCGGCGGCTTGCGCTTTTGAACGGGTTGCCGGTGACGACGAGAATGCCCGCCACGACAAGCGAAGCGCCGAACATCGCGGCCACGGTGAGCTGTTCGTCCAGAAGCAGGATCGCGAACAGCATCGCCAGCACCGGCCCGGTGCCGCGGGCGACCGGATAAACCACCCCCAGTTCGGCGCGTTCGTAGCCGGCCTGCAAGGTCAGAGAGTAAGCGGTGTGCAACACGGCCGAGACAGCGGCGCCCGCCGCGAGCTGCCAGCCGAGCACCTGCTGCCCATCCGCCATGAAGGCGAGGCTGATCGGGACACACAGCAGCGCCGAAGCGTAGGTGTAGGCGCAGACGAACAGCAAGGCATCACCGCGCTTGTACTTCGAGGCCAGGTTCCATACCGCATGGGCGACCGCCGCGGCGAGGACCATCGCGACGGTGCCGGGCAGCATCAGGTGATATCGGGCAGGTCGATGCCCGCCCGTTCCGCGCGGCGGCTGCGCTGCGGGTCGCGCAGCGCGACAGCCGCGACCAGCGCGTCGATCACCACGAGCTGCGCCAGCCGACTCCCGGCCGCGGCCATCTGGGCCGTCAATGGCGCACCGCCGACGACAAGCGCGATGTTCGCGAGGGTCGCCAGCGGTGTGCCGTACTGGTTGGTGATTGCGATGAGCGAGGCGCCGGCAGAAGCTGCCGCATCGGCGATGGCGAGCGTCGTCGAGGTGCGTCCCGTCGAACTGATAGCGATGACGACGTCACCGGGGCCCAGGAGCCGCGTTGCGATCATTGCCGACAGATGGTCCGCAATGCCGATGGTCGTCACGCCGACCGCGCGCAGACGGAAGACCGCATCGGCGGCGACCGTCGCGGAGGGGCCGGCTCCGAATGCGATCACCTGGCGCGCGTGCTGCATGGTGCTGACCGCCCGCTCGAGCGCGGACAGCTCTAGGGCTCCGCCGAGGGCGGTCAGTGCGTCAGTGCCTGCTCGGATCGAGGCCTCGAGCACCGCTGCGGTCGTCGCACCCGCGGTGAGCGCGCCAGGCGGCGCGAAGAACCCGGTGGTACCGCGGGCACGCGCGATCTCGATCTTCAGTTCGGTGAAACCGCTGAACCCGATCGCACGCGCGGCACGAATCACGCTGGGCGGCGAAACGCCGGCGCGGGCAGCTACCTGCGCGGTCGTGCTCGCGCCAACGAACAAGGGATCGGAGAGCAGCAGTTCGACGACCTTTGCCTCGCTGGCAGCGAGATCGCCAGTTCGGGCCTGGATGCTTCCGATCCATTGCAACAAGCGCGCGTTTTCAGAAACTCCGTTACCATCTTTTATCATACTAGGTAATAGATTACATTGCGCTCGTGACGAGCGCAAGCATGGCGTGTACGGGACGCTGAAGAGACACCCGAAGGAGTCTGTGTTCATGAATACAACAAGGGCTGCATCCATCGCCGTCGTGGGTCCCGGTGCCATCGGCACCGCGGTCGCGGCGGCACTGCACGAAGCCGGTCGCACGCCGGTGCTGTGCGGCCGCACACCTCGGGATTGCCTGACGCTTCAGGATGGCGATCGCCTCATCACCGTGCCCGGTCCGGTGCGGGTGGATCCCGCACAAATCGGGGGGACGGTCGAGGTGGTCTTTCTGGCGGTGAAGGCGACACAGATCGAGGCGGCGGCAGACTGGCTCACCGCGTTGAGTGGCCCGAAGACGGTCGTGTGCGTTTTGCAGAACGGCGTCGAGCAGTTGGAGCGGATCGCCCTGCATGCCCGGGCCGCGCAGGTCGTTCCCGCGGTCGTGTGGTTCCCTGTGCAAGCCCAAGCCGACGGCTCGGTGCGCCTGCGCGCAGACATGCGCCTGAGCCTGCCAGACACCTCGCACGCCCGCGTGGCGGCCGAGGCGCTGCAAGGCACACGCTGCCGCGTCGAGCTGGCCGCGAACTTCCACGCGCTGGCCTGGCGCAAGCTGCTGCAGAACGCGGTGGCCGGGCTCATGGTGCTCACGCACCGCCGCTCGGGCATGTTCGGCCGGTCCGATATCGCTGCGCTCGCCCTTGCCTATCTGCGGGAATGCCTGGCCGTGGCCCGCGCCGAGGGCGCAGAACTCGGCGATGAGGTGCCGCAGGAGATTCTCGACAGATTCCAGTCATCTCCCCCAGACATGGGCACTTCCATCCTCACGGACCGCGAAGCCGGCCGGCCGCTCGAATGGGATATCCGCAACGGTGTCGTCGCGCGTCGCGGCCGGGCTCTGGGCATTCCCACGCCGATCAGCGATATCCTGGTGCCACTGCTCGCGGCCGCGAGCGACGGCCCTGGCTGATCCTGCGGCCGATGAGCGCGCTGCCGCGCCTCTTCCCCCTCGCCGCCGCCGCCGCAGTCTCAGTCGAGTTGCTGTCCAGCCGGTGTGCGATCACCGGCCGCCACGGCCCTAATCCGCTTTGAATCCCGAAGCCTTGACCACCGGCTCCCAGAAGTCGCGCATTTCGCCGAACCTGGCTCGAGCCTCGGCCGGCGAGCTTCCCGTCTCCACAAAGCCGAGCGTGCGGATCTTGCGCGCGAACTGCTCGGATGCAACGGCTTTTCGGATCGAAGTGCTCCATTCGGAGACGACGACGGCAGGCGTCCCAGGAGGCAGGCATATGGCCAATACGCCCACCGCGGTGAGCTCCTTTCGGCCGAGCTCGCCGAACGTCGGGACGTCAGGCAGGAGCGGTGAGCGTTGGGCAGAGGTGACTGCCAGCACGCGAAGCTTGCCGGCGTTGTGGTGCTGTGCGAAGTCTCCGACCGTCGAACTTCCTGCTGCGACATTGCCACCGACAAGGTTCACGATCATTGGGGCTGCACCCTGAAACGGCACGTCCTGCAGCGGTGTTCCGATGACCTTGGCGATCTGCAATCCCAAGAAATGGGTCGGGCCTCCCGATGCGGCATGGCCGAAATTGGCATGCTCGGGATGGGCGCGCACCCATTGGGCATATTCGGCAAAGGTCTTGACGGGCGAGGACGCGGGTACAGCCAGCGCCATCGGAAACTCGACCACCGTCGACGCTGGCAGGATATCCCGCTGCGCAGCGTAGTTGAGCTTGTTGAAGACAAACGGATAGATCGATTGCAGGAAGTCAGGGCACAGCATGGCCACGCTTCCGTCGGCCGGGGCGGCACGCAGCGCATCAACCGCGATCTTTCCGCCGGCGCCGGGTTTGTTCTCCACCACGACCGTGCGATGGAGCGGCTCATGCAGCTGATCCGCAAGCGCCCGGGTGACGACATCGAGTGTCCCGCCAGGCGAGAACCCCACCAGAATCCTTGCGGGCGAGCGGCTGGCCGGCTGCGCGATGGCCGACGTGCCGAAGGACACGGCAGCGATGAGGGCGAGGCTGCAGAGCCAGGCGGTACTCGGTTTGTTCAAGAGCTGCTCCAGGAAAATTCAGCGAGGTCACGTCGCTTGCTGCGGCGTCGGCACGAGGCCAATCGGGGATTCGAGCGCGCAGCGACCCACGACGCTTGCGCCTCTGTGCGAGGCAAAGTCAGCGACCGCGAAAGACCGGTGCGCGCTTGTCGGCGAACGCACGGCGCCCCTCCAGTCGATCCTCGCTGTCCCTGAGTACGCCAAAGGCCTGGCGCTCCAGTTCCAGTCCACCCGCAAGCGGCAGCTCCCGTCCGGTCATCGCCAGACGCTTGGCTGCGGTCATCGCCAATGGCGCATTGGCGGCCATTGCGCGTGCCAGGTTGATCGCGGTTTCCTGCAGCGCGGGAAGGGGAACCACCTTGCTGACCAGTCCGATCCGCAACGCTTCGTTGGCATCGATGCGTTCGCCCGTCAGCAGCATCCACATCGCGTCCGACTGGCCCACCGCGCGAATCAGGCGTTGCGTGCCCCCGGCGCCTGGGATGCTTCCGACGCGCACTTCCGGCAACCCGAACTGCGCGTTGTCGGAACAAATGCGGATGTCCGCAAGCAAAGCCAGTTCCAGTCCACCGCCAAGGGCATAGCCATTGATCGCGGCGATGACAGGCTTGTCGGTCTGCAGCGTGCCGAAATTGGAATGCCGGGTACCGGCGCGAAAGACCTGCCGGGCTGCGCTGTCGGCAGGCGGCATCGTTTTCTTGAGATCTGCACCTGTGCAGAACGCACGCTCGCCCGCGCCCGTCAGCACGAGGACGCGGATGCCCTCGTCGCTGGAGACCTCGTCCCAGATCGCGAGCAACTGCTCGTTGGATTCCGGGTCGATGGAATTCATGGCTTCGGGCCGATTCAGGGTGACGATGGCGACGCCATCCTGGACTGTCTTGACGATGGGCATGGGTGTGTCTCAGTTCGAAGGAGAGTCGGCGGCGATGACCGCCTCGATGTTTTCCGGCGGCATGCCCAGTTCGACCAACACCTCGCGGGTGTGCTGTCCGAGTGTGGGAGCCGCTCGTCGCGCCTGGGGCCGCTCGCCAACCGCACCGATGACGCTGCGTGGCAGCGTCAACGCACCTGCGACCGGGTGCTGCAAGGTCTCTGTGAGCGCCGCGTCGACGAAGGGCGCGGACCGCGCGACCTCGGCATAGTTGTTGATCGGCCCGCAGATGATGTCCACGGCCGCGAACTGCTCGAGCCAGAAGGCACGGGGATGCGCAAGCATGCGTGCTTCGAGCAGGCGCAACAGCGCCTCGCGGTACTGCAACCGATCCTTGTTCTCGGCAAAGCGCGGGTCCGATGCGAGCTCAGGCGCACCGATGGCGGCACACAAGGCCTGCCATCGCGCGGGGTGATAGGCCGCCACCATGATCCACCCGTCGGCGCAACGCAAGGCCTCGTTCGGCGTCGAATACGGCGCGGCGTTTCCCTGCGGGCCGGGCACATGGCCGTCTGCGAAATAGGACGCGAAACTCACATGCTGCAGCGCGATGGCGCTGGCGAACATGCTCGCTTCCACGTGCTGGCCCAGCCCCGTGCGTTGACGCTGCGCGAGGGCAGCCAGGATCGAGATGGTCGCAAACGACCCCGTGACAAGATCGACCACGGGCACCGGCACCTTGCACGGCTGGCCGTCCGGCGCGCCAGTGACGCTCATGAGCCCGCTCACGGCTTGCAGCACGCCGTCCACCCCGGGCAGTTCCCTTGCGGCCCCGTGCTGACCGTACGCGGAGACGGAGCAATAGATCAGCCGGGGATTTGCCGCAGCTGCCGTGGCGTAATCAAGCCCCAGGCGTTCCATCACGCCCGGTCGGAAGCTTTCCACCAGCACGTCCGCCTGCGCGACCAGCTGCAGCGCCGCTTGCCTGTGGGTCGGCTGTTTGAGATCGAGCACGATGCTGCGCTTGTTGCGATTGAGCGCAAGGAAGGGAACGCCCTCGCCATGAACCCAGGGCGAGAGCGCTCGCGAAAGGTCGCCTGTGGGGGCTTCCACCTTCACGACATCGGCCCCGAGGTCGGCCATGCACAGTGTGCACGTGGGACCCGCCATGACCTGGGTGAAGTCGATCACCTTCAAGCCGCTCAGTGCACTAGCGAGCATGCGACCTTCGATCTCGTTGGATGTTCTTCATGGATTCGCATCGGCTCACTACACCGACGGACTGCTGAGACTGCGTCCGCCGCAAACGTACAGCAGCTGCCCCGTGACGTAGCTGGAGCCTGGCTCCGCGAAGAATCGAACGGCACGACCGATGTCTTCTGGCTGCCCGATACGCTCCATGGGCACGGTCTTGTGAAGACCCTGCCTGACCTCCTCGGTGAGCGTTTCAAACAGCGGCGTCTCGACGATGCCCGGCGCAATGGCATTGACGGTGATGCCCTTGCGCGCATATTCCAGCGCCAGCGAGCGGGTGAGGCTCACTACGGCGCCTTTGGAGGCGGAATAGGCCGCCTGGCCGCGATTGCCCAGCCAGGCACGAGAACCGATATTGATGATGCGTCCGAACCGGTTTTCCGCCATCTGGGCCAAGACCGCCTTGGAACAAATGAATTGCGAATGGAGGTTGACCTCGATCACGCGACTCCAGAAGGCCAAGTCCATCTTGGAAACAAGCTTGTCTCCGCCAATGCCGGCGTTGTTGACCAGGACGTCGATGCGTGCATGGGACGCCAGCAGTTGGGCCACCGTCGACTCCACCTGCTCCACGGAGCTCACGTCAACCTTGAAGGTCTTCACGTCGACCCCCTCACCCGCAAGGGACCGCTGGGCCGCTTGCAGGGCTTCGCTGTCGAAGTCCCAGAGCGCGAGACGGCAGCCGGCCTGCGCAAGCTCGCGGGCGATGCCCAGGCCGATACCTTTCGCCCCCCCGGTCACGACGGCGACGAGGCCCTGCAGCGAGGCAGGCGCGGTTGAATTTGTCTGGTTCATGTCGGCCCCCATCAGAGCGAGAGGATATTGATGGCGCAGGCGGCGTGATCCACGCCCCAGATCCCGCCGCCGGTCACCTGCGTGAGGCCGATTCGCGCCCCCTGTACTTGCCGAGCACCCGCTCGGCCTTGCAGCTGCTCGCAGACCTCCACGATCTGCGCGACACCGGTCGCACCGGGGGGATGCCCCTTGGCGATGAGACCGCCACTCGGGTTTACAGGCACCCGCCCGCCCAGGGCGGTCGCGCCGCTTTGCAGCAATCCAGCCGCGTCGCCACGATCGCAAAGACCCAGCGCCTCGTAGTAGAGCAACTCGGAAATCGTGAACGCGTCGTGCACTTCCAGCAGACTGAGATCCTGCGGCCCGATGCCAGCCTGCTCGTAAGCCAGCTTGGCGGCGCGCGCCGTGATCTCGGCCTCCGTCATATCGACCGGCGTGGTTTCGAACAAGCCGGACTGGACCACGGACGCCAGGACCTGAACCGGTCTTGCAACGCCCTTGGAGGGCTTGGTCGTCAGCACGAGGGCCGCCGCACCATCGACCACCGCGGGACAGCACTGCAGCAGCGTGAGCGGATCGGCCACCGGGCGCGAAGCAAGAATCTCCTCGCGGGTCGCCAGTTGCGCAAACTTTGCAATGGGATTCAGAACACCGTGCTTTCGGTTCTTCACGGAGATGTCCGCCAATGTCTCAAGCTTGAGACCATGGTCATGCATGTAGCGCTTCGCGCGCATGGCGTACAAGGCGGGCATGATCATGCCGCGCCTGTTGTTCCAATCCTTCTGACTCAGCTGCAAAGGACCGCCGCCGAGGCTGCTGAGATGATCCATGCCAAACACCAAGACGGTGTCGTACTGCCCGACCTTGAGTGCCTGCAATGCGAGATTCAACGCAGTCGCCCCGCTGGAACAGGCGTTGTCCACGTTGTAGACTGCTCCGCCGTTCACGTGCAGTTCACGCAGTGCACGTTGTCCCGGCAACATGGCTCCGAGCGCGTTGCCGCAGTAGAACGCTTGCACCTCCGAAAGCTGCGTGCCGGCATCTTGCAAAGCGTCAAGAATGGCCGACTGCGCCATGGCCTCTTCGGTCAGCTCCTGAAAGCGGCCGAAGTCCGTGATTCCCACGCCGGTGATCATTGGTTGCTTCATGTCGTCACTCCTGGAAGGCGTAGTCGGGTGTGCCATCCGGCAACGCGAACGGCACCACCCGCAAGCGGGTTTCGAGTGCGGGCGGCTGCGCATCGAACACGAGCCGACCGAATGCGCGGACACCGGGCTCGAAGTCGACCATCGCCAACCCGTAAGGCGGCTTGTCCTTGCCGGGGTGAACAATCGTGAAGCTGTAGAGGGAGCCCGTCGGTCCGAGTTCGACTTCTTCCAGCTTCTGCTCGCTGTGGGTGAACTCGATCGGGGGAAATTGCGGAGGATGCCCAGCCACTTGGGTGGCGATGAGCACCATGCCGCCGGTGGTTTCACGGAAATGGGATCCCGCTCGCTTGATGATCTTCAAAGGTGTCTCCTGTTCGGGTGGCGATTGCCACGGCAACAGGAAGTGTGGTGACCCAGGCCCGTCCAGTCATTGGATTTGTGCTGCTCACTCTTTAGCCTTTCTAAAGAGTGTCAAGCGTGTAGTCCTGCTAAAGCGAGAGCAGCCGAACTGCAAGGACGACCGCCGTGCGCACGCGCATACTGAATGAATGAAAGAACAAATACGCGTTCCGGTCACCTTGATGCGCGGTGGCACAAGCAAGGCCGTCTTTCTCGCGCAACGAGACGTGCCAGCAGACCCCGAAGCACTTCAGCGCTTCCTTCTGGCCCTGTTCGGCAGCCCGGACGTGCGTCAGATCGACGGGCTCGGCGGCGCCGACATTCTCACGAGCAAATGCGCAATCATTGGTCCGCCGTCACGACCTGACGCAGACATCGACTACACCTTTGTGCAGATCGGAATCGATCAGCCCAACGTGAGCTTCGAGATCGTCTGCGGCAACATTTCATCGGCCACCGGGGTCTACGCACTGCAGGAGCGATTGATTCCCGTGCAGGAGCCCGCCACCACGGTGCGAGTGCACAACACCAACACCGGCAAGATTCTGCGCATGGTGGTGCAATGTGCCCACGGCGAGCCGCGCGTGGAAGGCGACACCGAAGTGGATGGGGTGCCCGCCAAAGGCGCCGAAGTCGCGTTGGACTACTCCGGTACCAGCGGCGCCACCACCGGCAGATTGCTGCCCACCGGGCAGGCACGTGATTCGGTCTACGTCTCAAAACTCGGCCGTGAGATACCCGTCTCGATTGTCGATGTGGGCACGGCGTGTGTGTTCATCCGCGCGACGGATCTGGGCGTCACCGGCACGGAGCTTCCCGGTCAGCTCAGTCCCGATATCTACGAAATGGCCGAGGAAGTCAGGCGCTGGGCCGCCGATCGTTGCAACCTGCCAGCGTCAGGAACCCTCACGCCCTACCAGATCCTCATCGGCGAAGCGCAGGACTACCGAACCATCGGCGGCGACCGAATCGTCAAGTCGTCGGAGATCGACTTTGTTGCGCGCATGGTTCTCAATGGCGGCGCGATGCACAAGGCTTTTCCAGGCGGGGGCTCGGTCTGCCTTTCCGTGGCAGCACAGATCGCAGGGACGATCCCCGCTGAAGCGCGAGGCAGTCACGCCGATCCCACGCGCATCCGTATCGGTCATCCGAGCGGTGTGATCGGAATCTTTGCGAACGTGGCTCGCACCGCCGACGATGAGTGGACGGTCCGAGAAGTGCACTTCACTCGCACCGCTCGGCGGCTGCTGGATGGCACCGCCTACGTGAGGCGGGCCCTTCTCGAGGTGGGCTGATCCACCGAACTGCCGACGCGGCCGTTCTGAAGACGGTGGCGCACAGGGCATGTGGTCACGAGCCTGGCGCGACGCCGATGGGCCGGCCCGGGGCAAACGCCGCCTGCGCTGCGCCAGCGCTCCCATGTCATTTTCCAGCAAGGCCAGTATGTCCATTGGCGCCCAGAAGTCAGACAGGAGATATTTCACATGCGCAAAAACACCGCGGCCCGGGCATCGCAATGATGACGCCAGATCTTTTTTCTTTGCAGGGCCGCACCGCGCTCGTCACCGGCGGCTCACGGGGTATTGGTCGCATGATCGCCGAGGGATTTTTGGCGCAAGGCGCACGCGTCTACATCAGCGCGCGCAAGGCCGCGGCATGCGATCTGGCGGCTTCAGAACTGTCGAAGAACGGCCATTGCGTCTCGCTGCCCCACGACGTCTCCACGGTCGCCGGCTGCCAGGCCCTGGCCGCTGCCTACGCGCAGCATGAAGCGACCCTGGACATCCTGGTCAACAACGCCGGCGCCGCCTGGGGAGAGGACTTCGATGCTTTCCCCGAAAGCGGCTGGGACAAGGTGGTCGATCTCAACATGAAGACACCCTTCTTCTTGACGAAGGCGCTGTCCGAGCCGCTGCGCACCGCGGCCAAGGAGCGTGTGGGAAAGATCATCAACATCGCCTCCACGGATGGCATCGCGCTCAATCCCCAGGAGAATTACTCCTACGTCGCCAGCAAGGCGGGCTTGATCCACCTTACCCGGCGGATGGCGCTGCGCCTGGCGCAGGACAATATCGCGGTCAGCGCCATTGCTCCTGGTGCGTTTCCATCCGAGATGAACCGCAACGCGCGCGACCGCGGCGACGAACTGTCCGAATACATACCCGCCAGACGCATCGGCACTTCAGAGGACATCGCGGGCGCGGCGATCTTCCTGGCGTCGCGTGCAGGTGACTACGTGATGGGCGCTACCCTGGTGGTGGACGGTGGTGTGACCCACGCCCGAGCCTACAGATGAGCGTGTCTACGGGATGGCCGCCGGTGTCGGCGACGCGCTGACCTGAGATCGCCTGTCATCCACCGACCCGAAAGCGGTCATTGATATAGGTGGCGGGTGGCTTTCCAAAAGCCTTCTTGAACATCGTATTGAAGGCAGAGGGTGACTCATAGCCCAGGTCATAGGCGACTTGCTGGACGGTCGCGCCACCGGACAGCTCGCGAAGCGCCACGATCATCTGCAACTGGCGTCGCCAGCGGCCAAAGCTCAGGCCTGTCAGCGAGGTGCACAGTCGATTCAACGTTCGATCGCTCATACCCAGTTCGCTTGCCCAGTTCGTCTGGGTCCTGCGATCGGAGGGATCGCGCATCATCGCCGTTGAGATCTTTCTAAGCTTTGCGTCCTCAGGCATCGGCAGGAACATTTCTTCCGTGGGCATCGCGCAAAGCTGGTCAAGCAGTACCTGCGCCAGTCGATCGGTCGGTCCGCCTGCTTCGTACAAAGGCGGCAAGCCCGCGAGGTACTGAATCATCTCGCTGAGCATCGGGCTGATGCGCAAGGTGCAGCAACGATCCGGCAATGGAGCAGCGCTAGGTTCGACGAAGAGGTAGAAGATCTGCGCGTTCGCCGTTCCTCGATTGCTGTGCGGCGTGCCGCCCGGAATCCACACGCCCGCCTGGGGCGGGACCATCCACAGGGCACCGGGCACCTCGCAGGAGACGGCACCGCGCAGTGCGATCACGAGCTGGCCGGAGCGGTGTTCGTGCACAGGGATCTCTCGCTCGCGCGCCGCCACATCGACGCGCAGTGCCATCACGGGTACTGACGGTTCGTAGTCCAGACCTGGCTCGCCGAATTCTGCGCTTCGCATAATGAGAAAGTTGGTGTTGCTCCCGCCATCGGGCTTGTTCCTGCATTGGAATGCGTGCTCTGTTCAAAGCGGTTGAGATCGGCCAAGTGGCGCAGGTGGACCGCTCTTCCAGTGGCCGATCCGAAGGCACCGCCGCCACGCTGCAGCGCCTGTCCCTCGGCCGTGATGACGGGCAAGGCTCGCTTCAGGCGTCATTCCGCGTCGATGCAGGCTCCTCATCGTTGCCGGGACACGCCTTCTCAGCGATGACCGAAAAGAGAAGTCATTCGTCCAACTTTGCAATTCTCGGCGTGTGTGCCGATCATTAGCATCGTTGCATGAAAATGATTCGCAATAAGAGTGAGACGGTTTCGGCCCAGCCACTGTTCATTCTTCTCATCGGCCCCGTGCTGATCGGCGCGATTCGCCGGACATGCAAAACCGCCCGTGAAGCACTCTCGCAATCGATCTCTCAGCGCTTCGGCGCGCTGCGGTGTCCAACGACTCCGGCACAGGAACTGGCACCGCTGGTCGGCCCCGCTCATCCATGGCTTCGCGATTTTGCCAGCATCACCGCCTGCGGTTTGCGTGCGCGTTTCGCATGCAGGCACGCACGTGCGATTTCTCGGGGCGCAGCATGATCGCACTGCCGCGTTTCTCTCGGCAGGAGTTGCTCTTTTCTCTCAAGAGCTTCGTCGCCGCCATGCTTGCGCTCTACCTGTCGAGCCGCTTCGGACTACCCCGGCCCTTCTGGGCCATGATGACCGCCTACATCGTGGCCCACCCTCTGGCCAGCCATGTGCGCTCCAAGGCTGTCTACCGCTTTCTGGGCACCTTGCTGGCGTGCGCAGCGACCGTGGTGCTCGTCCCCTCGCTGTCCGGGTCCCCGGAACTCCTGTCGCTGGCCTTGGCGCTGTGGGTGGGACTGTGCCTTTATGTTTCGCTGCTGGACCGAAGCGCGCGTTCATACGTCTTCATGCTGGCTGGCTACTCAGCCGCTTTGATCGGCTTCCCCCTGGTAGAAGCGCCCGCGGCGATGTTCGACACGGCCGTCGCACGGGTCACTGAAATCGGGCTGGGCATCCTGTGCGCCAGCTTGGTCCACGGCATCGTGCTTCCTGCCGGCCTGGGCCCGTCCCTGCTTGGCGTGATGGATCGCGCACTTGGCGATGCGCGGCAATGGCTCACCGATGTGCTGCGCGAGACACCGATCGAAGCCAAGCGCGCTCGAATGGCGGCGGACCGCCAGCGGCTGGCCCTGGACATCACACAACTGCGTCTGCTGTCCACGCACGTGCCCTTTGACACCGATCTGCGCTGGAGCGGGAACGCCATCGACGCCCTGCAAGACCGTATCACCGCCCTCACCCCGGAGCTCTCGGCGGTGGAGGATTGCCTGCAAGCGCTGTGCACCGGCACAGGCGGTGTGCCGGATGACATCGGCTCGACCTTCGCGCAGCATTCGGGCTGGCTGGCCCCGAGCGCGACGAACGCGGAAGTGGAAGAAGCGCGCGCCGCCTTTCGCGCCATCGCGGACGGTCCGGCCGCTTCACCCTGGATCCGCGCACTGCGGATTGATCTGGCAACCCGCCTGGAGGACATAGTCGCGCACTGGGAGGCCTGCACCACGTTGCGCAGCGATATCGACGCTGGCATTGCCGGGAACCCGGTGGAGTTGCGGAGCACCGCAGCTTTGGGTCGCAGGGTGCTTCACCTGGACAGAGGGCTCGCGCTGCGGTCGGCGATCACTGCGGTGTCAGGCACCTGCCTATCGTGTGCCCTGTGGATCGCGACGGGCTGGCCCTCGGGATCCGCCATGGCCATGGGCGCTGCCGTCTTTTGCAGCTTCTTCGCCACCATGGACGATCCCGTGCCTGCCATGCACAAGTTCATCACGGCGCTGTTGTGGTCGTTGCCCGTGTCGGCTTTTTATGTCCTGGGGGTCATGCCGCTGGCCCATGACTTTGGCATGCTGGTGGTGTGCATCGCGCCTGTGTTTTTGGTGGTCGGGTGCTACATGGCACGACCGGCCAGTTCCTTGCCGGCCCTTGGCATGTTCTTCGGTATCGCCGGAACGCTCGCCCTTCAAGATACGGCCACCGCCGATTGGGTGAGTTTCATCAGTTCCAACATGGCCCTGTTCGTGGGTGCGGTGATCGCGGCCCGCATCACCGCTCTCATGCGCAGCGTGGGGCGTGACTGGACGGCCAAGCGCATACGACGTGCGACATGGCACGACCTTGCCGCTCTGGCCGCCCATCCGCAGGACGCATCCGCCCGAGACGCCTTTGGCTCGCGCATGCTCGACAGGATGGCGCTGTTGGCGCCGCGCGTCGCGCCCGACGGTCCCGAAGAGGTCCAGATCGCAGCACACCGCGCGCTTCGCGAACTGCGCCTGGGGACAGACATCGCTGCGCTGCAGCGGCATCGCGGGCGCCTTGCGGAAGAACCCGTCAGTCACCTCTTCAGGGAATTGGCCCTCATCTTCCGCGCCCATGTGGCAGGAGCGCCGCCGCGTCATGCGTCGCTGCTGCCGCATATCGATCGGCTGTTGCTTGACGCCCTGACGGCGGGCGCCGAGCGGCCTGCCGTCGCGGCGCTTGCGGGCCTTCGACGCAACCTCTTTCCAGCCGCTCCCCCCGCGCTCCAGCCATGATCGAAGTCAACTTTTTTGGCGTGCAGTTGCCCTGGCTTTTGCTTCTGGCAGCCGGCGCGCTGCCGTGCTCCTGGGCAACGCGCCGCCTGCTGGCCATCGTCGGTGCCTACCGATGGATCTGGCACCCCGCCCTGTTTGACCTTGCGCTGTACGTTCTGGTGCTCTGCGCCTTGGCTTCTCTCACCGGCGCAACCGCCGCCTCGTCCTGAAATCCGGACCGCTTCAACCCATGAAATCTGACGCCCTCCCCTTGCCCCTCTGGACTTCCCGTCTTGCCCGTTCCGTCATTCGTCTGTTGATCACCGTGCTGATGGTGGCCGCAGCCGGCTGGGCGGGCTGGCGCTTATGGGACCACTATGAACTCGCCCCGTGGACACGAAACGGACGCGTGCGGGCCAATGTCGTGCAAGTCGCGCCTGACGTGTCTGGCATGGTCGCGAATGTGGCGGTGCACGACAACCAGTCCGTTGCCGCTGGCGCCTTGCTGTTCTCGGTGGACAAAGCCCGCTTCGACCTGGCTGTGGATCAGGCCCAGGCCGCCGTCGCGACGCAGCGCATCGCGATCAGCAACCAGCGCATCACACTCGCTCAGGCGCAGCGCGAGAGCCAGCGTAATTCCGACCTGGGCGATTTGATCTCGCTGGAAGCTCGCGAGCAGTCGCGCCTGAAGGTTGACCAGGCCAAAAGCGCACTTCAAGCTGCCGAAGCAGCATTGCGACAGGCGCAGGTCGCGTTGAACACCTCGACGTTGAACCTGGAACGCACCCAGGTGCGCGCACCCACCGCTGGGCTCGTGACCAATCTCGACCTGCGCCAGGGCGCCTATGCGAGCGCTGGCCACCCCGTGATGGCGTTGGTTGACGCGGGTTCCATCTATGTCGAAGGCTATTTCGAGGAAAACAAGTTGGCTCGGATTCACCATGGCGACCGCGTGCGCGTCACGCCCATGGGAGCCGCGGCGCTCGAGGGCACCGTCGAAAGCATCGCCGCCGGGATCGCTGACCGTGACCGCAGCACCAGCGCCAACCTGCTTCCCAGCGTCAATCCCACGTTCAACTGGGTGCGGCTTGCGCAGCGCGTACCCGTGCGCGTGAAGCTCGATCAGACGTCCTCGGGCACCCGTTTGGTAGCAGGCCAGACGGTCACCGTGGAAATACTCGAGACTGCCCGGACCACGGATGCCACGGCGCGGACTCCACAAAGCCGTGGATAACGCCGTGTACCGACTCCTGGCCGCCGCCACGGCCGCAAGCGCACTGCTCGCCGGCTGTGCCCACCGACCCGTTGGGCCGGACTATGTGGCCCCCGCCCCCCTCTCTCTCACGCAAGCTGCCTCCGCGGGCACATTCCAATCTGCCGACGGCTATGCGGCGGAAGCGACTCTGCCGCCGCACTGGTGGAGGCTCTACAACGACCGGCAGTTGGACGCATTGGTGACGCAGGCGCTGGAACACAACACCGACTTGCGCCAGGCCGTTGCCAACTTGGAGCGCGACCAGGCGATGGAGGCCGAGGTGCACGGACATGAGAGGCCAGCGGTTGCGGTCAGCGGTGGCCCTGGCTTCGGGCATGTGTCGGGCTTGAGCCTCCTGCAGAGCGACTACCAACCGTCCAGCCGCGGTACATACAGCGCGGGTGTGTCCTTGTCGTATCAACTGGACCTGTTCGGTCAACTGCGGCGGGCCATCGAAGCGGCTGAGGCTGGCACCGGCGCCGCGCAGGCGGCGTTGGACCTTGTACGTGTGAGCGTGGCCAGCGGCGTGGCGCATGCCTATGCCCAGGCATGCTCAAGCGGCTATCGCTTGCGCGCAGCGCAGGCATCGGTCCGTCTTCAAGAAGAGGCGATCCTGCTCTCCGAGCGGCTCCAGCAAGCGGGCAAGGTGGGGAAAATCGACGTTGCACGTGCGCAAGGCCAGTTGGAACAACTGCGCGCGGCGTTGCCGCCGCTTCGTGCCCAACGCCAAGGTGCGTTGTACCGGTTGGCAACTCTGACCGGCGCAGCACCTCGCGACTTCCCCGCAGCAGTGGCCACGTGCGAGCAGCCGCCGCGCTTGGCGGGACTGCTTCCGGTCGGAGACGGCACAGCCCTTTTGCGCCGGCGGCCCGACGTTCGGCAGGCCGAACGCAGCCTGGCCGCTGCCACGGCCCGTATCGGCGTAGCAACAGCCGACCTCTACCCCAAGGTGTCGCTGGGCCTCTCGGCCAGCTCGGGGGGCTTCTTGGCAAGATTTGGAAATAGGGAAACGCTCAGCTACAGCCTGGGTCCGCTGATCAACTGGACGCTACCCAATACCGGCGTTGCCCGCGCTCGCATCGCGCAGGCCGAGGCGGCCACCCGGGTTGCCGCTGCCCGCTTCGACGGGATCGTACTGACGGCACTGCGCGAGGTGGAAACGGCGCTCGATGTCTACGCACACGAGCTGGAACGTCATGCTGCGCTCTCGGCCGCGCGAGATCAAAGTGCCATCGTCGCCCGGCAGGCGCGCACCCTCTATGTCAACGGTAAGACCGCTCAGCTGGAAGCATTGGATGCAGAGCGCACCCTGGCAGCCAGCGAAGCCGCTCTGGCAACGTCCGCTGCCCTGTTGGCAGAGGATCAAGTCGCCGTATTCATGGCGCTGGGAGGTGGCTGGGAAGTCGATGAAGTCCTCGTGAATGCCGCGCACTAGCGCACGCCTGCGCATTTCTCCAGAGATATATGGGACAGACGGAAAATCCTCTGCGCAAATCCAAGCGGGCCGGGATGACTGATGGACGGGTTTAATCTTCTGAAGACCTTCTTGGAGGTCGCCAACGCCGGCAGCTTCTCGCGCGCAGCGTGCAAGCTGGGAATCTCCAAGGCCAGCGCAAGCAAGCATGTCGCGACGCTTGAAGCGCGCTTCAACGTACGGCTCATGAACCGCTCAACACGGTCGGTAACATTGACCGATGCTGGAAGGCTGCTCCAGCTTCGCAGCGCACCGCTGATGGAGATGGTCGAGTCGACGCAGAGCGAATTGCAGGCGCATGGCTCACGCCCAAGCGGCCGTCTGCGCGTGGCGGGGCTTCACGGGCTCGTGCAAACTGACTTCCCGAGCCTGCTGAGCGAGTTCCTGACTCTTTACCCGGATGTTCACATCGACCTACAGATCGACAATCGTGTCATCGATCTCGTGGAGGAAGGCATCGACATTGCGTTGAGGTTCGGCCGTATCGGCGACGAAAACCTCATCGTGCGCCGCCTTCAACGGGTGGAACTTGCGCTTTGCGCCACACCCGGTTACTGGACCAGGCGCGGCATACCTACAACACCTGAAGACATGCGAAGGCACGACGTGCTCACCTACTCGCTGGCGCCGGGCGCACCGCACCTTCCGTTCGAAGTTGACGGCATGCCATACAACCTTCCGATCTACGGACGTATGGATGCAAACGACTCAAGCACACTCGTCGCTGCGGCACTCGCCGGCATCGGCGCTGTATGCGTGCCGGTGCAACTGGCTCAGCCGTACATAGAACGCGGCAGCCTGGTCCCGGTGCTCAGGGAATTCATGCCACGTGACATCTGGCTCTACGCGGCGTACACGCAGCGCCGGCACAACAGTGCAGCCCTGCGTGCACTACTGGAATTGCTTGAGGTTCGCATGCGCGGCGGCGCGTCCAACGACCTGCCCTAGGGGCGATGGCAGGCAACGCCGCCCTGTTCACGCTCTATTCAGAGCGCTGCGCAGAGCGCGAACTAGATTCTCCGTGGGCATGACATCGGCATACTTGCTTGCCATGTCGAACAGATTCACGGCATGCGACGTCTGTGACCTGTCATACACGGCATCCTCAGGCACAACCACCTTGAAGTTCAGGGCGCACGCATCGATGACCGTCGCACGCACGCAGCCGCTCGTTGTGCAGCCAGTGACGATGACGGTATCCACTCCCAAGCCGATCAGATGACTGGTCAGGGGAGTGCCATGAAAAGCACTGGCCTGAAACTTGGGAATCAGGATGTCTGCCTGAGCGGGCGCAACCTCGGCAACGAAGTCGTAGCCGTGCTTCGGGATACCCATGACGCCAGGCACTTTCAGTTCGAATTGACCTCGGTTCTGGGGCCCCTTGGGCGCAACATAGGGATAGAGGACCGGGGCTCTCATGTCCCTGAATGTCGCCAGGAGTTTCGCGATGTGGGGCACGGCGCGCCAGCCATATTCACCGCAGCTGGTTGGCAGCGTCGTGATCGCCTCTTCGATTGGCATGGGTGCATCACCCATTGAGCGATATTGCACGTCGATCACCAGCAGCGCCGGTCGCTTGCCAAGTCCGGTCGGCGTCCCCCAGCCGGTCTTCCGATAGATGGCCTGCTCCTCCTCGGGGATGACGCCGTCCCATGGCCGGCGCCGGGTTTCAGTGGCAGCAAGCATTTCAGACCTCCACCGTCGTCGCGTCATAGGCAAGCAGCCAATCGTAGCGCTGACGCACGACGTCGGGGGCCCAGTTCCTTTCAATGTATGGCCGGGCAGTCTCGATTCGCTTCAGGGCCGGGTCGTGGAAGATCTTCAGCATTTCCATCGATCTAGCCTTTGTCAGGTTCGTGCGCTCAACGCGCGCCGTGTCGTACCGTTCAAGCGCTTTTTCGATGTCGTCCGGATGATCTTCCAGGCACCGCGCCAGGACGTAAGCATCCTCCATCGTGACATTCACGCCCATGCCCAGATAAGGCGTCATCGAGTGGCATGCATCGCCCACCAACGTCACGCGTCCCTTGGACCATCGTTCGAGCGGATCACGGACAAACAGGCCCCACCGAAATAGATTCTCGGAGTGAATGAACAGGTCAAGGATGTCCTGGTTCCAGCCTTCAAAGTCCTTGAGCGCATCGGAAAGCTCGCCGCGTTCGGACCATGATTCGGTCTGCCAAACTTCGCTGTCTACCTGAGCCGAAAAGCTAACGAACTGCTCGCCATTGCGTTGAACCGGATAGCAAGTTACATGCGCCGTCGGTCCCACCCACGTCGACGCCAGGGCGCGCCTGTGCTGAGGTTTAAGACTGGACATCGGCGCCAAGCCGCGCCAGGCCACCGCACCTGTGAAGCGCGCAGGGGAGGGGCCAAACTGGGACTGGCGCACACGAGAATGTGCGCCGTCGCAACCGACCACAATATCGCCTTCAGCGAATGCCTCGTTATCGAGCAACAGTCGTGCGCGGTCGCCGACCGTCTCGGCGCCCAAGGAGCGAGCACCGAAATGGACCGCATTCGGCTTGAGTTTGATCACAGCCTCGTAGAGCACGCGTTGCAGTTCGCCACGTAGCACCTGGATCAGCGTGTGGTCGACCTTGGAATCGTTAGTGTCCCGGATGTAGACGGAATGTTCTTCTCCAGTCTTCCAGAAACGGATGACGCGGTCCTCGGGAGCTAGATTGATCGCCTGAAGCGCTTCCTTCAGACCCAGATCCGCCATGACGCGACTGCCGTTCGCCGAGATCCAGAGCCCCGCACCTACTTCTCGAAGTTCAGGAGATTGTTCGTAGATATCGACGTCGCATCCCTTTTTCAGAAGTGCAATGGCAAGGGTCAGCCCACCCATGCCTGCGCCGGCAATAATCACGTGTGGCTTGTTGCCCTTTTGTTTAGCTTGAGTCATTTTCTCTCCGGTTCAAAGCTCAGTGGGTTCTGCACGAGGTCTTTGATGGCCTCGAGGATCTTTACGTATCCCGTACATCGGCAGATGTTGCCGCGTAGGAAATGACGAATGGTTTCTTCCGACGGGTTTTCGTGTAGCGAGAGCATCGACTTCACCGCCAGGATCATTCCGGGAGTGCAGAAGCCGCATTGCAGTGCGCCATGGGCGATGAACGCGCGCTGAACAGGATCCAGCCTTCCCTCATACGCCAAGCCTTCGATCGTCGTGACGTGGCGGTTGTGGACATCCGCGCACAGCGTCGTGCAACTTGAGGTGGGCATTCCGTCGACCAAGACAGTGCATGCGCCGCAGACCTGTACATCACAGGAGCGCTTCGTGCCCGTCATTCGGAAGCGCTCTCTCAGCACGTCAATGAGGAGTTCTCGTGGCTCGATCTCGACGGACCGTTCCGTGTCGTTCAGCGACATATCCACGCGGACAAGCGGAAAGGTTCCAGTTGTTTGGTTCATTTCAAGCACTCCTCGAGGGCGCGTTGAGCAAGGACCGTGATCAGATGCCTCTTGTAGTCGGCACCACCGTGCAGATCGTCATGCGCGTCAATCTTCTCGGCGTCCGCGGCGATCACCGGCCCGAGGGCTTGCCATACGTCCTCGAAAGGCGCGTCAGGCGGGAGACTCTCGGCCGCTTCTTGCGCTCCCGACAGCGGCCCGGGAACAGCGACGATGGCGCCGACCCACAGGCGCAGGCGCTGCGGCCCTTGCGGCGACCAGACTGCGGCCACGCCGACGGCGGGACGCTCGGTGTGGCCAAACGGTCGATATGCGGATTTGTCGCCCGGCAGCTGTCGAGGCACGTCGATGGATACGAGCAGCTCGTCATCTTCGCGCGCCGTTGCAAATTCACCTACGTGAAACTCTCTCGAGGAAATGGTGCGTTGACCCGTTGTGCTGGCCAGAACAATACGGGCGTCCAGTGCGCACAGCATCGTCGGCGCGTCGGCGTGTGGTTCCGCGAAGCAAAGTACGCCGCCAAGGGTCCCGGCGACACGAACCCTGATGTTGGCCACATGCTCGCTGAGATGGGCGTAGCCGGGAATCAGCTGCTGCACGAGCGGATCATTGGCAATCACGTGATGCGTGGACAGCGACCCGATGCTGAGTGTCCCGTCGTCGAGGAGGCGGATGTCGCGCAGCTCTTCGACTTGCTTGATGTCGATGACATGGTCGTACTGCAGCACCCGAGCCTTCAAGGCAACCAGCAGTTCGGTCCCTCCGGCGTGAAAAGTGGCGGCATCTCCGAACTCGGCCTTCAACGCCAGCGCTTCGCGCAGGCTCGTGGGCCGATGGAGCGCAAAGCGCGCTGGACGCATCAGTCGGCTCTCCGTCCAAGTCCGGCTGCGACGCCCAGCATTGGGGCCACGATCCACCATCCTGGTGATTGGTGAAATGCGGCCGTCGCCGCATACGCGACCACGCATGCGACCGCCACGCTGACGCCAACGCGCGGCCACTGCAGCACCAGCTCAACCCCACGAGAAGCCCGGGACGCCGGCGCATGCTGCTGGGAGGAGTACGCGTGTTGCGGATGCAACATTGAAGCCGCTTGCACCGCAGCCGATGGAGCTGGAGCCGCAACCGGTGCACCCGAGGTGGGTCGTTCCGCCGGCGCGGCGGCAGCCGGGGCGGCGGTTGATATCGAAGCAACAGGCGCGGCACCGTCTGAGGACACGGGCTCCGAGAAGCCTGCCAGTTCATTGCGCAGCCGCCTCTCGAATTCGCCGAAGAGCTCTTCCGAGCGCTTCTTGACGACCGGGTAACCCAGCGACGCGAGTCGGCCGGCGACCTGCATTTGCGCATCGATCCCCAGCGTGCACTCAACCTCGCCGTCGCTTGACTTCTCATCGAGGTTGACCTTCATGCGTACATCGATGGTCGTTCCAGTGAACTTGTCGCGCCCCGTGGCACTGAGCTCCACGTGGCGCTCCAGCGTGTAGTCGCCAAGCACGATGGTGGTCGGAAGCTCCAGTTTGAACGGGCCGATCTTTTGTTTCATCAGAGCCGAGAATTGCTTGAGCGGCTCGACCTCCGTCACGTTCTCGCAGCCCGGAATCAAGCCAGCAACGCGTTGGACATCGAAGAAGATGGCCCAGAGCTGGGCGGCCGATGCCGGGAGAGTGGCGTCAATCCTGAAATCCATGTTGTCCTCGTTAGGTTTCGTTGGCTGCCTTGGCCGCTTTGAGCGCTCGCCAGACTCGCTCGGGTGTGAGTGGTAGGTCTTTGATTCGCACCCCCCAGCCTTGGAAGAGTGCATTGGCAACGGCCGGGGCGACTGGGAGGATGGCGCCTTCGCCACCGCCGCGGGAGCCAAACGGACCTGGTCCGTCAAGGCTTTCGATCAGTACGGTTCCCACATGAAACGGCACGTCCTCCATGGTCGGCACCCGGTAGTCGAACAAGGTGCCGTTCACGACCTGCCCGTCCTCGTACACGTATTCTTCGAAGAGTGTGTGACCCAGGCCCATCACCATGGCGCCTTCGTCCTGGCCTTCGGCGGCCTTGGGATTCATGACGTAACCCAGGTCTGCGGCGCCGCCGACGCGGACCAGTCGGATCGCGCCAGTGCCCTCGTCCACCTCGATTTCGCAGGCGCCGGCGCCGGTTTCCCAGAACAGAGGGGCCAGCTTGAACGCGCCATTCTTCGTCTCTGAATTCACCCGCCCGACACCAAGGAACTCGCCAGCGCTCATCCCATTGAAGCGCCTGAGCAATTCGAGGATGGAGATCGATCCGGCCGGCCCTTCGATTCGCCCCTCTTCGAGTTGGTAGTCCTGAGGCGAGCCCCCGAGCACGGTTGCGGCCGTCTCGCCGATCTGGCGCAAGATGTCTTCGCAGGCCATCTGCACGGCCAGGCCGATGATCACTGTCGATCGGCTGGCGCCAGTCCCCCAGTCGTACGGCGCGAGCAGGGTGTCCGGCTCCGAGACTGAAATCATGCGCAGTGGCTGGCGCAGCATCTTCTGCGCAACGATCCGCAGGACACCTCGATTGCCTTGCCCGATTTCGACCGAGTTTGCCGATACGTTGATCGAGCCGTCCGCGCGCAGGCGAACCGTGGCCCCGCCGATGGGCATGATGCCCGGATCACTCACGCCGACTGCAACGCCTCGGCCGCGACGCTGTTGCCCCGTCATTGCGGGAAGCGCCTCAAGCGCCCCCACAGCCTTGCGCAGGGAATTGCGCATATCCACGTCCAGGGGACGCAGATCCGGTTTGATGGTCTGCCCCTTGTCCGCCATGTTGAACATGCGGAACTCGATCGGGTCTACGCCGAATGCGTCCGCCATGATGTCCATCTGGGACTCTGTCGCCCAGACGGCCTGAGGTCCCCCGATTGATCGGAAGGCCGCGCCCGGAACCGTGTTGGTGTAGACCCCGTATGACTCCAGCTGTAGGTTGGGAATGTGGTACGGGCCGATGGCGCGAATGGCTGCTTTGATGGCAATCGCTGGGCCGGTGTCGGCAAAGGCTCCGCCGTTCAGTACGGCTTTGATGGCCTTGGCCGTGATCCGACCAGTTTCATCGACCGCGGTCTTGAGCGTGATTTCGGCATCCAGGCGTCTGCAGGTCAGCATCGATTCGGCAATGGACAGGCAAACACGCACAGGTGCACGGGCCTTCCAGGACAGTGCCGCCACGAGCGGATCAATCTTGACCGACGCCTTTCCTCCAAAGCCACCGCCGATGTAGGGCGAGTGCACGCGCACGCATGCCAGTGGAATGCCGAGCGTTTCCGAGCAAACCCGCGCGATGGCGGTAGGCGTTTGGCCGCCGCTCCAAATCTCCAGTGCGTGCGGCTTCCAATCCGCGATGCTGACATGCGGCTCCATCGCGAAATGGAACACCATCGGAAAGGTAAAGGTGTCTTCGAAAACGCGGGCTGCCGCCACAAAGGCCTGATCGACGTCCCCGCTGCTGTACTTCCAGTGCTGGAAGATATTCGTGCCTTCCACAGGGTTCGCTTCACCGCGGAAATAGAAGTCCTTCAGTTTTTCCATCTCTTCATGGACAAGTTCTGCGCCTTCTGCCATCGCCTCCCTGGCCGTTGTCACGAAAGGCAACGGCTCATAGTCGACGACGATGGCATCCATGGCCTCCTCGGCGGTGACCTCATCGATCGCCGCGACCGCTGCGACCGGATCCCCGACATAGCGAACTTTGTCGATGGCAATCACTTCGCGGTCGCGCAGATACAAGCCCCACCGGTTGGTAGTCCCGGGCAGATTCTTCATGTCGGCCCCGGTAAGGACCGCAACTACACCCGGCATGGCCAAAGCAGCGCTCGTGTCGATGCTGCGGATGCGCGCGTGCGGCACCGTGCTGCGCAAGATCTTCCCTTGCAGCATGCCGGGCACCTCCACGTCGCTGGCGAAGATCGCCGCACCCGTGACCTTTTGGAGATAGTCGGCACGAGGCTCCTGATGGAGCGGAAGTTTCGGATGTGAGTGCATACCGAGAAGAGGAGAAGTTACTCGTCCAGCGTGATACGCGACTGGGAGATCACGCCTGCCCAGGTCTTCGTCTCCGCGGCTTGACGCTTTGTGACTTCCTCGGGCGAACTGGACGTCGGCTCGACACCGACTGCGTACATCCGATCTCTCACTTCCGCGGAGTTCATGGTTTTTGCAATCTGAGGAACCATCTTCGCGATGACGCTCTTTGGAACTCCAGAGGGCGCATAGAGGGCGAACCACGTGACAGCTTCAAAGCCGGGAAGAACCGTCTCGGAGAGGGTTGGAATATTTGGCATTGCCTGCGCCCGCTTGGCCGTCGTCACTGCCAGGGCCTTGAGCCTGCCAGCCTTGATTTGCGACAGCACCGCTGGGCCCTGCTCGATCGCCATCACAACCCGCCCAGCGATCAGGTCCACCACCATGGGGCTGCTGCCCTTGTACTGAACCGGTAGAAGGTCGACCCCAGCCCGCTGCTTGAACAGTTCCATGAACACATGCTGGGACGTCCCCTTGCCGGCGGAACCGTAGGCGTACTCACCTGGCTTTGCCTTGAGGTAGGCGATGAGCTCCTGGATGGTGTTCACCGGCAGCGAGGCCGGCACGACGACATATGAGGGATTGAAACCCAGGATGGAAACAGGCTCGACATGGCTGGCAACGTCCTTCATGCGCGGCAACAGCTGCGGCAGGATGGAAAACATCGATGACGCGCCGATGAGCAGCGTGTGACCGTCCGCCGGCTGCCGGGATACGAACTCGGCGCCAATCAATCCAGAGGCGCCAGCCCTGTTGTCGACGACCGTGGGCTGCCCAAACTCGGCAAGTCCATTGGCCACCGACCGTGCGTAAAGATCGGTTGCACCGCCCGGCGGGTACGGCGCAACGATCGTGATGGCTTTGCTGGGATAGGTCTGTACTTGTACCGAGATCGCAAGTACAGCCAGTGCGACACCGCAGCACGCCGCAAGCAGCTTTTTCATCGTGAACATGAGTAACTCCAGCAGGGGACTAGCTATCTGCTCCATCTCGTTCATTGCGCACAGCAGAACGTGATATCGCGTGAGGGAACGCAATTCTGTTCGGCGCCACGCTATGATGTCAAGCAGAATTTGTGCGTGATCCGAAATACGCAGGGATTTCTGTCATGTGGAGATACCGCGAAGCCCGCCAGGTTTCGCTGCGCGCTGCCCTCGGCCCGAGCCCATGACCATTCAGCGAGCGTCAGCAGCGCAGATCTGGCACTGGAACCCCAGAACGTGATCTTGCGAATTGGGTCCCGTCGCCACAAGGGTGCGACGCATCACCACGCGCTTGCGGCGCCGGCAGATGCGAGCTGCCGCTTGCGCACCGGGTGATCTATGTCGGCAAGTGGCGTCGAAGACAACTCAACGTACGGAGCAACTGATGGCAGCTGAGAAAGAAGAAGAGCAAAAGGTCGGAGGCGTTGCCGCTGTGGAAAGAGCTTTTGCGATCCTCCACGCCTTCCGCGCGGGCGACACTTCGCTCAACCTGAGCGAATTGGCACAGCGCACCGGGATGTACAAGAGCACGATCCTTCGAACCATGACCTCGCTGATTCGCGAGCATTGCATCGTTCGCTTGGACGACGGTACGTATCAACTAGGCTCGATGCTTCTGCATTGGGGTGGGCTCTATCAATCGGCCCTGCGGCTCGACGATCACGTCCCCGCTATCCTGAGACGGTTGGTTCAGGAAACAGGCGAAGGCGCCTCCTTCTTTACTCGGGAGGACAATCTGCGGGTGTGCCTTTTTCGAGTGGACTCGCCCAAATCTGTGCGCGATCACATCCGAACGGGTGACCTGCTGCCCCTGGATAAAGGGGCCGCTGGCAGAGTGCTGCACAGCTTCGACCGTGCACTCACTTCCCCCGCGAACTTTCCGCAGCAGCCGTTCATCGTGACCATTGGAGAGCGCGAGCCCGACATTGGCGCAATTGCTGCGCCGGTTTTTGGGCCGATGGGCAGTCTGCGAGGCGCCTTGGCCATTTCTGGCCCGTCCGCGCGTTTCTCATCAGATTTCATACCTGGCATGACGCTGGCTGTGCTCAAGGCGGCCTCTGATTTGACCCGGCGCCTCGGTGGCGACCCGGCTGTTTTCGAAACCGCGTCTGCAAATTTTGACTTTGCCTCCATGGCGCCATCGGCGCCATCCGCGAGCGCGACCTAGCATCGCGCGTTTGTCCGCGTGGCATCCTCCACGGCGTGCCCTCGCGTCCGCAGCAGCGACAACGCAGCATCGCCGAACGCATGGGCACCCCGTCGAGATGGACCGTGCCCGAAGTTCCGGCATGCGGGCCCGACGACTAACGCTCTCGACGTTTCCCTGAGTCAAGGCCGATGCCAGCAAAGCTTTCACGACTTGCCAGATCGTGCCTCAAGGGAAAATGTTTCGGCAACCCGTTGTCGATAGCGAGTCCCAAACGAATCGGGCCTTGGGAGAAGAAAGCGCCCTGGGAAGATCCCCTTTCATCAGCACCGACCTCGATCATCACGACATGGCTGGCGGATGCGACTTCCGAGTGGCGGCAGTGGCTACTTACGGCGCTTCTGAGGTCGCGCGGTCTTTGGCTCGCTGAGCTTCCTGCAGCTGCCTCCATGCGATCTTCCCGGTGGCCAGTTTCGGAAGCTCTTCAACAAACTCCACCATCCGAGGATATTTGTAGGCAGCCATCTTTGCTTTGGACCATTCAATGACGTCTGCAGCGGAAACGCGTCCTCTCGCAGCCTCGTGCAGCACGATCACAGCCTTCACTGTCTCGCCGCGGTAACTGTCGCTGGCGGCGATCACGCAGGCTTCTCTCACGTCGGGGTGCTCATGCAAAAGCGCCTCGACTTCTGTGGGCCACACCTTGTATCCGGCCGCATTGACCATGCGCTTGAGCCGATCCACGATGAAGAAGTAGCCTTCGCCGTCCATGTAGCCCAGATCCCCGGTTCGGAAGAACCTGCTCCCGTGCAGGTCGACCAATGCATCGCGCGTAGCGGCTTCGTTGTTCCAGTAGCCTTTGAACGTCTTGTCGCTGCAGACAACGATCTCCCCGACCTCCCCTTGCGGCAATTCCCGCAGACTCTCTGGCTCCAAGATTCTCACATCGGTGTTGAACAATGGAACTCCCAGACACTGCCGCTTGAAATGCGCGGCGGGATTGCCTGTGAAAGGCATGCCTTCGGACAATCCATAGCCTTCCAAGAAGTCGAGTCCGATCAGCGCCTTGATGCGCTCACCCACCGCCTGCGGCATACCGGCACCGCCGCCGCCCAGCCGCCTGAGCGAGCGCAGGTCATAGGTGCTCAGATGAGGGCTGGCCAGGAAGTCGATCAGCATGGTGGGCATCATGTTCCAGTGCGTCACCTTGCACCGTGCGATCAGTTCAGCTGCAGCATCCCGGTTCCATCGTTGGAGCAGGACCAGCGTTCCACCCACATAGATCGGAGTGTTCATCATGTTCTGCATCCCGGTGATGTGGAAGAAAGGGAGCGCTGCCAGCACGACCGTTTCCGATTGCATGCCCATCCAGTGAGCTACCGAGTTGGTGCTCGCCATCATCGAGCGGTGCGTATGCATGCACCCCTTGGGGCTGCCAGTGGTTCCCGAGCTGTAGAGAATCACCGCCAGCTGCTCGACATCCTGCGCAGCCAAGCTTGCGGTCGCATGCGCCGCCGCGATGGAGGATTGAAAATCGTGGACCGGAGGAGACGAGCATGATGGCGCCCGTTCCAGAGGAGAACCATCCACGGACTGCCCGTGCGCAACGACTACCGCAGCAAGTTCTTTGGCACCTTCCATGGCCAGCAGCTCTTCCAGGTTTTCCTTGCCACAAAACGCGACGATCGCCTGACTGTCCGCTCTGTAATGCCCGAGCTCTGCGCGCTTGTTCATCGGATTGACGGGCACGACAACGGCGCCAATGCGCAGGATCGCGTAGTAAGCGATGACGAATTCCCGGCAGTTCTGCATATACAGAATCACCCGATCGCCGCTTCGCACTCGCAGGTCCTGCTCCAGAAATCCTGCCATCCGGTCCACCTGATCCAGCAGCTCTCGGTACACGAGAGAACCATGCGCGTCGATCAGAACGGCCTTTTCAGGAAAGCGGGCGGCCGACACAAACAGGTTGAAGTAGAGATTCGTGGCCGGTGTCGTCAGCTCATGCGGAAGATGCTGAGGCCAGGTATTGATTTGCTGCGGTTTCATCGTGCTGCGTCACTCCATCGATGAGGAGTCAATCGAGAGAGATGTTGAAGGCAGAAATCGCCTTGGCCCAGACCTCTCGATCGCGAGCCACCCGTTTGCTGAAAACTTCTTCGCTAGCGCCAGTCGGCTCCTGTCCAGTCGGCAAGATGCGCGCCGAAATCTCAGGCCGTTGCACGATCTTGACGATGAGCTGAGACAGCTGGGCGACGATGGCCTTGGGTGTTCCAGCGGGAGCAAAGACTCCGCACCACCCGCTGGCATTCATCTCAGGGAAACCTGCTTCGATGAAGGTCGGCACGTTCGGCAGCAAAACCGAGCGCACCGGGTTCGCTACGGCAAGAATACGGATCTTGTTGGCATCCGCATACTGCTTGTACGTGCCGACGGCCCCCCAGCCGGACGTGAGGTTCGCTGAAAGGACGTCCTGCAAAGCAGGGATCTCTCCAGCGTAGGGGACATGCACCAGCTGAATGCCGGCATGTTGGGTGAATTGCTCCGCCCAGATATGTGCCGACGTACCCTTGCCGTAGGAGCCATAGCTGAGCTTTCCGGGCTCCGACTTTGCAAGCGCAATGAACGACTTCAGGTCCGTGACCGGGACACTGCTGTTCACCCCGAACGCCACCGGCGTGTTCGACACCTCTGCCACAGGAGAAAGATCTTTCAGCCGATAGGACGAATTCTTGCGAAGCAAATCCGCCTGTAGAACGCCGGTGTGGGTAACGAGCAGCGTATAGCCATCAGGTGCCGCATGCGTCACCGCAGCTGCTGCGATCATTCCACTTGCACCGGTCTTGTTTTCGACGATGACCGGCTGCTTCAGTTCTTTGGACAGCTCCTCACCGAGTATCCGCGCGATCGTGTCGATGCTTCCGCCCGGATTGGTGGGCACGATCAATTTCAGGGGCCGATTGGGGAAAGCGGCCTGCGCGGCGGCCAGCGTACCCACCAACGCCATGGCGACGACGACAAGAAGGTTCCTGCAGCTCGAGAAGAACAAAACGCGACACTTCATGATGATGACTCCGTTGATGCATCTAACAAGGAAACCGGTTGGCAGGGTGGTCAAAGCGAAGCTCGACCCGGCAACAGCTCACGGCACAGCGCTTTCGTCGGCGAATGCCGGTTGCGCAGCGAATCGGGCGAGGTGGTGATCCGTGTCCCCCAGCATCATCTCGATCACCGTGAGCCGCTTGACATAGTGGGAGACAGGGAGCTCGTCGGTGAGTCCCATGCCGCCATGCAATTGCACCGCTTGCTGTGCGATAAATCTCATGGCTTGCCCGGTGCGAGCCTTGGCCGCCGACGTCATCCGCCGACGCTCCTGCGGGCCTACGCGCGCCGAGAGCTTGGCAGCCGCCAGCGTGGAGACGGCGCGCGCTTGAGCGAGGTGGATCGCCATGTCGACCATGCGATGCTGCAAGATCTGGAAGCTACCGATTGGCGCGCCAAACTGTCGGCGCTCCTTCAGATACCCCAACGTCGCCGCGTTCAGGGCGTCCATCGCGCCGACGGCTTCACCGCAGAGCAACACGATGCCGTAGTCCGTTGCAGCCTCCAGGAGGTCCCAGCCGCGACCTTCGGAACACAACAGAGACGACGTTGGCAGCCGAACATCTTTCAACTCGACGTCGGCCGCACGCAGGCCATCAATGGTGCGGTAGTCGCGCAGCACGACCCCTGGCGCATCGGCGGGTAGCAAGAACATGGATATGCCTTCCGTCTCCCGGCGAGCGCCAGAACTGCGGGCTGACACGATGAGATGCTCTGCCTGCGCACCATGCGTCACGACCGTCTTGGTGCCGGCAAGCAGATACCCCCCCTCGATCACACTCGCCGTCGTCGCGATGTCGAACAGATCGTGCCTGGATTGCCGCTCCCCAATCGCGCAAGCCAGCTTGATCCGACCCGCAGCGACCTCTTCCAGCACTGCGGCGTGACGACCGGATAGCTTGAGAAACTCTGCGCCCATGGCCGATGAAAGGCAGGGCTCGACCAGCAGACCTCGCCCGAGCTGCTCCATCACAATGAACATGTCCACGACGCTGCCATCGAGTCCGCCAAGCGACTCGGGCAACGCCAGCGCCGTCACTCCCAGTTCCGACAGGGCTGTCCATGCCTCCTGGGAAACACCCGTCTCTGAGTGGATGATGGCCTTTCGTTGTTCGAAGCTGTAGTCCTTCTCGATCCAGCGGCGCAGACTGTCGGCGAACTGCTGCTGTTCCTGCGTGTAGTTGAAGTTCATGTTTTGATCCCTCACAGGCCCAGTACGAGCTTGGCGATGACGTTCTTCTGGATTTCGTTCGATCCGCCGTAGATCGCAATCTTTCGGTAATTGAGATACAGCGACGCCAAAGGCGCAGCGTCGTCGTTGTGCGTCACGCTGTGTGTGCGCTCGCCGTTGAGGTACGCGGGGTCAAAGGGAGCGCCGTACGGGCCAACGGCTTCGAGCATCAGTTCGGTGATTCCCAACTGGATCTCGCTGCCTTTGATCTTCAGCATCGATGCTTCGGCGCCTGGCGATTTGCCGTGGCTTTCCTGGGAGATGGTTTTCTGCACAAGCATCTCGAGCGCCATCAGCTCGATCTCCAGAGATGCCACCTTCGCGGAGAACACGGGGTCACTCAGCAGCGGCAGGTCATTCTTGTGCTGCTTCTGCGCGAGCCGCTTGAGCAGGCGCATTTCTCTCTTGGAGCGCCCTACCGCGGCGATGTTCGTGCGTTCGTGACCCAGCAGATACTTGGCATAGGTCCAGCCCCGGTTCTCCTCGCCAATCAGGTTCGCGACCGGAACCTTGACGTTGTCGAAGAACACCTCGTTCACCTCGTGCTCCTCGTCGAGCATGATGATGGGCCGGACGGTGATGCCGGGGCTGTTCATGTCGATCAGCAGGAACGAGATGCCCTCCTGCTTGCGTGCCTTTGCATCCGTTCGCACCAGGCAGAAGATCATGTTGGCGTACTGCGCCCATGTCGTCCACGTCTTTTGGCCGTTCACGACGTAGTGGTCGTCCACGCGGTCGGCGCGCATCTTCAGCGCAGCCAGATCAGAACCGGCGCCTGGCTCTGAATAGCCCTGACACCACCAGTCGTCGCAGTTCAGGATGCGCGGCAGGTAGTGACGCTTCTGCGCCTCATTGCCGAAAGCCATGATGACGGGCGCTACCATGTTGACACCGAAGGGCATGACGATCGGCGCACCGGCGGCGGCGCACGCCTCCTCCCAGATATGGCGCTGAACTGCAGACCAGCCGGTCCCCCCATATTCGACAGGCCAGTTGGTACCGACCCATCCCTGCGCGGCCAGAATCTTGTGCCAGCGCACGAAGTCTTCGCGCTTCAACCGCTTGTGGTTGAGCACCTTTTCCCGCAGGTCTTCAGGCAAGTTCTGCCGCAGCCAAGCTACCACGGTGTCGCGAAACTCCAGGTCCACCGCGCTGTAGTTCAGATCCACATTTTCTCCTTGTGCATTGATTCGACTTGAAGAGCCGTCGCATCGCTTGCGAGGCTGCAGCGCAGTGCACTGCCGTGCCGCTGCGATGCTCTGACTGGATGCAAGGGCTTGGCGTTAAATGGGCGGCCAGTTGAAAACGTCCGCTGTTTCCTCAAGCGGGGTCAACGCGTGCCGCATGGCGGGCAGTGCGTGTTCGGCAATGCTCTGCGGCGTCCATCCGTCCGATTGATGGACAGATTTGGCCGGGCGCGGCTGGCTCATGAGCATGATTTCGTTGGCGCGCACTGCGAACACCTGGCCGTTGACATCGGCGCCCAGTTCGCTCGCAAGGAAGACGGCCAAGGGCGCAACCTTGGCTGGCGTCATCAACTGCTGCTTTCGCTCGGCCGCGAGCCGCTGGGCTTGCGTCGTGATCGGAACGGAAGCCACCATCCGCCCCCAAGCAAAAGGAGCGATGCAATTGGATCTGACACCCGATCGCTGCATGTCGAGGGCAATGGAACGCGAGAGGCCCACGATGCCCATCTTGGCGGCCGCGTAGTTGGCCTGCGCCCGGTTTCCGACGAGTCCAGAAGTCGACGTCATGTGGACAAAGGAGCCGCTGCCCTGCTCCTTGAAGAAGCCGGCCGCAGCGCTGCTTGTGTAGAACGAACCGTAGAGATGCACCTTCACCACGGCGTCCCACTCTTCCTCGCTCATTTTGTGGAAGAAGCGATCGCGCAGGATCCCAGCGTTGTTGACCACGCAATCGATTCGGCCGAACGTGTCGACCGCTTGCTGGATCAGCCGGCGGGCGCCGTCCTGCGTCGCGATGGAGTCTGTGTTGGCGTTGGCCTCTCCCCCGGCTGCTCGGATTCCTGCGACCACCGCGTCCGCTGGGCCCGCACCACCACCCTCGCCGCTGAGTGATGCACCGATGTCGTTGACCACGACCCGCGCGCCAGCGAGTGCCAACTGCAGTGCGATGTCTCGGCCGATGCCGCCGCCTGCGCCCGTGACCACGGCAACCTTGCCGTCCATCAATTTGCTCATTGCTATACCTTCGTTTATTGAAAATGTGCTCGGGCGTGACTGATCACGACAGCGCCGCGCGCGGCGACGTGGCCCTCAAGCGCGACATGCGCGCCTTCGTCCCATATCCGGAACTCGACTTCCTCGCCGGGATAGAGCGGCGCGGAGAACCGTGCGTCCAAGCCATGCAACTTTGGGGCGTCACCCGAAGCGAAGGCGCGAATGGCTGCAATGGCCGCCAAGCCATAGCTGGCCAGACCATGAAGAATCGGCCGGGAAAAGCCGGCACGCCGCGCGGCTTCCAAATCAATATGAAGCCGGTTGGTATCCCCGCACAGGCGATACAGCAATGCTGCGTCGCTTCGTACCGCGTACCGCACGCGCTGATCGGGCTCGCGTGTGGGCGCTGCCTGGAGTGGCAGCAAGGGCTCGTCATCCAGAATCAGGTCGATCGCCCCGCTTTCCGAGAAGCCTCCGTCGCCACGGCAGAAGAAGAGCTGCCACGCCTTTCCATAGTGCTCACCCTGCTCGGACCGCAAGGTCTTGCATACGGTGATCAGCGCGCCTTTTCCTTCACCCTTGTCGACGATCCGGGAAACGCGAGAAATGCCTACGACCCGGCCCTGCGGAGGCAACGGACGCGCTAATTTGATTCGCTGCTCGCCATGTACCAGGCGCGCAGCGTCAATCTCCATGGACTTTTCGTCGCGAGCCCAGAAGCCGGGCGATGCGACGACGGCGGCCATGGACGGTACAACCACTTGGTCGACCTCGTCCACCAGTCGCAGCTGGCACGGATCGAGGGGGTCAGATACGGCACCAATCGCTAGCGCATAGAGCGCCGATTCGCGCGCGGTGTAGTCGTGAACGACCGTTCGGCTCCAAGCCCTGACGGCATCGACGTTCACGCCTTCGCTCCTGCATCGTCCAGCACGAAGACCGGCACCTTGACGCTCCCCGCGCGAGCGAACGCGACACGCACGGCGCCGCCGACGGCCAGTTCTGCAGGTGCCGCGTCCACGATGTTGGACAACATGCGAACGCCCTCCTCCAGCTGGATGAAAGCGAGAATCTGTCGGTCGGAGGCCGCTCCACTCACTGTGTACGAGTAGATGCGCCCGCGGCCGCTCGCGCCGACCCAGTCGAGTTCGGCCGAGAAGCAATGGGGGCAACTGCGCCGAGGGTAATAGTGGCGTTTTCCGCAGTCGCGGCATTGGCCGATCAGCAAACGGCCTTGCGCAGCGGCGGCGAAGAACGCCTCATTTTCCGGATTGGTGGCGGGGGCCGGCCACTCGCGGTCGTCTGAAAGAAACATCTGATTAGCTCCGTCCGAGAATGAGCGTGGCGCTGCCATGACGCGCCCCCAAATTGCCGCCAGTGCCTTGGGCCAGAACGATCTCGCAGCTGGGAACCTGCACCTTCGGGTGCGCTTCGCCACGCAGCTGGCGCACGGCTTCGATCACCTTGGTGATACCGCCGCGGTTGGCGGGATGGTTGTTGCACAGGCCGCCGCCATCCGTGTTGAAAGGCAGCTTGCCGACGCCGGAGATGAGCCCGCCGTCCTGTACGAAGCGGCCACCCTCACCCCTGCGGCAGAACCCCAGGTCTTCCAGCTGGAGCAACACCGTGATGGTGAAGCTGTCGTAGATGGAGGCGTACTGGATATCGGCCGGCTTGACCCCCGCTTCAGCAAATGCTTGCGCGCCCGAATGCGCCGCCCCCGTAACAAGCAGGTCTTCCCAGCCGCCATAGACGCCACGCACCGACTCCCCTGCGCCCAGCACGCTGATCACCGGGCGCTTGAGACTTTTCGCGATTTCCGGCCGGGTAACCACGAGCGCGCCGCCGCCATCACTGACTACACAGCAATCCAGACGATGAAGCGGATCTGCGACCAGCGGCGAGCTGACGACGTCCTCGACCGTTACTGGCTGGCGCAGCATCGCGTGCGGATTGTGCTGCGCGTGCGTTGAGGCGGCGACTTTGATCCAGGCAAGTTGCTCGGGGGTCGTACCGTAAACATGCATGTGGCGGCGCGCGGCAAGGGCGTAACCAGCGAGCGTGTTCATACCGAATGGCTGCTCGAAGGCGACATCGGGCGACGTGGCACCGTATTCACGCGGCTTGGCAGTGGACGGATCGGTGCGTGGTTTGCCGGCCAACGTGATCAGCGCCACGTTGCACTTGCCCGCTGCGATAGCCTGGGCCGCGTGCGCAACGTGAATGAGATACGAGGAGCCTCCGGTCTCTGTCGTGTCCAGGTGTTTCACTTCCAGGCCCATGTAGTCGAGCATGGACAAAGGACCCAACCCGGGAACGTCACCAGCGCAAAAGTAGGCATCGACGTCTCGGATTGAGAGCCCTGCATCGGCGAGTGCCCCCCGGGCGCACTCCGCATGCAACTGGGCAACCGAGTGATGTTCCGCTTTGCGCAGTGGATGTTCGAACACACCCGCGATGCAGGCTTTTCCCTTGATGGTCATGAGAGGGCTTTCGGATGGAAGACGAATGGAGTCAGAGCTCGACGGCCCCGGGGCCGCCGAAGGGCATGGAACCAACCCGAAAGGCGAACCGTCGGTGGCATCGGTCGGAAGAGCCGATCCGTGTCGCACGGCCCTTTGCGCATCGCTGCAGAAGAACCGACGAAGACCAGACTGCGCGGCCAGAACAGCGGTTTGCCGAGATCGGAAGGCTGACGCGAAGCTGCGAATAGCAGGCTTTGACTGAAGGTCCACGTCGACGGGATCCCAGAACGCCTGCTCGGCACATTGCATCTTTCATTTCAATTCAATTCATTCCCTCAGACAGAATATCATTGTGTTGTTGGGAATGAATTTTGAGTGCGAATCAGAGAAAGCGCAAGAGTCCAAGACGGAACTCCGCGTTCCTTCGCGGCGCAACAGGCATCAGCGGGCCGAAGGTCGCCCGAATCGCCGACTGCAGACATGCTTGGCGATGTCGCGTCATTCACCGCAGCGTGGGCTCGACTACTGGGTCTCCCAATCACTACTGCCAGTTCAGTGAGCGGTTTTGCCGGTAGGCACTACGCCTGGAGCGCCACCGCTGCAGCCCTTGGAGGCGGCAGGTCTTCAAGAGCGCACGAGTGCACATCGACCATCCTGTGCAGATCAAGTGCCATCGCTACAGCCTGCTCCACAACCTCGTGGACCAGATGCCGACGGCGTGCATCAGCGCAAGGCGCAAGCCACCGACTCTCCTTCAGGCGCGGGTCATGGCGCCAAGCCACGAAAACGTCCAAAAAAGGAGAAGAACAAGGAACCATCGCGACTGTCACTTCCACGATCTGAACGCGTAGCCGAGCACGCATGACGCCCGCGCGCGATAGTGCGGATTAGACAGTCACGTTCGCGCGAATTCGCACTCCGTTTCTCGGACTCCGAGGAGGCCGATGCTCAGACAAGTGATCCGTGGAGCGAACAAGTTCAAAGTTCGACTCGCATTTCTGGGTGAATGACGTCTCCGTTCTTCAGAATCTGTACGTCGTCCAGCCAAAGGTTGCAGTTCCGCATGGGCAGATCCAAGTGGCACGGAGTGTCGTTCGTACCGCCAAGCTCCAGGTTAGGTCCGAGCGAGAAGAGCACGTTGCCATAGAAGGAAAGCGCATTCATGACGTGCTCGCTCGTCAGCCGGCGGGTCACTGAAAACTGATACCAGCGGGCCTTCTCATTGAGGCCCCATCCAATGTGAGAGATAGCATAGGCCCGAGGGTCGTTGAAGCTGTCGATATAGCTACGAATGAGTTGGGCATCCAACCCTTCGCCGGTTATTTCAACCACGTAGCCCTTCTCAACACGCAGCGCCACCGGCGACTCGACGTACTTTTTGAATGCACAAAGGATGTCACCGGGCTGCATCACGACAACACCGTCCACCCCGCCATCGTCGCCTTGAGTGAAAGAAAAGCCAGACGGAAAATGGTCCCAGCGGCCAGCCTCGGCAGTGAATCCGTACTCTGAAATAACCGGATATTGTCCGAGCGTGTAGACGATGTCTGTCCCGGCATCCGAGGTGAAGCGCAGCTGCTTTGCAGACTCCAACAGACTCTTCGCGTACTCCACTCGGCGTCGCAGGTCCGCAGTTGGGAACATCTGCTTCAGCACATGGAATGGCTCCATCACCCGCAAGATGCGCACGCCAGCGGCCTGGATCTCCGCCTGCTCACGCGAGAAAAGAAGACCGACCATATCGATGACCATGCTCGCGGATTTCAAGGTGGTCATCGCAAGCGCATTGCCCACCAGCGGGTGCCGTCCTTGCACACCGACAGCGTTTTGCTGGCCTCTGCGCAGATTCATGTTGAAGGTCGTGGCCCCGAGGTGCGCAGCGGCGGCCATGAATGCCTGCGCGTGGTCCTGCCATTCATCATCGGCCGTCAGCACCACAATGTTCTCTCCCGGTTTTACTCGGCAGAGCTCCAACTCACGAGTGAACAGATCGAACATCTCGACATCAAGTTTCAATTTCTTCTCCTAGTTCGATGGATATTGGTGGCGCAAAGCGGCTCTCAGCAGTTCGCTGAATCCAGCGAAGTTTTCTGCTTGCAGCTGATGTCCGGCGCCTGCTAGACGGAACGCCTCCATATCTGGACGCAGGTGGCGCATCTCTTCAATGTCTGTATCGGAAACCACGCCGCCCTCGCCCGCGCATATCAGGAAGACAGGGCATGCCGTCCTTGCGAGGTCCGCAAACATGTTCTGAGAGTGGAAGTCCTCATAGGCCGCATAGACAGCGCGCTCGTCGCAAGTCGACAACCATTCCGCGCGCAAGCGTTGCAGGTCCTCCGGCCAGGGGGCCGCAATGCTCGAATGCAAGGCCTCTGCCGCTTCTCCCCGGTGAGCCGCCTGCAACAGACTTAGCGTCCGCGCAATGGGGATTGGGTAGGTCCTTCTGCCTGGCCCGCTGGTGGGCGGATCGACAAGCACGAGCGCGCGAACGAGTTCTGGCGCCTTCGTTGACATTCGCAGCGCAATCCGCGCACCCATCGAATGCCCGATCAAGGTCGGCGACCCGATGTGGGTTTCGCGAATGAAGGCTGCGACATCTTCTGCGCACGCATCCAGCCCGTAGTCCAGACGCGGCCCGGATTCGGACAGCCCACGGCCGCGAACATCAAGCACGAAGCAATCATGGTCGGACATGAGCCACCTGGCCACGTGGCTCCAAAGAATTGCAGGGCTCACGATGCCAGGCACGATGAGCACGCGAGGGCCAGCGCCTGGGAAATGCAGGTAGTGCTGCCGAATGCCATTGGCACGAACCACTTTTCCTGTTCCAAAGTTCAAGTTTTTCTCCAAGCGCAGTGCTCCGGAAAAGCACGACGCGAGCCATTCTGCTATGCGGAATATCATTCCGTCAAGCGCCACATGAAGGGGCCGCCGTGCCAGCGCATAGCAGGTCAGTCCTTGCGTGCCCCGCACGGCCCTGCGGCTGCAGGAAGAGATGCCCTCGATAGCAATGAGGTCAGCTGCTCCCGCGGCTATTTCGCCGAATATCCAGATGGCCGCGTGATCGACAAACTTGCCGACCAAGGCGCTTTTCAAGGTCCGCAGGGAATGCAGTTTTCTTTGGCAGAGGCGACCTGAGAGGACTCGGCCTGCGTCTACCTGTCACAACGAGCCAACACCTTTCGTGCCTGCAGCACCACGGGCGCATCTACCTTCCGTCCGAAGAGGCGAAACGGCTTGCCGCCGGCCGCGCGATCGCCGTCCAGGACGCGACTTGCCCACTTCGCGAGTTCGGCGCTCGGCACAAGCGCCGCATGCACACCGGCCACTTGACGGGGGTGGATGCACAGCTTGCCGCCGAAGCCGAAGGCAACCGCGCGCCTGACGTCGCGCGCGAGCCGCTCTTCGTTGTCGAGGTCTGTCGTCACGCCGTCGATGGCCGTCGCGAGGCCCGCGCGCGCGGTCGCCATCGCGATGGCAAAGCGCATGGGCGCGAGCTCATGTTCGTCCTCGCCGGCTGCGATGCCCGTGTCGACCATGAAATCCAGGTGACCAAAGGCAAGACGCAGGACGCCTGGCGCGCGCGCCAACTCATCCAGCGCCGCATGGCCGACCGCACTTTCCACCAGGGGCACGAGCCCGACATCGGGCGCAACCGCGACCACTTGCGCGAGGTCGTGCGCAGATTCTGCTTTCGGCACGATCAGGGTGGCAGGCAGATGAGAGAGGCTCGCGAGCCAGGCGAGGTCTTCGCGACCGGCGTCCACTGCAGGCGAATTCAGCCGCACGGCCACCATGTCGAGCACCGGCGCCTGCGCGAGCCATTCGCCGGCAGCGGCGCGGGCAGACGGCTTGTCCCCCGGTGGCACGGCGTCTTCCAGATCGACGACGACGAGGTCGGTGCCGCTCGTGAGGGCCTTGTGGAAGAGGTTCCTCTGATGCCCGGGCACGAAGAGAAGACTGCGCGCAAGAGCAGCCGGGTGTCTGGCGTTCATTTCAGACGACCTTCTCGGTATGCATCGCCGCAATGCGTTTGTCGTCCCACCCCATCTCGCGCAAGATCGAGTCGGTGTGCTGGCCCAGCGCGGGCACATCGTCCATGCGTGGCTCGAAGGCGTCGGTGCGGCCCGGCGGCAGCAACGCGGGGATCGGGCCAATTGGCGTACCCACTTCGCGCCAGCGGTTGCGCGCCCTGAGCTGCGGATGGGCCCACAGGTCGGCGAGCGTGTTCATGCGTGCGTTGGCGATCTGCGCGTCGTCGAGGCGGCGGGAGACTTCGTCGGCGGTGAGCACCGAAAAGGCCCGAAGAATCACCGGCTTGAGCAGGTCGCGCTCGGCGTGTCGGCGTGAATTGGAGGCGAAACGCTCGTCCTGGGCAAGCTCGGGCTGGCGCAGGACCTTCTCGCAGAATTGCACCCACTCGCGCTCGTTCTGCAGGCCCAGCATGACCGTGCGTCCGTCTCCAGCCTCGAACGGTCCGTAGGGGTAGATCGTGGCGTGCGAGGCACCCGCGCGCGGCGGCGGCGGGGCGCCATCGAAAGCGTAGTAGAGCGGGTAACTCATCCACTCGGCCATGCTCTCGAGCATCGACACGTCAATGCGAATGCCCTGCCCGGTGCGCGAGCGCTGGAGCAGGGCCGCGAGGATCGAGCTGTAGGCATACATGCCCGCCGCGATGTCCGCCACCGAGCAACCTGCCTTTGCGGGCTCGTCCGGGGTACCGGTCACGCTGAGAAAGCCGGCTTCGCTCTGGATCAGGAGGTCATAGGCCTTGCGGTCGCGGTAGGGGCCGTCGTCGCCGTACCCCGAGATGTCGCACACGACAAGGCCAGGGTGCATCGGGTGCAGGGTTTCGTACGAGAGGCCGAGCCGCGCTGCGGCGCCAGGGGCAACGTTCTGCACCAGCACATCGGCGCGCTCGAGCAGCCTCGCGAGCACCTCCTGCGCGGCCGGGTGCTTGAGATCGAGCGTCAGGCTTTCCTTGGAACGGTTGGTCCACACGAAATGCGATGCAAGCCCCTTGACGCGCTCGTCGTAGCCGCGCGCAAAGTCTCCGGTCCCCGGTCGCTCGATCTTGACCACGCGCGCGCCCAGGTCGGCCAGCTGGCGAGTGCAGAACGGCGCGGCAATTGCGTGCTCGAGCGCGATGACGGTGATTCCATCGAGAGGACGTTGCATGGTCATTTTCTGGGGCGTCGGAAGATGCGCGCTGCGCCAGCGCGGGCTGGGCAACATGCGTACGGTTGGGAGAGGCGAACCTGCGCTGCTCGCTGCAGTGTCGGGTCGCGTAGTTAGCGGTGCGTGGCGTCGTTCCCCATCGGACTTCTCGCGCTGCGCCGCGAAGCACCCTCAAGCAGGTCACGCTTGCGGCAAGTCTTTGAAGGGGCGGCGGAGCGGCCGCCTGGCCGGTTCCGCTGCACCCAGGGTCACGGAATGCCTGGCCACGACGTGTCAGATCAGCCTTGTCTCCCGCTCCCAATAGGGCGCACGCAGCTTCTTCTTGTCGATCTTCCCGAATGGCGTCGTAGGCAGTGCGTCCGCAAAGATGATTTGCTTAGGCGCGATCAACGATCCCTTGCGCTCGCGGACATAGGCGATCAAGTCAGCGGCCTCGGCTTCAGCCCCGGCCCGCAGCACGACAAACGCAGCGACGGCTTCACCCCACGTCGCATGGGGCACGCCGATCACGGCGGCCGATGCGACTGCGGCATGGGCGGCCAGAACGTCCTCGACCTCTCGCGGATAGACGTTCGAGCCTCCGGATACGATCATGTCCTTCTTCCGGTCCACGATCGACAGGCGGCCACGCGGATCGAGAAAACCGATGTCCCCCGTGTGCAACCATTCACCCGCAAGGGCCTGCTGGGTTGCTTCGGCCTGCCCGAGATAGCCCTGCATCACTGACGGGCTTCGTACGCAGATCTCACCGACGTCGCCAGCGGCGACCGGCTCGTTGCTGTCGTCAAGAATCGCGATCTCGGCCGTCGCCATGGGGTAGCCGCATGCTGACAGCGAGGAGGGGTCGTCGAGATCATGATCGCCGCGCCGCAGAACTGCGATGGGGGTGCATTCCGTCTGCGCGTAGACTTGAGAAAAGACCGGACCAATGCGTTGAATGGCTTGCCGCAGACGGTCCGGCGCAATGACGGATCCCGCGTAGACGATGAGCTCGAGGCTGCCAAGGTCAAACGCCTCGAGTGGAGCCTCCAGAAGTCTGTAGATCATCGTGGGCACCATCAAGGTCGCACTGATGCGTTCGCGCTGGATGGTCTCCAGGACCTGCCCGGGGTCGAACTTCTTCATCAGATGGACGGTGCCTCCACGCATCAGCGTCGGTGCGATCAACTGCCCTGTGACATGGCTGATCAACGCGATGGCCAGGTACTGCACGCCGTCCGGCAACTCCAGTTCGCTGTTCATGGCGACGGCCATGAGTGCGACCTGACCTGCCTCTCGCATGATGGCTTTCTGGCGGCCAGTCGTGCCCCCGGTGAAGTTCAGCGTGCCGATGTCGGCGGCGCCGGCTCGCTCGATCGGTTCGGCGTGGTCGTGTGCGGCAACCAGCGACAGAAGATCGGCACCGGGGCCTGACTTTCCGACGTGGAAGACGGAGACGTCAGGCAGCGCCACGGCGAGTTCATGGGCCCGGGCTTCAAATGCGTCGCTGTCGATGATCAAGACCGACGCGCCCACGTCGGTGATCTGGGAGACCTGGGAGTCCAGTGAACTGAGCGGATGCAGCCAGCTGGTGGCCGCACCGAGCCCCTGGGCCGCGACGGACGCACACCAGGTTTCGTACCGGTTCTCCGTCAGCAACGCGACGCGCGCGCCCCTGCAGACACCTTGGGTACTCAGGATGGCCTGAACTTTCCCCATGAAGTCGATGACGTCTTGGTAGCGGACCGCCACTTCAACCTGGCGAAAGGCGATGCGGTCCGGATACCTGCGCAGGGCACGCAGTACCAAGGAGAAGAATGTGGGAGGTTGATGCAGCTTCATACGGCTGAAGATCTCGATCAGTTCTCAGTCCAGCTTGATCCTGCTGTGCGATATCAGGTCTGACCAAAGTGCCTGCTCGCGTCCCAGATATTGCGCGAATGAATCCCGCGAGCCGCCCACGGGTTCGAGCCCCAATGCCTCCAGACTGCGCTTGCGGAATGCGGCATCGGCCAGGATCTTGTTGACCGCGACATTGACGCGGTCCAGGACCGCGGAGGGCGTGCCTGCAGGGGCCGTCATACCGATCCAGTTCTCGCCGGAGAAGTCGAACTTCTGTTCGCTGATGGTCGGGACGCCAGGGAAGAAGTCGGAGCGCTTTTCGCCCATCACGGCGATGGCCCGCAGCTTGCCGGAATCGAGGTATTGCGCCACGGCGACGTGCGCCAGCATCGCGGACTGCACATCACCCGCCAGCAGGGCCTGCATCAGGGGCGCCGACCCGTTGTACGGCACGTGGGTCAGGTGGGTTCCGAACACACGGTTGTATTCGGTCAGGAACACGTGTGAGGTGCTGCCGGTGCCGAAAGTCCCCCAGTTGACCTTTCCGGGATTCACCTTGTCCAAGGCAGCCAGCTCGGTGAGGTTCTTCGCACCGACGCTGGAGGAGACGACGATCGCCGCCACCATGTTCGCCATGCGGACCACGGGAACCAGATCGGCCTTCGGGTTGTATGAAAGCTTCGAATACAGCTGTGGATTGAGCGACATGATGTCGCCATTGCTGATGCACAGCGTGTAGCCGTCGGCCGGAGCCTTGGCACAGCGGGTCGTCCCGATGATCCCATTCGCTCCAGCCCTGTTGTCGATCACGACGGGCTGCCCGAGCTCCTTGCTCAGAGCCTCGGCCATGGGGCGGGCGAAGTTGTCCAGCACGCCGCCAGGTGGATACGGAACGACCAGCTGCACCGGCCGCGAGGGCCACGCCTGCGCGAACCCGGTTTGCATCGTCACAGCGAGGGCCGCAGCCATGGCGACCTTCGCGCCCAATCTGAAATTCATTGTCGTCTCCAGTTCTTGAAGTTGTCAGCAGGCGCACGTCGCCTTCAGGCCCGAATAATCGCGAGGGGCCGGCCTCCTGGCAATTCACGATTGGAAAAGAGCAGTTTCGCCCTGCTTAATCCGCCACCTGTCAGCTGGAAGCGCTTTGGCTATCACGCGCGTCTGCGCGCAGCATCTCGACGAAGTCACGGACGAAGGGGGGCAGTTCTTCCGAATTCCGGATGCAGATGTACTGCGGCCGGACGGACCACTCGTCCTTCAGCTCGACGATGCGGATGTTCATGGACTTCGCATGGCGCACGGCCGGCAGATGGGTGAGCACACCGACGCCGATTCGTGCCTGAACCATCCGGCACAAGGCTTCGAAATTCCCCACCTGCGCGCGAAGACTGATGTGTCGCCTGAGCATTTCGGCCTGCTGCTGCAAGAACGCGTGCAGGGTGCTCGTCTGGGAGAGTCCGACGTGATCGAAGTCCAGCGTCTCCTCAAACGACACAGCCCGCCTGTCGGCCAGCGGGTGACCCGAGGGAACGGCGAGCACCATGTGGTCGGTGCGGTAGGGATAGATTTCCAGCCCTGACGTGCCGACGTTTTCGAGGATCACGCCGACATCGACCACGCCTTCCGCAACGGCGCGAACGATGTCGCTCGACAGGCGCTCACGCAGGTCGATGCTGGTTCGAGGCCGGCTTGCAAGAAAGCGTTCGATGACCGAGGGCAGAAACTCGCTGATGGCCGTCGTGCTGGCCATGATGCGCAAGCGTCCGTCGACGCCCTCGGAGATATCGAGCATCTCGCCGCGCAGCTGTTCGATCTGCTCCAGGATCAGCCGCGAGTGCTTGATCATCGTCTGGCCCGCGCTGGTCAGCGTCAGACCCTTGCTGGTGCGGTTGATCAGGCGCGTGCCGACCGATAGTTCCAGCTGCTTGATCCGATTGCTCGCAGCCGGCAGGGAGGTGTGGACCTGTTCGGCCGCACGCGTGAGGCTGTTCGTGTCAGCGATGCGCACCATCAGGCGCAGGTCGGCAAGATCGAAGTGGACCGAGCGCCTGGGGTCGCCCTGCTGCCGGGGTGGAGTGCTGTCTACCATCGAAACGACGAATTCCGGGCTGCGTCTTCACCGTCCGACTGCCGCCACTTTTCCATGCTGAAAGTCATCTTTCGGATTGTCGAATAGACCGGCGAAGCCGCAACAACGATGCTCGGCGATCGTCAACCAACTCGCCGCGAATCATGCAAAGCACCCCCGGCATCCGCGAGCCTCACGTGCCAGTTTCACCCCTGGGCAGACTGAAGATCGCCATCACGATCGACGACATGCTGCTGCTGCGAGGCGTCCCGATGGCTCCCGGGCACAGTGTGCCATCAAACATTCGAGCCATGATCGCTGCCCTGAAGGCGCATCGCGTGGCCGGGGTGTACCAGTTCTCCAATACCGCACCCCTGGAAGATGACGAGAGCCTGCTCAAGGTTTTCGACCTGTGGGTCGAGAGTGGCCACCATGTCGCCAACCACACGCACAACCATCCACCTCTCAACTGGTTGGACGCCGACACCTACGCGCGCGACATCGAACAGGCCGAGAAATACCTGGGCCGCTACATCAACCAGGCGCCGCGACGCTGCTTCCGGTTCTGCATGGATCTATGGGGCGACACGGCGTGTAAATGCGATGCGATCCTGGACAAGCTCGAAGGCATGGGCTACACGCCGATCCCGGTGAGCATCGGCTTTCACGACATCCGCTGGAACGCGGCGTATTGCCGCGTTCTGAAGCGCGGATCAGCCGAGGACGCGGCCCAGATCCGTCGCGCCTATGTCGAGAGCGCGCTGCACGAGCTGCGCACCCATGCAGCGAACGCGAGAGCGGTCTTCGGTCGGGATCCGATCCACATCTGGCTGATCCATGGCACGTCCATCGCCGCTGATTGCCTGGAGCAGATTCTGAATGGCTTTCGGGCTGCGGAGGTCGAGTTCGTGTCGCTCGATGAGGCCATGGGTGACCGCATGAACGCCGAAATTCCTCCGCGCGTGAGCCCCGAATTCATCTTTCAGGTTGAGAAGTGGGCGTTGGCGCTGGGTGTCCCGGTCACGGACCGCATGCCCTCGATCCTGGACGACATCGAGAAGCTGTATCCCGCGCCCGGCGAAATGCAGGCGGAGATCACTTCGCGCATGCGTGAGCACATTGCGGCCGCTACGGGCGCCGGGATCCGGCCCATTCCTCTTTATCCCGAATATCAGAGCTGACCCAGCAAAGACTTCCATGCAGACCACATCTTTCGACCCCACCGCCTACGACGGCTTGCGCTACGAGCATCTCACGCCGGACATCGTGAACATCGCGATGTCGCGACCGGCCGTGCGCAACGCGCAGAACATGGAGATGACCTATGCGTTGAACGCAGCGTTCGACCGCGCTGCGCAGGACGACGCAGTCAAGGTCGTCATCCTCTCCGGCGACGGCGATCATTTTTCGGCTGGGCACGACATGGGTGGCGACCACCACAGGACCTGGCGTGACTTCCGCACGGTGGGTACCTGGGCTGCTTTCGACGGGCCCGGCGTCGAAGGTCTCTACGGACGCGAAAAGGAGATCTACCTGGAGATGTGTGAACGCTGGAGAAACCTGGCCAAGCCGACGATCGCGGCGGTGCAAGGCTCCTGCGTGGCAGGCGGACTGATGCTTGCCTGGTGCTGCGACCTGATCGTCGCGGCTGAGAACGCCCGGTTTCGCGATCCCACGCTCGAGTTCGGCGTGGCGGGCGTAGAGTTCTTCATGCATCCCTGGGAACTGGGCGCCCGCAAGGCCAAGGAATGGCTGATGACCGGCGATTGGCTGGGCGCTCAGGATGCGAAGCAGTGCGGCATGGTCAACCAGGTGTTCCCGACAGAGGGCCTGATGGAAAGCGCGCTGGACCTCGCCAAGCGAATCGCCAACAAGGGGAGCTTCGTGCTCAAGGCCGTCAAGGAGTCCGTGAACCACGCGCAGGATGTCGGCGCGCGTCGCAACGCCATGATGCACGCCTTCGGCCTGCACCAGCTTTCGCACCACCACAACAAACAGCAGTGGGGATTGCTGGTTGATCCGAAGGGCATCCATCCAGCACTTCGCGAAAAGATCCGCGTCCGGTTCAATTTGCCGGCACTGCTCGGGACGGGGGACCGGACAACCTCTTGACCGGCTGATATCGGAGCGCACTCTATGCAGCGTCGCGCCAACGCGCGACGCCTGGGCTCGAAAATGCGCTAGAGCAGATCGGGAGGGCCGTACTTACAGCTGACGGAGGCCGTTCTCATGCGGCCACTTTCAACGCAACCGCTAGAGAACCTGCTTTGATAGCTAGTACGTCCAGATAGTCCGCCCACCGCTGGAGCATCACAGCGCGCTGCTTGAGGTATTGGGTACGGTTATAGGCGCGCCCATTGGCATCTTTGACGGCGTGCGCTAACTGAGCTTCGATCACCAATGGATCGATATCCAGCACTTCCGCCAACAGGGTCCGGGCAGTCGCCCGGAAGCCATGAACCGTCTGCACGGTCGGCCCGTAACCCAAGGTCAGAAGCGCTGCACGTAGAGTGTTGTCCGAGATCGGCCGCTCATGACTGCGCTCGCCCGGGAAGACCAGCGTGCTATGGCCCGTAGTGGGGTGCAGCTTGCGCAGCAACTCCACAGCCTGCCTGGGCAGGGGCACCAAGTGCGGATCCCCATGTTGCTTGCCATCGATGCGCCGCTTCATCCGCGCTGCGGGCACGGTCCAGAGTGCCCCGTCGAGATCGATCTCGGCCCAGGCCGCCGCCCGCAGTTCGTTCGGGCGCTGAAAAAGCATGGGCGCCAGTTGAAGCGCCGTACGCACGATGGGGCCGCCCTGGTAGCCCCGAATGACGCGTATCAGCGCCCCCAGTTGGGCCGTATCGGTGATCGCCGCAAAGTGACGCTTCTTGTGGGGTGTGAGTGCCCCCTTGAGATCCGCCGTGATATCGCGCGGCGCCCGCGCAGTCGCCACCGCGTAGCGCCACACCGCGCGTGCCGTCATCAGCACGCGGCCGGCCACGTCGAGAGCGCCACGCTCCTCGACACGGCGCAGCGCTGCCAACAACTCGATGGCCTCGATTTCGCTGATGCGACGAGCAGCGAAGTACGGAAACAGGTCCTTTTCCAGGTTGCGCTTCTCGCGCGTGGCGTAGTGGCCGCTCCAGCGCTCATGGTGCTTGTCGAACCACTCGAGCGCCGTCTCTCGAAAGGTATCGCCGGTGTTCACGGCCGCCTTGAGCTTGATGACCTGGCGCGCCTGTATGGGATTGATTCCGGAGGCCTTCTGGGCTTTGGCGGCGTCACGCGCCTTTCGCGCCGCAGCAAGGCTCACGTCGGGATAGGAGCCCAGGGCGAATTTCTTCTCAACCCCCTCGATCCTGAACTTCCAGAACCATCGGCGAGATCCCGAGACGGAGACCTCCAGATAAAGGCCACCTGCGTCAGCGTAGCGTGCCTGCTTTCGGTCAGGCGGACAGGAGGCATTACGGCATGCAGCATCGGTCAACGGCATGGGGGACATCCAGGGGGTGGGGGTACAAAACTGCTGTCCCAGGGGGTTCAGGCGGTTTGTACCCCCTCTTGTACCCCCACTTGGCGCTGGCAGTCACCGGATTTCAGTGTATGCCTCCGGACACGATCCGCCAGTTTCCCCAATGAAAAAGGGCGTCCGGTGGATGAAACCGGACGCCCTTGGACGTTTTATTGGTCGGTGTGAAAGGATTCGAACCTTCGACCCCTTGCACCCCATGCAAGTGCGCTACCAGGCTGCGCCACACACCGAAGCTCTCGATTATAGCCCCGTGATTTCAGTGGCTCGGCGTGAGCAACTCACGAATTTCGTTCAGCTCGCGACGAAGGTGGAGCAACTGCGACAGATCGACCGTCCGCACTGCCTGTGGCGGCGGCGGGTCCATGTCATCCTGCAGAGCGGCATCGAACTCTTCCTGGTCGATCTCGATGGCCTCCATGCCTTCGAGCGGTACTTCGCCGGCCTTGCGTCGATCGCGCTCGGACTGCACCAGTTCCTGCAGCTTGTTGCGTGCCCCGCTGATCGTGAACCCCTGGTCGTAGAGCAGGTCACGGATGCGGCGGATCATGAGCACCTCGTGGTGCTGGTAGTAGCGCCGGTTGCCGCGCCGCTTCATCGGGCGCAGTTGCGTGAACTCCTGCTCCCAGTAGCGCAGCACGTGCGGCTTGACGCCGCACAACTCCCCCACTTCACCGATGGTGAAGTAGCGTTTGACGGGAATCGGCGGGAGGGTTTTCTCCATTGAAATCAATACAGTGCAAGCGAAACCTCAGAGGTTACTCCACCCTCCCTTGCACTACCAAGCACTTATTCGGAGCCGACGCTCCATTCGACCTCTTTGGGAGCCTCTTCACCGATGCTTCCGTGGATTTGTTCCTTGAGCTTGGCGCTCGCATGGAACGTCGCCACCCGGCGCTCGCCAATGGGAATGGCCTCGCCGGTGCGTGGATTGCGCCCCGGCCGGGGCGCCTTGACGCGGATCTGGAAGTTGCCGAAGCCGGAGATCTTCACGTCCGTGCCCTCGATCAGGCTGTTCGCGATCAGGTCGAAAAAGGCTTCGACCATGTCCTTGGACTCGCGCTTGTTCAAGCCGATCTGCTCGAAAAGCAGGTCAGCCAAGTGCGCCTTGGTCAGCGCCGGCGTTTCGAGGGCTTCGAGCGTGAATTCCATGGCGTTCATGCCCGCAGGCGCGCACCGAGCCGCGCATCCAGTTGATCGACGATGGCACGGACGGCTGCTTCGACCTGCTCGTCGGTCAGCGTGACGGAGTCCCCGTTGAAGCTGAGCCGCACAGCCATGCTCTTCTCGCCCTGGGCGAGGCCAGAGGCGACCGAGCCATCGCGCGAGACCGTCGGTCGGAAGATATCGAACAGTGCAACGTCACGCAGCAGAGTCGGGTCCGACGCGGCGTGGATCGCCTGCATGAGCGCGTCGTGCGTGACTGCCTCGGCAACCACCACGGCAATGTCGCGTTCGACCGCCTGGAGCTTGGGTACCGGCTGGGCCACTGGCACCGGTCGGGAGGTGACGGCATCGAGTTCGAGTTCGAAAAGCATGGGCGCATGGGCGAAGTCCCATTTCTGGCGCCAGCGTGGGTGCAGTTCTCCCACGACGCCGATGGCGCTCCCCTCGAGCAGCACGCGCGCTGCGCGCCCTGGATGCAGGGCCGGATGCTCCACAGGCTCGAAAGTCGGAACGCGCGGCGCAAGCAAAGCCTCGACGTCGCCCTTGATGTCGAAGAAGTCGGTGCGTTGCGCCTTGCCGTCCCAGCGCGCCTCGTCCGCGTCGCCCCAAGCCAGCCCAGCCACGCGCATGGGCTGGCGGATGCCCTTGACCGTGCTGTCGGTCGTGACGACCGTGTCATCGCGAACGAAGACGCGGCCCAACTCGAACACGCGAGCGCGCGGCGCCTTGCGATCCAGGTTGAACTTGAGCACCTGCAGCAGGGAGCCGATCAGCGACGATCGCATCACGCTCATCTGGCTCGCGATCGGGTTCAACAGCTTGATCGGATTGGCGTTGCCGGCAAGATCCTCTTCCCAGTGGGCCTCTACAAAGCTGAAATTGATGGTCTCCTGATAACCCAATGCGGCCAGGCGGCTTCGCACGGCTGAGCCGCTGCGCTGGGCCTCAGGACGCACGCGCGCAGTGATGGGCGCCAGCGGCGGCGTGGTCGGCAGGTTGTTGTAGCCGATGAGCCGCGCCACCTCTTCGATCAGGTCTTCCTCGATCAGCAAGTCGAACCGGTGCGGCGGCGGCGTGACGACCAAGGTGCCTTCGCCCTCCGCGACCGGCAGGGCAAGGCGTCGCAGTGCATCGGCGCACTGGGCCTGCGTGAGCGGCATGCCGATCACCCGTGCCGCGCGCGCGACCCGCAGCGTGACAGGCTTGGCCTCCGGCAGGCGCAATGTCTGATCGTCGATCGCGCCAGCCTCTCCACCGCAGATGTCCATGATCAACTGCGTGATGCGCTCGATCATGGCCACGGTTCGGCTGGGGTCCACGCCACGCTCGAAACGATGCCCGGCGTCGGTCGAGAAATTGAAGCGGCGCGAACGCCCCTGGATGCTCTCGGGCCACCAGAAGGCAGCTTCGACGTAGATGTTGCGCGTGTCGTCGGAGACCGCGGTGGCGTCACCGCCCATGATGCCGGCGAGCGACTCGACTTCGCGCTCGTCGGCGATGACGCCGACCTTCTCGTCGACCGTGACCGTGTTGCCGTTGAGCAGCTTCAGTTGCTCGCCCGGCTTGCCCCAGCGCACTGTCAGGCTGCCATGGATCTTGTCGAGATCGAAGATGTGGGTCGGCTGCCCGTACTCGAACATCACGTAGTTCGAGATATCGACGAGCGGCGACACGCTGCGCTGACCGCACCGGGCGAGGCGGTCGACCATCCACGCGGGCGTCGCGACCTTGGTGTCGACACCGCGCACTATCCGGCCAGAAAAGCGACCGCACAATTCTGGAGCTTCGACCTTGACAGGCAGCTTGCCTGCCAACGCTGCCGCTACGGGTTCGATGGCGGGTGTCTTCAACGGTGCGCCGGTCAACGCGGCCAGCTCGCGCGCGATGCCGTGGACGCTCAGTCCATGCGCAAGATTCGGCGTCAGCTTGAGCGTCAGAAGGGCGTCGTCGAGTTTGAGCACCTCGCGCACATCGGCTCCGATCGATGCGTCGGCCGCGAGTTCGAGCAGGCCCGCATGATCCTCGTTGAGCTTGAGTTCGCGCGCCGAGCACAACATGCCCTGACTTTCGACACCGCGCAATTTGCCGAGCTTGATGAGAAATGGCTTCCCGTCTTCACCCGGCGGCAACTCGGCCCCGACGAGTGCGACGGGAACCTTGATACCGACACGCGCGTTGGGCGCACCGCAGACGATGTTCAACAAGGCGCCCTGCCCTGCATCGACCTGGCACACGCGGAGCCGATCGGCATTCGGGTGCTGGACGGCCTCCTTGATCTCGCCAACTACAACCTTCGTGAAAGGCGGTGCCACCGGACGGCGCTCTTCGACCTCGAAACCGCCCATCGTGAGCGTTTCGGCCAGTTCGGCACTGCTGAGTTGCGGATCGCAGAACTCGCGCAACCAGGACTCGGGAAATTGCATCTCGTCGTTCTCGTTCTATTACTGGAATTGGCTCAGGAAGCGCAGGTCGCCGTCGAAGAACAGCCGCAGATCGTTCACACCGTATCGCAGCATCGTGAGTCGGTCAGGGCCCATGCCGAACGCAAAGCCGATGTAGCGCTCGGGATCGAGGCCCATGTTGCGTACGACGTTCGGGTGCACCTGCCCCGAACCCGCGACTTCGAGCCAACGGCCGGCCAACGGGCCACTCTGGAACTGGATGTCGATCTCCGCGCTGGGCTCGGTGAACGGGAAAAAACTCGGGCGAAAGCGCAGGACCAAGTCATCGCTCTCGAAGAAGGTTCGGCAGAAATCGGTGAAGACAACCTTCAGGTCCTTGAAGCTCACGTTCTCGCCGAGCCACAGGCCTTCGCACTGATGGAACATCGGCGAGTGGGTCGCATCGCTGTCGACACGGTAGGTACGGCCCGGCGCGATCACGCGGATCTCGGGCGCTTTGAGCGTGCCGGAAAGATCCGACGCTGCGGCTTCGAACTGCGCCGCGAATTTCTTGATTTGCTGATGCGCATAGCGCACCTGCATCGGACTGGTGTGCGGGCGCAGGTTGTACGGAATGCCGCCTTCGCCGTTGATGTCGACGTAGAAGGTATCCTGCATCGATCGAGCGGGGTGGTTGGGCGGGTTGTTGAGCGAAGTGAAGCTGTGCCAATCGGTCTCGATCTCAGGACCGTCCGCCACGTCGAAGCCCATGCTGGAGAAGATCGCCTCGATGCGCTCCATCGTCCGGCTCACCGGGTGCAGCCCGCCCGGTACGCGCCGGCGACCGGGCAAGGTAACGTCGAGCGCTTCGGCGCGAAGTTGAACCGCGAGTTCTTCGTCGGCCAGTTGCTGGCGGCGTTCGGCGAGCGCAGCTTCGATCGCCTGCTTGGCAACGTTGATGGCAGCGCCGCGGGACTTCTTCTCCTCCACGCTCAAGGCCGCCATGCCTTTCATCAATTCGGTGATACGGCCAGCCTTGCCGAGAAACTGCGCCTTGGCGTTCTCAAGATCAGCCGGCGCCGATGCTGCGGCAAAGGCTGAGCGTGCGGTTTCGACCAGGGAGTCCAACTCGATCATGGGGAAATCTTCGGAGTGAAAGATGAATACGGACTGTCGCAGAGATGAAAAAAAGGGCTGGAGCCCTTTCAAGCGCCAGCCCTTGTGCCGTGGGCGCAGGAAGCCATCTGAAGACGACAACCTGCCATGCGGAATCAAGCAGCCAGCTTGGCCTTGACCTGCTCCACGATGCCGGCAAAAGCGGCTTTGTCATGCACGGCGATATCGGCAAGAACCTTGCGGTCGATCTCGATACCAGCCTTGCGAATGCCGTTGGCGAACTGGCTGTAGGTCAGACCCAGTTCACGCGAGGCAGCATTGATACGTGCTATCCACAGTTGGCGGAACACGCGCTTCTTGGTGCGGCGGTCACGGTAAGCGTATTGGCCGGCCTTCATCACCGCCTGCTTGGCGATGCGGAAAACATTGCCGCGACGACCGCGGAAACCCTTGGCGAGTGCGAGAACCTTCTTGTGGCGGGCGCGAGCCGTTACACCACGTTTGACGCGAGGCATGTGTGTACTCCTTGTTCGTCTGGATTAAATGCCGCTGCCGGGCAACATGGCGGCCATCGAAACCATGTTGGTCTCGTGAACTGCCGTTGCACCACGCAGGTGACGCTTGTTCTTGGTGGTCTTCTTGGTCAGGATGTGACGCTTGAAGGCTTGACCGCGCTTGACGGTGCCACCGGGACGAACGCGGAAACGCTTTTTCGCGCTGCTCTTGGTCTTCATTTTGGGCATGTGAATGCTCCTTTAGTTTGTGCTCGTGAGGCGCCGCAGATGCTCCGCGGACTTGTTGGCCCCGAGACACTTCTTCATCTCGCCCTAACCCTGCACCTTGAAGTGCTGGCAGGGGCGAAATCCCTTCAAATCTTCTGCTACTTAAGCTGCCGCCGGCGCCGCCGTGGCTTCTGCGGCCTGCTTTGCGGCCCCACCCGCCTTCTTGCGACCTGGGGCGATCATCATGATCATCTGGCGGCCTTCAAGCTTCGGAAACTGCTCGACGACAATCAGGTCGCCAAGCTCGTCGCGAATTCGCTGCAGCAAAGCGAGACCAAGCTCCTGGTGCGTGATTTCGCGACCGCGAAAGCGGAGCGTGATCTTGCACTTGTCACCCTCATCCAAGAAGCGCCGGATGTTGCGCATCTTGATGTTGTAGTCACCGTCGTCGGTGCCCGGGCGGAACTTGATTTCCTTGACTTCAATGACCTTCTGCTTCGATTTCGCTTCGGCCGCCTTCTTCTGCTCGTGATACTTGAACTTACCGTACTCGATCAGACGGCAGACCGGCGGATTGGCCGCCGCGACAACTTCCACCAGATCCACGTCTTGTTCGCCAGCCAAGCGCAACGCCTCGGCAAGACTCACAACACCCAACGGCTCATTGTCGGGCCCGATCAGGCGGACTTCCGGGGCCATGATTTCCCGGTTCAGGCGGTGTTGGCGTTCCTCGCGGTGGCGGCGGTCGCGAAATGCAGTAGCGATGGTCAGAATCCTTCAAACAAATTGCTACAGAACTGTAGCTAACACCGTTGAGTCCACGCCCACAAGCAGCCTGATCGGAAAAATCAGCCTTTGAACTTGTTAATTCAAAGCTTGTGTTGGATGTCGTGAGCAATCTTTTGAGAGAAGGCGTCCACCGACATGGCACCGAGGTCAAGATTGCCCCGGGCGCGCACTGCGACGGCTCCAGCCTCCCTCTCCTTGTCACCTACGACGAGGATGTACGGAAGCTTTTGCAACGAATGCTTCCGTATTTTATACGTAATCTTCTCGTTGTGCAGGTCGAGCGAAACTCTAAGCCCTTGATCCATCAGCGTTTTGGCAACGTGGGCCGCGTACTCTGCCTGCCCCTCGCTGATATTGAGCACGGCCACTTGCACCGGGGCGAGCCACGCCGGCAACGCGCCCGCATGATGCTCGATCAGCATGCCGATAAAGCGCTCGAGGCTACCAACGATCGCGCGATGAAGCATGACGGGGTAGGACCGTCCGCTCGTCTCCGTCACGTACTCGCCGCCCAGTCGTTCGGCCGTGTTGAAATCGACCTGCATCGTGCCGCACTGCCACTGGCGGCCGATGGCATCCTTCAGCGTGTACTCGATCTTCGGCCCGTAGAAGGCGCCCTCGCCTGGCGAAATGACGAAGTCCACGCCGGAGCGACGCAGCGCCTCCATCACCGCAAACTCGGCCTTGTCCCACAGTTCGTCCGAGCCCACCCGGTTGTCAGGGCGCGTCGCCACCTTGTAGAGGATGTCCGTGAAGCCGAAGTCCGCATAGACCTTCTGCAACTGTGCCGTGTACGCGACGCATTCCTCGAGGATCTGGTCCTCCGTACAGAAAACGTGGCCATCATCCTGGGTGAAGCCACGGACGCGCATGATCCCGTGCAGCGCGCCGCTCGGTTCGTTGCGATGGCATTGGCCGAACTCGCCGTAGCGCAAGGGAAGGTCCCGGTAGCTGCGCAGATCCGACTTGAAGATGAGCACGTGCCCAGGACAGTTCATCGGCTTCAGGGCGTATTCACGCTTCTCCGACTCCGTTGTGAACATGTTCTCGCGGTAGTTCTGCCAGTGGCCCGTCTTCTCCCAAAGGCTCTTGTCGAGGATCTGCGGGCCCTTGACCTCCTGGTAGCCTGTGTCGCGGTAGACACGGCGCATGTATTGCTCGACCTGCTGCCAGATCGCCCAGCCCTTGGGGTGCCAGAACACCACGCCCGGCGCGGCTTCATCGATATGAAACAGATCGAGTTCCTTGCCGAGCCGCCGGTGATCGCGCTTTTCGGCCTCCTCGATGCGGCGGATGTAATCGTCGAGCTGCTTCTTGTCGGCCCATGCCGTGCCGTAGATCCGCTGCAGTTGCTCATTCTTCGCGTCACCGCGCCAATACGCGCCGGCAAGTTTCGTGAGCTTGAAGACCTTGAGGAAGCGCGTGTTCGGCACGTGCGGGCCGCGACACATGTCCACGTACTCCTGGTGATAGTACAAGCCCATCGCCTTCTCGTCGGGCATGTCCTCCACGAGGCGCAGCTTGTAGTCTTCGCCTCGCGACCTGAACACGTCGATGACCTCGTCGCGCGGCGTCATCTTCTTGATCACGTCGTAGTCCTGCGCGATCAGCTCGCGCATGCGTGCCTCGATGGCCTCCATGTCTTCGGGCGTGAACGGGCGCTCGTACGAGATGTCGTAGTAGAAGCCCTCGTCAATCACCGGCCCGATCACCATCTTTGCCGTCGGATAGAGCTGCTTGACCGCATGACCCACAAGATGCGCCGTAGAGTGCCGGATGATCTCCAGCCCCTCGTCGTCCTTCGGCGTGATGATCTGCAGCTTCGCGTCATGGTCGATGACGTCGCTCGCATCGACCAGTCGGCCATCGACCTTGCCGGCAACCGTCATCTTCGCCAGGCCCGGGCCGATGGACTTGGCAACATCGGCCACCGAAATCGGGCCGGGAAACTCGCGCCGCGAGTTGTCGGGAAGAGTGATCTGGATCATGAAAAAACCTCGACGGGAAAACAAAAAAGCGCGGTCTCAGGCCGCGCTTTGCTTTGGTTCATGCGCTGGAAATTTCCAGCATGCGCAGCCTACCGGCCTTTTCCTTCAAGGAAAAGACCGCTGAATTCCGGCGGCGTAGTTCGCGGTGTCATAACCAAAGTGCCTTTCTCGCCCTTGTTGCTGCTGAGTCGAAGGTGGCGATTCTATCCGTTACGCCTCAGGATGCAGACGCCGCGTTCTTGAGTCCCAGCACGTCGATCTGCTCGATGGTCGGCGGCTTGGCGAACAGTTCCGGCGCCTTCGCCATGAGGGCCTGGGCTATCGGGCCCGTGAGGTGTGCCTGGCGACCCGCCTCGTCTTCGAACGCATCGAAGATCCCGAACGTACTGGGCGACAGACGCAGGGCAAACCAGATCGGCGTCGTCTTTTCGTCACGTGCCATTGCGAGGCCAGCTTCGAGGAACTGCTGAACTTCGGCTTCCTTGCCCGCCTTGGCTTCGAGGCGGGCGAACAGTGCGAACTTGATCATGAGAGTCTCCGGTGAACGCGGTGCGCGAAATTGCGCTGACCGAAGCCGACTCTAGGCTCGACCATCGAATCGCCCTATTGGCATTTTTGACATCTTTGCTATCGTTATTGCCATGAAGGTCAGCATTCTTGCCCTCGATGGCGCTTTCGACACCGGCCTTGCCACGGTACAGGACGTGTTCGGCACGGCCAACGAGTTGGCCGATGCACTCGATCTCGATGTCGCTCGATTCGATGTGTCGGTGATCGGCATGCGGAAGTCGGTGCACACCGCTCAGGGCCTTCGCGTCCGGGTAGCCTCGGCAGGCGCAGGCGGAATCCCGGATTGGATCGTTGTCCCCGCCATCGGCGACAAGATGCCTGACAAGTTGCAATCCGCTCTCCGGAGACGAGACGTCGCGGATGCAGGCGAGCTCCTGCGAGGCCACGCCGGTCGCGGATGCAACATCGCGGCCGCGTGCATCGGCACCTTCGTGCTCGCCGAATCGGGGCTGCTGGACGAGCAGAAGGCGACGACCACCTGGTGGCTCGCTTCCCTGTTTCGGCAGCGCTATCCGGCCGTGCGACTGGACGAATCGCGCATGCTGGTGACGTCCGGCCCATTTGTCACGGCGGGCGCCGCGCTGAGCCACATCGACATGGCGCTCCTCCTGGTGCGTCAGGCAAGCCCGGAACTCGCGGCCCTCGTCGCCAAATACCTGATCGTCGACTCGAGGCCGTCCCAATCCGCCTACGTGATCACAGACCATCTGAGCCATTTGGACCCGACAGTCGAGCGCTTCGAACGCTGGGCGCGCGGACGGCTTGCAGACGGGTTCTCGCTCGACGATGCCGCGGCTGCAGCGGGAACGAGCAAGCGTACCCTGGCCCGACGCATGCACCAGGTGCTGGGCAAGACCCCGCTGTCGTACTTTCAGGACCTCCGGGTCGAGCGCGCCGTCCACATGCTCAAGACGAGCGACAAGAGCCTCGAGCAGATCGCCGAACTGGTCGGCTATGCCGACGGCGTCACGCTGCGCTCGCTGCTGCGGCGGCGCGTCGGCCGAAGCGTTCGCGAATTGCGGTCCAGCAACTGAAGCCCACGCTGCAAAGAAAAAGCGCCCTTGCGGGCGCCTTTCAATCCCTCATGCCGGCAAGCCGGCACGGAACATCAGTGGAACTGCTCTTCTTCGGTGGAGCCTGTGAGTGCGGTCACGCTCGACTTGCCGCCCTGGATCACCGTGGTGACTTCGTCGAAGTAGCCGGTGCCGACTTCCTGCTGGTGCGACACGAAGGTGTAGCCGCGGTCGCGCGCTGCGAATTCGGGCTCCTGCACCTTCTCGACATAGGCCGACATGCCGCGAGCCACGTAGTCCTGGGCGAGATCGAACATGTTGAACCACATCGAGTGGATGCCGGCCAGCGTGATGAACTGGTACTTGTAGCCCATCGCGCCCAACTCGCGCTGGAACTTGGCGATGGTTGCGTCGTCGAGGTTCTTCTTCCAGTTGAACGACGGCGAGCAGTTGTACGCCAGCATCTTGCCGGGGTGCACTTTGTGCACTGCCTCGGCGAACTTGCGGGCGAACTCCAGGTCGGGCGTGCCGGTTTCGCACCACACCAAGTCGGCGTAGTGCGCGTAGGCGATGGCGCGGGAGATGGCCTGATCGATGCCCTTCTTCGTTTTGTAGAAGCCTTCGGCCGTGCGTTCGCCAGTCAGGAAGGGCTTGTCGTTCTCGTCGTAGTCGCTGGTCAGCAGGTCGGCGGCTTCGGCATCGGTGCGCGCGATCACGAGCGTCGGCGTGCCGCAGACGTCGGCAGCCATGCGCGCGGCGATGAGCTTCTGCACGGCTTCGGTGGTCGGAACGAGCACCTTGCCGCCCATGTGGCCGCACTTCTTGACCGAAGCGAGCTGGTCTTCGAAGTGCACGCCGCCTGCGCCGGCACGGATCATCGCCTTCATCAGTTCGAAGCCGTTGAGCACGCCGCCGAAGCCGGCTTCAGCGTCCGCCACGATCGGCGCGAAGTAGTCGACATAGCCCTTGTCGCCGGGGTTTGTGCCCTTGGACCACTGGATTTCGTCCGCACGGCGGAAGGTGTTGTTGATGCGCTCGACCACGGTCGGAACGGAATCCACCGGGTACAGCGATTGGTCGGGGTACATGGACGCGTAGCTGTTGTTGTCGGCAGCGACTTGCCAGCCCGACAGGTAGATGGCCTTGACGCCGGCCTTCACCTGCTGCATGGCCTGGCCGCCGGTCAGCGCGCCGAGGCAGTTGACGTAGGGTTCGTTGTTCACGAGGTCCCAGAGCTTTTCGGCGCCGCGGCGTGCGAGCGTGTACTCGATGGGGAACGAGCCGCGCAGGCGCACGACGTCGGCAGCGCTGTAGCCGCGCTTGATGCCCTTCCAGCGGGGATTGGTTGCCCATTCTTTTTCGAGGGCGGCAATCTGCTGTTCGCGGCTCAGTTGTTCTGTGATGGTTTGGGGCATGGTCACTCCGAGGGTTGATTGAGAGGTGGCGCTGCTGTCGCGGGCCGTGGGGCCAACTGTACGTCAGTGGACGACTCTTATGTCTTATAGAAGACATATTTTTCAACAAGCAAAATCAACCACTTACGGCGATTTTTCTCAATGCGGAATAAATTTTCTTGTATTGAGAAAAAATATTGCAGCGCAGCAGCGGCGCATTTCGCAATACGGAACGAACTTTTCGTCAGTGAAACCTGGCGTTGAAATCGCGTCAGTGCGTCTCGAACCAGTCGCCGCTGGAGATCACTGTCCGCTCGCGAATTCGCGCAGGATGGATCTCGTACACCAGGCAGGGCAAGCATTCGCCTCCTCCGAGTTCGACAAGCACCTCGCGCTTGATGTACTCCCCCGAGTCATCCGGCTCGACCTCCTCCAGCGCATCCAGTTGAGCTTCGAGTTCGGGCTCGATGCGATAGATCTCTCCGACCACCTCGCTCGATCCGCCCAGCACTGCGCCGGGATAGGCACCCAGGTCGTACAGCGTCCCGGCTACTCGGGCGTCCGCCACGCGCTCCGGCTCCGGATGGAAGCGAGCGATGTCGTTACGGCCGCCGCGGCGCAGCGTGCCGTAGACGAACACATAGCGGGGCGCGTCGACGGAATGGGGCATCATCGAATCAGTCCTCTCATCGCTCCCAGTCTATTGAACACCGCACATCACGCACCGGGCCGCCTGGTGGCCTACGGTTGCCTCGCCTTGAGCATGTCGCTGGTCGGCAGCTATGTCGCTCTTTCCAAACCGCTGGTCGCCGCGTTTCCCGTGCTGCTGCTCGCCTGGCTGCGCTTCGGCATCGCCGCATTGGCCATGCCCCATTGGCTTCGTCGACCACCCGGGGAGCCCGTCATGACGGCTCACACGCGCGGACTGGTCTTCCTCGAGTCCTTCCTCGGCAACTTCATGTTCTCGATCTGCATGCTCTTCGGCGTGAGCCTGACGAGCGCGGTGTCGGCCGGCGTGATCATGGCGTCGATCCCCGCCGTCGTGGCCATCGGCAGTTGGATGTTCCTGCGCGAGCGCATCACCGCGCGCGTGGGATTGGCGATCGCGTGTGCGGCATTGGGCATCGGTCTGCTCGCGCTGGCCCCGGGCCAGGCGACAGCGCATTCGAGCAACGCATCCGCGTCGATGCCATGGCTCGGCAATTTGCTCGTCTTCTGCGCGGTGGTGTGCGAGGCCTCCTATGCGGTCATCGGCAAATCGCTCACCGGAAGGCTCGGGCCCAAGCGCATCTCTTCGCTCATCAACCTGTGGGGCTTCGTGCTGTCGACGCCCTTCGGCATCTGGTTCGCACTGCACTTCGACTTCGGCGCCGTGTCCTTCGGTGTCTGGAGCCTGCTCGTCGTCTACGCACTCGCAGCGAGCATCTGGACCGTATGGCTCTGGATGACGGGCCTGAAGGGCGTCCCGGCCTCGCAGGCAGGTGTCTTCACGGTGATGCTGCCGGTGAGCGCAGCGGTCGTCGGCGTGTTGGTCCTGGGCGAGAGCTTGTCGACTCCACAGGTGCTTGCATTCGCGCTCGCGCTGCTCGGCGTGGTGCTCGCAACGTGGCCCGCTCGCAGACCCTGATGCCATCGCGTTGCGCTTCCTGCGCACTCCCTAGGGGGAAACACCCCTCTTCTCCCCTCTGAAAAAACAACAGCTCCCAATGAAAAAACCGCTTTTTCCCTTGGAAACGCGTTTTTTCTCCTTTAGCATCCGCAATGCCGATGGAGACACTGTTTTTCATTGGTGAAAGTGTCCAACCAAAAAAGGAAATCAACCATGGCAACTGCAAAGAAGGCTCCGGCCAAGAAAGCTCCTGCGAAGAAGGCCGCTCCGGCCAAGAAGGCGGCAGCACCGGCGAAGAAGGCTGCTCCTGCAAAGAAGGCAGCACCCGCCAAGAAGGCTGCTCCGGCCAAGAAGGCTCCTGCGAAGAAGGCTGCTCCCGCGAAGAAGCGCACTCCCAACGCTGCGTTCATGAAGGCACTGACCCCCAGCCCGGCACTCGCCGCTGTGGTCGGCTCGACGCCCCTGCCGCGCACCGCTGTCGTGAGCAAGCTGTGGGACTACATCAAGAAGAACAACCTGCAGGACAAGGCCAACAAGCGCAACATCAACGCCGATGCCAAGCTGAAGGAAATCTTCGGCAAGGCGCAAGTCTCGATGTTCGAACTGGCCGCGCTGATCGGCAAGCACGTCAAGTGAGCACCTGGGCGCCTCGCGCGCTCGCATCAAGAAAGCCGGCTTCTGCCGGCTTTTTTTTCGCCCGCCGCGGGGTGACCCTACCCCCGCGCTTGCGCAGCCTTGGTGATCCCGCTGAGCGTGCCGCGCGTGGTGATCACTTCCGGATCCAGCGGAATCTCGATCAGCGTGCCGGTGTCGGCCGACAGCGCGCGCAGCAGCGCTTCCTCGAACTGCGCGGTCTCCGTCACACGCTCCGCCGCGTAGCCGTAGGCCCGGGCCAGTGCGCAGAAGTCCGGATTGCGCAGGGCCGTGGCGCTCACCTTGGTCGGATACTCCCGCTCCTGATGCATGCGGATCGTGCCGAACATGCCATTGTTGAGCAGCACGATGATGCTCTTGCCCGCGTGCTGCGAAGCGGTCGCCAGTTCCTGTCCGTTCATCAGGAAATCGCCGTCGCCGGCAATGGTGAAGGCGATGCGCCCCGTCGCGATGTTGGCCGCGATCCCCGCTGGCACGCCGTATCCCATGGCGCCGCTGGTGGGTGCGAGTTGCGTCTTGTGGCCCTTCGCGAGGCCGTGATAGCGGAAATAGCGATGCACCCAACTCGCGAAGTTGCCCGCGCCGTTGGTGATGGCGGCGTCGTGCGGCAGATGCTTCTGCAGCAGACCGACCACCTCCACCATGTCGACCGCGCCGCGCGGTGTCTCGGGCGGAAGACCGGCCAGCGCCTGGGGCTCCAGGTTCGCGAGATAGTCCGTGTTCGCCGCTGCAGTCCATGCTTCCCAAGGCAGTTCGGTCGGCGCACTCAACACTTCGAGGCTGCGCGCAGCCGAACTCATCCCGGCATTGATGGCCAGGTCCGCCTGATAGACCCGATTCAGCTCTTCGGCACTCGCATGGATGTGCACGAGGGTCTGCTTCGACCTGGGCGCCTCGAGCAGCGTGTATCCGCTGGTGGTCATCTCGCCGAGGCGCGGCCCAATGGCGAGGATCAGGTCGCTCTGCCTCACACGCTCGGCCAGCTTCGGATTGATCGCGATGCCCACGTCGCCTGCATAGAGCGGATGGTGATTGTCGAAGGTGTCCTGAAATCGGAAGGCGTTTGCGACCGGCAGTTTCCAGTTCTCTGCGAAACGCTGCAGCGCCTGCGCCGCTTGAGGCGTCCATCCACCGCCGCCCGCGATCACCAGCGGGCGCTCGGACTTCAGCAACAGTTCGCGCAGGGTGCGCAGCGCACCAGGATCGCTCCACGGTTCGACCGCCTCCACGCGGCGCAGCGGGCGCGCCGTGGTCATGGCACGCAGCATGTCTTCGGGCAGCACCACGACCACCGGACCCGGACGACCGTTCATTGCCGTTGCAAAGGCTCGTGCGATGTATTCCGGAATCCGGTTCGGGTCATCGATACGCTCCACGCGCTTGGCGAATCCCTTGGTGCTCGGCCCGAAGAAGCTGCCGTAGTCGACTTCCTGGAAGGCCTCGCGATCGCGGAAATCACTTCCGACGTCGCCGACGAACAGCACCATCGGTGTCGAATCCTGGAATGCGTTGTGCACGCCGATCGACGCGTTGGTGGCGCCCGGCCCGCGCGTGACGAAGCAGATGCCGGGGCGACCCGTGAGCTTGCCGTGCGCCTCCGCCATGAACGCCGCACCACCCTCCTGGCGATTCACGACGAAGCGGATGCGCTCGCCGTAGGCATGAAAGCCGTCGAGCACAGCCAGAAAACTTTCCCCCGGCACCCCGAAGGCCAGTTCGACACCTTGTTCGATCAGGCACTCGACGATCAGGTGGCCTGCGGGTTGTGATGAGCTCATGTGCGGTGCGCCTCTCTGCTGCATTGAAGGGTTGAGCGCATTATCCGCGCGCGCCTCATCGGCTTGCCTTAATTCCCCAATTGGTTAAATTCGCCTCTCATGAAAGCCCAACCCGAAGCATCCGCCGAACCGCGTTCGCGCGACGCCGATCGCTCGCAACTCGCGATCCTCGCCTCGGCGCGCGATGAATTCGCGCAGCGCGGCCTGGCCGGGGCGCGCATGGACAGCATTGCCGAGCGGGCCGGGCTCAACAAGCGTTTGATCTACTACTACTTCGGCAGCAAGGACGATCTCTTCCTCGCAGTGCTCGAGGGCACCTACGCCGACATCCGTCAAGCCGAGCAACGCCTGCACCTCGATGAAGTCGAACCCGTCGAAGCCATTCGCCGGCTGATCTCCTTCACCTGGCACTACTACCTCGAGCACCCCGAATTCATCACACTGCTCAATAGCGAGAACCTGCATCGCGCCGCGCATCTCAAGCGCTCCAACCGCATCCAGGAAATGAACTCGCCCCTGGTCCAACTCCTCGACGACGTGCTCGAACGCGGCAAGCGCGACAACCTCTTTCGCGCGGGCGTCGACCCCGTGCAGCTCTACATCTCGATCGCTTCGCTCTGCTACTTCTACCTGTCGAACAACGACACGCTGTCGGCCGTCTTCGGCCGCAACCTTCGCGCGCCCAAGGCCATGGCGCAGCGCCTGTCGCACATGACCGAACTCGTTCTTGGCTACGTGCTGCGCTGATACGGGTATCTCCTAGGCTTCCGCCGGTTGACGGGTCTCGGGGACTTCCTAGAATCATTAATTCACTTATCGGTGAATTGGAAGCGCGGCGGGGCCGCCCAGACCACCAGCCTCGCTCAACCCACATCCTGCCGATGCTTCGCAACGTCCTGCTTTCGCCTGCATTGCGGCCCTTCCTGCTCATCCTGATGCTGCTGGTGCTATGGGACCTTGCGATCCGGCTCTTCAGGATTCCGGCCTACCTCATTCCGCCGCCGCTCCAGGTCGTGCAACAGCTGGTCGCCGAGTGGCCTCGCCTTCTTGCCGAAGCCTGGAAGACCACCCTCGCCACGCTCGGTGGCTTCGGGCTCACGATCGTCATCGGCATTCCGATCGCCATGGTGATCGCCTACTCGCGCGTCGTGGAGTCCTTCGTGTATCCGCTGCTGGTGTTCTCGCAGAGCATTCCGAAGGTCGCGATCGCGCCGCTCTTCGTGGTCTGGTTTGGCTTCGGCATCTTCCCCAAGGTCATCTCGGCCTTCCTGCTGGGCTTCTTTCCCGTGGTGGTCTCCACCGTGATGGGCTTCAAGTCGGTCGAGCCCGACATGCTCGATCTCGCACGCTCGATGGGCGCCAGCCGCCTGCAGACCTTCTTCAAGATCAGCTTGCCGCAGGCCTTGCCGGCGATCTTCAGCGGCCTGAAGGTGTCGGTCACCCTGGCCGTCGTCGGCGCCGTGGTCGGCGAGTTCGTCGGCTCCAACTCCGGCATCGGCTACGTGCTGCAGGTAGCCAACGGCAACTTCGACCTGCCCCTCATGTTCGCCGCGCTGGTCGTGCTCTCGAGCATCGGCGTGATTCTTTTCGTGGCCGTCGACCTGGTCGAGCGGCTGATGATTCCGTGGCATGCCTCGCAGCGCCACGCCCAGTGAGTTCCGTGCAACACCATCCAACCAGGAGACAACCATGAAGAAACTGCTTCCTTCGCTGCTGGCAGGCGCCGCCACGGCACTGGCACTCGCCATGACCCCGGCCTACGCGCAGAACAAGCCGCAGGACAAGGTCACGCTGATGCTCAACTGGTATCTCTACAGCGAACACGCACCCTTCTTCCTGGGCAAGGAGCGCGGCTTCTACGCCGAGGAAGGCATCGACCTGGACATCCAGGAAGGCCGCGGCTCCGCCGTCACCGCCCAGGCGGTCGCGGCCAAGTCGGCAACCTTCGGCTATATCGACGTCACCACGATGATCAAGGCCGCCGCCAAGGGCGCACCGCTGAAGTCGACCGGCGTGCTGTTCCAGGTCAGCCCGATGTCGGTCATGGGATTCACCGAGAAGAACATCAAGACCCCGAAGGACATCATCGGCAAGACGGTGGCCGTCACACCGGGCGACTCGATGTCGCAGATGTGGCCCCTGTTCCTGAAGGCCAACAACATCCAGGCCGACCAGGTGAAGATCGTCTCGGGCGACGCCCAGACCAAGCTCAATGCCGTCACCAACGGCCAGGCCGACCTGTTGCTCGGCTACGTGATGGACCAGGCGATCAAGCTGCAGGACGCCACGGGCAAGCCCGTCACGCCGATCCGCTTCGCCGACTCGGGCGTCAACCAGATCAGCTCCGGGATCATCACCAACAAGAACCTGCTCACCGAGAACCCCGACCTCGTGAAGCGATTCATGCGCGCCTCCACGCGCGCGGCCGAAGCCGCCGAGAAGGACCCCGCAGCCGCCGTCGACGCGATGCTCAAGGCCAACCCCAAGGCCGGCGTGCGCGACACGCTCATCGTGGGCATGAAGCAGAGCGTCGCGCTCTATCACACCAAGGACACGGCCAACCAGCGCCCGTACCGCGTCGCTATGAAGGACGTCAACGACTCGCTCGATCTGCTCGTGCAGTACGGGGGCATGGATGCGGCCACCCGCGGCAAGCCCGAGGACTACGTGACGCTCGACTTCCTTCCGACCAACTGATCCTGCCCTCCGCGCGCTTCCACTCTCACGCTTTCCATGGCCCATGAAAAACTGATCGAAGCGCGCGGCGTCTCGAAGATCTATCAAAGCAAGGACGGTCCGGTCGAATCGCTGAAGCCGCTGGACTTCTCGATCCGTGAAGGCGAGTTCGTCTCCGTGGTCGGCCCGTCGGGCTGCGGCAAGAGCACGCTGCTGAAGATGGTGGCGGGGCTGCTGCCTATCAGCGGCGGCATGCTGAGCCTCGCCGGCCAGCCGATCAAGGGCCCGCAGAAGGACGTTGGCATCGTGTTCCAGAGCGCGGTGCTGTTGGCCTGGCGCAGCGTCGAGGACAACATCCTGCTGCAGGCCGAGATACGTCATCTGCCGAAAGCCGCGGCGCGCGAACGCGCTCGCGAGTTGATGAAGATGGCGGGGCTCACCGGCTTCGAGAACAAGTACCCGTGGCAGCTCTCCGGCGGCATGCAGCAACGCGCCTCGATCTGCCGGGCCCTGCTGCACGACCCCTCGGTGCTGCTGATGGACGAGCCCTTCGGCGCCCTCGACGCGATGACCCGCGAGAAGATGAATCTGGAACTGCAGCGCATCTGGTCTGCTTCGAGGAAGACCGTACTGCTCATCACGCACAGCATCCCGGAGGCGATCTTCCTTTCTGACCGCGTGATCGTCATGAGCGAGCGGCCGGGATCGATCGCCGCCATCTACGACATCGAGTTGCCGCGCCCGCGCCCTCTGGACGTGATGGGCACCGAGCAGTTCGCCGCCTATGCCCGCACCCTGCGCGCGCACTTTTTCGCGCAGGGCCACCTCGACGCGCACTGAGGTCCCTGCCGTGACTGCCGCGTCCTCGTCCTTCGCACCGCCCGTACGGGTACTGGCCGTCGAGTTCGGCGTGCGACCAATGATGCTGCGCCTGCCCTTCAAGTTCGGCGCCGTCACGCTCACGCGCTGTCCGCAGGTGTTCGTGCGCGCCACGGTGGATTGCGGCACGCACGGCGCTGCCGAAGGTTGGGCGGCCGAGCTGATGGTGCCGCGCTGGTTCGACAAGTGCGACGGCCTCAGCCAGGCGGACAACGTGAGGCACTTGCAACAGGCACTGGAGACTGCGGCCGATGTCTACAAGAGCGGCGCACCGCTCCCGGCTTTCGCCTTGTTCGCCCGACACTACGAAGCGCTCATGGCGCACGGCGCATCGATTGGCATGACCGCGCTCTCCACCGCATTCGGCCAGGCCGTGCTCGACCGCGCGGTGCTGGACGCCCTGTGCCGTGCCATGCATATCCCGGTCTACACGGCGTTCCAGCGCAACCTGGTGGGCATGGCCGACACATCACTGGTCAACGACCTACAGGGATGGGACTGGAACGGCTGGCTCGCCGGGCTCCGACCCGCATCGCACCTGCACGCACGCCACACGATCGGAATGCTCGACACGATTGAAGGCGACGGCACGGACGCCACGGGACTGCCAATCACCCTGCCGGCTGTCGTGCGCCGCTACGGCCATCGCTTCTTCAAGATCAAGCTCGGCGGCCAGCCCGATACCGACCTGGCACGACTCGATGCGGTCCTCGCGACGCTCGACGCCGTGGCGCCCGGCCACCAATTCACCCTTGACGGCAACGAGCAGTACGCCGACCTGCACGCGCTGAAGGCGCTGTGCGATGGCCTGCGCTCGCTGCCGAGGCTCGCAGCGCGGCCCGAGGCGCTCCTGTACCTCGAACAACCGCTGCCGCGTGACGCGAGCATGGATGCGTCAGTCGCCGCACTCAACGCGCCGGCACCGCTGCTGCTCGACGAGGCCGACGGCACACTCGACGCCTTCGCCACCGGGCGCCACCACGGCTGGCAGGGCGTATCGAGCAAAGCCTGCAAGGGCCTCTACAAGGCGGTCATCAACCGCGCGCGCTGCGACCGATGGAACCTTTCCGCCGACGGCGGCCGCTACTTCATGTCCGCCGAAGACCTGACCTGCCAGGCTGGCCTCGCGGTACAGCAGGACCTCGCGCTCGCGTCACTGCTCGGCCTTGCGCATTGCGAGCGCAATGGCCATCACTACGTCGACGGCTTCGGCGATGCGCCGGCTGACGAGCAGGCCGGCTTTGCCTCCGCGCACGGCGACCTTTACGAGACCAGCGCGGGTCGCCCGCGCCTTTCCATTCGCGACGGCAGGCTGGCGATCGCATCACTTGCCCACCCCGGCTTCGCGCACCTCGCCGACCCCGACTTCGAAAGCCTGCAACCCCTCTCGCAAGCGCCTGCCCTGGTGTAGACGCCCGTTTTTCCTCCCAACACCGACACACACACAGCGGAGAACCCCATGGCACAACAACGACTCGGAATCATCATGCACGGCGTCACGGGACGCATGGGCATGAACCAGCACCTGATCCGCTCCATCGTCGCGATTCGCGCGCAAGGCGGCGTGACGCTCTCCAACGGCGACAAGGTCATGCCCGACCCGATCCTCATCGGCCGCAATGCCGAGAAGATAGCGGCGCTGGCCCAGGCCCACGGCATCGCTCGCTGGGGCACCGATCTCGACCGCGCGCTGGAGAACAAGGACGACACCATCTTCTTCGACGCGGGCACCACGCAAATGCGCCCCACCCTGCTGGCCAAGGCCATCCGTGCCGGCAAGCACGTCTATTGCGAGAAGCCGATCGCGACCAACCTCAACGAAGCCGTCGAAATCGCCCGACTTGCAGAAGGCTCGGGCCTCAAGCACGGTGCGGTGCAGGACAAGCTCTTCCTGCCCGGCCTGCGCAAGCTCGACATGCTGCGCCGCGCCGGCTTCTTCGGACGCATGCTCTCGGTGCGCCTGGAGTTCGGCTACTGGGTGTTCGAAGGCGACCTGCAGCCCATCCAGCGCCCTTCGTGGAACTACCGCAAGGAAGACGGCGGCGGCATGATCCTGGACATGATGTGCCACTGGCGCTATGTGCTGGACAACCTCTTCGGCGAAGTGCAGTCGGTGTCCTGCCTCGGCACCACGCACATCCCCAAGCGCTGGGACGAGGAAGGCAAGCCCTACGAAGCCACCGCCGATGACGCGGCGTACGCCACGTGCCAATTGAGAGGCCACAATGGCGAGCCGGTGATCGCGCAGATCAACATGAGCTGGGTCACCCGCGTCCGTCGCGACGACCTCGTGACCTTCCACGTCGACGGCACCGACGGATCCGCCGTGGCGGGCCTGTCGTCATGCCGCGCGCAATCTCGCGTCGCCACGCCGCGCCCTGTGTGGAATCCGGACGAGAAGCAGACAATGAACTTCTTCGAGCAGTGGCAGGAGATTCCGGACTCGCAGGTGTACGACAACGGCTTCAAGATCCAGTGGGAGCACTTCATCCGCCACGTGGTCGAGAACGCCCCCTACAAATGGACGCTGCCCGAAGGCGCCAAGGGCGTGCAACTGGTCGAGAACGCGCTCGAAAGCTGGAAGGAGCGGCGCTGGGTCGACGTGCCCGAGCTGAAGATCTGAGATTCCGCCATGGCCATCGCACTCACCCTCCCCACCGCGAGCGGCGCGCTTGCACCCTACACGCTGCGCGGCACCACACCGGTGAAGCCGCCGGCGGGCGTCGGGTTCAACCGCATCGCCTATTCGGCCGCGCATGTCGTCGCCGATTCGCTGGCAGCCGTCGACCCGTGGCTGCAATGCGCAGTCGACTGGGACGCCACCATTGGCTATCGCCGCCACCTCTGGTCGCTCGGCCTCGGCGTCGCGGAAGCCATGGATACCGCCCAGCGCGGCATGGGCCTGGACTGGCCGACTTCGCTCGAGCTCATCCGCCGCTCGCTCGATGCGGCGAAGGACGTACCCGGTGCGCTGGTCGCCTCCGGCTGCGGCACCGATCACCTGAACTTCGACGACGTCACGAGCGTGGATGACGTGATCCGAGGCTACGAGGAGCAGATGGCCGCGATCGAAGCCCTCGGCGGCAAGCTGATCGTGATGGCCAGCCGCGCCCTGGCCCGCGTCGCGAAGAGCCCGGCCGACTACGAGCGCGTGTACGACCGCATCCTGTCGCAAGCGAGGCAGCCCGTGGTGCTGCACTGGCTCGGCGACATGTTCGACCCGGCCCTGGGCGGCTATTGGGGCTCGGCCGATGTCGACCGTGCGATGGATACCGCCCTCGGCATCATCGCGGCGCATCCCGACAAGGTCGACGGCATCAAGATCTCGCTGCTCGACAAGGACAAGGAGATCGCGATGCGTCGCCGTCTGCCGCCCGGCGTCCGCATGTACACGGGTGACGACTTCAACTATGCGGAGCTGATCGCCGGTGACGGCCACGGGAGCGAACCGACGCACGGCAAGAGCGACGCGCTGCTGGGCATCTTCGACGCCATCGCGCCGGCCGCGAGCGCGGCCCTGGGCGAATTGGCACAGGGCAACATCGAAAAATTCCACGCCATCCTCGGCCCGACCGTGCCGCTGTCGCGCCACATCTTCGCGGCGCCGACGCGCTTCTACAAGACGGGCGTGGTCTTCATGGCGTGGCTCAACGGCCACCAGAGCCACTTCACGATGGTCGGCGGCCAGCAGAGCACGCGTTCGCTGCAGCACCTCGCCGAACTGTTCCGGCTGGCCGATGCGGCCAACCTGCTGGAGCAACCCGACCTCGCGGCCAAGCGCATGAGGACGCTGCTCTCGCTCCATGGCGTCGAGGGTTGATCAGGTCATGCGCGACTTCTCGCAGAACCACGACTGGTTGTCGATCAACACCGCCACGGTCCGCAAGCAACTCGGCGCGGAAGTGCCGCTTGACCGCATCATCGACCAATGTGCCGCACGCGGCATCCGGGCCATCAGCCCCTGGCGCGACCAGGTGGCGGGCGTCGGGCTGGACAAGATCGCGAAGCAGCTCAAGGCGCACGGCATCGGGCTGTCCGGCTACTGCCGCGGCGGCTTCTTTCCCGCGCCCGATGCGGCCGGTCTGAAAGCCGCACTCGACGACAACCGCCGGGCCATCGACGAAGCGAAGACGCTCGACGCACCCTGTCTCGTGCTGGTGGTCGGCGCGTTGCCCGGCGCGCTGGAGGGCAAGGCGCTCTACAAGGACATCGGCCGCGCACGCGCCGAGGTGCGCGATGGCATTGCGGCGTCGCTCGAATACGCCCGTGAAGTCGGCATGCCGCTCGCCATCGAGCCCCTCCACCCGATGCAGGCGGCCGACCGCGCCTGCATCAACACGTTGGAGCACGCGCTCGACCTCTGCGACGAGCTCGATCCCTCACGCTCCGGCATGCTCGGCGTGGCGGTCGACATCTATCACGTCTGGTGGGACCCGAAGCTGCAGCAGCAGATCACCCGCGCCGGCAAGGAACGCCTGCTGGCGTACCACGTATGCGACTGGCTCACGCCGACGCGCGACCTGCTCTCCGACCGCGGGATGATGGGCGACGGGGTGGTCGAGCTGAAGAAGATCCGCGGTTGGGTCGAGGCCGCCGGCTACCAGGGCTTCAGCGAGGTCGAGATCTTCTCCGTGCTCGACTGGTGGAAGCGCAGCGGTGAGGAAACGCTGGGCACCTGCATCCAGCGGCATCGGGAGGCTGTCTGAAGCACGCGGTTGTGCTGCAATCGCAGCATGGCCGCACCGACCCTCAATGACCTGCGTCGCTATGCGGTCGCGCGCACGCTCTTCAACGCCACCACCCTGCCGCAAGCCATCCGGCGTCTTGGCTTCGTGCAAGCCGATCCGATCCGCGCACCCGCCCGCGCACAGGACCTGACCTTGCGCCACCGCGTCAAGGACTACCACGCGGGCGACCTGGAACGCCGCTACGCGCGACTGCCGATCGAAGAGGACTGCCTCGTCAACTATGGCTTCCTGCCGCGGGAGCATCTCGCGCTGATGCACCCGCGCGAGGCCGCCCGGGCATGGGACGCCGAGACCCGCCGCAAGGCCGCCGACGTGCTGGCTTTCGTGCGCGAGCACGGGCCGGTGCACCCGCGGCTGGTGGACCAGCATTTCGCACACGGACGGGTGAAGAACTACTGGGGTGGATCGAGCAATGCAAGCACGCATCTGCTCGAAGGCATGCACTACCGCGGCATGCTGCGCGTAAAGCGGCGCGAAGGCGGCACGCGGATCTACGAGGCGGTAACGCATCCTCCCGCCGACGAGAGCCCCGCCGCCCGAGCGCAACGCGCCGCGGCCCTGATCGATCTGGTGGTCCGCAAATACGCGCCCCTGCCATCCTCGAGCCTGACCTACCTGGTGCGCCTGCTGGGCTACGGCGCGCCGCATCTCTCTGCGCAGACGCAGGCGGCCCTGCAACTGGCACGCAATGCGTTCGCGAGTTGCCGCATCGACGGCACCACGTGGTACTGGCCGGCCGACGAGAACCCTGCTTCGCGCCGCCATGCGCCCGACGAGTCGCTCCGTCTGCTCGCGCCCTTCGACCCGGTCGTGTGGGACCGGCGACGCTTCGAGCTGTTGTGGAACTGGACGTACAAGTTCGAGGCCTATATGCCAGCGCCGAAGCGGCAATTCGGCTACTACGCCTTGCCGCTGCTGCTGCACGACCGCGTCATCGGCTGGGCCAACGTGTCGACCCACCAAGGGCAGTTGCAGCCGACCTTCGGCTTTGCCGCCAAGAAGCCAACCGGATCCGCATTCCGCGCGGCGCTCGATGACGAGTTGCAGCGAATGACGATGTTCCTCGCCGGACGACCCGATCCCCGCTCGCCTTCGGGGGTCTTGCCACTTCCGTGACAGCGCGGTTTTGCCGCCTTGCCTAGAATCTGCGTCGTTCCGGCCCAGGCCGGAGCAAGCGTTCTCAGGGCGGGGTGCAATTCCCCACCGGCGGTGATGGCGGCGAAAGCCGCACGAGCCCGCGAGCGCCTGCGGCACGCCATGTGCCGCAGGGTCAGCAGACCTGGTGAGATCCCGGGGCCGACGGTCACAGTCCGGATGAAAGAGAGCGCGATCTCGTCGCCGGGCAAGTGCGTTCGCGCGTGCCGGGTTCCGGGTTCGTGCGCCCTGATTCAGGAAATCCTTCAAAAGGCACACCATGAGTCAGATCAACGACCTTCCCCTCTCCGCCATCCCGGCATCGGATTTGCCCCGCGGCCAGCGCATTGCGTTCGTCCAGGCGCAATGGCACTCGGACATCGTCCACCAGGCGCGCGACGCCTTCCTCGCCGAAATGAAGCGCCGGGGTGTGCCGCTCGACACCATCGACGTGTTCGACGTGCCGGGCGCCTTCGAGATCCCACTGCATGCCAAGCGACTCGCGACCTCGGGCCGCTACGCCGCCATCGTCGGCTGTGCGCTGGTGGTCGACGGCGGCATCTACCGCCACGAGTTCGTCGCGAGCACGGTTGTGAATTCGCTGATGACGGTGCAACTCGAAACCAACGTGCCGATCCTGTCGGCCGTGCTGACGCCGCACCACTTCCACGAGCATGTGGAACACCGCAAGTACTTCCATGCGCATTTCGCGGTCAAGGGCACTGAAGCGGCCGAAGCCTGCGTCAAGACCCTCGAGGGCCTGCGCCGCGTGGACGCGCTGATCGCCGCCTGAGTGCCGCACAGGGCATCGTCGAGCATCCGATTCTCCTGAACCGTCCCATCGTCGCGACGCCGATCGGCACGCGCTTGTGCCGGCCTGCGGAGCAGGTGCTCGACATCCTGCCGAAGAAGCAGCGCCCTCAGCGCGCCAGCAGCACGGGCAGCGAGGACGCCAGAAGAGCGACGCCAGACAGCGTCAGCAACCCCAGCACGACCTGTCGGAAAGACGTCTCGCTGATCCCGGCATAGAGCCGCGCGCCCAGCAGCACCGGCACGAGCACGGCCAGCGCCACGATCCCTAGCAACGGCAGCATCGAGACGCTGACCAGGCCTGCGCCCAGGTAGAGCGCGAACGCGACCGCCAGCATCGAGAGATTGAAGTTCTGGATCACGGCGCGTTGCACATCCTTGTCCAGTCCGCGCAGCGTGCACCAGAGGGTGGGGATCACGCCGGTGAATCCGCCCAGGCCGCCGCACACGCCCCCGAGCAGGCCGGCGACGGCATCGGCCACGCGTCCGCCCATCGTCACTCGCGGCAGGTTGCGCGCCAGCAGCATCGCCGGGCACCAAATCACGAGCAGGCCGCCAAGGCAGGCCTTGAACAACGGAACGTCCAGCCGCGGCAGCAACCACACGCCGACCGGCAGACCGGCCAATCCGCCGACGACGAACGGCAGCAGCAACGCCTTGTCGAAGGCGCGCCGTGTCGTCACCGCAGCAATGACCTGCCCGGTGAGCCCGCCGAAAGTCGCCAGCACCGCCGCGAGCTTTGGATCCACCGTCCAGGCCCAGATGGACATCGAGACCATGGAGAACGCGAAGCCCGACAGGCCCTGCACGAAGCCGGCCACGACCGCGCCAAGCGCGACGACCAGGTAGAGGGCCAACCGCGCGTCAGGCCGAAGCCGGAACGAGCGCTTCGCGCCGGACGCGCCGCACGTTGAATGCGCTGGCGATCAGGACGCCCTGCACCACGGCCAGGCCGACGATCACGCTTGCGTACTGCCCGTGGTCCATCAGACGGCCGAAGATCAACGGCGCCACGGCCTGTCCGATGTCCAGGCCCGCATACACCACGCCATAAACGCGGCCCGTCGCGTTCGCCGGGGTCGAGCGCTTGACCAGGAGGTCGCGGGACGGCCCGGCAATGCCGGACGCGAAACCCATCGCGCCGAACATCACCGGCACCAGGAAAGGGGCGAAGTCCGCCAGGGCGAGCACCAGCGCGATGATCGCGGCCACGCCAAAACCCGCACCGACGATGCGCTCGCAGCGCGAAGGGTCGGACGCCAGGAACCCGCCCACCACCATGCCTGCAGCGCTCGCCACCATGTAGATCGTCAGGCAGATGGCGATCAGCGTCACAGGCACCGCGTGAAGGCGCCCTGCCGCGGCGGGTGCGAAGGTCTGCACCACGCTCAACGCCATCGCATAGAAGAAGAAAAAGCCGAAGCACATCCAAACCGCGGGGATCTTCAGGAAGGCGAACTCGCCGCCGGCGGCGGCATCGGCGCCAGTCGCCTTGTGCACCGCCTTCACGTCCAGCGCCAGCACGCTGCGATTGACCCACAGGATGAGCAGCACGACCACGGCCACGGCGCCCGCCGACGCCAGCGCCACCCGCCACGAGAAGGCCATGGCCAGCGGCACCACAAAGGCCGGCGCCAGCGCCCAGCCCAGGCTACCGGTGATGCCGTGAACGCTGTAGGCATGTCCGAGCCGTGTCGGCGCCACCTTGCGATTGAACAGCGTGTAGTCGACCGGATGGAACACCCCGTTGCCCATGCCCGCCACCACGGCGCAGCCGAGCAGCATCCAGTAGTTTTGCGCCATCGCATACCCGAAGGCCGCGAGACCCAGCATGCCGAGCCCCACGAACAGCACGGGCCGTGGGCCCAGCTTGTCGACAATGAAGCCGGAAGCCGCCTGCACTATGCAGGACACGACGAAGAAGACAGTGAGCACCGCGCCGAGTTCGGTGTAGCTCACGTTGAACGCGTCCTTGAGCCAAGGGAACAAGGGCGCCAGCACGAGCTGGCTGAAATGGCTGACGGCGTGGGCCAGGCCGACGAGCCCGATCAGCTTGGCATCGGAGCCGAAGGTGGTCGTGGCCGTGGCGGTGGTCGCGTGAGTGGAAGACATGGATTGCAACAAGAAACTGGGTCGGGCGTCGATCCTAAGGCGACACGTCGCGGCAGAATGGCGATACAGAGACAACATTTGTCGAAACCATGCCGTCTACAGCCGTCCCGCCCCTGACGCCCCCCGACACGGCCGCCAGGCGCCAGACCCCGCCCTACCTCGCCCCGACCACCACCGTCGGGCCACTCACGCCGCATCTCTACGAGCCGACCGCACTGCGCCCTTTGCGGGCCAAGGAGCACTTCCTCAAGGCCGACACCTTCGTCGAGCTGCACCGGCATCCTTGGCCGCAGCTGACCTTCTCGACGCGCGGCGTGATCCGCCTGAGCACTGAGGACGGCAGCTATATCGTCCCGCCCTCGCGCGCCCTGTGGGTGCCGGCCGACATGTCGCACAGCATCACGCTGATCGAGGATGCCGAGCTGCGGACGGTGTATCTCCACAGTTGGCTCGGGCCGACCTGGGAGAAGTGCGAGGTGCTGGAGATCAGCCCCTTGCTGCGGGCCTTGATGCTCGCGCTCGACACCATGCCGGACGGCCTGCCGCCCGCCGATCCGCACGCGGCGCAGCGTGAGCGCTGGATCGCGCCGCTACTGGTCGACGAACTCGAACGCGCGACGCAGATCCGCATCGACGTGCCGCTGCCTTCGGACAAGCGCCTGCGCCAGTTGTGCGAGGCGCTGCTGCGCAATCCGGCCAACCGCGCGACGCTCGCGGAACGCGCCGACGCGATCGGTGCCAGCGAGCGGACCGTGGCACGCCTGTTTCGCGACCAGCTCGGCATGAGCTGGCAGCAGTGGCGTCGGCAGGCCGTGCTCGCGCATGCGCTGCCCCTGCTGGCGCGCGGCATGGCCGTGAGCCAGGTCGCGTCGGCCAGCGGCTACGCGACCGACAGCGCCTTCTGCGCGATGTTCAAGGCGGCAACAGGCCAATCGCCGACGGCGTTCCAGCACAAGCGAAGACCCTGAGGGGCGCAGCATGGCGGCGGGTCGCACCGCTTCCGTATCATCGCCGGGTGCATCTCCCACCCTTTCGCGCGCCGAGGCCATGGCCTTGAATCGTCACCAGCTCGAGCGCTGGTTCCCCTTCCTTTCCTGGCCGCGCCCCGACCGGGCCCTGCTGGTCAATGAAGCAGCGGCCGGTGTCACGGTCGCGCTCATGGTCATTCCGCAGGGCGTGGCGTATGCGGCGCTGGCTGGAATGCCGCTGGTCACCGGCGTGTACGCCGCACTTCTGCCGGCCCTGGTCGCGCTGCTGTTCAGCTCATCGGCACGGCTGTCGGTGGGGCCCACGGCACTGACGAGCCTGCTGGTCGGCGCTTCCCTCGCGCCGCTCGCCATTCCGGGCAGCACCGAGTGGGTCGCCTTCGCCGTGTGGCTCACGCTGTTGTCCGGGGTGATGCAGGTGGTGCTGGGCGCGGCGCGATTCGGCTGGCTGTTGCGCATGGTCAATTCGCCTGTGCTCATGGGCTTCACGCAGGGCGCTGCGGTGCTGATCACGCTCTCGCAATTGCCGGCGCTGCTGGGCTTCACGGGACGTACTTTCATGCAGGTGCTCCACGGTCCGCATCCGGACTACATCGCCATCGCTTTCGGGCTTGGCGGAATGGCGATGCTGTGGCTCGGCAAGCGGTGGATGCCACGGTTCCCGATCACCATGGCGCTGGTCGTGGCCGCGGCGGCGATCAGTGCTGCGATCGGCTACGCGCTGAAGGGCGGCGCCGTGATCGGCACGCTACCGTCAGGCCTGCCCGCGTTCTATTGGCCGGGTGGGCTGTCGATGGACCAGTTGGGTGCCCTGCTTCTGCCGGCCTTCCTGATCACGCTCGTGAGCTTTCTCGAGACAGCATCGAGCGCCAAGGTGGACAACGCACGCGCCGGCAAGCTGTGGAACGAAAACCAGGACCTGATCGGCCAGGGGCTCGGCAAGATCGCATCGGGGCTCACGGGCTCGTTCCCGACCAGTTCGTCGTTCTCGCGCTCGGCCATCACGCTCTATGCGGGCGCCAAGACCCAGTGGGCCACGCTTTTCAGCGTTGCGGTGGTGGCAGCCGCGCTGCTGTGGGCCATGCCATTGCTCTATCACGTGCCGCAGGCCGTGCTGGCATCGATCGTGGCAACGGCCACCATCGGACTGCTTCGGCCATCGACCTTTGTCGGGCTGTGGCGCATCTCGAGGATCGAGACGTCCATCGCGATCGGCACGTTTGCACTGACCATCGCGACGGCACCGTCGATCTACTGGGGTGTGCTGGGGGGCCTGCTCGCGGCGCTGGCGCACTACATGTACCGCCATCTGCACCCGCGCATCATCGAGGTCGGGCTGCATCCCGACGGGAGCCTGCGCGACCGCCATCTCTGGCATCTGCCGCCGCTCGCGCCGAACCTCTATGCGCTGCGCATGGACGCCGAGCTCGACTTCGCTTCCGCCAGCACGCTGGAACGCGCCATCACCGTTGCCTTGGCGAAGCGCCCCGGACTGACCGACGTGTGCCTCTTCGCGCAGCCGATCAACCGCATCGACCTCACGGGCGCCGAAGTCTTCGGCAGCATTCGCCGCCTGCTCGAATCGCAAGGCGTCCGGTTTCACATGTCGGGACTCAAGCTGCCTGCGCAGCAGGTGCTGGAACGCGCCGGGCTGCTGGCGCCCGGGCCCATGCTGTTCAGCTACCGGACCGATGGCGAAGCGTTGGCGGCGCTTGCGAACGCCTGCATGACGGCGGACGCAGGCGACGACCTCAGTCCTTCACCCGTCCGCGCAGACTCTTGATCTCAGATCGCTGGCTCTTGCCCTCGAGCCGGCGCTGCCGGGCGCCATAGCTCGGCTTCGTGGGACGACGCACACGCGGCGGCGTGGCAATGCTGTCGACCAGTTCCTGCAGGCGCGCCAACGCGTCGGCGCGATTCATGTCCTGGCTGCGGTGCTTCTGTGCCTTCAACACGAGCACGCCTTCCTGCGTGATGCGGCTGTCGCGCAGGGCGAGCAGCCGTTCCTTGAAGTCGTCGGGCAATGAGCTGGCGGGGATGTCGTAGCGCAGGTGCACCGCACTCGAAACCTTGTTGACGTTCTGTCCGCCCGCGCCCTGCGCGCGGATGGCGCTGAACTCGACCTCCAGCGGATCGATCAGGACGGGCGGGCGCGGAGAAGTCATCCGCTATTCTGGCCTGCGCCGAGGCCTCTCCGCGGGCCGGCTTGATCTCAGTCCTCGCGCGACACCGGCCGCGCCTGCACGTCGGTCACCTGGCCGGGGTCGCGCAGGCGCACCGGGCTGTCCGCCTCCTGCCCACGCGCACGAGCGGCGACCACGTCGGCCGCCGTCGGCTCCGCGGGACGCCCCGCCGCGCGGAAGCGGTCGAAACCGCCCCGCGGATCGAAGCGCATCACCCACGGCTTGACCGGTTGCCCCGTCAGGCGAGCCCATCCGTAGCGCAGTCCCCAGACCATCGCCAGCAAGAGCACGGCAACCGTCAGGCTGGCCGCGAAGATGAGGCCGAGGAAGAACAGGACGATGCGCAGGAAGAAGTTAAGCATCGAACTTAGGCCACCGCCTCCGCGCTTTGTTCCCCGGCCTTGCGGAACGTGAACTGCCCGGGGGCCTGGATTGGGTCGGTGGTCACGACGATCGTGTCCTTCGGCCCGAAGCTTCCGTCCAGCAACAGCTTCGACAACGGGTTCTCGATGCGCTGCTGGATCGCCCTCTTGAGCGGCCGCGCACCGAACACCGGGTCGAAGCCGACCTTCGCGATCTCCGCCAGCGCTGCCGGCGACACGTCGAGCCCCAGGTCCATCTTCGCAAGACGCTCCTGCAGCACCTTGAGCTGGATGGCGGCGATCGCCTCGATGTTCTTCGCGTCGAGCGCGTGGAACACGACGGTCTCGTCGATGCGGTTCAGGAATTCAGGCCTGAAGTAGTTCTTCAGCTCGTCCCATACCGCTTCCTTGATCTCCTCGGTCGGCCGGCCCACCATCGACTGGATGATGGGCGAGCCGATGTTGCTGGTCATCACGATCACCGTGTTCTTGAAGTTCACGGTGCGGCCCTGGCCGTCGGTGAGGCGGCCATCGTCGAGCACTTGCAGCAGCACGTTGAAGACATCGGGGTGCGCCTTCTCGACCTCGTCGAGCAGCAGCACGCTGTAGGGCTTGCGGCGAACGGCCTCGGTCAGGTAGCCGCCTTCCTCGTAGCCGACGTAGCCGGGCGGCGCGCCGATCAGGCGCGCGACCGAATGCTTCTCCATGAACTCGCTCATGTCGACGCGGATCAGGTGATCCTCGCTGTCGAACAGGAAGCCGGCGAGCGCCTTGCACAGCTCGGTCTTGCCCACGCCCGTGGGGCCGAGGAACAGGAAGGAACCGGTCGGTCGATTCGGGTCCGACAGGCCCGAGCGCGAGCGGCGGATCGCATTGGCGACCGCACCGATGGCCTCGTCCTGGCCGACCACGCGCTCGTGCAGCTTGTCTTCCATCATGAGCAGCTTGTCGCGCTCGCCCTGCATCAGCTTCGAGACCGGAATGCCGGTGGCGCGCGCGACGACTTCGGCGATTTCCTCGGCGCCGACCTGCGTGCGCAGCAAGGTGGGCGCGCTGGACTTGCCCTTGTTGGCTTCGGTGTCCTGCGCTTCCTTCAGGCGCTTCTCCAGCCCCGGCAGCTTGCCGTACTGGAGTTCGGCCACCTTGTTGAAGTCACCTTTGCTGGTGAACTCGGCGATCTGGAACTTGATCTTGTCGATCTCCTCGCGGATCTGCGCACTGCCCTGAGCCTGCGCCTTTTCGGCCTGCCAGATTTCGTCGAGATCGGCGATCTCTTTCTGCAGCTTCGCGATCTCGTCCTCGATCAGCCCCAGGCGCTTCTGCGAAGCCTCGTCCTTCTCGCGACGCACGGCTTCACGCTCGATCTGCAACTGGATCAGGCGACGGTCCAGACGGTCCATGACCTCAGGCTTGGAGTCCATCTCGATCTTGATCTTGGCCGCGGCTTCGTCGATCAGGTCGATGGCCTTGTCGGGCAGGAAGCGGTCGGTGATGTAGCGGTCGGACAACTCGGCCGCGGCGACGATCGCCGGGTCGGTGATGTCGACGCCGTGATGGACTTCGTACTTCTCCTGCAGGCCGCGAAGGATGGCGATGGTCGCCTCCACGCTGGGTTCGCCCACGATGATCTTCTGGAAGCGGCGCTCGAGCGCGGCGTCCTTCTCGATGTACTTGCGGTATTCGTCGAGCGTGGTGGCACCGACGCAGTGCAACTCGCCGCGCGCGAGCGCCGGCTTGAGCATGTTGCCCGCGTCCATCGCGCCCTCTGCCTTGCCGGCGCCGACCATGGTGTGCAGCTCGTCGATGAAGACGATGGTCTGGCCTTCGTCCTTCGCGAGTTCGTTTAGCACGGTCTTCAGGCGTTCCTCGAACTCGCCGCGGTACTTGGCACCGGCGAGCAACGCGGCCATGTCGAGCGACAGCACGCGCTTGCCCTTGAGCGATTCGGGCACTTCACCCGCGACGATGCGCTGCGCCAGGCCTTCGACGATGGCCGTCTTGCCCACGCCGGGTTCGCCGATGAGCACGGGGTTGTTCTTGGTGCGGCGTTGCAGCACCTGGATGGCGCGACGGATTTCCTCGTCGCGGCCGATGACGGGGTCGAGCTTGCCCAGACGCGCACGTTCGGTGAGGTCGAGGCAGTATTTCTTCAGCGCTTCGCGCTGGCCTTCGGCATCGGCGCTGTTCACACCCTGGCCGCCGCGCACGGCTTCGATCGCGGCTTCGAGCGACTTGCGCGTGACGCCATTGCTGCGCGCGAGATTGCCGATCTCGGCCTTGCTGTCGGCCAATGCGAGCAGGAAGAGTTCGCTCGCAATGAACTGGTCGTTGCGCTTGATCGACTCCTTCTCGGTCGCCTGCAGCAGCTTGCCGAGTTCGGGGCCGACCTGCACCTGGTCATGGCCCTGTACTTGCGGCAGCTTCTTCACGGCCGCCTCGGCCGCCGTCAGCAGGCCGGGCACATTGGCACCGGCGCGCTCCAGCAGCGCGCGCGGCCCATCGTCCTGGCGCAGCATGGCGACCAGAAGGTGGGCGGGCTCGATGTACTGGTTGTCGTTGCCCAAGGCGAGCGACTGGGCGTCGGCGAGGGCTTCCTGAAATTTGGTGGTGAGTTTGTCTTGGCGCATGGCTTGATTCCTGCATTCAAAATAGGGCTGTTCCGCGGCGATATCAAGACCGTTCGGACTTTTTTCCATCAAGCAATCATTTGGAGTCGATAGATGCTCAAGTCAACATGGGGTGGCGCCTCGCGCCTGATGCGCGGTGTTTTCGCTGCCGGCCTGCTGGCCGTCGGGGGATTGGCGCTCGCGCAGCCCGCCGGTACGCCGATCCGGCTGTTGGTCGGGTTCCCGGCCGGTGGCGGCACCGACGTCATCGCCCGCACGCTGGCCGAGAAGCTCAAGGACCAGCTGGGCACCCCTGTCGTCGTCGACAACCGAGCGGGCGCGGGCGGCCAGATCGCCGCGCAGGCGCTGAAGGCCGCGCCAGCCGACGGCCACACGCTCTTCCTCTCGCACGACCATTCAATCTCCATCCTGCCGCAGGTCGTGAAGAACCCGGGCTTCGATCCGGCGCGCGACTTCGTGCCCGTGGCGGGCTTCGCAACCTTCGCCAATGCGCTAGCTGTGTCCGGCGGAACGCCGGCCAAGTCGGTCAACGAGTACGTGGCGTGGGTCCGGAACCAGCGCGGCGGCAAGGACACCATCGGCGTGCCGGCGCCAGCCTCGATCCCCGAGTTCCTGGTCAAGCTGATCGGCACCAAGTACAAGCTCGACCTGCAGGCCGCGCCCTACCGCGGCAGCGCGCCGATGATGGCCGACATGCTGGGCAACCAGATCAGCGCGGGCATCGGTTCGGTTCCCGACTTCATCGAGAACCAGAAGGCCGGCAAGATTCGCGTGATCGCCGTGATCGGGGACAAGCGCCAGGCCGTGCTGCCGCAGGTGCCGACCTTCGCCGAACTCGGCTTGTCAGGCCTGGAGGACCTGCCCTACTACGGCATCTTCGCACCTGTGGGCACGCCGCAGCCGGTGATCGATCGCTTCAGCGAAGCGCTGGCGAAGGTGCTTGCGATGCCTGATGTCCGCGAGCGCCTGGTGGCCATGGGCCTGACGGTCGGCTTCATGCCTCAGGGGCAATTCGCAGGTCGCGTGCGCAGCTACACGCAGACCTGGGAGCAGATCATCAAGGCCAGCGGCTTCCAACCGCAATAGTTGCTCGCCCCCAGCCTCGCTCACTGCGTGTGCTCGGACACCCCCTGCCGGGGGCGCTGCCGGTGGCCCGGCGTAGCCGGTTCCACGGCAACCCATCCATGGGGTGGGTGGCTCAGGCGTTGTTGGCGGCGATGCCCCAGCGGGCAAGGGCTGCGTCGTCATCGACCCTGGCGTCGACCCAACGGGCGCCCTCGGGGGTCTGTTCCTTCTTCCAGAACGGCGCCTGGGTCTTGAGATAGTCCATCAGGAATTCGCAGGCCTGGAAGCTCTGACCACGATGGGCCGCGATGACGGCCACCATCATGATCTGGTCCACCGGCTGCAGCAGCCCCACGCGATGGACCACGCGTGCGCCGAGGATGTCGAAGCGACGGTGCGCTTCGTCGATCATGGCCTCGATCGCCTTCTCGGTCATGCCCGGATAGTGCTCCAACTCCATCGAGGTGATCGCGCTTCCGTCGTTTCGGTCACGGACGGTGCCGATGAAGCTGCAGACCGCGCCGACGCGTGCGTCGCCGGCGCGCAACGCGGCGACCTCCTTCTGCAGGTCGAAGTCTTCCGTTTGAATCGAAACGCGTGCACGGGTCATTCCGGGATTGTGGCACTGCGATAGACTGCGGCGATGCCTTCCAGCGCACTGCACCGACCTGCTTCTTCTGGCGAAGAACCAGCCTGCGCGCGCCTGCAAGGCAAAGCCAAAAAACCTGAGCTCGTCTGACCGGAGCTTCGGTTCCGTCGTCGGATGAGCGACGGAACTGCAAGGCTCAGGTCGAAGCTGGTTGTGCGCGCGCATCCGACGGTGGTTCTTCCATCGGTCGATTCCTGAAAGGAACTTCGCGTGCAAGACAATCTTTCTCCGTCCCTCGACTTCTCGGGCCTCTGGATTCCGCTCGTGACGCCGTTTCGCGATGGCGCGGTGGACCATTCCGCGCTTGCGGGTCTGGTCGAGCGACTCGCGCCCACTGGCGTCGCAGGCTTCGTGGTCTGCGGTTCGACAGGCGAGGCTGCCGCTCTCGACAGCGACGAGCAATTGGCCGCACTCGCCACCGTCTCCAGGGCCGCGCCATCATTGCCGCGCATCATGGGCATCTCCGGCTATCACCTTGGCAAGACGCTGGAGTGGACGCGGCTACTGGGAGATCGCGAATTGACTGGACTCCTCGTGCCTGCGCCGAACTACATCCGGCCCTCGCAGGCGGGGCTCATCGATTGGTTCAGCGCCATCGCGGACGCCAGCGCGGTGCCGCTGGTGATCTACGACATTCCCTATCGCACCGGCAGCGCCATCGCCCGCGAGACGCTGCTCGCACTCGCCGGCCACCCGCGCATTCGCGCCATCAAGGACTGCGGCGGCGACATGGCCAAGACCCGCGCGCTGATCGCGGACGGTCGGCTGCAGGTGCTGGCCGGCGAAGATGCGCAGATGTTCGGCACGGTGGCCGAAGGCGGTTCTGGTGCCATTGCTGCGAGTGCGCATCTCCAGACGCAACGCTTCGTCAGCGTGCTGCGCCTGCTCCGTGAAGGCAGGCTGGCGGACGCCCGTCAGCAGTGGCAGCCCCTGTTGCCGCTGATCGAAGCACTTTTCGGCGACGCCAATCCGGGGCCGCTGAAGGCCGTTCTGGCCAGCGAAGGCTGGATGCAAGACGAGTTGCGAGCGCCGATGACGCGCGCTCCAGACGAGCTTCGCGGGCGCCTGCTGCGAATCCAGGCAGCGCTCACCCGCCCGTGACAGGCGGGAAGAAGGCGACCTCGCTGCCTTCGCGCAGCAAGGCGGCCTCGCCGCTCATCACCTGGTCGAGCGCCATGCGCACGGCCCGGCCGCGCGCCAGGGCGCTGGCGTGCGGTTCGCCGCGCGCGATGAGTTCGTCGCGCAGCGCGCCGAGGTCGGCCGCGGCGGTCTCGACCGCTTCGCCACCCTTGCCTAGCGCCTCGCGCACCGAGGCGAAATAGCGGACGTTGATCTTCATGTTCAGGCCAGAAGCGAAGCCATCGGGATGAATTGCACCGTATCGCCAGCCTTGATCGGATGCCCGGCGGGCGTGTCGATCACGCCATCACCCCAGACCATCGACGTCAGCACGCCGGAGCTCTGATTGGGGAACACATCGAGCCCGCCGGCAGCATTGCGCCGCGCGCGCAAGAACTCCCGACGGCGATCCGGGCGAGGCCAGTCGAAATCAGCGCGCATTGGGATCGCCTGGGCTGCCACGCGCTTGGCGCCTTGCAGCGCGAGCAGGAACGGACGCACGAGCAGCAGGAAGGTCATGAAGCTCGACACAGGATTCCCCGGCAGGCCGGTGAGGTGGGCATCGCCGATGCGGCCGTACGCAAAGGGCTTTCCCGGCTTCATCGACAGCGACCACAGGTCAAGTTGCCCAAGATGCTGCACGGCGGCCTTGATGTGGTCTTCCTCGCCGACCGAAACGCCGCCCGTGGTGATGATCAGGTCGTTGCTCAATGAGGCGGCACGCAGGGCCTCGATCGTTGCGTCGCGCCGGTCGGGCACGATACCGAGATCGTTGACTTCGCAGCCGAAGCGCTCGAGCAGCGCGCGCATGAAGAAGCGGTTCGAGTTGTAGATGGAACCCGGCTTCATGTCGTCGGGCGCCACTTCGCCGGGCATCACGAGTTCGTCGCCCGTCGACAGGAGGGCAACGCGGGGTCGCTTCGAGACCTGAAGTTGGGCCAGGCCGACGCTTGCAGCCAGCCCGAGCCCCGCGGGTGTGAGGCGTTCGCCCTTCGACAGCACGACGTCGCCGGCGGCAACGTCTTCACCGGCACGGCGAATCCACTGGCCTGCCGTGGGCGGAGTCTCTATGCGGACCTTGCCGAGGCTGCCTTCCTCCGGCAGCGCAGCGGTATCTTCCTGCATCACGACCGCGTCGGCGCCCTCGGGAATCTGCGCGCCCGTGAAGATGCGCGCGGCCGTGCCGGCGACCAGGGGCGTGCCGACGGTTCCCGCCGGAATACGCTGCCCCACCTGCAGCACTGCGCCCGGTACGGCGCAGTCGGCGATCCGTACCGCGTAGCCGTCCATCGAGCTGTTGTCGCGCGGCGGCACGGTGAGGGCGGACACGACATCCTCGGCCAGAACGCGGCCGTCGGCCTCGAAGGTCGACACGCTTTCGGTCCCGACGCAAGGCGTGGCGGCGGCCAGCAGGCGCGCCAGGGCTTCGTCGAGGGCCATCAAGGGAGGGCGCGGGGAAGTGCTAGCCATGGAGCTTCACCTTGTAGTCGAAACGGTCGGCATTCAGCAGCAGCCAGTCGACGATGCCATCGGCGTCGTCGAGGTCAAAGACGGGCAGATTGGTGGGCAAAGGGAGGTCGAGCGGATGGTCGGTCGCGACCGCGACGATAAACTCATCTTCGGCGTATCGCGCGGGTCGGGGCGCTTCGCCTTCGGCCGATGCACGCCAGACCTCGATCTTGTGCAGGTCGCTGTGCTTGAAACCTTCGACCAGGACCCAATCGACGCGCGCATCGAGTTCGGCAACGAGTTGATGCACGTCGAGTTGCACCGGCTGCTCGAACTCGCGCATCAGCGCGAGCCGCTTGTCGGATGCAACCACCACCTCGAAGGCGCCCGCCTCGCGGTGCCGGTAGGTGTCCTTGCCGGGATGGTCGATGTCGAACTTGTGGTGAGCATGCTTGACGACCGAGACGCGCAGCCCTCGCAGCTTGAGCGCGGGAATCAGGCGTTCGACGAGCGTCGTCTTGCCCGCACCCGAGAAACCGGCAAAGCCGATGACTTTCATTCGTCGCCCATGGGGTCAGTCGCAGTGCTGTGCAATGTAGGCCTTGATCGCTTCGGCATCCGCGGGCAGCTTGACTACGCGCTTCGGGAGGGCCTCGATGCCCTCGAAGCGGGCCGGGCGCTCCGGCTCGTGGCCCAGTGCCTCGACGATCGTCTCCGCGAACTTGATGGGCAGCGCGGTCTCCAGGACGATCATGGGCACGCCGGGTGCCAGATGTTCGCGCGCTGCCTTGAGCCCGTCGGCCGTATGCGTGTCGATCAACGTTGCGAAACGCTTGTCGGTATCGCGGATGGTGACGAGACGGTCGGCATGCGTGCTGCGGCTGCTCGCGAAACCGAAGCGGCTCGCGGCCTGGGCAAAGACGGGGTCCGCGCTCAGGTCGAAGCGGCCGGCGCGGCCGAGTTCAGTCTCGAACAGGCCACGCACTTTGGTTGCATCGCGGCCAGCGAGGTCGAAAACGAAGCGCTCGAAATTGCTGGCTTTCGAGATGTCCATCGACGGGCTCGAGGTCTCGTGCGTATCCGCGGCAGAGCGCACGCGGTACACGCCGGTGCGGAAGAACTCGTCGAGCACATCGTTCTCGTTGGTGGCGACCACCAGCGTACGAATCGGCAGGCCCATCATGCGCGCCACATGGCCGGCGCAGATGTTGCCGAAATTGCCGGACGGCACGGTGAAACTGACTTGCCTGTCGTTGGTGGGCGTGGCCTGAAAGTAGCCCGCGAAGTAATAGACGACCTGCGCCAGCAGTCGCGCCCAGTTGATCGAGTTGACCGTGCCGATCTTGTACTTGCGCTTGAAGACCAGGTCGTTGGACACGGCCTTGACGATGTCCTGGCAATCGTCGAACACACCCGCGATGGCGATGTTGTGGATGTTCGCGTCCTGCAGGCTGAACATCTGGGCCTGCTGGAACGGGCTCATGCGACCGTCGGGCGAGGTCATGAAGACGCGTACGCCCTTCTTGCCGCGCATGGCGTACTCTGCCGCGCTGCCGGTGTCGCCGCTGGTGGCGCCCAGGATGTTGAGTTCTTCGCCGCGGCGGGCCAGTTCGTATTCGAACAGGTTGCCGAGCAACTGCATCGCCATGTCCTTGAACGCCAGCGTGGGGCCGTTGGACAGGGCTTCGAGATAGACGCCGTCTTCCAGTTCGCGCAGCGGAACGATCTCCGGCGTACCGAACACCTCGGCGGTGTAGGTCTTCCCGCAGATCGCCCTCAGGTCGGCCGATGGAATGTCGTCGATGTAGAGCGACAGGATTTCGAAGGCCAGGTCGGCGTATGGCAAACCGCGCCATTTCGACAGCGTGGCCGTGTCAACCTTCGGATACTGCTCGGGCAGGTAGAGGCCGCCGTCCGGCGCCAGGCCTTCGAGCAGGATCTCGCAGAAGCGGCGGCGGTCCGGATGGCCGCGCGTGGACAAGTAGCGCATCAGGACAGCTCTTCCTTGCGAATGCGCACGATCGGCGCCAGCACCGTGGGCAGTGCCTGTAGTTGCGCGAGCGCGTCGTCCAGCGTCCCTTCGCGCGTGTCGTGCGTGAGGATGATCAGGTCGGTCTGCGTCGACCCTTCGCCGCCCACTTCGTCGGCTTCGCGCTGCAGCACCGCGTCGATGCTGATGCCGGCGCTGGCGAGGAGACCCGTCACCTTCGCGAGCACGCCGGCTTCGTCCGCCACGCGCAGGCGCAAGTAGTAGCTGGTCACCACCTCGGCCATCGGCAGGACCTTCAGGTCGCTCATTGCGTCGGGATGGAAGGCCAGGTGCGGAACGCGGTGCGCCGCATCGGCGGTGTGCAGGCGTGCGATGTCGACCAGATCGGCGATGACCGCGCTGGCGGTCGGCTCGCTGCCGGCGCCCTTGCCGTAGTAGAGCGTGGTGCCGACGGCATCGCCGTTGACCACGACCGCATTCATCGCGCCCTCGACGTTCGCGAGCAGCCGCTTGGAAGGCACCAGCGCGGGATGCACGCGTAGCTCGATGCCTTGCGCCTTGCGCTTGGTCACACCCAGCAGCTTGATGCGGTAGCCGAGTTGCTCGGCGTACTTGATGTCCTGCGCCGCGAGCTTGGTGATGCCTTCGATGTGCGCCTTGTCGAACTGTACCGGGATGCCGAAGGCGATGGCGCTCATCAGCGTGACCTTGTGCGCGGCGTCGACGCCTTCGATGTCGAAGGTCGGATCGGCTTCGGCGTAGCCGAGGCGTTGCGCTTCCTTCAGGACCGTGCCGAAGTCGAGGCCCTTGTCCCGCATCTCCGACAGGATGAAGTTGGTGGTGCCGTTGATGATCCCGGCGATCCACTGGATGCTGTTGGCCGTGAGACCTTCGCGCAGCGCCTTGATGATCGGGATGCCGCCTGCGACCGCGGCTTCGAAGGCCACCATCACGCCCTTGGCGTGCGCGGCCGCGAAGATCTCGGTGCCATGCACGGCAAGCAGTGCCTTGTTGGCGGTGACCACGTGCTTGCCGGCTGCGATCGCCTCGAGCACCAGTTGCTTCGCGATGCCGTAGCCGCCGATGAGTTCGACCACGATGTCGATGTCGGGATTGGCGATGACGGCGCGCGCGTCATTGACCACCTGGACGTTCTCGCCGACCACTTCCCTGGCGCGCGCCGTGTCGAGGTCCGCGACCATCGTGATCTCGATGCCGCGACCCGCGCGCCGCTTGATTTCTTCCTGATTGCGCTGGAGCACCTTGAAGGTGCCGCTACCGACCGTGCCGATGCCGAGCAGGCCAACTTGGATGGGTTTCATTCGATTCTCGATTCGTCTCTATGGCAATGGGAGCGGAATGCAGCGCGGCCTCAGCCGACGCGGTTTCGGTAGCGTTCGAGGAAGCTGGCGATGCGGGCCACCGCCTCGCGCAGGTCTTCCTCGTGGGGGAGGAACACGATGCGGAAATGGTCCGGCGTCGACCAGTTGAAGCCGGTGCCCTGCACCAGCATCACCTTGGTTTCCTTCAGCAGTTCGAGGAAGAACTGCCGGTCGTCATCGATCGGATAGACCTTGGGATCGAGCTTGGGGAACATGTAGAGCGCCGCGCTTGGCTTGACGCAGCTCACACCCGGGATGGCGGTGATGAGTTCGTACGCCATGTCACGCTGCCTGCGCAGACGGCCGCCGGGGCCAACGAGGTCGTTGATGCTCTGGTAGCCGCCCAGGGCCGTCTGGATGGCCCACTGTCCCGGCACATTGGCGCAGAGGCGCATGTTCGAGAGCATGTTCAGGCCCTCGATGTAGTCGCGCGCCATCTTCTTGTCCCCGGAGACCACCAGCCAGCCCGCGCGGTAGCCGCATGAGCGGTAGCTCTTCGACAGGGAGTTGAAGGTCAGCGTGAGCACATCGTTAGAGAGGCTGGCGATGGCGGTGTGCTTCACACCGTCGTACAGCACCTTGTCGTAGACCTCGTCGGCGAGGATCACCAACCCGTGCTCGCGCGCAATGGCCACGATGCCCTTGAGCAGATCGTCCGAGTACAGGGCCCCCGTGGGGTTGTTGGGGTTGATGACGACGATGCCCTTCGAGCGCGGCGTGATCTTGGCGCGGATGTCGTCGAGGTTCGGCATCCAGCCGTTTTCCTCGTCGCAGACATAGTGCACCGGCTTGCCACCGGAGAGACTCGCCACTGCCGTCCAGAGGGGGTAGTCGGGCGCCGGCAGCAGCAACTCGTCGCCGTCGTTGAGCAGCGCGTTGGTCGCCATGGCGATCAGCTCGCTGGCGCCGTTGCCGAGGTAGATGTCCTCGAGCGTGACGCCTGCGATGCCCTGCTTCTGCGTCTCGTGCATCACGGCCTTGCGCGCCGCGAAAATGCCCTTGCTGTCCGAGTAGCCCGCCGACGCCGGCAGGTTGCGGATCATGTCCTGCTGGACCTCCTCCGGTGCATCGAAGCCGAACAGGGCGAGGTTGCCGATGTTGAGCTTGATGATCTTCTGGCCCTCTTCCTCCATCTGCTTGGCGGCGTCCATGATCGGGCCGCGGATGTCGTAGAGCACGTTGGCCAGCTTGGCCGATTTCTTGAGCGGTTTCAAAGTCCCTCCAAGGGGGTCTGCGCAGGGGAAAACCTATAATTTGACCACAGTTCCCAGCCCCTCCAGATGAAGCTCCAGCCCGACAAATCCGACGTCCAGACAGTCACGGCACACGGCCCTGGCTGGGTCGCCATCAACAATGAACGGGTCGAGTCCAGCGTGGTCGTCGGCTCGCGCGGCGAGCGATTCGACTGGAACTGCAGCCGCTTCGACGAAATCGGCGCAGAGCACTTCGCGCAACTCGCGTCCCTGGGCGCCGAACTGATCATTTTCGGCAGCGGGGCGCGCATTCGCTTCCCTCAACCGGCCTGGCTCCAGCCCCTCATGGCGCAGCGCACCGGCGTGGAGACGATGGACACGCCCGCGGCCTGCCGCACTTACAACATCCTGGCAAGCGAAGGTCGTCACGTGGTCACGGCGCTGCTCGTCGAGAGACAAGAGGACGGGCAGTGAGGGTCATTTCGGGGTAAAATCGCGGGTTGCAAACCGGCGGCCCGCCCTCAGTTAGCAACGACCAATCCTTCATGACCCCGACCGGATCGGGCATGAAATCAAACGGAGAAAACAAGTTTCATGGCGATCGTTGTCAACAAACCCATTCCCGAATTCGACGCCAATGCCACCGGCGGCCTGAAGGTCTCGAACACCTCGCATCTCGGCCACGTGCTGGTCATGTACTTCTACCCCAAGGACAACACGCCAGGCTGCACCACCGAAGCGATGCAGTTCCGCGACCGCTACAAGGACTTCGAGAAGGCTGGCGCCACGGTGTTCGGCGTGTCGCGCGACAACATGAAGTCGCACGACGAATTCAAGGCGAAGCTCGAGCTTCCCTTTGAACTGATCGCCGACACCGAAGAAAAGATGTGCCACATGTTCGGCGTCGTCAAGAACAAGATCATGTACGGCAAGAAGGTCAAGGGCATTGAGCGCAGCACCTTCCTGATCGGGGCCGACGGCGTGCTGAAGGCCGAATGGCGTGGCCTCAAGGTCCCCGGCCATGTCGACGACGTACTCAAGGCGGTGAAAGCGCTCAAAAAAGCCGCTTGAACTGTGAAGTGTGTGAGGTTTTGCGCAATCGCGTTGGCGCGACGCAACGAACGCCGGATGCGTCACACGCGATGTGCATAATGGCCCAATGCCGTTGAGCTCCACGACCGCATCCACCGAACAAAGCCGCCCTGGTCTTCAGGCGGCTTTTTCGCTTTCTGGCCCCTTCTTTTTTGCGAGCGAACCGCCCTATGCCCCTGCCCCCCGCCCCCACGAAACGCGCCGCTTTGCTTTCGCCGGACGCGCACGATGCGCCCGCCCGTTCTTCGCACGGAAGAAGCAGCCGACGCTCGTCTGATCGCAAAACCGAAGACTCCGGGTCAAACGGGGCTCGGCCGCTTGAATTGTTCGACCGCCATGCTGCAAACGCCGGCGGTGCCGTTGAAACCCCGGCGGCCCCAAGGGCGAAGTCGCCGGCGCCCGCCGTTCCGGACGCACCGCCGCCCAGCCATCGCGAGTCCCGCGTGACCACGCCGGTCGCGGCCCCGCAGAGCCAGCCCCGCGCCAAACGCAGCAAATCCAACGGCCCGGCCAAGCTGTTCGTGCTGGACACGAATGTGTTGCTGCACGACCCCGTGTGTCTGTTCCGCTTCGAGGAGCACGACATCTTCCTGCCGATGATCGTGCTGGAAGAGCTCGATGGCCACAAGAAAGGAACGACGGAAGTCGCCCGCAACGGCCGCCAGACCAGCCGGACGCTCGACGCGCTTGCGGCGGCACAGGGCGCCGACATCGGCAAGGGCTTGAAGCTCGACACCACGGGGCACCGCGAAGCGGGCGGCAAGCTGTTCTTCCAGACCGCGCCGCTCGACTACTCGCTACCCACCAGTCTGCCGCAGGGCAAGGCCGACAACCAGATCCTGGGCGTGGTGCAGGCCCTGCGCGACCTGTACGCCAAGGATGCGCCCGGCCGCCCGAAGCAGGAAGTGGTGCTGGTGTCGAAAGACATCAACATGCGCGTCAAGGCGCGCGCGCTAGGTCTTGCCGCCGACGACTACCAGAACGACAAGACGCTCGAGGACGGTGACCTCCTCTATTCCGGCTCGCTCGCCCTGCCCGCGGATTTCTGGACGCGCCAGAGCAAGACGATCGAGAGCTGGCAAAGCGGCAGCAGCACCTTCTACCGGATCAGCGGGCCGATCGTTCCCAACCTGTACATCAACCAGTTCGTCTATTTCGAGGCACCCGGCGAGCCGAGCATGTACGCGCGCGTGACCGAAATTCGCGACAAGACAGCCGTTCTCAAGACTTTGAAGGACTACGGTTCGATCAAGAACGCCGTCTGGGGCGTTAATACTCGCAATCGCGAACAGAATTTCGCCATGAATCTGCTCATGGACCCGGACGTCGACTTCGTCACGCTGACCGGCACAGCCGGCACAGGCAAGACCTTGATGGCGCTGGCTTCCGGCCTGACACAGGTGCTCGACGACCGTCGCTACACCGAGATCATCATGACCCGTGCAACGGTGAGCGTCGGCGAGGATATCGGCTTCCTGCCCGGCACCGAGGAGGAGAAGATGGGCCCATGGATGGGCGCGCTCGACGACAACCTCGAATTCCTGGCCAAGGGCGACAGCGGCGGCGCGGGCGAATGGGGACGTGCGGCAACCAATGAGCTGATCCGCAGCAAGATCAAGATCAAGAGCATGAATTTCATGCGCGGACGCACCTTCCTGAACAAGTACGTGATCATCGACGAGGCGCAGAACCTGACGCCCAAGCAGATGAAAACGCTGGTCACTCGAGCGGGTCCGGGTACCAAGATCATCTGCATGGGCAACCTTGCGCAGATTGATACGCCGTACCTCACCGAGGGCTCATCCGGCCTGACATTCGCGGTCGACAAGTTCAAGGGCTGGCCGCACAGCGGGCACATCACGCTGGCGCGCGGCGAGCGCTCGCGGCTGGCGGATTTCGCCAGCGATGTGCTGTAGGCTCACCCCCAGGCTCGCTCACTTCGTGTAGCCGCGCACCCCCTTTCAGGGGGCGCCGCCAACTGGCCCGGCAAAGCCGGTTCCGCGGCGGCCCGGGGACGGGCGCTGAGGGGCGCTACGGTTCGATTCCAGGTTCCGGCGCAGGCTGCTGACAGGACGTTGTCAGTAGCCCTCGCGCAGCATGGCGGACATGAACCGCAGAAATTGGATCGCAGTCGCCAGCGCCGAACATGCCCGCCGTGGGCGTGACAACCCCCGCGGCGGCTTCATGCAGGTCGGCCATGGCAAGCTCGCGCCGCTCAAGCGTATTGCCGCGGGCGACCGGATCGCTTACTACGCGCCTGCCGTCTCGCTGGGCGGCACCGACAAGCTTCAAAGCTTCGTTTCGATCGGTGTCGTACACGGCGACGAACCCTATGAAGCAGACATGGGCAACGGCTTCGTCCCATGGCGGCGCGACGTGCACTATGCGCTCGCAATCGAGGCCCCGATCCTTCCTCTGATCGAGCAGTTCGACTTCGTCGAAGACCCGAAGCGCTGGGGCTACAAGTTCCGCTTCGGCTTGTTCGAAGTCAATGAGCATGACATCCGCCTGATTGCCAAGGCGATGAAGGCCGATTCCCGGGCGCTCGCCCTCTGATTTCACATGGAGCGAAAAATGGAACCTCAACTTCAACGCCTTGATTCCTTCAACGTGGCGGGAGTCACCGCACGAACCACCAATCGCCACGAGAGCGACCCTCAGGCTGCCCGGATCGGCACTCTGTGGAATCGTTTCTTCGACGAGCGCATCTACGAGAAGACGCCGCATCGCCTCAACGACATGCGACTCTTCGGCGTCTATTCAGCCTACGAAGCCGACGCGCACGGCGCATTCGACATCACGACCGGCGTCGCGGTTTCGGATGGACCGTCGGCGGTCCGGATCGAAGGCGGCGACTACCTGGTCTTCACCGGGCAAGGGGAAATGCCGCAGATGGTGCTGTCAGTGTGGAACACGATCTGGCAATATTTCGACGATCACCCTGGAATCAAGCGTCGTTACCGGAGCGACTTCGAAGCCTACAGCGGCCCGGAACAGGTCGCCATCCACATCGGCGTTGAATTGGACTGAAATGCCTTCGACCACGGAGAGGAACGGCAAGAGCTGGCGAGAAAGGCTCGCCGGCTATCCGAACCTGCCGCAGGTGAAGCCGATTCCAGAGCGCATGCAGCAGCGCCAAGGACCGGGGACGATCGTGACGCCCTCTCCTCGCGAGGTCGACGATGCGATGAGGCGTGTGCCCGAGGGATGTCTTGTCACGGTGTTCGGTATCGGACAGCAACTTGCCCGCGAGCACGGCGCCACCATCGGCTGCACGGTGACGACCGCCATCTTCGCGAGCATGGCCGCGCAGGCGGCGGACGAAGATCGACGGGCCGGACTTCAGGACATCACGCCTTATTGGCGCACCCTGAAGGCCAACGGCGAACTGAATATCAAGTACCCGGGCGGCCTCGATGAACTCATGCAGCGTCTTGAATCCGAAGGCCACACGGTGCTGCAACGCGGAAGGCGCTTTTTCGTCGAGGACTTCGAGAAAAAGCTCATTGGGCGCTAATCTCGCCCCATGCGCCGCGCAGATCGCTTGTTCCAGATCGTCCAGTTCATTCGAGGGCGGCGGCTCACGACCGCGACCTTCCTCGCCCAGCGGCTGGAGGTGTCGGAACGAACGGTGTATCGGGACGTGGCAGACCTCCAGCGCCAGGGCGTGCCGATCGAGGGCGAAGCTGGCGTCGGCTACCGCATCGGCGCGGGCTTCGACGTACCACCGCTGATGTTCACCCGGGATGAAGCGGCTGCATTGGTCGCGTCCGCGCGGCTTGCGCAAAGCTGGGTCGACCCGGCGATGGCCCGCGACATCGAATCCGCGCTTTGCAAGATCCTTTCGGTGTTGTCACCGGCAGCGCGAGTATCCGCTGAGAGCCTTGCCCTCTACGCGCCGGCCTACGTGCTCGACGATGGAACGCGAACCCGCCTTCAAATCTTGCGCGAAGCAGTGCAATCACGCCAGAAACTGCGCATGGACTATCGCGATGTCGTAGGTGCGGCGAGCCAGCGCGTCGTCCGGCCGCTTGGCTGCTTCTATTGGGGCAAAGTCTGGACTTTTTCTGCCTGGTGCGAATTGCGCCAGGACTTCCGCGGTTTCAGGATCGACCGCATCGATCAGGTCGAAGTGCTGCCGGACCGCTTTCTCGACGAGCCCGGCAAGACGCTGGCTGATTTGCTGCGGCGCCTGCAGTCGGATTCGCGAAGATACGACTCGCAAAAGTCGTAGCGATGGGTATGTCGGCGTCCAGGGTGATCCGGATCAGAAATCGGCGCCGCCCCCGGCAAGATTCTCGAACTTGGTAAGCGGCTTGAGAAACGCAAGCTTGACCGTGCCTGTCGGGCCATTGCGGTGCTTGCTGATGATCACTTCCGCAACGCCAGGCTCCTTGCTGTTCTTGTCGTAATAGTCGTCGCGGTAGATGAACATGATGATGTCGGCGTCCTGCTCGATCGCGCCGGATTCGCGCAGGTCGCTCATCATGGGGCGCTTGTCGGTACGGCTTTCGACGCCACGACTGAGCTGCGACAGCGCAATCACGGGGCACTTGAGCTCCTTGGCAAGCATCTTCAAACCGCGCGAGATTTCGCCCACCGCCGTGGCGCGGTTCTCGTCGTTCATGCTGCTCGACACACTCATCAGTTGAAGGTAGTCGACCACGATCAGGCCCAGCTTTCCGTACTGGCGCGCAAGGCGACGGGCGTTTGCGCGCAGCTCGCTGGTCGTGAGACCCGGTGTCTCGTCGATGTGCAACGACACATTGCGCAGCTTCTCGATGGCTTCGGTGAGGCGAGGCCATTCCTCGTCGGTGAGTTTGCCTGTCCGCAAATGCCCCTGGTCGATCCGGCCAATCGAGCCAACGATACGCACCGCGAGCTGCGAGGCGCCCATTTCCATGGAGAACACGGCAACCGGCAAGCCCTCGTTGAGCGCAACGTGCTCCGCAATATTGATTGCCAGGGAAGTCTTTCCCATGGATGGTCGCGCGGCCAGAACGATCATGTCGCCCGGCTGCAGACCCGAGGTCATCTTGTCGAATTCGTAGAAGCCGGTGCGGACCCCTGTGATGTCGTTGGGGTTCTCCGCCATCTCCGTCACACGGTCCAACAACTCGACCACCAGGGAGTCCATCCCCTGGAAGCCCTGCTTCATGCGCGTGCCCTCTTCGCCGATGTTGAAGATCTTCTGCTCGGCCTCGTCCAGGATCTTGTCGACGGGCTTGCCCTGCGTGTTGAAGGCATTGGTCGCGATCTCGTCGCTTGCGCTGACCAGCTTGCGAAGGATCGAGCGCTCACGCACGATTTCGGCGTAGCGGCGGATGTTGCTGGCGCTCGGCACGTATTGAGCGAGCGAGTTCAGGTAGGCGAGTCCCCCAATCTCATCGGACTTGCCGAGATTCTGCAACTGCTCGTAGACGGTGATGACGTCGGCAGGTTTGCTGGCATTGATCAGCGTGCCGATGGCCGCGTAGATCAGCTTGTGCTCATGGCGATAGAAGTCGCTGTCCACCACGACGTCCCCCATGCGGTCCCAGGCGCCGTTATCGAGCAGGAGGCCGCCGAGCACGCTCGATTCAGCTTCGATCGAATGCGGTGGGATGCGCAATTGCGCGATCTGGCGGTCGGCCGACGGGTCGTTATCGGCATAGGAAAAAACGGCGGACATGGAACTCCTTGCAACCTTGCATGCTAAGCGGCGCGACGCAACGCGTCACGTGGACAAGGCTGTGAATAATCGGTGATCTTCCGGTGCAACACGCGGGACAACACGGTCGACTGATAAAACAAAAGCCGCCCGAAGGCGGCTTTTGGGGACGGGCACGAAGCGCGCTCGACGATCAGGCGCTTTCGCCGTACACCGTCACGGTGATGTCAACCACCACATCGGTGTGCAGCGCAACGCTCACGGTGCTGTCGCCGACGGTCTTGATCGGACCGTTGGGCATGCGCACCTGTGACTTCGCAACCTTGTAGCCTTGCTTGTTGAGCTCGTCGGCGATGTCGTGATTGGTCACAGAGCCGAACAGGCGGCCATCGACGCCGGCCTTCTGCGTCAGCTTGACGGTCGTGCCGCCGAGCTTCTCACCTTGGGCTTGCGATTCAGCCAGCTTTGCGGCCGCTGCCTTTTCGAGTTCGACGCGCTTGGCTTCGAATTCGGCCTTGTTGGCCTCGGTGGCGCGACGAGCGCGACCCGACGGAATCAGGAAATTGCGCGCGTAGCCGTCCTTGACCTTGACGATCTCGCCGAGCACGCCGAGGTTGACGACCTTATCCAGAAGAATGACTTGCATGGTGTCCTGCTCCTTAGACGCGGTGTTGGTCGCTGTACGGCACCATCGCGAGGAAGCGTGCACGCTTGATCGCGGTGTTGAGCTGGCGCTGGTAGATCGCGCGCGTGCCGGTGAGGCGTGCGGGGATGATCTTGCCGTTTTCGCTGATGAAATCGCGCAGGGTGTCGATGTCCTTGTAGTCGATCTCCTCGACGCCAGCGACGGTGAAACGGCAGAAGCGCTTGCGCTTGAACAGCAGCGACTGGGTATTGCGCTTCGGGCGCTTGTCTTTGTTGAATTTCTTGAACGTGGCCATGGTGGGACCCCTTGTCGAAAATTAATCTTGCTGAAAATCCTGGATGTGCAGAACCGGATGCTTGCCGCTGCCCGGTGTGGCCAGGAATCCCTGAAATCGCCAGAGACTCCCCAACCCCTGCCTTGCGAGTCGCTCGGCTACTGAACCGAACGCCACGGCCTTGAGGGCCGCCTTGATCCGCCTGACCTGCCCTGCATCAGAGACTGTCGACTCGTGTTCGAGTCTCAGGTCGATGGCAGGCAATCCGGCCGGTGTGTATCGCAAGGATCCGAGTTCGGCGACGCAGGCAGTCAGCACAAGCTGATTGACTGCAGCAGCACTCACACCATCAGTTGTTGTTGGCGGCGTATTCGGCCTGCTGGGCCTTGCGAGCCTCTTCGCGCTCGACCGTCTTCATCATCGACGAAGGACCGGTTTCGGCCTTCTTCTTGACCACGGTGAGGTGGCGAAGAACGGCGTCGTTGAACTTGAACGCGTGCTCGAGCTCAGCCATCACAGCTTGTTCGGCTTCGATGTTCACGCACAAATAGTGCGCCTTGTTGAGCTTGTTGATCTGGTACGCCAGTTGACGACGGCCCCAGTCTTCAACGCGGTGGACCTTGCCGCCGCCGGCCGTGATCAGGCCCTTGTAACGCTCCAGCATCGCCGGAACTTGCTCGCTCTGATCCGGGTGGATCAGCAAAATGATTTCATAGTGACGCATGGCACTCCTTGTGGATCTTCCGTAGAAGGGGTAAAGCCACCCGCAGCGTCAGTTGCAGTGTGGCAAGGCAAAGCCGTAAATTATAGCAGGCGGAGCGCGCCTTCCGCCCAGCGGCAGGCTATCCGAGCAATGCGCGCTCCAGCGTGGCGACCTTCTCGGGACCGACTGCGGCTCGAATCTTGGGAAGGAGTTCAAACAGTTCCTCGTAATTCGAGGTTCCTTCGACCGACAGATTGAGCCTGAAGCCGCGAAGGCCAAGGTTGCCGGTGAGTTGCGTCGCAATCGGATACGCGTCCTTGTACCGCTGCTGGCTCGAACGCTCGGAAATCGTTGACTGCCCTATGGCCTGCACACCTGTCGCCTGCGTCGGAGCACGCGGCGACTCTGGCACGGGCGGCATCGTCACCGCCGCTCCATCGGCCCCACCTATCGATCCGTCGACGTGCCCGAGCAATCCGAGTTCGACCATGTGGTCGATATCCTCGCGGGCGATCCCCATGCCAGCCTCGAGCACGTCATTCACCGAACGTTTGCCATCGAAGAGGATGAACGCGGAGCGCTGCCGCGGCGTCAACCTCAGAGATCGGTCCTTGAGCACCTGGTGCCCGGCTTCTGTCTTGACAAGAATCATGCGTTCCTCGGCGCGGAAGTCCGGAGGGCCTTCGAGGCCGCCGTGCGACCCATCTGCGCGCTCTCGGAGTTGCGCCTCCCTGTGACCGGGAAGTTTGACACCAAAGATTCATTTGGTTGCAAATACACCAACCTGACATGGGGATTACGGCGCACTCCGTGACTAAAGTCGTTGCGCGGCGGTGACATCCTCCGCCGCGCGTTCCCTTAGCGCTTCGCGAGCTGCTGCCAAGTATCGATCACGCTGTCCGGGTTGAGCGAGATCGACTCGATGCCCTGCTCAGCCAGCCAAAGTGCAAAGTCCGGATGATCGCTGGGCCCCTGCCCGCAGATCCCGACGTACTTGCCTTGCGCCTTACACGCCTTGATCACGCGAGAAAGCAACGCCTTGACCGCCGGATCGCGCTCATCGAAGTCAGCCGCAAGCAGCTCCAGGCCCGAGTCCCGGTCCAGGCCGAGCGTGAGTTGCGTCAGGTCGTTGGACCCGATCGAGAATCCGTCGAAGAACTTCAGGAACTCCTCCGGAAGAATGGCATTGCTCGGAACCTCGCACATCATGATGAGCTTGAGTTCGTTCTCGCCACGCTTCAGACCATGCTCGCCGAGCAAGCTCGTCACGCGCTCCGCCTGACCCAGGGTGCGGACGAAGGGCACCATGATCTGCACGTTGGTCAGGCCCATCTCGTTGCGCACGCGCTTGAGCGCTTCGCACTCCATGGCGAAGGCCTCGCCGAATTCCTCGCTCACGTAACGCGCAGCGCCGCGGAAACCGAGCATCGGGTTTTCCTCTTCCGGCTCGTAGCGGCTGCCACCGATCAGCTTGCGGTACTCGTTCGACTTGAAGTCGGACAGGCGCACGATCACCGGCTTGGGCCAAAAGGCAGCTCCAATCGTCGCAATGCCTTCGGCCACCTTGTCGACGTAGAAAGCCCGCGGCGATGCGTGTCCGCGGGCAACCGATTCCACTGCCTTCTTCAGATCCGCGTCCACATTGGGATAGTCGAGGATCGCCTTGGGATGCACGCCGATGTTGTTGTTGATGATGAATTCGAGCCGTGCGAGGCCCACGCCATGGTTAGGCAGCTGCGCGAAGTCGAAAGCGAGCTGCGGGTTGCCCACATTCATCATGATCTTGAGGTCAATCTCGGGCATCTCACCGCGTTTGACTTCGGTCACCTCCGTCTCGAGCAGACCATCGTAGATGAAGCCCGTGTCTCCTTCCGCACAGCTCACGGTGACCAGCGTGCCGTCCTTCAGCAGGTCGGTGGCGTCTCCGCAGCCCACGACGGCCGGAATGCCGAGTTCGCGCGCAATGATCGCGGCGTGGCAGGTGCGTCCGCCGCGATTGGTCACAATGGCCGCGGCGCGCTTCATCACCGGCTCCCAGTTGGGGTCCGTCATGTCGGTCACGAGCACGTCGCCGGCCTGCACCTTGTCCATCTCGCTGATGCTGTGGACGAGGCGTACAGGGCCGGTTCCGATCTTCTGTCCGATCGCCCGGCCCTCGGCCAACACGGCGCCCCTGCCGAGCAGCTTGTAGCGTTGTTCGGCCTTGCCCTGCTGCTGGCTTTTCACCGTTTCGGGACGCGCCTGCAGGATGTAGAGCTGGCCGTCGGTGCCGTCCTTGCCCCATTCGATATCCATGGGACGGCCGTAGTGCTCCTCGATCACGAGTGCGTATTTCGCAAGTTGCTCGACATCGGCATCGCTCAGCGAGTAACGGTTGCGGTGCTCGGTCGGAACGTCGGTCGTCTTGACGAGCTTGCCGGTGGCGGCCTTCTCCTGGGCTGTCGCAAACTCCATCTGGATCAGCTTGGAGCCGAGGTTGCGGCGAATGACCGCACGCTTGCCGGCCCGGAGCGTGGGCTTGTGCACGTAGAACTCGTCCGGGTTCACGGCGCCCTGCACCACCGTCTCGCCCAGCCCATAGCTCGACGTGATGAAGACAACGTCCTCGAAGCCGGATTCGGTGTCGATGGTGAACATCACGCCAGCCGCCCCCAGGTCGCTGCGCACCATGCGCTGGACGCCCGCCGAAAGTGCCACGACGTCGTGCGCAAAGCCCTTGTGGACCCGGTAGCTGATGGCGCGATCGTTGTAGAGCGAGGCGAAGACCTCCTTCATCTTGTGAAGCACGTCGTCGACACCGACCACATTCAGGAAAGTTTCCTGCTGACCCGCGAACGACGCATCGGGCAGATCTTCGGCCGTGGCAGAGGAGCGAACTGCGAAACTCGCCTGCGGATTGCCGGCCGACAACGTTGCAAAGGCGCCCTGAATGGCCTTTTGCAGGTCATCCGGAAAGGGCTGCGCTTCGACCATCCTCCGAATCTCGGCGCCTGCGGCAGCCAGGGCCCGAACGTCCTCCGTGTCGAGCTTCGCCAGCTTGGCGCTGATCTTGTCGGCCAATCCGTCATGGGCGAGGAACTGCCGGAAGGCGTGGGCCGTGGTTGCGAAGCCGGTGGGCACCCGCACGCCCTGGGGAAGCTGGGAAATCATTTCGCCGAGGCTGGCGTTCTTGCCGCCGACCGACTCGACGTCGGTCATTCTCAGGTTTTCAAACGGTACGACCAGGGCGGTCGCTTCGAAGAGTGCAGACATGGGAAAGCTCCAGAAGTTGAAACTGACGCTTCATGCAGGCGACGCAACGCGATCATTCTTCTTGGTCTGGGCGCTGGCGGGAGGTGCATGGAAAAATTCGGCGGGAAATGGCGGGTGGCATTCCCGATAATGGGCCGGATTGTAGGCGCGCCCCGATTGGACGCGCCGCAGGACAAGGCCGCCAGATCATGCATACGCGCACTGTTTTCTTTGTCTCCGACGGAACCGGCATCACGGCCGAAACCTTCGGCAACGCCGTTCTCGCCCAGTTCGAGATGAAGCCGCGCCACGTCCGGCTGCCTTTCACCGACACCGTCGACAAGGCCCACCAGGCGGTGCGGCGGATCAACCACACGGCGGAAATCGAGGGACTTCGGCCCATCGTCTTCACGACCTTGGCCAACATGGAAGTCCTGGAGGTGATCGAGACGGGCTGCAAAGGCATGTTGCTGGACATGTTCGGCACTTTCGTCCGTCCCCTGGAAATCGAACTGGCGATGAAGTCCAACCATCGCATCGGCCGCTTCAGCGACGTGAGCAAGAGCAAGGAATACAACGCGCGGATCCAGGCGATCGACTTCAGCCTGGCGCACGACGACGGCCAGAGCAATCGCGATCTCGACGGTGCGGATGTGATCCTTGTCGGCGTGAGCCGCAGCGGAAAGACGCCGACCTCGCTCTACCTGGCCATGCAGCATGGCCTGAAGGCGGCCAACTACCCGCTGATTCCGGAAGATTTCGACCGTCGCCAGCTTCCACCTGCGCTGATGCCGCATCGCAAGAAGATCTTCGGCCTCACTATCCAGCCGGAACGCCTGAGCGAAATCCGCAACGAGCGCCGGCCGAACTCTCGCTACGCGAGCATCGAGAACTGTCGGCACGAGGTGAGCGAGGCGGAGGCGATGATGCGTCGAGCGGGCATTCGCTGGCTGTCGACGACGACCAAGTCGATCGAGGAGATCGCCACGACCATCCTGCAGGAACTACGGCCCGAACGTCTGACGTATTGAGTTCACGCCCAAGCTTCACGCACTTCGTGTCGTTTCGCCGCCCCCCTGCCTGGGGCAACACCGGCGGACCGGCGGAGCCGGATCCGCGATGTTTCACCAATGGGCCTGGCTACGCCGGCCTTCCGTCTATGCGAAGAGGTACTGGACTGTGCCGTCGGCCGCTTTGACTCGTTGGCAGGGCATGGACCAGATGCGCTCGATCAGCGGGGGCTGGAGCACTTCCTCCACTGCGCCATGGTGGACAGCGCCGCCGCCCAGCACCACCACATCGTCGGCATATCTGCTGGCCAAGTTCAGGTCGTGCAGTACTGCGACCACGCCGACGCCCTGCCCGGCCGAGTCGCGCAGCAAGCGCATCGCGGCGTGCTGGTGCGCCAGGTCGAGCGCGGCGGTGGGCTCGTCAAGCAGCAGCCAGCGAGCGCTGCCGTCGGGGCGCGGCTCCCAGAGCTGGGCCAGGGCGCGCGCCATCTGCACGCGCGACTTTTCGCCGCCTGAGAGGGTGTTCAGCGCGCGCTTCGCAAGGGCCGACACGTCTGTCAGCGCCATGGCGCCTTCGATGATCGCGTCTTCGTTGCGGCTTGGCGTGCGCCTATGAGGGAATCTGCCGAGCGCGACGATCTCCTCTGCACTGAAATCGAACGCGACTGCACTTTCCTGCGGCATCAGTGCGCGGCGCAGGGCCAGCGCCTCGGTCCTGTGCGCTGACAACGGCAGTTCGTCGAGCAGCACACGGCCGCGATCTGGCCGGCGCTGGCCACTCAGAACCGACAGCAATGTGGACTTGCCAGCGCCGTTGGGGCCCAGGATGGCGGTCAGTCGGCCCGGGCGCAATGTGATGTGTGCGCCCGAGAACAAGGTCCTGCCGCCGAGGCGCACCTCGGCATCGATGCATCCGAGCGTCATAGGCGCCCCCGGAAATGCCGCAGCATCAACAGGAACATCGGCACGCCGATGAAGGCGGTCAGCACGCCCAGCGGCAGTTCGGTCGGGGCCATGACGGTGCGCGCCACCGTATCGGCCGCCAGCACCAGCACCGCACCCAGCAGTGCAGAGCCAGGCAGCACCACGCGGTGGTCAGGGCCCGCCACCAGCCGCACCCAGTGCGGCGCGATGAGTCCCACGAAGCCGATGATTCCGGTGGTCGCCGTGACGGCGCCCACCGCGAAAGCGGTCACGAGGATGGCGCGCCGCTTGACGCGTTCGACATCGACCCCCAATAGGGTGGCCTGCGCTTCGCCGAGCGCAATCGCATTGAGCGCGGCTGCCAAGGTCAGCCCCACGCACAGCGCGAAGCAAACGATCCCGCCGACCAGCAGCACCGCGCTCCAACGCGCGCCGCCCAGGCTGCCCAGGAGCCAGAACTGCAGGCTGCGCAACTGCTCGTCGGTGGCCATCACGCTGAGGAAGCCGAGCCCGGCCCCCGCCAGTGCATTGATCGCGATGCCGGCGAGCAGCATCAGCGCCATGCGTGTGCTGCCCTCGCTGCGCGACAGGCCATAGATCAGCAGCGTCACGAGGGAGCCGCCGCCGAAAGCCATGCTGACCAGCGTCCAGCTTCCCAAGGTGCGCGGGAGTGCCGGCATGAGCCAGGCACCCAGCACGATCGTCGCGCCCGCTGCCAATGCGGCACCACTGCTGATGCCAATCAGCCCGGGGTCGGCGAGCGGATTTCGGAACAGCCCCTGCATCAGTGCGCCAGCCATGCCGAGACCGGCACCCGCGGCCACACCGAGTACGAGTCGCGGCAGACGGATGTTGACGAACACGAGGTATTCAGGCGACGGGTCCGCCCCACCCTGCCAGATGGCCCCGAAAACGCCCATCAACTGCGACGCGCTGATCGAATAGGCACCGGAGCCGGCGCCGACGACGAGACTCAACAGCAGCAGCACAAGCCCCCCTGTCAGGGTGCTGCGCATCGTCAGCCGCCCGTTCATGAGGCACGCAGGCTCTTGTGCAGTTCGCCGACGGCGGCGGGCAGGCGTGGGCCGAAGCCCAGCAACAGCAAGGCGTCCCGGGTCACCAATGCCCGTCGCTTGAATGCGGGCGTCAAGGCGAGTTCCGGCCGTTGCCAGAACCTCTCCGCGCCGCCGTGCGCCTCGATGCTCTGGGTCGTGGTCAGGATCACGTCCGGCGCCGCACTAGCCATGGCCTCGGCGGTCATGGGCCGGTAGCCCTGGAATCCCGAGAGGCAGTTGACGCCACCTGCAAAGCCGATCACCGCATGCGCCGCGGTCTTCTCGCCGGACACCTGCGGACTCGCGCTGTGCGACAGCACGAACAGCACGCGCGGCTTGCGCGCCGTGTCCGCCGCCACGCGCTCTTGCACTTCGGCCCATTCGGTATCCAGCCGCACCATCAGGTCGCGCGCCTGCGAGTTGCGGGCCGCGGCACGGCCCACGGCCGCTACCTTGTGCTGTACTTCGCCCCAAGTGTGATCGGCCTCGACCAGTTCCAGCTTGATGCCCGCGGTGCGCAATTGGTCGAGCACGACCGGCGGCCCTGCCTCGGTCGTCGCGATCACAGCATCCGGCTTCAGCGACAGCAGCCCCTCGGCGGAGAGCTGGCGCATGTAGCCGACCTTGGGGGTCTGGCGGGCCGCTTCCGGGTAGAGGCTGGTGGTGTCAGTGCCGACCAGTTGAGATTCGGCACCCAGCGCGTAGACGATCTCGGTGATGGCGCCGCTGACGGTCACCAGGCGCGGTGCGCGCGTGACCTGTGCCCAGGCAGGCCAGACACCGGCAGCCAGCACGCCGCCGCTCAGAAGGCGCAACGCCTCGCGTCGATCTCGCCCCATGAGCATCATGCTGTCGCCTCGAGGCTCGACAGGGTGCGAACCAACGCGCGCCAGTCTTCGCGCTCCGGCTGCCCCGGCTTGCGCGCACCGAAGAACATCGCCATCAGCCCGCCTTCGCGGTCGAAGGCCTCTACCGAGGTCACGACGCCGTCGCTGGTGGGCTTCTCGACGATCCAGACGCTGTCGATCAGGTCCTCGCGCAGATGCAGGTTGAATCCCGGGTCCAGCACGTTGAGCCACTGCATGCCGCGCATCTCCATCGGCTCGACACGCACCACCGGACCTGTATGGATCTGGATGCAGCCCGGGCTTCCGACGAAGACCATGATCGGCGTGCCCGAGAACGAGGCTTCGTTGAGCAGTTCGCGCACTGCGAGCCGGCTCGCGCGCTTGGTGAAGCCGCCTTCGGCCAGGCGAAAGCTCTGCTGCCGCTCGACCTCGAACCTGTTCAGGAGACCGAAGAACTGATGCGTGTCGGTCATGCCGCCCCAGGCTTCGGTGAGGGCGGCACGGTCGATGTCGCCATCGGGCCGCGGCGGGACCTTGGGTTCGGCGGGTGCGAACACGGCAGCCTGATCTGCATTCGCATGGGCCTGCGCAACCGACTCGAAGGCATCGCGGTCGGTCGCGTCTCGTGCAAAGATCTTGTGGACCGCCACACCGCTGGCATCGAAGAACTGGAGGCTCAGCGAAGCCGGCTGGCCCGCATTGGCTGCCGCCTCGCTGACGAAGAAGCCGGCATGCCAACGGCTGAAGAAGAGGCGCAGGTCGATCTCCTCCCCCAACGCGAGCCCCATCTGTTCGCCGCCAGAGAGATTTCGGTAGATACCGGTCTTCTCGTGCACGGTCGAGGTGTTGCGGGTCAGGGCCAGCACGGGCCCACACAGTTCGAGGGCCTGGAGCAATTCTAGCCAGGGCCCTCGCAGCGGCGTCGCTCGCAACGCACGTTCATGGGCACCCGAATGGGCTGCGATGGCCTCGCCTTCGCTGATGCCGATGGCCTCGGCAGCATCCTTGTGGCGCTTGCCTTCGGCACGCAGGGCGGCGAATCGTTCGCGGATCAGGTCATGGGTCATCATGAGTTCCAGTTGTCGTGAGCGGGTCAGAAATCGGCCACGAGAGACACATTGAAGTGACGGCCGGGCTGTGTGTAGGCATCGACGATGGGCGAGTTGGCGGCGAGGCCGCGCACGTCGCTCCACATCCAGTACTTCTTGTCGGTCAGGTTGATCAACGCGACGTTCAGGCGCAGGTCGCGGCGGATGCGCCACTGCGCGTTCAGGTCCAGGGTCGTGGCCGACGGCGTGAGGAACTGAACGCCGGTGGTAACTTCGGCCGGATCGACGTCGTTGCGTTTCTTGGCTGCATGGTGAACGGCGTCGAGACGCACGCTCCACGTCGGTGCCTGGTACTTGAGCGCGACCATGAACTTCTCCGGATCGATGGAGTTCAGCGGTCGGTTGGCCGTGCGGTCCTCTCCGTTGGTTCGGCCGTACGCGAAAGGCACTGAGAAGCCTGTGCCCTGGTTGGTCCAGTCGAGTTCGCCCTGGAACTCGAAGCCGTCGATGCGCGCGCGACCGATATTGACCGACTGGAAGGTTGCCGGATTGGTGCGCGAGCCGAAGACCCCGCTGACTTGGCGATCGTTCTCGATCAGGTCGTCGTAGGTGCCGGTGAACACGGCCGCCTCGAAGTTCAGGATGCCGACACGGCCGCGCGTTCCAAGCTCGAAGTTCTGGCTGGTCTCCGGCTTGAGGTCGGGGTTCGGGATGGTCCGGTAGCCCGACAACACGTTCTCGAAGAAGTTGTTGACCTGGAACGCGTTGGGCGCCTTGAAGCCTGCGGCGTAGTTGCCGTAGAGGGTCCACTGCGGGGTCGCGCGAAACAGAACCCCCAGCTTGGGCGACACCGCAGAGTCGGACAGCGATACTGCGCGGGGCGTGAAACCAGCCTGATCCGCATCGATGTCGAAATGGTCGAAGCGCACACCGGGCGTGATGCTCCATTGGTCGTGGATGAATTCGTCCTGGACGTAGAAGGCTGCGGTCTTCTCGGTCGTGTCCGGAAAGCGCTTGAGAGGATAGACCTCTCCGGCAGGCGGCACCAGTCCGGTCTGGAGGTTCTCGACCTGCATTTTCGCGTAGTCGATGCCGTAGGTGATGCGCTGCGACCAGTCGCCGGAGATGCGCAGCGTCTTGTCGGCCTGCAGGCCGGCTTGCCAAGTGTTCTCGCTGTAGTTGACGTCGCGCGTACGGTCGGCAGTGGTGTAGCGGTTTTCCCACGCCTGCTCGCGCGAATCCGCCTTTTGATAGCTGATGTAGCCGAGCAGGCTGTCGGCCAATGCAGAGTTCACGCGCAGACGGCCATCCCAGGTGAGACGGTCGCGCTGCTGATCGGTCAGGGCGCCAAGGGCGATTACCGAGGTCGAGGTGAACGGCGGCTTCGAGACGCCAGACAGCAGGTCGTAGCCGGTCGACTTCCCGACGTGCTCGAAGGTGAGGTTGTGGGTCAGGTCGGCATTCGGCCTCACGATCAGCTTGGCGAGCAGCGACTGGGTGTTGCTGAGCTCGGGGTTGGGTGCTGTGCGGTCGGAATTGAGGGCGTAGTTGGTGCCCATGTTCTCCACCTCGTGCGTGCGGCTGCCGTTGGCCGAGATCAGCCAGCTCACCGTGTCGCTGGCCTTGCCCGCGAGCGTGACGCCGCCCTGCCAGCCGTTGTCGTCACCGCTGTAGCCGACGTTCGCACTGCCGCCAAAGGTCTTGCCGTCTGCGAGGAAGGTGTCAGGCTGCCGGGTGATGAAGTTGACCAGGCCGCCCAATCCGTCGGAACCGTAGAGCGCGGACGCCGGTCCCTTGATGATCTCGATGCGCTCGATCAGGCCGAGATCGAAGTAATTGCGCCCAAAGGCATTGGCGCTGAAGACGTAGCTGCGGGGAATGCGGATGCCGTCGGTCATCAACAGAACGCGGTTGCCGTCCAGCCCGCGGATGTTGAAGCCGGCGTCGCCATCCCGACCGGTGCTGCCGGTCGCGAGGCCGAATCGTGCGGGCGCGCGCCGCACCGACACGTTCGGAATGTCGCGAGCGATGTCGCGAATGTTGTTGATCTGCTCGAACTCGATCTGCTCCCGGTTAATCACCTCGACGGTGGCGGGGATATCGTCCCTGCTCTGTTCGGAGCGCGTGCCGCTCACGACGATTTCCCCAAGGGATCCGATCCGGACGGGGCCGGCCTCCTGGGCCGATGCGAGGGTGCTGAAGCCGGAGGCAATCAGCCAGGGAAGAAGTGGAATTCGATGCGAGAAAACGGTTGAGCGTGACACGTAGAGGTCCAGGAACAGCGATTTGAGAAGCTGCTTGCTGGACCGTGCGCCGCGCTGGCGCACCTCGATCTTGCTGGCGGGGAAGGGCAAAGTGCCCGGCCCGTACTATACGAGAGTAGTTCTTATTGGTAACCGAATGTCATTCTTTTTCCAGGGTCGATTCGGATGGATCTGCCCTGGAAAAATCCGGAATAACTCCGAAGAAGTGCTGCCGAGGTCGCCCGCCAAAAGGCGGCCGCGGCGAACAACCTGATCAGGCAGCGACCGCCTCTTCTGCCGGGGCCGAAGTGCGAATCAGATGGTCGAAAGCGCTCAACGCCGCCTTCGCGCCGTCGCCGGCCGCGATGATGATCTGCTTGAACGGTACGGTCGTCGCATCGCCCGCAGCGAAAACGCCGGGCACCGAGGTCTGGCCCTTGGCATCGACCACGATCTCGCCATGCTTCGACAACTCGACCGCGCCCTTTAGCCAGTCGGTGTTGGGCACCAAGCCAATCTGGATGAAGACGCCTTCAAGCGGCACAGTGCGGCTCTCGCCGCTCGCGCGGTCCTTGTAGACCAGCCCATTGACCTTTTGGCTGTCGCCCGTGATCTCGGTGGTCTGCGCGTTGGTGACAACCTTCACGTTCGACATGCTGTGCAGCTTGCGCTGAAGCACCGCATCGGCGCGCAGTTGCGTGTCGAACTCGATGAGCGTGACATGGCCCACGATGCCGGCCAGATCGATGGCCGCTTCCACCCCGGAATTGCCGCCCCCGATCACCGCCACGCGCTTGCCCTTGAACAGCGGCCCGTCGCAGTGCGGGCAATAGGCCACGCCCTTGTTCTTGTACTCGTGCTCACCGGGCACGTTGATGTTGCGCCAACGCGCACCGGTCGAGATCACGACCGAGCGACTCTTCAACGAAGCGCCGCTCTCCAGCTTGATCTCGATGTAGTCGTCGCCCGGCACCAGGGCCGCTGCGCGCTGCAGGTTCATGATGTCGACGTCGTAGTCGCGCACGTGTTCCTCGAGCGCGAGCGCGAACTTGGGGCCTTCGGTTTCGCGGATCGAGATGAAGTTCTCGATGCCCATGGTGTCAAGCACCTGGCCGCCGAAGCGCTCCGACGCGACGCCCGTGCGAATGCCCTTGCGCGCCGCATACACGGCAGCCGCAGCACCAGCGGGCCCGCCACCGACTATCAGCACGTCGAACGGATCCTTGGCGGCAATCTTCTTTGCCTCGCGCTCGACGCCGCTGGTGTCGATCTTGGCGAGGATTTCTTCGAGGCTCATGCGCCCTTGCCCGAATTCGGTGCCATTGAGGAACACGGTCGGCACCGCCATGATCTGGCGCTCCTTGACCTCGTCCTGGAACAGCGAGCCATCGATCATGGTGGTCTTGATGCGCGGGTTCTGGACCGCCATCAGGTTCAGGGCCTGAACGACGTCGGGGCAGTTGTGGCAGGTCAGCGAGATGTAGATCTCGAACTCGAAGTCCCCGTCGAGTGCGCGAATCTGCTGGAGCACGACGTCGTCGACCTTCGGCGGATAGCCACCGACCTGCAGCAGCGCCAGCACGAGCGAGGTGAACTCATGGCCCATCGGCAGGCCCGCGAAGCGCGGACCATGGTTCTCGCTCGGACGGTTGATCGAGAACGAGGGCTTGCGGTTGTTGTCGTCACGGCTTTCGGCGACCTTGACCAGCGGCGACGATTCGGCCACATCCTTAAGCAGCGATTGCAGATCGCTCGATGCCTTGCTGTCGTCGAGCGAAGCAACGATCTCGACCGGTTGCGTGATGCGGTCGAGGTAGCTTTTGAGTTGCGATTTGGTGCCGGCGTCGAGCATGGTGAAACTCTCTTCTTCAATGCGATGGAAACAAAAAAGCCCGGGTGCGAAGGCGCCCGGGCTGTGGCGCGAACGAGGCGGTTTAGATCTTGCCGACCAGGTCGAATGAAGGCTTCAGCGTTTCAGCGCCTTCGGTCCACTTGGCGGGGCAGACTTCGCCCGGGTGGGCAGCCACGTACTGGGCAGCCTTCACGCGGCGCAGCAGTTCGGCGGCGTCACGGCCAATGCCGTTGTCGTGCACTTCGATGGTCTTGATCTTGCCTTCGGGATCGATCACGAAGGTGCCTCGGTAGGCGAGACCGGCGTCTTCACCTTCTTCGATCAGAACCTGGAAAGCACGGGCCAACTGCTGGCTCGGGTCGCCGATCAGCGGGTACTTCACCTTGCCGATGGTGTCGGAGGTGTCGTGCCAGGCCTTATGGGTGAAGTGGGTGTCGGTCGACACGCCATAAACCTCGACGCCCAGCTTTTGGAACTCGGCGTAGTGATCCGCCAAATCGCCCAGTTCGGTCGGGCACACGAAGGTGAAGTCGGCCGGGTAGAACACCACGACGGACCACTTGCCCTTGAAGCTCTCGTTGCTCACCGGCACAAACTTGCCGTTGTGATACGCGGTGGCCTTGAACGGGATGATTTCGGTATTGATCAGGGACATGTTTGGGTTCCTTGGAGGGCTGATGAAAAAAAGCGAGTCATCAGTATAACTACCAATCCGCCATCAGTCATAGTTGAACGCTATGAAAAGCATTGCACACCCCTATGAATACGAACACCTATCAGCCTCACACGCATGCAGAGCGCTGAAGCATGGGTTTACTTGCAACAGCCCACTCGGGGCTCTCACAATCAACCCTTTAAGAACAAGGAAAAATCATGAAGGGCGACCCACAAGTCATCGACCATCTGCAGGCGCAACTCAAGAACGAGCTCACCGCCATCAACCAGTACTTCCTCCACTACAGGATGCTCAAACACTGGGGATTGGACAAGCTGGCCAAAAAGGAATACGAGGAATCCATCGGCGAGATGAAGCATGCCGACAAGCTCATGGACCGGATCTTCATGCTGGATGGCCTGCCCAACCTTCAGGATCTGGCCAAGCTCAACGTCGGCGAGGACGTGCCAGAGATTCTGGAATGCGATCTCAAGTCGGAAACTGGCGCTCAAGCCACCATCAAGGCGGGCATCGCGCATTGCGAATCGGTCCGCGACTACGTCTCTCGTGACCTGCTGCAGGAAATCCTCGACGATACGGAAGAGCACATCGACTTCCTTGAGACGCAGATCGACCTCGTCGGCAAGGTCGGCTTGCAGAACTACCTGCAGTCGCAAATGGGCGAGATCGAATAGGCGCCTGGCACGCACTGGCTAGCGGGGTTCGACCCCGCTTTTTTTCGCCTTTACGAAACTTCACTGCTATCGATTCAAGAGCGCCGAGCCCAGCTGTGACACGGCATGTGGGCACACCTCATTCCGTCGCTGTCTGAACTAGATCGGCACGCAAATGACATTCATTCTCATTCGTAGGGCTAGAATAGTCGGCTGCAATGAACGCCGCCCCTGCCGATAATCGCCGCCGCGCCTACTGGCTCAAGACCCTCCACGAATGGCACTGGGTGAGTTCGGCACTCTGCCTGATCGGCCTGCTGTTGTTCGGCATCACCGGCTTCACGCTCAACCACGCGGCCAGCATCGAAGCCAAGCCCAAGGTCACCAGCCGGACCGCAACAGTCGATGAAGCCCTGCGCGCGGCGCTGCTGAAACAGGTGCCTTCAGCCAAAGCACAAAAGGGCAAGGCTGAACTGCCAGCCGAACTGCAGGGCTGGATCGAGCAGCACTGGTCCATCAACACCGCGGGTCGCGAGGCCGAGTGGTCGGACGACGAGATCTACCTGTCCCTCCCCCGCCCCGGCGGCGACGCTTGGCTCCGCCTCAACCTCACCGACGGCGAGGCCGAGTACGAACGCACCGATCGCGGATGGCTCTCCTACTTCAACGACCTGCACAAAGGCCGCAACAGCGGCGCGGCCTGGAGCTGGTTCATCGATATCTTCGCCGCCGCGACGCTGGTGTTCTCCGTCACGGGGCTCTTCATTCTCAAGATGCATGCCGGAAACCGGCCCTTCACCTGGCCGATGGTCGGGATGGGTCTGGTCATTCCGATGCTGCTCGCGCTGCTGTTCATCCACTGATCCAGGAAAGAGGTATTCGTGCAAGTTCGCTATTCCCTCGCGCTCGCCGCGCTGTTCGGCGCACCAGCCTTTGCGGCGGGGCTCACCGTCAACGTCGAAGTGCCTCGGCTCAACGTGGCCGAGTACCACCGACCGTACGTGGCGGCATGGATCGAGCGGCCCGACCAGTCGGTGGCCAGCACACTGGCGGTCTGGTACGACGTCAAGAACAAGGGCGGAAATGCCGAGGGCGAAGGCACCAAGTGGCTGAAGGACATTCGCCAGTGGTGGCGGCGGACCGGCCGCGAACTGGAGATGCCCATCGACGGCGTGAGCAGCGCCACGCGACCGGCCGGCAAACACCAGATCGCCCTCTCCGAAGATTCAGTCGCGCTGACCAAGCTGGCGCCCGGCGCCTACAAGCTGTACGTCGAGGCCGCACGGGAAGTTGGCGGCCGCGAGATCGTAAGCATCCCGTTCCAGTGGCCGCCGGCGAAAGCCGACCAGTCACGTGTCGCCGGCAACAGCGAACTCGGCGAAATCACGCTCGAACTCAAGCCCTGAGTCCGTCTTTCATTTCCTTCATCGGACATACCATCATGAAGCTCTCACTTCGCGCCATTGCCCTCGGTCTCGCTCTCTCCGCCGCGACTGCCGCCGTCCAGGCGCACAACGCATGGCTCATGCCGTCGAGCACCGTGCTGTCGAAGGCCGACTGGGTCACGGTCGATGCCGCAGTGTCGAACGACCTGTTCTTCTTCAATCACAACCCGTTGAATCTTGACAGCCTGACCGTCACGGCGCCCGACGGAGGCACGGTCAAGCCCGAGAACATGTTCAAGGGCAAGCTGCGCAGTGTGTTCGACCTGAATCTCATGCAGCCCGGCACATACCGTGTGGCGCTCATCAACGATGGCGTCTTCGCACGCTGGAAGGACAAGGCCACCGGACAGACCAAGCGGGCACGCGGTACGCCCGAGACCATCGCGGGCCAGATCCCGTCCGATGCGCAGGAGGTCGAGATCACGCAATCCGCGGGCCGCAACGAGACCTTCATCACCGTCGGCAAGCCCACCGCATTGCGTCCCGTCGGCAAGGGCCTCGAACTGATCTCGGCCAATCCGACCGATCTCGTCAAGGGCGAAAAGTCGAGCTTCACGCTGCATCTCGACGGCCAGCCGGCCAAGGATCTCGAGGTCACGGTCACGCTGGGCAACACGCGTTATCGCGACAAGCTCGACGAGGTCAAGATCAAGACCGACGCCAAGGGCCAGTTCGGCGTGACGTGGCCGGAAGCCGGCATGTACTGGCTCGACGTCAATACGACCGACCAGAAGACTTCGGTCTCGAAGGCCAAGGAACGGCGTCTGAGCTATGCCGCAACGTTGGAAGTGATGCCCTGAGTCCCAACCAAGATCCGGCCGTGCAGCGGCCATCGTTCGCGACATGGCGGGCGGGCGGTTATGCCAACATGCCGCGGCCGCGTCGTGCCGACCCGCCGACGCTGCAGTCCCTGGCTGGCCGCATCATGGGAACGAGGTGGTCGCTGCGCTTTGACAACCCACGCATGGTCGCACTCGAAGAGGTGCGCGCCAGCGTGCAAGACGCGCTCGATCGCGTCGTTTCGCAGATGAGCACCTGGGAGCGCGATTCGGCCATCAGCCGCTTCAACCGCTCTGAAGCCGGTAGTCGGCACACGCTCGAACCCGAGTTCAACGAAGTTCTGGCTTGCGCCCTCGGTTGGGCCGCAGCCAGCGGCGGCGCCATCGACCCGAGCATCGGCACGCTGGTCGCGCTCTGGGGTTTCGGTGCCCATGCAGATGCATCGCCAGCGCCGCCGAGCCCGGCTGCCCTGGCGCGAGCGCTTGACTTGGTTGGCTGGCAGCGCCTGGCGCTCGACGCAAGCACGCGCAGCGTGGTGCAACCCGGCGGCGTCGCGCTCGACCTGTCGGGCATCGCCAAGGGCTTCGCGGTAGACCATGCCGCCGACGCACTGCGAAGTGTTGGCCTGTCTGATTTCCTGGTGGAGGTCGGCGGTGAACTGCTGGCTGTCGGGCGTCGACCGGGCGGCGGTCCTTGGCAAGTGGCCGTCGAAGCATTTCACGGGCTGACCCTGCCAGTGCCGCTTGCCGACATGGCCGTCGCCACCTCCGGCGATCGCTGGCATGTGCGCGAGCACCAGGGCAGGCGTTGGTCGCACACTCTCGATCCACGCACCGGAACGCCAAGCAATCATGAACTGGCCTCGGTGACGGTGCTGCACCGGTCTTGCATGCAGGCCGACGCGCTCGCCACGGTGCTGACGGTGCTCGGTCCTCAGGAGGGCGAGGCGTTTGCCCGACATCACGGCATCGCAGCCCTGTTCGTCTCTCGCAACGCCGGCGGTCCAACCCTGCTCAGCAGCCCTGCCTGGCCCCATGCCGTCCTCGCAACATGACCGACCCGGCCTTGCGAGCGCTGGCCGCGAGCCTGACCGTGCTCGCCTACATCGCGATGTGCACCGCCATCTACTGGCAGCAACGCCGACTGCGCGAAGCCACCGCTCGCCAAGCGGCGGCCCTGGCTGGCAGCCGGCCGGCAGACGCCACGCTGGTGCTGTTCGCCAGCCAGACTGGACAGGCCGAGGCTCTCGCGTGGCAGACCGGTCGCTGGCTGCACGATGCCGGCACGGCAGCTCGGGTGTTGTCACTCAATGACGTCGACACGGATGTGCTTCGCAGTGCACCGCAGGCCTTGTTCATCGCCAGCACCTATGGAGAAGGCGATGCGCCTGATGGCGCGAGCGTGTTCGCGGAGCGCGTGATGAGTGCCAGGGTCGAGTTGTCCTCCTTGCGCTACGCGGTGCTGGCGCTGGGCGATCGGCAGTACGCCAACTTCTGCCGATTCGGACGCCAGCTCGACGAATGGCTCCAAGCAGCCGGGGCGACGCGCGCCTTCGAACGCATCGAGGTCGACAACACGGACCCGTCCAAGCTGGCCGCCTGGCAGGCGCAATGTGGCGGCAACCCGGACGCCACGGAGGCGGAGGCGACGGGCGGTATGGTCACCTCATGGCGACTCGCCTCGCGGCGCCTGCTCAACGATGGCAGCGCCGGCGCGGCTGTCTATCTTCTGGCCTTCTCGCCATCGACGACCGGGCCGGCACCGGCGTGGGAGTCCGGCGATATCGCCCAAGTGACGCTGCAGAGCGATCCGGGACGACCACGCGACTACTCGATCGCATCCATTCCAGCGGACGGCGAATTGCATCTGCTCGTGCGCCAGGAGCGGCGTCCGGACGGCAGCCTCGGTGCAGCCTCGGGCCTGCTGACTTCCACGCTGAGCTTGGGCGCCACGATTTCGTTGCGCCTGCGACCGCATCGCAATTTCCGACTTGGCGACAACGCTCGCCGACCCTTGCTCCTCATCGGCAACGGGACCGGCTTGGCCGGTCTTCGCAGCCACCTGCGCACTCGTGCGGCCTTGGGCCAGCACGACAATTGGCTCGTGTTCGGCGAGCGCAACGAACGACATGACTTCATCTGCCGCAACGAAATCGACGATTGGCGGCGCAACGGCGTGCTGCAGCGGGTCGACATGGTGTTTTCGCGCGATCAGGCGGAGCGACTGTATGTGCAGCACCGTCTGCTGCAGTTGCATGAGGAGGTGCGCCGCTGGATCATGCGCGGCGCGGCGGTCTACGTCTGCGGGAGCCTCCAGGGCATGGCGAGCGGTGTCGATGCCGCGCTGCGCCAGATCGTGGGCGACACCTCCATGAGCGACCTCGTCTCCAGCGGAAGGTACCGCCGCGACGTCTACTAAGAAGCGCTAACCCGTATGAGCCACCACAGGCAGCTCGCAGCCGAGATCTTGAAGGCGCTTGATCAAGCGGCGGATGGTTTTGGTTCGATCCTGGCGGTCGAAGTGTTTGCCGCTCTTGCGCACGCGGGTGGAGCGGCGCTTGCCAGCGCTCTCATCGCTGCGCGGACACAGTCCGGCCCACGAGATCAGATGGCCGGCACTGGGGAAGCGCGACATGTCCACGCCGATCTCCGCCACCACGACGCTGGCCGTCAGATCAGAGATCCCCGGCATCGTCGTCAGCAAGCGGGCGCGCTGCCGGATCGGCGCCAGCGCTTTTCCCACGGCCGCATCCAGTTCGCCCAGCGTGCGCTGCAGGGCATCGATCACCTGCAGGTGCAGCCGCAGCATCGTGCGATGGTGCTCGGTGATACGCCCGCGCAGCGCCTCGCGCAACTCGGCGCTCTTGTTGCGCGCCGTGCCCTGGGCCAGCGCAGCCAGTCGTGCCGGGTCGCTCTCGCCACCCACGATGGCATCGAGCATCGCGCGCCCGCTCTTGCCCAGTACATCCGACAGGACGCTGCCGAGCTTGAGGTTGGCGTCCTCCAGCACCTTCTGGATGCGCAGCGAGTGCTGGGAAACCTCCCGCACGAGTTGCTTGCGGGTGCGGGTGAGGTCGCGCAACTGCTGGATGGCCTGCGGCGGCACGAAGCTGGAGCGGATCAAGCCGTGCGCGAGCAGATCGGCAATCCACATCGCGTCGTTGACGTCGGTCTTGCGCCCGGGGACGTTGCGAATGTGCGCCGCATTGGCCAGCACCAACTCGAACTCGGCCTCCAGCACGTGCCACACCGGCTTCCAGTACACGCCGGTGGCCTCCATCGCCACGTGGGTGCAGTCGTGCTCGGCCAGCCAATCGGCCAGTTCGAGCAACTGGGCAGTCGTGGTGCCGAAGCTGCGCACCTCCTGATGCATGGGCGGCGAGACGCATCGCACGCAGGCCACGATGGTGTCCTTGTGCACGTCCAGGCCCGCACAGCGCGGGTAAAGCACTTGCATGAGAACCTCCTGACGGTTGATGGGCGCCGAAGGCAGTCCTCGTCATCGAACTCTACTAAGCGTGCTTCGGGGCGTCGCCGCCCTCTGCCACATTCCGGGGTGCTCGCAGGACTGCGGGTCCAACTATTGAACGGGCTTGTCGCACCAAGAAGAAGCCGACCTCGTCAGCAGCGCCCAAATCCATCCTACAAGCAGGACCGTCAGGGCAACAAGAATGACGAACGCCCTGAAACCCGTCGCATCCCTGGGGTGCGACACTCGAGTGCTGAACCGCGCTGAGGCCCTTTCCCTGAGGAAACCGCAAGATGATGCTTCATGTTCCCGAAGTCCTGAACGCAGAACAAGTGCGCGAGATACGCGCCGGTCTGGACGCCGCCGACTGGGTGGACGGGCGCGAAACCGTTGGCGACCAGGGCGCCAAGGTGAAGCGCAACCGGCAGTTGCCGGAGCACTCTGCGGTCGGCCGCGAACTGGGCAAGGCGATCCTCGGAGCGTTGGCTCGCAGTTCCCTGTTCTTCTCGGCCGCGCTGCCGTTGCGCTTCGTACCGCCGCTGTTCAATCGCTACGAAGGCGGCGAGCACTACGGCCTGCACGTCGACGGCTCGGTACGCTCGGTACCAGGAGGCGGCGAGCAGTTGCGCACCGACCTGTCGTGCACGCTCTTCCTTTGCGATCCGGAAGATTACGAAGGCGGCGAACTCGAAGTGGTCGACACGTACGGCGCGCACGAGGTCAAGTTGCCGGCGGGCGACCTGATCCTCTATCCGTCCAGCAGCTTGCATCGAGTCCATCCGGTAACGGGGGGAGCGCGCGTCTGCTCATTCTTCTGGCTGCAGAGCATGGTGCGCAGCGACCAGCAGCGTTCCATGCTGTTCGAACTGGATCAGGTGATCCAGAAGTTGCGTGGTCGCCTCGGTGAGTGCGAGGAATCGATCGCACTCACCGGTCAATATCACAACCTCCTGCGGATGTGGTCCGAGATCTGACAAGCGGGCCGCCAATCGGGGACGATTTCAATAGCCGATAGATATTGCAAATGCGAAGAATTCGTATTTATAATCGAGCCTTCACAAATCAGCCAGCCAAGAGCCGCTCCCACCGCCATGATCGTTTGCGTATGTCGCCGAGTCTCTGACCGAGAAATCGCCCGCCACGTGCGCGCCGGCATGACTTTCGACGAAGTGCAGTTTGAACTCGGCGTGGCCACCCAGTGCGGCCAATGCGAAGGTTGCGCGCGCGATGTCGTGGCGCAGTGCAGCATGTCGCATCCGGTCGCAGCGCTCCATCGCGAAACGGGGCCAGTGGCGATCCAGCTTGCCAATTCCATCAAGGAAAGCAACGCATGGAACTCTTCGCGACCCTCGGCGGTAGCCTGATCTTCGTCGCCAGTTCAGTCTGGTGGATTTTTCGCAAGTAGTTGTTGATAGCGGTTCTGCTGCATCCGGGCACCTTCGACGGAGCCCGCACTCGAATGGTTGATCGTGTCTAGCCGCTTTTCCCCGCCCCCTCCCACGGTCCTCGGCCTCTCGCGCAACGCCGTCATAGCCGGCAGCGTGGTCCTCTTTCACGTCGCGGCGCTCTGGGCGCTTCAAAGCGGGCTTTTGCGGCGCGCGGCCGAGGTGGTCATCCCGGTCGAGATCCTGAGTGAGTTCATCGAGCCGCCCAAGCCCATCGAGCCGCCCCCCCCTCCTCCGCCTCCACCGGAACCCAAGCGCCAGATCACCAAGACGCCGCCTCCGCCGCGTCCACAGGCGATTCGCGAGCCCAAGCCGACGCCTGCGCCCAATGCGCCGACGGGCAGCATCGAGCCGCCTCCTCCACCGGCGCCGATAGCGCCGCCGGCGCCGCCTGAACCGCCAGCGCCACCACCCGCGCCGCCGGCGCCACCGTCAATACAGCTGCCGTCCAGCAATGCTGACTATCTTCAGAACCCCAAACCGGTCTACCCCGCCATGAGCAAGCGCCTCGGCGAGCAAGGTAAGACGGTCCTGCGTGTCCTGATCGGTGTGGATGGCCTTCCCAAGCGCGCGAACATTCTCACGTCCAGCGGCTATGAAAGGCTGGACGAGGCTGCACGGATGGCCGTCTTGAACTGGCGCTTTGTGCCTGGAAAGCGCAATGGGGTCGTTGAACAGATGGAGTTCAACGTACCAATCAACTGGGTTCTCAACTAGTTTCTCTGGAGTAGCTTCGTATGGATTCCCAATTTGGCCTGATGAACGTATGGCATCAGGGCGACTTCGTCACCAAGGCCGTTGCACTGCTCTTGATAGGCATGTCGCTCGCATCTTGGATAGTCATCCTGATCAAGGCACTTGATGTCGTCAGGTACAAGCGCCTGGCAAAGCACTCGCAGGACTTCTGGCACAGCGAGGACTTTGCAACTGCGCTTAACAAACTGGGCAAGGACGACAGCAATCCGTTTCGAGCACTGGCCCTCGAAGGTCGCGAAGCGGCGGCCCACCATCGCAATACCAAGGCCCATCTGCACGACGCACTCGACGTCAGCGACTGGATTACGCGCGCCTTGCGCAACGGGATCGACGAGTTCACAGCCCGCCTGCAGACCGGTCTCGCTGTTTTGGCGTCGGTGGGTTCGACTGCCCCGTTCATTGGGCTCTTCGGTACGGTTTGGGGTATCTATCACGCGCTGATGAGCATCGGAACCGCAGGCCAGGCGACGATCGACAAGGTTGCCGGTCCCATCGGCGAAGCACTCATCATGACCGCACTGGGCCTCGCGGTCGCTATTCCGGCAGTGCTGGGCTACAACGCACTCGTGCGCGGCAACAAGTTCGTGCTGACCAAGCTCAACAGCTTTGCCCATGATCTGCACGCCTACTTCGTGACGGGCGCACGCGTTCAAAGCGGTAGCGTCGAAGCCACCGTCGTTCCGCTAAAGAAGGGCTGAGCATCATGGCCTTCGGTACCCAGGACGAACCCGATGAGGTGATGAACGAAATCAACATGACGCCGCTTGTCGACGTCATGCTGGTGCTTCTCATCATCTTCATCATCACGGTGCCCGTGATGAAGCACGCGGTGAACATTGATCTTCCTCGCGCCAGCAGCGAGCCGGAGCAGACCAAGCCGCGGAACATCCTGTTCACGGTGACCGCCGACGGCAGCTATTACTGGAACGAGCAGAAGATCGAAGATGCCGACCTGAGATCGAGGCTTGCCGCAGAAGCCGCCAAGGATCCGCAGCCGGAGCTTCATATTCGTGGCGACAAGGCGGTGCGCTACGAACGCGTCGCTCAGGCCATGTCGGCAGCACGTGAGGCCGGTGTTCGCAAGATCGGCTTCATCACCGAGCCGGACGCCAAGTAGGCCGCGTTCGCAAGTCAAAGATTTCGATCGCGGCGATTGACTTTTTATTGAGAATCATTATCATTTGATCGTCGCTTCGATAAGGGGATTTCAGATGCAAGCCACGCCCAACGCCTTCACTGTCTTGAGCCATCCTTCGCTCGATCATTCGGGCGGTGGCCGCGTCGCCAGCGACGCGACCCGTCCAGCGCCCTTGCTCGAAAGCACCGAGCTTCTCAAGGGCAGCAAGACTGTCGGCATCCTGCACAACGGTTCGCTCTATCGACTGCAAGCCACCAAACTCGGCAAGCTGATCCTGACCAAATAAGGTTCAGCCCGCCCCTCGCGCAAGTTTCATCGTGGGGCGACTCGAGGAGATTCATCTCTGAAGGGTCGTTTTTTGCTAGCCAACGGTTCGCCGACTAGCCAAGCTCTTTTTCCACCTTGACCCCCCAACAAAAAACGCCGACTTGAAGTCGGCGTTTTTGCTTTGTGCGGATCGTGCTCAGAGTCCGATCGCCGAGATGCCGGCCTTTGCGATCTGCGCATCCTCGTTCGACTTGACGCCGCTCACGCCGACGGCGCCGATCACGTGGCCGTCCTTGACGATCGGCACGCCGCCCTCGAGCAAGCCCTCCACGCCGGGCGCCGTCAGGAAGGAGGTACGACCGCTGTTGATCATGTCTTCATAGGTTTTGCTTTCGCGTCGTCCCATCGCGGCTGTATGAGCCTTGGCAGGTGCAATGTGGGACGAAAGCGCTGCCGCGCCATCCAGGCGTTGCAGCCACAGCAGGTTGCCGGCGTCGTCAGCAATGGCGATGGTGACCGCCCAGTTGTTCTTGAGGGCCTCGGCTTCGGCCGCGGCGGCGATGGCCTTGACGTCGGCGAGTTCGAGGAATGACTTGGTCTTCATGGGCTACAGAGGAAAGTTTCGTAAACCCATAAGCATAGCGTTTGGTGCGCCAGAACCCATATTGACGGTAGGAATATCCGAACACAGGTCTTTCCGATCGCCGCCACTTGCAGCGACCTAGAATGCGTCCCAACTGCAGTGTTGCAGCAAACACCTGGAGCTTCAGCAATGAACGACCGCGTCAACACCCTCGACACATCCGTCGGCTACGGCCAGACGCTACCGCAGGCCGAGCGTCAGCGCGTCCTGCGCAACACCTACTGGCTGCTCGCCCTGAGCCTGCTGCCGACCGTCCTGGGCGCCTGGCTGGGCGTCGCGACCGGTATCACCCGCTCCCTCACCGGCGGCTTCGGCCTCATCGTGTTCATGGGCGGTGCATTCGGCTTCATGTTCGCGATCGAGAAGACGAAGAACTCGGCAGCCGGCGTACCAGTTCTGCTGGGCTTCACCTTCTTCATGGGCCTGATGCTGTCGCGTCTGATCGCGATGGTGCTGGGCTTCAAGAACGGCTCGGAACTCATCATGACCGCGTTCGGCGGCACTGCCGGTGTGTTCTTCGTCATGGCCTCCCTGGCAACGGTGATCAAGCGCGACCTGTCCGGCATGGGCAAGTGGCTCTTCGTGGGTGCCATGGTCCTCATGATCGGCGCGATCATCAACGTCTTCGTGGGCTCCAGCGCGGGGATGATGGCGATTTCCGTCGCCGCGATCGGCATCTTCTCGGCCTTCATGCTGTATGACCTGAAGCAGATCATGGACGGCGGCGAGACCAACTACATCAGCGCGACGTTGGCGCTGTACCTCGATCTCTTCAACGTCTTCCAGAGCCTGCTGGCCCTGCTCGGCATCTTTGGGGGCGAGCGCGACTGAAAAGGCTTTCCGATCTCGTCGCAAAGGGCCCCGCGGGGCCCTTTTTCATGCCAGTTCAAATACCGCAATCGATTCGACGTGCGCAGTGTGGGGGAACATGTTGACCACGCCCGCGAAAGTGCATCGATAGCCTGCCTGATGCACGAGCAGGCCCGCGTCGCGCGCAAGCGTCGAGGGGTTGCAACTCACATAGACGATCCGCTTCGGCGGCGCCCAGCCACCCCGGTGCAACTCGACCTGCTGGTGCAGGTCCGCGAGCGCCTTGGCGAGCGCAAATGCGCCTTCGCGTGGCGGATCGACGAGCCACTTTTCGGCGGCGCCGTCTGCCACGAGCATCGCCGGGGTCATTTCGAACAGATTTCGCGCGACGAAACTCGTCGCGGCGAGGGCGCGCCGCCCGGGAACTGCGGGACGATTGCGTTCGAAGTTGTCCGTGGCGCGCGCAACCAGCGTGTCGCTCCCCTCGATCCCCAGGACTTCGCGGGCCCGACTCGCCAGCGGCAACGTGAAATTGCCCAGTCCGCAGAACCAGTCGATCACACGTTCGTGCGATTGCACATCGAGCAGCCGCAAGGCGCGACCGACCAGTACACGATTGATATGCGGGTTGACCTGCGTGAAATCGGTCGGCTTGAAGGGCATCGCGACGCCGAACTCGGGCAGTCCGTACGCCAGCGGCTCTCCTCCCTCTTCCAGCAGCTTGACCGTCTCGGGGCCCTTTGATTGCAGCCACCACTGGACGCCCTCGTTTCGGGATGCAAACGCCTTGAGCCGAGTCACGTCGGCACCAGACAGCGGCTCCAGATGTCGCAACACCAGCGCAATCACGCCCAGCCGCCCGGTGCCGTCCGGCGAATCCCCGCAAGCCAGTTCGATCTGCGGGCAAGTCTCACGCGCATCCATCGAACCGATGAGCTCGCGCAAGGGCAGCAGCATCTCGCTGACCTGAGCCGGCAAGACCGGACAGACTTTCATGTCCGCCAGATAGCGGCTCTTCCGCTCGTGGAATCCGATGAGGACCGTACCCTTCTTCACCACGTGGCGCACCGACAGGCGCGCACGATAGCGGTAGTGCCACGCAGGCCCTTCCAGCGGCCGCAGCAGGTTCTCAGGTTTCACCTTGCCGAGATGCCAGAGGTTGTCCTCGAGCGATCGCTGCTTCACCGCGACCTGCGCAGCCGCATCGAGGTGCTGCATCTTGCATCCCCCGCATGCACCAGCGTGCAAGCCGAAGTGAGGGCAGCCCGGCCGCACGCGCTGCGAGGACTCGCGGGCGATCGTGGTCACCGTTCCCTGCTCCCAATTGTTCTTCTTGCGGTGCACGTTGAATTGCACCTCCTCGAAGGGCAATGCGCCTTCGATGAACACCACCATGCCGTCGGCCCTGTGTGCGACGCCTTGTGCGTCGAGGTCGAGCGACTCGACCTGCAGCCATTCATCGTGGGGGCGCTGCGCTTCCTTCTTCTCTTTCGGTTCCGTCATGCTTGGATTGTCTCAGGCCGCAAGCACGCACCCTCCGAACTAGAGGAGCGCGTCGCGCTGCACGCCGGCGCGCGCAAGTTGCCGCCGCATCTTGGCAAGTGCCTCGTTCTGGATCTGCCGCACGCGCTCTCGCGTCAGTCCCAGTCGCACACTCAACACCTCCAGCGTCTCCGGATCGCGGTCGTGCAAGCCGTAGCGCCCTTCGAGCACTTCGCGCTCGCGCTCGGTCAGCACCAGGATCCATTGATCGAGCAGTTTCTCGACTTCGTGGGTCTGCGTAACGCCGGTAGGGTCCCCGCCTTCATCATCCGATGCCACGGTATCCGCCAACGTGAAGCTTTCGTCGCCACGATCGCCGCTCGCGTCGAGCGAGCGCGGCGCTTCGGCGAGCGCCATCAGGTCCGCCACTTCCTGCACCTCCCTGCCGAGCAGCGCGGCGACGTCTTCGACACGCACGCCGTCGGGCCGGCGGGCAACGAATTCAGGATCTCCCTCCAGCGCCCGACGTGCGCGCATCACCTGCTGCAGTTCACGCACGACATGCACAGGCAAGCGAATGGCACGCGCCTGCATCATGGCGGCACGTTCGATCGATTGCCGGATCCACCAGGTCGCATAGGTCGAAAAGCGGAACCCTCGCTCGGGTTCGAACTTGTTGATCGCGTGCATGAGGCCGAGGTTGCCCTCCTCGATCAGATCCGCCATCGGCACGCCGCGCCCGAGGTACGACTTGGCAATGTTGACGACGAGCCGCAGGTTGTGCTCGATCATGGATTGCCTCGCCGCGAAATCGCCATTGCGCGCAGCACAGGCCGTTCGATACTCTTCTTCGGGCGTGAACAGTCGGGTGCGTCGGATCTCGCGCAGGTAGATCGTCAACGAATCGCCGCCGTCGCTACCGGCCAGATCGGCCGGCATCGCATCGCGAGAATTCTCGACGGTCTCTTCGCCGGCGACCCGGTCCACCGCAACCCGCACCGGGATCGAGGACTCCGAAGTCCGCGCTGCGTTGAAGGTGGATGCGCCGCCGTTGCCCGCCACTCGTCGCACGACCGGAGTGCGATGAAGGCGAGAGGCGGTCATGACGCTAGCGCGCTGGCAGGTATCGCGCCGGATCGACCGGCTTGCCCTGACGGCGGATCTCGAAGTGCAGCTTGACTCGGTCCGCGTCGCTGTTGCCCATCTCGGCAATCTTCTGCCCCTTCTGCACGGACTGGTCCTCCTTGACGAGCAGCGTACGGTTGTGGGCGTAGGCAGTCAGGTAGGTGTTGTTGTGCTTCAGGATGATGAGATTGCCGTAGCCACGCAGACCCGCGCCTGCATAGACGACGCGACCGTCCGCTGCAGCGAGCACCGAATCGCCCGCCTTGCCACTGATGTCGAGCCCCTTGTTCTTGGCTTCGTCAAAGCCCGCGATCAGCGACCCCTGCGCAGGCCAGATCCAGCCCACGTCTTCGTCCCCCGAAGCCGCGGCAGCGGGCGGCGTGGGCGATGCCGTGACCGGTGCTGGCGGCTTGGTTGCCGAATTTGCAGCGGCCGCAGGCGAGGTTGCTGCCGCTGCCGCCGCCGCCGAAGCTGCGGTCGCAGGCGCGACGATCGGTTGCGTCACAGGTCGGGTGACGACACCGGATGATTCCGCGCTCGAGGGTGTCGAAGTTGCGGCCGTGCCACCCACGGGTGGAATCACGCGAAGGACCTGCCCAACTTCGATGAGGTCAGGATTGTCGAGATTGTTCCAGCGTGCGATGTTCTGCCAGCTCTGGCCCGTTTCGGTGCCGATGCGACGAATGGTGTCGCCCGGACGCACCGCGTAGTAGCCGGGCTTGCCATAGTTCTCGATGCCCGGCAGGGGCTTGCCATTGGCATCGGTGGTGATCGGCGGGACGCCTGGAACAGCGGCGCCGTTCGTGCCCACAGCTGGTGGACGAGGCGTGGTGCCGCGATCCTCGACAGGCACCTGACCGGATGGTGCACCACAACCCGCAACCACGAGCGAAACCACCAGCGTCATGCCGGCAAGCCAGCCCCGATTGCCAATTCCCTGCATGTGTTCTTCCTTCAAGCAATTCCCGATTTTAGGGGGACAAAGTGGACCGCCTCAAGAATGCGGCGCTCGACGCCGCGTGCGGTTTTGTCAATGACGACGAGGGCTTGTCCGCCCGTTGCAGATTGCGTTGGCGCGACGATTCGTCCGCCCATTGCCAGTTGTGCGACCCATGCCTCGGGCACCGCCTCGCCACCCGCCGCAGCGATGATTCCGGCGTAAGGCGCCCCTTTCGGATAGCCGACCATCCCGTCGCCGAGCAGCAAGTGAACCGTCGCCAATCTGAACGGACGGAGGTTTGCGCGCGCGCGTTCATGCAGCCCGCGCAAACGCTCGATGCTGTACACCTCGGCTGCGATGTGGCTGAGTACCGCGGCCTGATAGCCGCACCCGGTACCGATCTCCAGCACGCGGCCCAGACGATCGCCCGGCTTCCCCGTCAGTGCGGGCGCGCCGAGCAGCAACTCGATCATGCGAGCCACCACGTTGGGCTTGGAAATGGTCTGCCCCAATCCGATCGGCAGGCTGGTGTCCTCGTACGCCTGATTGACAAGGGCACTGTCGACGAACAGATGCCGCCCCACCGTGCCCATTGCGCGCAGCACGCGTGCATCGACAATGCCTTGAGCGGCCAATCGTTGGACCATTCGGGCACGCACCGCATCCGAAGCCATCGAAGGCGTGCTGTGTACGGTCGGTTTCGCGGGCACCGCAGGGAGACGTCCACGCGTCGCCGCGGAAGCCGTGGGCGTCAGCCGCACGGGAAAACCTGGCCGTTGACTTGCCATCTCAGGAGCGCTCGCCGAGGCGAGCCACCGTGTCGCGCCACTGGCCCAGATTGGCATGATCCGTCAGGTCGATCTGCAGCGGGGTCAGTGCGATGTGGCCGGCTGCGGTCGCATGGAAGTCGGTCCCTTCGCCACTGTCCTTCGCACCGCCTGCTCCGGCGATCCAGTACATGGTCTCGCCGCGCGGGCTGTCCTGCGTGATGACCTTCTCCGCGGCATGGCGACGGCCCAGCCTGCAAACCTGGACCGACTTCAGTTCTTCGAAGGGACGATTCGGCACGTTGACGTTCAACAGGAACGCGTTGCCGCCCAGCATCTGCTCGCGCTCGATCTGCTCAACCAGGCGCCGCGCTGCACGTGCTGCCGCATCGACATGAGCCCAGCCCTTCTCGATCTGCGAGAAGGCGATGGCCGGTATGCCGAACAGGTAGGCCTCCATCGCCGCGCCGACGGTGCCTGAATAGATGGTGTCGTCGCCCATGTTGGCGCCGTTGTTGATGCCGGACACGACCAAGTCGGGCCGATAGTCCAGCAAGCCCTTCAACGCGATGTGCACGCAATCGGCGGGCGTTCCGGTGACGTAGCGGAAACCGTTGTGCGCCGTATGGACGTACAGCGGCGCGGCGAGCGTGAGCGCGTTCGACTTCGCGCTGTTGTTGTGCTCGGGCGCGACCACTTCGACTTCCGCTATTTCCTTCAGTGCGTCGTGCAATGCGACGATGCCCGGAGCCTGGAAACCGTCGTCGTTCGAAATAAGTATCTTCATGGCATCTGTCAGTGCGCGCGATTGTAGGCGGCGGTGCGTCACGGCTGGGACAACGCGGGCATCGCGCCACGCCTATCATGGCCCGCATTCATGGCCCCAGACTCATTTATAGGAGACACGAGCATGCACGCATGGCTCTGCGAGAACCCCACAGGCGTCGACGCACTCACGTGGAAGGAACTTCCAACGCCGGCACCCGGCCCCGGACAGGTGCTGATCGAAATCAAGGCGGCGAGCCTGAATTTTCCCGACCTGCTGATCGTGCAGAACAAGTACCAGATCAAGCCGCCGCTGCCTTTCGTTCCGGGTTCGGAATACGCAGGCGTGATCAGCGCTATCGGGGAAGGCGTCACGCATCTCAAGGTAGGGCAGAACGTTGCGTGCCTGTCCGGCACCGGAGGCTTCGGAACCCATACGCTGGCACCTGCGGCGCTTTGCATGCCATTGCCAGAGGGCTTCGGCCATGTCGACGCAGCCGCCTTCATCATGATTTATGCGACTTCATGGCACGCATTGATGGATCGCGCTCAATTGAAGGCCGGTGAAACGGTGTTGGTGCTCGGCGCCGCAGGGGGCGTCGGCACCGCAGCGATTCAGATTGCAAAAGCCGCGGGTGCCAAAGTCATTGCGGCCGCATCGACCGACGAAAAATGCGAGCTTTGCAAATCGATCGGCGCGGACGTCACGATCAACTACACCACGCACGCGTTGCCCAATGGCTTTCGCGACGCGATCAAAGCGGCGACCGATGGCAAAGGGCCGGACGTCATTTACGACCCCGTAGGCGGTGAATTTGCCGAACCGGCCTTCCGTTCGATCGGCTGGCGCGGCCGTTATCTGGTGGTCGGTTTCGCCGCGGGGCCGATTCCTTCGCTGCCATTGAATTTGACGCTGCTCAAAGGCGCCTCGCTGGTCGGAGTCTTCTGGGGCGATTTTGCGAAGCGGGAACCCAAGGCCAACGCACAGATGATGGCCGAATTGGCGCAGTGGTACGGCCAGGGCAAGATCAAGCCTGTCATCGACCGCACCATGCCGATGGCGGAACTCAAGGCTGCCTACGCCCACATGGGTTCGCGCGGCGTCAAGGGCAAGTTGGTGATGGTCAACTGAACTGTTCCGTCGCCCACGAAAAAGCCCGCATGCGCGGGCTTTTTGCTTTCGAGGACGGGTGGCCTACTTGATCTCGAAGTCCGACAGTGATTTACCGGCGGCGAGCGCCTCAGTGATCCAGCGCGGCTTGCGACCGCGGCCACCCGACCAGGTTTCACCGGTGGGGCTGCGATACTTTGCGGCGCCCTTGATTGCCACAACCCCTGCAGCGCGCTTGCCCACCCTTGCAGTGAGCTTGAGATCAGCCGCGGTCAAACCGTATTCGGCAATCTTCTTGCGCAGTTCCTCGATCACTCCAGCGCGCTCCTGATTCCTGAGCTCTTCGGCCTGCTTGCGCAATTGCGCAATCTGCTCGTCGTGCTTCTTGATCTGGGAATTGATGTCGGCAAGGGAGGCCATCGGTGCTAATCCTCGAATTAGAAAGCGAAAATTCTAATTCAGAACACAATTGCCGCAAGGGTGACGAGTCACAAAAAAAAGCGCCGACCATTGGGTCGGCGCTTTTTGTCAAAGAAGTTGGGGTGGCTGATGGGACTCGAACCCACGACGACCAGAATCACAATCTGGGACTCTACCAGCTGAGCTACAGCCACCGCAGCCTGCAATTGTAGCGTGAAAAAACTAGCGTTCGACGCCCGGCATCGGGTCTGCGGGCTTTGGCACCAAAATTTCAGCCTTGAAGCGATTCTTCAGCAGGTCGTAGTACGCAGCGTTCTCGGCGGCGCCCACGGCCTGGGCGAACTGTTCGTTTTCCTGCTTGGCCACTTCGGCTGCGGGCGGCGTCCGGGGTACCGACTTGATGACGCGCACGACGGCAAAACCCTGCGCGCCAAGATCCGTTCCGATGAGCGTCGGAAGCTTGCTGGTATCGGCACGCAGTGCACCTTCGATGATGGCGGGCGGCTGCGATTGCGTCTCCAGGCGGGACACCGTGACGGGCGCCCCGAAAGCCGCTCCCGTCGGGTTCGCTTGCCAGGCCGCCAGCTTGGCTTCCCCCTCGGACTTCGCAAGCGCTGCAGCACGTTCGGCAACGAGCAGCGTGCGAACCTTGTCCTTGACCTCTTCGAAGGGCAGCGCACGCGCAGGGTTGTACTGCGTCACGCGTCCCGATGCGAGCTGGTTCGGGCCGATCTCGATCGCCTCGGTGTTGTGCTTGCGCTCGAGCGTGTCGGGGGCGAACAGCGCATTCAGGAAATTACGGCTGGCCAAGGCGCCGGTTACTCCGGGGGCCGGCGTGCGTCCGACGTTGCTTGCCGTCTGAATCGTGAGCTTCAGCTTCTCGGCTGCCGGCTTCAGGCTGTCGGGCTGCTGATAGACGATGTCCGTGAAGGTCTCCGCGGCCTTGGCGAACTCCTGGGTAGCCTGCTGGCCGCGCACTTCATTCTCGATCGTGGCTCGCACCTTGTCGAATGGCGGCACCACGGCCGGCTTCACGTCGTTGAGCTGGATGATGTGGTAGCCGAACTCGGTCTCGACCACATTGCTGATCTCGCCCTTCTTCAGCGCGAACATGGCATCCTCGAATGGCTTGACCATCGCGCCACGCGTGACGAAGTCGAGATCGCCGCCCTTTTCAGCAGAGCCGGGATCCTGCGAGTTCTTGCGCGCGACATCGGCAAAGGTGTTGGGCGCTTTCCGGACTTCGGCCAGCAACTGCTCGGCCTTGGCACGCGCCTTCTCGCGCTCGGCGGCCGGTGCGGTCGCCGGTGCAGCAATGAGGATGTGGCTCGCGCGTCGTTCTTCCTTGGAGCCGAAACGCGCGCTGTTCTGGTCGTAGTAGCTCCTCAGATCGGCCTCGCTGACCGAAATGTTTTTCTTGGCGGCTTCGAGGTCCAGCACAAGGTATTCGACGCTGGCTTGCTCGGGCACTTGGAACTGCGCGGCGTGGTCCTTGTAGAAAGCCTGGAGGTCGGCATCACTGACGCTGACCTTCGAGGCGAAGTCGGCGGGCTTGAACAGCGCCACCTGGATCTCGCGGCGATCATAGAACGCGTTGAGTGCCGCAGCAGCCTGCGACGCCGTGGCGAAGGTCGTGCCCGAAACGCCCAGAGACACCTGTTGCGTGGCCAGGTCCGCACGAACGGATGCTTCGTACTGCTCGGGCGTGCGACCCGTCGCCCGCATGAAGGTCTCGCGATCGAATTTGCCGTCGGCAGTGCGGAACGACGCCAGGCTCGGATCTGCGGCAAACAGCCGGGCGAGGCGCTCTTCCGACACCGTCATGTTCGATTTCGATGCCGCTGCGGCGAGCACACGTTCACGCACCATGCGCTCCAGCGTGGCGTAGCGGGCGGCATCCGAGTCGAGCAACGCCGGCTCGATGTTCGGCGCCTGCCGACGAATCCGGTCGACTTCATTGCGGTGTTGGGCGTCCCATTCAGGGCGGGTGATGTCGGTGCCCGCGACGCGCGCAACCTTTTCGCCTTGCCCATTTCCCTGATAGCGATCGACGCCGAAAAGCACGAACGAAGGAATGATCAGCAAGAACAAGAACACCATGATGATCTTGTTGTACTTGCGGAAGGAGTCAAACATGCTTGGGCACTCTCTGTGACGGATTGCGGGACGGCAACAAAAAAGGCGAACACTCTGTTCGCCTTTGCTTCGGGTGGTGGGTGCTGAGGGGTTCGAACCCCCGACCTACGCCTTGTAAGGGCGCCGCTCTACCAGCTGAGCTAAGCACCCCACCGGAAAACAGTATCTCAGTTCAGCGCGTCTTTTAGCGCCTTGCCGGGACGGAACTTCGGGATCTTGGCGGCCTTGATTTTAATCGCGTCGCCGGTGCGCGGATTCCGGCCCGTCCGGGCGGCACGCTTGCCGACCGCAAATGTTCCGAAGCCGACGAGCGAAACGGAGCCGCCCTTCTTGAGCGTTGTACGAATGGCGCCGATGGTGGATTCGAGTGCGCGCGTGGCAGCGGCTTTGGAGATGTCGGCGTTTTTTGCGATGTGCTCAATCAGTTCGGTTTTGTTCACAAGGGCCCCTTGCAGGAAAATTGTTGATCAGGGTCGTCAGAAGCGGTGCCAGCCCCGTGACGATGCCACGGGGGCGAAGTGCGGAAAAAGGGTGGCAGTTCTGACGCGCCGGCAGCGCACTGCCGACAAGGATTACAACCACTGGTCTACGGGGTGTCAATACGACACTCCCCCCTAGAAACCAGGGAGGAGCGCGATTTTAGTGGCGTTTCGACAAGTCTTTATTCAAAGCGCCTCGGCGATGGCCTTGCCCAGGTCGACCGTGCTCCCGGTCCCGCCGATGTCGGGCGTGCGCGGTGCACCGCTCCCGGGCGCCAGCACCTTTTCGATCGTCGCCAGGATAGCGTCGTGCGCGGCCTTGTGGCCGAGGAACTCCAGCATCATGGCGCCGCACCAGATCTGCCCGATCGGATTGGCGATGCCTTTGCCGGCGATGTCCGGCGCGGAGCCGTGCACCGGTTCGAACAGCGACGGCGTGGTGCGCTCCGGGTTCAGGTTGGCGCTGGGCGCGATGCCGATGGTGCCGGTGCATGCAGGGCCCAGGTCCGACAGGATGTCGCCGAACAGGTTGCTCGCCACCACCACGTCGAAGAAGTCCGGGCGCTGGCTG